>CADEDH010000094.1 GCA_902826025.1 uncultured Actinomycetes bacterium
GTCGGCTGCACCGGCGGGAGACCCGAACGGCGCCGGTGGGCCCGGGTCGGCGCCGGGTGCAGGTTCGGACGACGGAGGGGGCAACGGGATCTCGCCGGTCGGGGCGGGGCCTGCTGCCGGGGGCGGGCCCAAGTCGGGTGGCGGGGGCGGAGGATCGGCGATGCTGGGGGGTGGGCCGAAGGATGGTGAGGGGGCCGACGCCGCGCCGTTCGGCCCGGTGCCAGGCGGCGGTGGGAACGGCGAGGGAGCAGGAGGGGTGAGGGCCCCCGCTCCCGGGGGCGGCAGCGGCGGCATCTCGTCGGCCGGAACCCCGGGCGGGGGGGCTGAGGTCGGACCGGCGCCGGGCGGCGGTGGCGGTGGGCTGTCGGCTCGCTCGGCCGACGGTCCAGGCCCGGGCGGCGGGGGCGGGGCGCCGAGGAACGGTTCGGCGTCGTGACGGGGTGGGGCCTCGGGAGCCGGCTCGTTGCCGAACCTCGTGCCGCCGATGGTCGACGGGTCGATGACGACCGTGACCTGCATGTCCTCCATCGAGAGGGGCTGCTCGAGCTCGGCGGTGTCGGGATCGTACAGGTCGGCAGGAGCGGGCGACGGCGCCTCCCGCAGTTCGCCGGCCCGGCCGGGGCCATCGAGGTCGGCACCCAGGCGGGACACCCGGCCGCTCTCGGAGGGCACGGGGGCGCCGCTGGCGGCGGCCGGAGCCCGTTCACCGGAGGGCGGCGGCCCGGCGAAGTCGCCCGGGGGCCCAGCGAGGGCGAGGGAACCGTTCACTCCGCCGGCCGAGCCGTTGGGGCCCGATGCCGCCGGGGTGGACGGAGTGTGGTCGATGCCGTTGGGGCGCGGGGCGGCGACCAGCGGGCCGTTGTCGGCGCTGTTGGCCGAGGGCCCAGCCGTCGCCGCGGGCCCCGGACCGGGGGGTGGGAGATCGGCGGCCGGGCGGTACCCGCCGGCAGGCAGGACCGAGGTCTTCTCCGGGTCGAAATCCGGCACCGCGGCCGGGCGGGCTCCCGGGGGCGGGCCCAGCCGCGACGGCGCCGGTTCGGTGCCCGGTGGGGGCCCGAGTCGGGACGGTAGAGGAGGAGCGCCGCCCGGGGGCGGGGGAGGGGGCCCGTCTGATCGGGGCCGCTCGGCGCCGGCATCGGCTGCCGGGGCGTCGACCCGAGCCGGCATCGTCGACGGGCCTGGCGACGGGGCTGGCGACGGGGTGGGCACCGGCGCCGATAGCGGCGCCGATTGAGGCGCCGACTCGGGGGGAGGCGGGGCCACGTCGGCCACCGGCATCGTCTCGGCCGCCTTGGCCCGGGCAGCGGTGCCCCCGCCGCTCGACTCCTCGGGACGCTGCAGGGTGACCGTGATCGAGGCGCCGGCGACGAGGCCGGACCGGAGCCGGGCCCAGCTCGGCGCGGCTGGGGCCTCCCGCAGGCTCAGGTGGACCACCGGCCCCATGACCACCTCGGTGGTCCAGCCGGCCCGGCCGCTGGCCGAGTGCCGGCGCTGGCTGTTGGGCCCGGAGCCGGGGCCGCGCTCCAGAGCGTCGGCCCGGTCGAACAGGAAGATCATGGGCTCGGGGCCGCTGTCGAGCAGGGCGGCCACGCCCTGGGGGTCGAACTCGATCACGAGCTGGTGCAGGGCGGAAGCCACCCGGTCGAAGTCCCAGGCCTCCTCCCGGTTCAGGCGGTCAGCGGCGGCCAGCGCCGCGGTGGGCACGGGGCTGTCGGGGGGGAACGGGCCCGAGGCCGGTCCGATCACGATCGTCAGGCGGCCGGCGCGAACGACCGCCCCGTTGCCGGCTCCGACGACGGCACCCTGGT
Organism: uncultured Actinomycetes bacterium; assembly: GCA_902826025.1. Taxonomy (GTDB): domain Bacteria; phylum Actinomycetota; class Acidimicrobiia; order Acidimicrobiales; family SZUA-35; genus CADEDH01. The sequence continues at coordinate 1,809 of CADEDH010000094.1, forward strand.
CTTCCTCCACCTCACCCACGCTGTGCAATCCCTCCGATTACCCGCTCCCAGGACTGAACCTATCGAACGTTGGACAACGTCCCCTACGGGTTCGACGCGACGGAGACGGGTGTTCCGACCGCTCCATCGTGCCACGCGGAGGCCCTGGAAGTTCATCGAGTAACGGGATGCGACCGTGAGCGGTCGCCCGGTGGAGGGTGGCGTCGGTGTGACAGGGGGAACAAGGGGGGAAATCACCGGTTGTCGTGGCGGGGTCGGAGCGAGCCCGCTGGTAGCATCTCACCGCCAGCGACGGGAGGAACACCAAGCGTGAGCGTGATCGAACACATCCTGGGCCGAGAGGTGCTCGACTCCCGGGGCAATCCCACGGTCGAGGTCGAGGTCGTCCTGGCCTCCGGTGCGATGGGGCGGGCTCTCGTGCCCTCCGGTGCCTCGACCGGGCAGTTCGAGGCGGTGGAGCTGCGCGACGGGGGCGACCGTTACAACGGCAAGGGTGTGCTCACCGCCGTGGGCCACGTCAACACCGCCATCGCCGAGGCCCTGTTCGGAGCCGACGCCTACGACCAGCGCCTGGTCGACCAGATCCTGATCGACCTCGACGGCACCCCCAACAAGGGCCGCATCGGGGCCAACGCCATCCTCGGGGCCAGCCTGGCCGTGGCCCGGGCGGCGGCCGAGGATCTGCAGATCCCCCTCTACCGCTACGTCGGTGGGGCCAACGCCCACGTGCTGCCGGTGCCGATGATGAACGTGCTCAACGGGGGAGAGCACGCCGACAACAACATCGACTTCCAGGAGTTCATGATCGTCCCGGTGGGGGCGTCGTCGTTCTCCGAGGCGCTGCGCTGGGGGGTCGAGACCTACCACAGCCTGGCCAAGGTCCTGCACGAGCGGAACCTCTCCACCGCCATCGGCGACGAGGGCGGGTTCGCTCCCAACCTGGCGTCCAACGAGGAAGCCCTGGCCCTGCTGGCCGAGGCCATGGAGCGGGCCGGGCTCACCCCGGGCACCGACATCGCCCTGGCCATGGACGTCGCCTCCACCGAGTTCTACCGCGACGGCGCCTACAACCTGGCTGGTGAAGGCCGGATGCTTTCGTCGCAGGGTATGGCCGAGATGCTGGCCGATCTGGTCGACCGGTACCCGATCGTCTCGATCGAGGACGGCATGGCCGAGGAGGATTGGGACGGCTGGGCCGTGCACACCGCCTCGCTCGGTGGCCGGTGCCAGCTCGTGGGCGACGACCTGTTCGTCACCAACACCGAGCGGCTGGCCCGCGGCATCAGCGCCGGTGTGGCCAACGCCATCCTGGTGAAGGTCAACCAGATCGGGTCGCTCACCGAGACGCTGGAGGCGGTTCGCCTCGCCGCCACGAACGGCTATAGTGCTGTCATGTCACACCGGTCTGGCGAGACCGAGGACACCACGATCAGCGACCTGGCGGTGGCCACCAACTGTGGCCAGATCAAGACCGGAGCCCCGGCTCGTAGCGATCGGGTGGCGAAGTACAATCAATTGCTGCGCATCGAATCGGACCTGGGCGACGGGGCCCGATACCCCGGCCTGGCCGCCTTCCGGCGGGCCACTCCACCCGGGGCCGAGTGATGTCGGGGCGATCCACCGGCGGCGCCAACGGCGGTCGGTCGCGCCCCGCGGTGCCCGAGGGCAAGCTGGGCACCCGCCCGGCCCGGGCCCGCCTCACCCCGCCCCGGGGCGACGGTCGGCCCACGCTGGGCCCGTCTTCGCCCACCGTGCCGGCCCTGTCGGTGCCTGAGCGGCGCCGCTTCGAGCTGGTGCGCGAGCTCGGCCCGGTGGCCGTGGTGCTGGCGCTGGCCGTCGTCGTGCTGGCCGGCCTGGCTGTGCTACCCGCCCGCACGTGGTGGACACAGCGTCAGAGTCTCAACCAGTCGCGGGCCGAGCTGGCCCAGGTGGAGGAGGAAGTGGCCGACCTCAAGGCCCGCCACGATCTGCTTCAGACCGACGCCGAGGTGGAGCGTCTGGCCCGCCAGGACTACGACCTCGTGTATCCGGGCGAGGAGAGCTACCGCCTGGTGCCGGCCGATGCCGCCGCCAACGGCGCCGGAGCGGCGCCGGCCGGCGCCGCCACACCCTGACGCTCATCGTCATCGCTCGTCCCTCCGGCCCGGCGGCTGACGGCGTACTCTGCTTGCCGCCAACCGCCGGACGTCGCCCGGATCGGGAACCCCCGGTGCCGTCTGCGGAGGGGTTTCGGCAGCACCAGGTCGGAAGCCGTCCGGGAGGGATACGGACGGCTTTTCTGTGGCGGACCCTACGTCGCCCGTGGGTTCGCACTACCCTTCCCGACGCCGACCCCGGCCGCTTAGTCGCGACATATCCAGAATTTTCTCCGGACCAGGGCGTTCGGGGTCCGTTTTGTCGTGTTGGAAGGTGAGACGGGCCCGGATCCGTGTAACAATCCCGGCTGAAGATCACAGAAAGGGAATCCACGTGGAGATAGCCGTTGAGATCAACGGGGTCAGCCACTCGGCTGACGTCGAGCCGAGGACGCTGCTCGTCCACTTCATCCGTGACGTCGTTGGGCTCACCGGTACGAACATCGGCTGCGACACCTCGTCGTGCGGCGCCTGCACCATCCACCTCAACGGTGAGGCCGTGAAGTCGTGCACCGTGCTGGCGGTGCAGGCCGACGGGCAGCAGCTCACCACCATCGAGGGCCTGGCCGACGGCGAGCAGCTCCACCCGATGCAGCAGGCGTTCATGGAGTGCCACGCCCTCCAGTGCGGCTACTGCACGCCGGGCATGGTGATGGCGTCGGTGTCGCTGCTCGACGAGAACCCCAACCCCACCGAGGCCGAGGTCCGGGAGGGGCTCGAAGGCAACCTGTGCCGCTGCACGGGCTACCACAACATCGTCAAGGCCGTCCTGAGCGCCGCCGGAGGTGGCAAGTGATCCCCGTCGCATTCGACTACGTCCGGGCCACCTCCGCCGCCGAAGCCCTGGCCGCCCTGGCCGAGCACGGCGACGAGGCCAAGCTGATGGCCGGCGGTCACTCCCTGCTGCCGATGATGAAGCTGCGCCTGGCCGCCCCGGCGGTGGTGGTCGACATCGGCCGGATCACCGACCTGTCGTACATCCGCGACGGCGGCGACCATGTGGCCATCGGCGCCCTCACCCGCCACCGCGACATCGAGATCAGCGACCTCGTACGCCAGCATGTGCCGCTGCTGGCGGCCGCCACCGGTCAGGTGGGCGACCCCCAGGTGCGTCACCGGGGCACCCTCGGCGGGGCCCTGGCCCACGCCGATACCGCGGCCGACCACCCGTCGGTCTTCCTGGCCACCGGGGCCACCGTTGTGGTTTCGGGCCCCAACGGCCAGCGTGAGATCACCGGGCCCGACCTGTTCTCCGGCTTCCTCGAGTCGTCGCTGGAGCCCACCGAGATGATCACCGAGATCCGGGTGCCCAAGTACACGGGCGCCGGCTGGAACTTCCAGAAGTTCAATCGCCGGGCCCAGGACTGGGCCATCGTCGGTGTCTCGGTGCAGGCCAGCAGCAACGGCACCCAGGTGGCCCTGGTCAACATGCACCCCACGCCGGTGCGGGCCACGGCGGTGGAGGAGGCCCTGGCCTCCGGGGCCGACGCCGCCACCGCCGCCGCCCAGGCGGCCGAGGGCATGGAGCCGTCGAGCGACCTGAACGCCAGCGTCGAGTACCGCCAGCACCTGGCCCGGGTGCTCACCCGCCGGGCCCTCCAGGCCGCCGGCATCAACTGAGCGAGGCCCCTACCGGGTTCCGATCTGTGACGAGCGGCACCGCTCGGCCTCCGTTAGGGGGCCGACGGTGCCGTCCGGTTTTTGCCCGGGAACTGTGGCCCCTGGTGCTGGATCTTGCGCGCTCGCGCCACAGATCGGAGAGATAGTCACGATGTGACGTTCGGCTGGGCTCAGCCCTGGTCAGGTGGCCTATCCTGGGAAGCTATGAAGGAGATACTGGCTGATCTCGACCGCTGGAAACGGCAGGGCAAGCGGGTGGCCCTGGCCCGGGTGGTCGACGTCGAGGGTTCTGGCCCCCGCCTGCCCGGAGCGGCCATGGCCGTCACCGAAGACGGTGAGGTGGCCGGCTCGGTGTCGGGCGGCTGCGTGGAGGGGGCCGTGGTCACCGAGGCCCTCCAGGTGATCGCCGACGGCTCCCGCAAGATGGTCACGTTCGGCTACAGCGACGACGAGGCGTTCGCCGTGGGCCTCACCTGCGGCGGCACCATCCACCTGTTCCTCGAACCGCTGGACTGGTAGCCGTGGCCGACGACGACTCCCTGTTCACCCGCCTCCGCCAGGCCATCGGCTCCGAGGCGCCGATCGCTCTGGCCACCGTGGTGCAGGGCCCGGGCACCGGGGCCAAGCTCCTGGTGGAGCCGGCGGCCGACGGGAGCCATTCGAGCTCCGGCACGCTGGGCAACCCCGATCTCGACCGGGTTGTCGTGCGGGACCTGATCGGTGAGCTGGCCGCCGGCACCTCCGGCGTGCGCCACTACGGCCCCAACGGCGAGGCCCGCCAGGACGAGGTGATGGTCTTCCTGGAGTCGTTCGCCCCTCCGCCCCAGATGTTGATATTCGGCGCGGTCGACTTCACCGCTGCGCTCAGCCGGGTGGGCAAGGTGCTCGGTTACCGGGTGACCGTGTGCGACGCCCGGCCCGTGTTCGCCACTACCCAGCGGTTCCCCTACGCCGACGAGGTGGTGGTCGACTGGCCCCACCGCCTACTGGAGAAGATGGGTCCCGGCCTGGGCCCCCGCGACGCCATCTGCGTGCTGACCCACGACCCCAAGTTCGACGTTCCGGCCGTGATCGGAGCGCTCAAGACCGCCGCCGGCTACATCGGGGCCATGGGGTCCCGGCGCACCACCGACGACCGCAACGAGCGGCTGCGGGCCGAGGGTGTCAGCGACGATGAACTGGCCCGGGTGCTGGCCCCCATCGGGCTCGACATCGGGGCCCGCACGCCGGAGGAGACGGCCATCTCCATCTGCGCCGAGATCATCGCTCTGCGTTCGGGCCGCCTGGCCCCGTCGCTGCGGGACACCAGCGGGGCCATCCATACGTGACCATCACCGTAGCTGGTGTGGTACTGGCCGCCGGCGCTGGCTCGCGGTTCCGTGACGGCGACGGCGATGCCGGCACAGCCGGCCACAAGCTGCGCGCCGACTTTCGAGGCCGTCCGGTGGTGGCCTGGGTGCTCGACACCGTGCTGGAGGTCGGATTCAACCAGGTGTTCGTGGTCACTGGCGCCGTCGACCTGACCGATCTCCTGCCGCCCGGTGTCACCGAGGTCCACAACCCGGCCTGGGCCAGCGGGCAGTCGAGCTCGCTCCAGGCGGCCGTGGCGGCGGCCGAGGCCGCCGGCCACGGCGCCGTCGTGGTCGGCCTGGGCGACCAGCCCCTGGTGCCGGCGTCGGCCTGGCGCAGCGTCGGGGCGTCGGCCGGCCCCATCGTCACCGCCACCTTCGACGGGGAGCGGCGTCCGCCGGTGAAGCTGGCCGCCTCGGTGTGGGCCGAGCTGCCAACCGACGGTGACGCCGGCGCCCGCACGCTCATGCAGCGGCGACCCGAGCTTGTTTCTGAGATACCGTGCAGGGGAAACCCTGCGGACATTGACACTTTGGAGGACCTCCGGCTATGGAGCTGACCAACGAATTCGTGATCGATCGGGGGGTCGAAGACACGTGGAAGATCCTGAACGATCTCGAGTTCATCGCGCCCTGCATGCCAGGGGCCCAGCTCCAGGAGATCGAGGGTGACGAGTACCGGGGGATCGTCAAGGTCAAGGTGGGCCCCATCACGGCCCAGTACAAGGGCAAAGCCTCGTTCGTGGAGCAGGACGCCACCGCTAAGGTGGCCCGGCTCAAGGCCGAGGGCCGCGACCCTCGCCAGGGCAACGCCAACGCCATGATCACGGCCAGCATGGAGCCGGTGGGCGACACCCAGACCAACGTGAAGATCCACACCGACCTCGGCCTGTCGGGCAAGATCGCCAGCTTCGGCCGGGGCGCCATCGAGGACGTGTCGAAGAAGATCCTGGGCCAGTTCACCGACAACCTGCGCCAGAAGCTGGAGAACGAGGGCGCCCCGTCGGCTGCCGCCGAAGCGGCTCCGGCTGACGCCCCGGCGGCCGAGAGCGCCGCCACCGGGGCCCCGGCTGAGGCCCCGGTGGCCGAGGCTGAGCCGGCTCCGGCCAGCGCCCCCGCTGCGTCGGCACCGTCGTCGTCGGCCCCCTCGTCGGCGGCGGCTGCTCCCACCGAGCGGCCCACGGTGCGCAAGATCGAAGCCCCCGAGGCCGAGCCGGTGGATCTGCTGGCCGTGTCGGGCGGCACCGTGGCCAAGCGGATGCTCCCGGCGGTGGGCGGGGCGGCTCTGGTGATCGCCGTTCTCTACTGGCTGCTGGGTCGGGGCTGACCCGGGCGAGCCGGTCGGTGGTGGCCGTCACGCTGCCGGCTGACGTCGAGCGGGAGCTGGTGGTCCGGCTCCTCGGGCGTCAACCGAAGGGCGACTACATCGTGGGCCTGCGCCGCTTCGACGGCTCACCGGTGATCCTCGTCAACGATCCCCTGCTGCCCTCGGGCGAACCCATGCCCACCCGGTTCTGGTTGCTCGATCCGGCGCTGGTGCGCGCCGTGGGGCGGATCGAGTCGGGCGGCGGAGTGAACCAGGCCGAGGCCGAGATCGACCCGGCCGAACTGGCCGCAACCCACCGTCGCTACGGGGTCGCGCGCGACGCCCTCATCGGGCCCGACCACGCCGGGCCCCGGCCCCACGGTGGGGTGGGGGGCACCCGGGTGGGGGTCAAGTGCCTGCACGCCCACTACGCCAACCACCTCATGGGGGCCGACGACCCGGTGGGTCGCTGGGTGGCCGACCGTCTGGCCGCCTCGGGCCACGACTTCGATCCGGCCCAGCCCGGCCCCGCCAGTGAGCCGCCGGCGGCCCAGGGCGGAGACGGGGCTCGGCCATGACCTGGCGGGCGGCGGTCGACATCGGTTCGGTAACGGCCAAGATCCTGCTGACCGACGGCACCGAGCGGGTCCGTCTCGGTGTCGACACCCTGCTGGGCGGAACCCGGCTGGCGGCCAACGGCGAGACCACGGGTGAGACGTTGGCCGGCCCCGGCCTCGATCGCCTGAACGAGGCGTTGGGCCGGTTCCGAGAGCTGGTCGAGCGCCACCAGCCATCGTCACTGCAGGCCGTCACCACCGCGCCGGGGCGCTTCGCCGTGAACCCGGAGGTGCTGACCGAGATGGTACGTCGGCACCTGGGCGTGCCCCTCACCGTGCTCGACGGCGCCACCGAGGCCCGTCTGGCCTTCGCCGGCGCCGCCTCCGACCCGGCGCTGGTCGGTGCCGGCCTGCCCGGTGCGGCGGGGGATGCCGTCGGGCCCGCTCCGCTCAAGTTGGTGACGATCGATCTGGGTGGCGGGTCGACCGAGCTGGCGGCCGGCCCACCGGGGGCCGCCGCCACCCACGTCTGGTCGGCCCCGATCGGGGGTCGCTCGATCACGGCTGCCTACCTCCACAGCGACCCGCCCCGAGCCGACGAGCTGTCGGCCGCCCTGTCGATCATCGAGCTCCACATCGACGACGTCCGCCGGGAGGCCCCCGAGATCGTGGCCGACCTGGGCTCGGCCGTCGTGGTGGGCATGGGGGCGGTGGTGACGCTGGCCGCCATCGAGGTCGGACTGGCTGACGGCGATCCCAACACCGGCTCGGGCGACGGGCCACTGCACCGCTTCGTGCTCACCCGGGAGGCGGCCGAGGACGTGTTCCGCACGATCGCCACCGAGCGGGCGGCCGACCGGCGTCACAACCCCGGCCTTCCCCCTACCCGGGTCGACGAGATCGTGGGGGCCGGGGCGGTGCTGGTGGAGATGATGCGCCAGCTCGGCCTGGCTCAGGTGGTGGTGTCGCAACGTGCCCTGCTCGACGGCCTGCTGGCGTACACGCCCGCCTTCGGCGGGCTCTAGGGGAACCCTACGGGTTCCGCAGGTACGCCGAAGGCGTACACGCCCGCCTTCGGCGGGCTCTAGGGGAACCCTACGGGTTCCTCAGGTACGCCGAAGGCGTACACGCCCGCCTTCGGCGGGCTCTAGGATCAGGAAAATGTCGTCCACCACGTTGATGGGGCGGCGGATTCTCCTCCGCCAACTGCAACCGAGCGATTTCGAGCAGTGGCGTGAGGTGCGGCGCCGCAACGTCGAATGGCTCACGAAGTGGGAGCCGTCCCGTCCCCCGAACGCCCCCGACGTGGTGGAAGACCGGGGGGCCTTCGCCCTGCGTTGCCACGCCCGGGAACGGGAATGGCAGCTCGGGACCGGGTACGGCTTCGGGGTGTTCGTCGAGGGCCGCTTCGCCGGCGAGATCAACCTCAACTCGGTGCAGCGGGGCCCGTTCCAGAACGCCTACGTGGGCTACTGGATCGACGAGGCCCACGCCGGCCACGGCTACACCCCCGAAGCGGTGGTGATCGTGGCCCGATACGCCTTCGAGGTGCAGGGTCTGCACCGGATCCAGATCTCGATCATCCCCCGCAACGCCGCCTCCCGGCGGGTGGTGGAGAAGCTGGAGGTCCGGGCCGAAGGGGTGGCCGAGCGCTACCTGGAGATCAACGGACGGTGGGAAGACCACATCCGCTTCGCCATGACCTCCGAGGAGTGGGAGATCCGCCGGGCTGAGCTGGCTGGCGCCTGGTTGTGAGCGTCCCCTTCGGGTTGGCGCAACCCGAAGGGCACGCCGCTACCGGCTGGTGATCGAAGCTTTGAGCTTGGCCAGCTTGTCGCGGAAGGCGGGCTGGCGGGTGGACCAGGCCTGGGGGCCGAGCTCGTGGTCCACGGCGGCCCGCTGGCTGGTGACGTAGCGGATGTCCTGGATAGTCCGCTTCGTGCGCAACAGCAGGTCACGAGGGGTGTTGGCGGTGCGAGCGGCCATGGTCTGGGCGGCCGCCAGCAGCTCGTCGTCCTCGTAGCAGCGGAAGGCGAGGCCGATCCGCTCCGCCTCGGGCCCGTCGAGCACCTCGCTGAACAGCACGGCGGCCGCCGTGTTCTGGGGGCCGCAGATGTTCTGGAACATCCAGGTGTGGCCGCCGCCGGGGTGGATGCCGAGGTTGAGGAAACGGTCGTCGAAGCGGGCCGAGCGGCCGGCCAGGCGGACGTCGCAGATGAGGGCCAGATTCATGCCGGCCCCCACTGCGGCACCGTTGACGGCGGCAATGGTGGGCAAGGGAGAGCGGCCGACCCGGAGGAAGCCCTCGTAGATGGCGAGCAGGCCCTCCTCGGCTGAGTCGCCCAGGTGGCTGAGATCGGCGCCGGCGCAGAAGGCGGGAGCGGCACCTGTAATCACCAGAGCGCTCACGCTGGTGTTGGCCTCGAGGGCGTTGATGGCCTCGTCGAGCTCAGCGCACATGTCGAGGTTGACGGCGTTGCGCCGGTCGGGATCGTTCAGGGTGATGGTGCCGACACCGTCGGCGATGTCCACTCGTACGAGGCTCATGCCCCAGAGTGTGGCAGCTCCACCGGGGCTGGCCCAACCCCGTCGGCGTCGGTGTCGCCGCCCTGATGGCGCCGCCCGTGGCGCGGTGGTGACGAAGCGTGGCGATGGAGGGTGCAGGTTGGCGGGCCGAGGGGGTGGTGACCGTGCCGGCGCCGGCCCGGAGACCTAACATGTGACGATGACTCCCAACGGTGTGGGTTCGAGGGCGGAGCTCGTGCTTGCCTCGTCGTCGCCCCGCCGACGTCAGATCCTGGCGTCGCTGGGTATCACCGTCCGCTGCGTCGATGCCGATGTCGACGAGACGCCCCGGGCGGGCGAAGCCCCGTGGGCCATGGTCGCCCGTCTGGCCGAAGCCAAGGCGCAGGCCGGGTTGGCGATGCTGGAAGCCGGGTCCGGTGGGTATGAAGCCGATGTGGTCGTGATCGGGGCCGATACCACTGTCGCCTTGGGCGAGGAGAGCCTGGGCAAGCCGGTCGACGACGAGGAGGCCCGGGCCATGCTGCGCCGCCTGTCGGGGCGGAGCCACCAGGTGCTCACCGGGGTGGCCGTGGCGGTCGCCGGGCCGGGCACGGTCAGCCGGTGCGAAACCCGGGTCGATGGCGCCACCGTGGACTTCCGGGTCATCGACGAGGCCGAGATCAGCGCCTACATCGTCTCGGGCGAGCCCCGGGGCAAGGCTGGGGCCTACGCCATCCAGGGCCGGGGCGGGCTGTTCGTGCCCCGGATCGAGGGGTCGCACCATACGGTGGTGGGCCTGCCGGTGGTGGTGCTCGACGAGCTGTGCCGGGCCCTGGCCGGCCGTCCGCTGAGGTCGTGGGCGGCCGCCGGCGCCGACGGTGGGAGCGAGCAGTGAAGGGGCTCCGGGGGCGGATCGCTCGGCGCCGTCCCGACGAGTCGTACATACAGCAGATCCGGGAGCTGCCGGGCGGCACCACGCTGATCCGCACCATCCTCCAGCGGGGGGTGGTGCTGGCCATCGGGGTGTTCCTGCTGTACCTGATGCAGCAGCGGCTGATCACCGTGGTCACCTCGGCCGAGCAGCTGAAGTCGATCAGCGGCGGCTGGTTCGCCATCATGGTGCTGTGCGAGGCGGTGAGCTTCGCCTTCATGTGGGGCCTGGTGCGCCAGATGCTCCCCGGGGTGTCGTGGTTCGTGGCTGCCACCAGCCAGCTCGTGTCGAACTCGGTGAGCCGGGTGGTGCCGGGTGGCGCCGCGGTGGGTGGGGCCACGCTGTACCGGATGCTGTCGGTCAGCGGGATCGCCCAGCCCCAGGCGGCCAGCGCCATGGCCGCCACCGGCATCCTCAGCACCGCCATGCTCTTCGCCATCCCGGCCGTGGCCACCGTGTTGGCCTTGTTGGGGGCGCCGGTGCCGGAGCGGATGCTGCCCACCGCCATCGCCGGCGGGGTGATCTTCGCCGTGCTCGTGGTGCTCGGCGTGGTGGCTTTCGCCTTCACCACCCCACTGCGGGTGGTGGCCGAGGGGGTGAGCCGGGTGGTGGCCCCATTGGGGCGGCTGGTCCGCCGCCCCTGGACGCTCGATCCAGACGACGTGATCGGTGAGCGCGACCGCCTGGTCGAGGTATTGGGGGCAAGGTGGCTGAAGGCCATCACCGCTTCCGCCGGGAACTGGGCGTTCGACTACCTGGCTCTGGTGGCCGCTCTCTACGCGGTGGACGCCAAACCCCGGCTCAGCCTCGTGCTGCTCGCCTATGCCAGCGCCGCGGTGTTGAACATGGTGCCGTTCACCCCTGGTGGCGTGGGCTTCGTCGAGGTGGGGTTGTACTCCACCCTCGTCATCTCCGGTATCCCGTCGCCCCAGGCGGCGCTGGCCACGATCGCCTACCGGATGGTGTCGCTGTGGTTCCCGGTGGCGTCGGGGCTGGTGGCCTGGATCGCTTTCAAGGCGCGCTTCCCGGCCTCCGGTCGGCCGGGCCGCGACCGGGAACGCGAGCCCGCCGCCGCTGAGGCCGAACCTGCCGCCTGAGCCGGGCGCCGGTCAGATGTCGTCGGCTTCGGGGAGCTCGTCTTCGTCGCGGGCCAGGAAACGGCGACCGTCGGCGCAGGTGGCGGCGGCCGGGCACCAGCGGCAGCCGGGGCCGGGGGTGGTGGTGGGGGAGCGGGCCCCGGGGCCGATCAGCTCCACCAACTTGCCCACGGCGTCGACCAGCCGCCGGGCGGTGGACCACAACAGATCCTCGGTCACCGACTCCCGCCGGGGCAGCCCGGACTCCAGGTAGTAGTTCACCAGCAGCCGGGGCGGCACCCCGAGCTTGAGCGTTTCCAGCAGGGCGTAGAACCGCAGGTCTTCGGCGTGGATGGGGGAGGGGCGGCCGGTCTTGAGGTCGATCAGTACCTTGCCGGCGGTGGTGCCGTCGGCTTTGCCCAGGCTCAGATCGACCCGGCCTTGTAGCGTCAGGTTGTCGTCGCACAACTCGGCCCGGACCCGGGATTCGGCCACCGGCACCCAGCGCCGGTTGAGCGGGGGGAAGGTCTCGAGGAAGGTGGCCACGAAGTCGTTGGCCCGGCCGGCCAGCTCGGCCCGCTCGGCTTCCGACAGGCTCTGGAGGAACACGCCGATGCCCCGTTCGTCGGCCTCCAGGCGGGCCATGGCCTCGTCGACCAGGTCGAGCGGGACGGGGTGGCCCTTCCAGGCCACGAGCAGCTCGATCGCCTTGTGGGCCACTGATCCCCGGGCGGTGGGGACGGTCCAGGCGAACTCGGCCTGGCGGTCGGCCACGTAGTGGGCCTCGCAGCTATGGAGGAGGGCCAGGTCTCGTTTGGTGACCGACAGGGGGAGGGGATCAGCCGCCGCCACCAGGGGATCGAGGGCGTCTTCCAGCTCGAAGCGGAGCTCGTCTCGCAGGTCGTCGCGGAAGGTGGGGCGCTCGTGGCGCTTGGCCCCCAGGTCGTCGGTGACCTGTTGCTGGGCCGGGTTGAGCTTCGGTGGTTCGTGGAGATCCGTCATGTCACCCTCGTTGATGAGGGTAACGGCACCCTGTGACGGTGCCAGGGCTACATCCAGCGCCAGCGGAGGTCGTCGGCCCGTTCGGCCGGGGTGCGGCGCCGGGGCCGGAGGATGGCGACCGCCAGGGCCAGGGTCACGAGCCAGCAGGCCCGCTTCGGTGGTCTCATCCGAGCCGTTCTCCTTCCGGTACGTTTGCGGAGCAGGGAGGGGGGTGGGCGGTGGGTCGGCGTCGGGCCGAGCCCAGAGTCACGGCGGTGAGGGTGACGGTGAGGAACAGCTCACTGACGAACGTGGTACCCACCGCGGTGCGCCACGTACCGTTGGGGAGCAGCACGAGGTTGAGGCCGAGGTTGAGGATCCCGGCGCCCACGGTGAGGATCAGGCGCCAGCGCTGGTGGCCCGAGGCGCTGAGGCAGTTCCCCATCAGGTACTGGATGGCCCGGATGGTGGGCAGCGGTGCCAGCAGGCGGATGGTCTCGACGGCCGGGCGGTACTCGTCGCCGACCAGCCAGGGGACCACCGGTGCGCACACGAAGGCGATGGCACCGGCGGCCAGGCCCACGGCGACGGCCGGTCTGAGTAGGCGCCGGATGACGGCCAGGGCGGCGCCGGTGCCGTTCTGGCCGGCGGCGAAGAGGTCGGCGTCGGCCGTGCGCAACAGGATGTGGATCGGCAGATAGCCGAATTGGATGATGCGGCCGCCGAGGGTGTAGATCCCGGCGTCGGTCTCATGGCCGTAGCGGAACAGCAGAGGGCGGTCGGAGATGTCGACCAGGCTCTCGGTCACGGAGTTGGCCGAGAACGGCAGGCCTTCGCGGATGTCGGCCAGCGAGTTCCGTCGTAGCGACGGGCGGGCCCCGAACACCCGCCAGACGTAGGCCAGGGCGAGGGCGGCGCCGAGGGCGAACGACGCGACGCTGGCCACCGCCCAGTCGATCAGGCGGCCGGGGGTAAGGGTGGCGAACAGGGCGAGGGCGCCGAACCGGGTGGCCACCACCATCAGGCGGATCTGGGCTGCGGCTTTCAGGTTGCGGGTGGCGTTGCCAACGTAGACGGCCAGCTCGGTGAGCCAGAAGAAGTTGAGCTGCGACACTACGAGCAGGGCGTAGACGACCGTGTTGACCTGGGGCAGGATCAGCGGCTGGGCCGCAATCAGCAGCACAGTCCCGGCGGCGGGGCCGAGCATCCCGATCGAGGTGGCTCGCTGCCAGGCGTCGGTGAAGTCGCCGCCCTGGGCGATCCGCTTGATGAGCAGCACGTGGGAGCCGAAGCTGGCGAGGGTGGCGGCGGGCATGGCCACGCCCAGCACGGCCCCCAGGGCGCCGTAGTCGTCGGGGTGGAGCTGGCGGGCCAGGATCAGGAACACCAGCACCGAGCTGGCCAGCTGGGCCAGCTCGACGACGGTCGACCAACCGATCCGGCGGGCCGAACCCCGGTCCCCGCCCGTGAGGCGCGTACGGACCCGTGACATCGACGCTGTCATGCTGTCGCCACCCGCCACCCGCCGCCCGCTTCTGTCGGCGGAGCCTTGCGCCGTGAGCTCGCCCATCCGATGTAGTCCCATTGCCGCCAGGAGAGCGGCAACTCTACCATGACGTCACTGGAGAGTTGTGAGGGTCATCGGGGTGAGTTCCCCTGGTCCGGACGCTGCGACGGGAGGCTCGATCACCGGATCGATGGCGGGGCGGCTAGCGTCGGTGGGTCGAGGAGGGCAGATGGATGAGAAGCTGTTCCAGATCGGGGCGGTGGCTGAGCGGGTCGATCTCTCGCTGCGGACCATCCGCTTCTACGACGAAGCCGGCATCGTCGTGCCGTCGGCGAGGTCGGCCGGCGGGTTCCGGCTCTATACCGAGAGCGACATCGACCGGTTGATTCAGGTCAAGGCGATGAGGCCGCTCGGTTTCACCCTGGACGAGACCCGGGAGCTGATGGAGCTGCGGGACCGGTTCAACACTGGCGAGGCGCTGTCCCAGCTGGAGCGGGCGGTACTGGCCGACTACTCGGAACGGGCCGACGCCAAGTTCCGCAAGCGCCAGCGCCAACTGGCCGACGCCCAACACCTCACCGATGCCTTGCGGCGGGAAGCCACAGCCGTCAACCACGAACCCGATCCTGACTGACCTGCCGGTCACTGTCACAGGGGCTCTGCATACTTCGAACCAGGAGTTGGGTCGTCGCCTCGGGGGTGGCGGCCGGAGCAGGAGTTGGTCCGGTGGCAGGTATCAGGGGCATCGCAGGGACTTCGAGGTGGCGGGAGTCGGAGGCGGCCGGCCCGGTGGGGGAGTTGTCGTCGCTGCGGTTCGCCGCCGTGGCCCGGGAGCTGGGTCAGGCCGCCCGGCGCCAGGGGATGGAGGTGCCGGCGTTCCGCAGCCCGCCCCGGTCGCCCGGGGTGCGTCGGGCGATCCGCCGGGAGCGTGATGGGAGCACGACGGTGTCGGTGATGTTGCGGGGCCGGCCGGCGGTGGCCGTGGTGGCCGACATGATCGACGGAATGGTGGCCGCCGCCCAGCTCACCGAGGTGGAGGCGGGCGCTGTGCGCGACGAGCTGTGGGCCGCCGCCCTGCCCCTGACGATCGTCGCCCCCGCTGCCTCCACCGGCTCGGGGGCCTCGGAGGCGGGCACCGGCGCTCGGTCCCCCCGTATCGCCGCCGCCTGAGATAAGCCCGGGCCGGTCATACTGGAGCCGACGCCCGGGCGGCCGGCGTCACCCCGAACGGAGATCGCCTGCGATGCTCACCTCGCCCTCCCCCAGCCAGACAAGACAGGGCCGTCCCGGCGGCGGCAACACCCGATGGGTGGTGGTGGGAGGGCTGGTGGTGGCCGGGGTGCTGGCCATGGCTGTGGCGGGCTGGGTGCTCAGGCCGCTCGACGGCCTGCTGACCAAGCAGGTCTGCGCCGAATACGGCGACCAGTTGGGGCGGGAGGTCACGTCGTACGAGCGGTCCAACCGGGTGGCGCTGCTCGGCCGCACGTCAGGAAACTGCACGTACGCCGCGCCGATCACCGATCCCGCCGCCGGCCCTCTCACCGTCTCCATCCCCGAAACCGATCCGAGCCGACTGTACGGGGCGGTCAAGGTGATGCTGTTCATCGTGAGGCTGGGGGCGGCCAGCGCTGCGGTCCGGTTGCTGGCCGATCCGCTGTTCGACCGCTTCGTGCCCGACTGGTCGGACAACTGAAGCCCCCCACCCGTCTCCGCCCCGCCGCATAGGATGGGGTTATCTAGCCCGGGTGGCGGAATTGGCATACGCAGAGGGCTTAAACCCCTCGGGCCGTGAGGTCGTGCGGGTTCGAATCCCGCCCCGGGCACCGCTCCGACCAGGACAAACCCACTTCGCTGGAACCGGGCCTGCGTCACCCCAGCGAGCGACGCGCACGAGACGCGCACGGCCACTACGATGCGATGATCCGATTCCGAACTCGCTGCTCGATGAGTTTCGGCGAGGGCTCGGCTTCGGCGTCCATTCCGTGATCCTGCCACCCCACTCAGCGCCGAACAGGTCACCCCTCCCGAAACGCTGCCGCCGGGCCCAATACTGTTCCAGCCCCGGGCTGCGGTCCCGAGCAGTACGTCACGAGCGGACGGACGGACGGACCCGGTCTGGCCCCTGGGGGACGCTCGGTATCACCGCCCAAGAACATCGCCTGACCGCGCTCCAGTGCCGGCGGAGTAGCGTGGGTTGCGCGAGCGGTAACGTGCGTCGCTTTGCATCACCGCTCGTCGGCCGGATTGAGAATAGCCATGATGAGGTCGTCGCTCCATTGGCCGTCTCGCCAAAGGGTGTGTCGGAGACGACCCTCGGTGGTGAAGCCGCATCTTTCGTAGCAGGTGATGGCACGCGTGTTGTCGGCCAGAACGGTCAAGCTCACCCGGTGTAGGCCGAGGCCTTCAAAAGCGTAAGCGAGGACGAGCCGGGTGACTTCGGTCCCAAGGCCTGATCCGAGCTGTGTGGGGTTGTAGATGGCGATTGCGTAGGCCGCTGAACGGGTCTTCGCATCGAGAGGTGCTAGCCGGGCGACTCCGAGAAAGTCGTCGTTGGCGTCGGCGACGATCCAGTGGGGTCCGGGCCCGAAACGGCGGGTGAGTTGCTGAGCAGCTTCCGCAGGGTTGAGGGGAAGATCCCAGGGAAGGTCACCGCCAAGCGCACGCACGATCTGGCGGTTGCGCCCGAAACTCGCGCGCACCTGAGCGTCGCGGTCTTCGTAGGAGCGCAGCCGCACCCGCTCGCCAGCGATGACCGGCGCCTCTTCTCCGCTCATGAACACCAGAGTCGCACAGGAGGCAGCCTGGGACAGGCACTCCGCTCGATCGGCCGGTAGCCCATCGCCGTCACCGGACGCTCGCAACCACACTACTCCCGGCGTTCACGCGCGGGTGGAGCACACGGAAATGACGTCAGCGCTGGCCTCTCAACTTGCCTCCTGCATGAACCACGCCGACGACCAGGACCACGAATGCTGCGCCCAGCAGGTAGGTCACCGGGGCGAGGGTAACGAGTCCCGCTACGGGTCCTTCGCAAGACGGTGGGTCGGACTCGTTCACGCCGAGGATCAGAGGGCCCTTGCACACCGGAGTCCCTTCGCTCATCGCTAGCCCAAGCACGATCAGGAGCGCCCACAGGGCCGTCCATCCGATCAAGCCGACCCGCAGGAGCCTCACCGTACGATACTCCCATGCTTCGCGCACCGCCCGAGGCACTCGGTACCCGGCGGAGTGGCCTGGTCTGCCCGTCCGGTATCGACAGCTCCGGCGCCCCGCGTGAAACCGCGTGGCAACGAGCCTGTCATGGGCGTCCGGTCGTCGGGCCCCGGCCGACCAAAGCCGTCGCGCCCGACCATAGCGCTACAGCAGCGTGCGACATTGCCTCATCGACCTGGGAGTCGTGAGCCTCACCACCTTCCGCAGGCGCGCCCAACACCAAGTCCCGGTCTGACTTAGATCAGATCGGCACGTAGGGGCCGGTCCGTCGGACCTCCCTGGACGTTCGCTACGGCGCTCGGTAACGCCGCCAAATACTGACGATCTACCGCGCTCGGGTACCGGCAGGCCCGGTCCGGCCGGTCGGAAATCCCGCTGCTGATCGCAGGATGGGACCCAAGCGATCCGGGGCAGCCCATAGCCTTGGACCCCAACTGGACCCAACCAGCTCGCACAGCCGTGCACGACCACACACCCGTAGGGACCGTCCTCCCTCGTCACTCGCCCAGGTGTATGCTGGCGCATGGGGTCAGGCCCCATGACGCGGAGGAGGTCGGGGGTTCGATTCCCTCATGGCCCACCCGGTAGAACCCCAGGTCACTGGCCCCCCCTGGGACCCGACGGCCGATCGTTCAGGCCGCTCAGCTGCATGGCGCCCAGCTCCGCCGGAGACCCATCCGGCCGCACGGGTCGACGAAGGGTGACCGCCGCTGGGACGTGGCGCCTGTCAACATGGTCGGATGTTCGTGGCTCTCGCGGTGATCGGCATCGTGGTCCTCGTCGTGGCCTTGTTGTTCGACGACGTGCTCGATGGCCTCCTACCCGACCTCGACGTGCTCGGTTCCGAGTTGCTCAGTGGACCCGTCATCGGCGCCTTCCTGGGGGCCACCGGCATCGCGGGCTGGATGCTGCAGGCCGGAGTGGGGGCGCCGGGCCCGGTCGCCCTCGGGGGTGGGCTGGCCTCTGGTGGGGTCCTGGGTTGGGGCACGGGGCGGGCCGTCCGGGCCCTCATGCACTCGCCGACCGACGCCACACCCCGTTCCTCGGATCTGGTGGGTCGGTCGGCCCGGGTGGTAACTGGTGTACAGGCCGGCGGTATCGGGGAGGTATTGGTGTCGTTGGGCGGGCAGCCGGTGAAGCTCACCGCCACCGCCGGCCGCGATCTACCCGTCGGAGCCGAGGTGACGGTGGTGGCGTTGGAGTCGGCGACCAAGGTCGTGGTCGAGGCGTCGGAGGAGTTCTGGAGTTGACCGAAGAGGGAGTCAACTCAGCGAGGGAAGGAAGCGATATGGCTGGATCGGGCGCGGGTTTGACCGACGAGGGAGTCAACTCGGTACGGGGAGGAAGCCGACATGGCTGAATTGGGCGCAGGTTTGCTGGCATTGATCGTGCTGGCCGTCTTGATCGGTGCCGTACTGTTCTCCCGGTTCAAGGTGGCCGGGCCGAACGAGGCGTTCATCATCACCGGCCGCAAGGGCAAGGCGGTCACCAACCCCCAGACCGGAGCCGTCTCCACCGACCTGTCGGGCCAGAAGGTGGTGATGGGGGCCAGCGTGTTCGTACTGCCGGTTATCCAGAAGCGGGCCGTGCTCGACCTGTCGTCCCGCCAGATCAGCATCTCGGTCGGCTCGGCCGTGTCGGCCCAGGGCATCAAGTGCGCCCTGGAAGGGGTAGCCATCGTGAAGGTGGGCGGCACCGAGGACGCGGTGCGGGCCGCGGCCCAGCGCTTCCTGGGCCAGCAGACCGCTATCGAACCCTTCACTCAGGAGGTGCTGGCCGGCTCCCTGCGAGCCATCGTGGGCCGCCTTTCGGTCGAGGAGATCGTGAAAGATCGGGCCGCCTTCGCCCGGGAGGTGGCGGAGGAGGCCGAGGCGTCGCTCACCAACCAGGGCCTGGTGCTCGACACCTTCCAGCTCCAGGACATCCAGACCGAGGGCAACTACCTGCGGGACCTGGGCCGACCAGAGGCGGTACGGGCCGAGAAGGAAGCGTCGATCGCCGAGGCCATCGCCCGCCGGGAGGCGGAGGAGGCCCGGATCAAGGCCGAGGAGGAGATCGCCAACGCCAACCGGGAGCTGGAACTGCGGAAGGCAGCCATCCGGGCCGAGACCGACGCCGCCCTGGCCGAGGCCGAAGCGGCCGGCCCGCTGGCCAAAGCGGCCCGGGACCAGGACGTGATCGCGGCCCAGGAGAAGGTGGCCGAACGGCAGGCCGCGCTCAAGGAACGGGAGCTCGACACCACGGTACGCAAACCGGCCGACGCCCAGCGCTACGCCGTGGAGCAGGAGGCCGAGGCTCAGAAGTCCCGGGCCATTCGGGAGGCCGAAGCCACCCGCACCGCCACCATTGAGGCGGCCCAGGCCAAGGCCGAGGAGAACCGGTTGATCGGGGCGGGTGAGCGTCAGCGGCGGGAGGAGTTGGCCAAGGCGGTGGAGTTGGAGGGCATGGCCCAAGGGGCGGCCGAACGGGCCCGCCGGGAGGCGGTGGCGGCCGCCCTGCGAACCGAAGGCGACGCCGAGGCGGCCGCCATCCTGGCTCGGGGCGAGGCCGAGGCCACCTCGATGCAGAAGCGGGCCGACGCCTACGCCCAGTACGGAGAGGCGGCCATCATGGACCTGCTGGCCGAGATGCTGCCCAAGCTGGTACGAGAGGCGGCGGCGCCCATGGGTTCGATCGACAAGCTCACGGTGATCTCCACCGACGGCGCCTCGGCCATGACCCGCAACGTCACCACCAACGTGACCCAGGGCATGGAACTGGCTTCGTCGCTGATGGGTGTCGACTTGGCCGCCATGTTCCAACGCCTGGCCTCGGGGCGGGTACCGACGGTGGTCGACGGCCCGCCCCCCTTGCCGCCCCGGGCCACCGTTCTGGCCCCGGCCGACGGGACAGATCCGACGACGAACGCCCAACCCGGGACCGGCTGACGCTGGAGGAGGCTGATCGGATCCGGGGTCTGGCGCCCTGACCTGCCGCCCGAGCCATGAGCGATCTCGGGCCGGCCACTCGTGCCGGAGCAGGACGCTCCTGGAGAACGTCGAGGTGCCACCGTGTCCGAACTCCAGCGCGCGGTGAGGCTCCGAGCAGTTGAGGGTCGTTGGATCAGCGACGAGCCGTTTCCCGGTTCGGTAGAGGTCGACTTTCTTGACGCCGAAGGCGGTCGCTGGACGGTGGCCGACAAGGCGCCCATCTTTGTCGACGATCAATGCCCTTGGAGTGCGGACACCGGTACACCGCCCGACTTGGTCATTGGCTGCCACGTGGGGAGCGCCGAAGACGGACGAGCCATCGTGCGCCTCGCCTGGAACGCCGAGGCGACCACCGGCGAGACGACATTCCTCGTGCGGCGAGCTGACCTGATCGACCGGTAGCATGCGATCCCGGATGGTCGAGCGCTCGGAAACGTCAGGCGCGACGCCTGTCACTGCTCTGGGTCGAGGCGGGCGCTCAGAGTGTCTCTCGGAGTTACAGGGCCGAGCGGCGCTCGATCTCCGCCGTCGGGCGGGCGTTCGAGATGAGGCGGCTCGACGTCCCAGCCGCCGTGATGCCACATCCACTCGTGGGCCAGCCGATCCACGAGCGGGGTCCGATACCAGATCCGCACGATGGGTGGCACTCGATCGAGCCGGAGACCGAGACCGCCCGGAGGCGTCCAGTTCCAAGCGGCTCGTCGATCGAGCGGGCACTCCCAACCGCCCGGCGAAGGAACCCTGTCAACCACCGCTACCACCCTGCGAGTCTGCCACGCCAGAGCACAGCAGAACCGGCAGGGAACTGGCCCGGCCTGCCCCGCTCGGTAATGACGTCGCCGGCCGCTCGGGATCGACGGGCGGCCGAGCCGTGAGCGATACCGGACGTCCGGGAAGTGCCG
>CADEDH010000095.1:0-17473 GCA_902826025.1 uncultured Actinomycetes bacterium
GCACTCATCACAACCGAATAGCAAGAAACTGTCTCACCACCCTTGACAGGTTCCGCCCTGGATAGCGAAGACAAAGGGCGGTCCGGGGATCGCTGACCGATCAAGAGCGACGGCGTACGTCGTCGGTCTGTAGTCAGTAAGGCAGCCGGATTGCCCCCCTGGTCGAAAGAACTGGATCGTGACTATGTCGTCGTTGACATTGAAGCCGTCGAACCGATAGCCGCACCGGCCGAAGTTGACTCCCGACCCGTGGCGAATCGTCAAGATCAGCTCGTGCTCGAAGTCCACCGCCGGCTGTGAGGTCTCAGCGATCACCGACGACACCCCTGACCGCGTCGAGGGTTGGCCCCGGCGGTGGTTGGAGAACAGGGTAGGGGCGGAGGTCGAGCCGATCAGCCCTCTCCACGACGGTGAGCTGAACTTCGTCGACACCGAGGAGGCGAGGAAGGTCGGCAGCGGCCGAGTCGAAGGCTCGCTCATCAGTGGTCCTGAGTTGGCCTAGAACCTGAAGGTACTGCACAACGTCCGCGTGCATTTCTTCGGGGATCGATCGCCACTCACTCGGCTGAATGAGTACCTCGTACTCAGGAAATATCTCTGGCTCGAACCGAGCCAGGCAGGTCAGCCGATCCCTTTCGAACTGGGCGCCGTAGCTATACGAGAGCCCTGTAAGCTCGACTGGGATGTATCTCACCGATCTCCAGGCCGAAGTCTTGAGCTCGACACCAACGCTCAATTTCACTTTCCCTGCAATCGGGGGCGCAGTAATCCGGAATCTGGATCCACGTGGAGTTGACTCGACAGCAAACCGGAACCGAATCGCTTCGACAGATGAGGTCTGCTTCATCTTCGCGTCGCTGGCCAGCACGTTGACAGTCAGATTGGTTTCATCGGTCTGATCATAGATCCAGTATCCCTGGGCGCTCCAGGCAGCACTGATCGGACCAGCATCGCCCGAGTAGGTTGCTTCAACAACGATTTCCTCGTTTCTGCGGATCAGTTGAAAGGGATGAGATCCCTCCACGCAGAGCATCTCGCCTGGCTCCCAGGTGGTGATTCCCTCCTCCAAGACCGTTGTCGAAATCAGGTTGGTCGAAGTCGTCAGTTGAATACGCCCGCTCGGTGCTGTCACAGGGTGCATCCGAACGGTCACGGTCCCGTCGACCTGCGAGCTGGACAGAACCTCTAGATTGATTCCATGGCCGTTGTAGACGTGGTCGCCCCATGTAGCCGGCACCCGAATCCTATGAAGGTGCGTACCAGCCAAGGCTCCCGGATATGCGACATCGCCGAGCCCACCACGCCCCTGCGCAACAATCAGGTAGTTGGTATCTTGACCTCGGTCCCAGCCGAGGTTCTCACGGTACTCGATCACGATGTTCGCACCATCAGGCCTAACGACCTCTACCGCATGGCGGGCTCTCCGTTGATCCCGACCTCCAAGATGCCGGCTCCGAATTGTGAAGTCCTGCGGAACTCCCCCTGATGGATCGTAGCGTGCCGCTTGAATCCAGCCCTTCCCCAACGCCGTCACCGCGTTCAAGCTGGGTCCGCGAGCCCGGTATTCAGCTGCAAGTGGCGGGTCTTCCGGCTGAGTCGTAGGCGTATAAGAGCCTCCGCCCGGGAGATGCCCATAGGCTCGGGCGCTCATGATGCAGTGTGGATGTCCATATCCCCCGGGGCGATCCCCTGAAGCTTGGAATAGTGGCGATCCAAATGAGTGGGTCAACCCAATGCAATGGCCGATCTCATGGGCAGTGAAATCAAAGGGATCTCCCGTCCGAACAACCACTGCGTTGAAGTAGTGATCGCCATGCTTAAGCGTTGATACTGAGCCACCATCCGATCGAACCTTAGAGGTTAGACCGAGGACGACAACGAAGACCTGAAACCTTTCGATTTCCGCCTCCCCGCTCTCTTCCAGGATTTCCACCGCCGCCAGAGCCGCTGACTTCCGATCGCCAAGGAATGGGAAATTGCCCGGATAGAAGATCCAACCGAATACCTCGCCAGTCAACACCAAATCATTGTCGCTCTGCTCAGCCCAGTATCCTCGCATTGTCTCGGAAGGGCCAAAGAAGTAGTGCTGATACCACGATTTATCGTGCTCTACCGCCAAGCGCTCACCTTGAGCACAGCCAAGAAGAATGACACCTACATGTACGGTCGACATATCAACCCGTTCCATCCCCAAATACTTGTTACCCGATGTTCCTGACCATCAGCAATAGTATTGCGCCTCGATTGCTTCCATCAGAAACAGGGTCTCACCAAGACTCTATCGGGCGAGACACTACTCGATTTACTCCACACCGTGGCGTCGGCGCCATCGAATTCTGGCAATGTGACCACCGCCAGTGACCGGACCCGGGACGTGGGAGTTTGTCCGTCACAGCTGGGCGCCTCAGACGTTCGAATTGCGGGCGTAGCCCTCCCGACTTCTACCCTTCGCCGAATGAGCGCCAGCGCTTTTGCGCTTCGGGCCGCTAGCCGCATGACGCCGCCGCTGTCGTGACCGCTACCCCCGCTCGGCCTTCGGCGGACGTACGACCAGGCAGAACTCGCCGCCTTCGGGGTCCTGCATCACGATGGCCTGGAAACCGAAGTGGCCCGGATCACCGTCGGCCGGCTGCCGCAGCACGGTGGCACCCAGCTCCACCAGCCGGTCCCTGGCCCGTTGGCCGTCGGCCGGGAACAGGTCGAGGTGGACCCGGTGCTTGGCCGTCTTACCCTCCGGCACCTTCTGCAGCGTCAGGTGGTTCATCACCCGGGGCTGGGCCGCGTCCGACAGCGTCACCGCCGTCCGCTCGTCGCCGGCTCGGCTGCGAAAGCCGAGAGCCGCCTGCCAGAAGTCGGCCATGCGGGCCACGTCGGCACAGTCCATCGTCACGCCCGAGGCGCGCAGCTCAAGTGGGTTGTCGCTCACCGGCCGAGTCTCACTCGAAGATCGCCGTCATTCAAATATCTCCTCGGCCGCCAGCTCGGCGATCCACTCGGCGTCGTAGCCGAGGGTGCCGGCCAGGATCTCGAACGTGTCCTGTCCCAGTGTCGGGCCGGCCCGGCGCATGGCCGCCGGAGTGCGGGACAGCCGGAACCGGCTCCCCTCGATCCACGTGCTGCCGAGGCGACCGTGGGGCAGCTCGACGTGATGGGCCCGATGGGCCAGCTGGGGATCGGCCAGCACCTCGGCCGAGTTGGCCACCGTGTGGGCCGGCACCCCGGCCAACTGCAGCTCGGCCATCACCTCGTCGGGCGGGCGGACCTTCGTCCACGCCGTGAGGTGGCCGTCGATCTCCCGCCGCCGGGCCCGGCGCTCGGGCCGCTCCAGCCCCGACAGCGCCTCCAGCGGACCACCCACCGCCTTGCACAGGGCCCGCCACTGCTCGTCGGTCTCACAGGCGATCGCCACCCACGGGTCGGCGTCGGGCCCGTCGCCCTGCCCCGGGTACACCCCGTGGGGGCTCATCACCGGGTCGTCGTTACCCATCCGCTCGGCGATCCGGCCGTTGACCACGTAGTCGAGCAGGATCGGCGACAGGTTGTGGATCGACGCCTCACTCTGAGAGAAGTCGATGTACTGCCCCTTGCCCGTGCGTCGCTGGTGGTCCACCGCGGCCAGCACCGTGCAGAGGAAATACCGGGGCGACACGTAGTCGGTGTAGGCCCCGAACGGGCCGCACGGGGGCCGGTCGGTCCAGCCGCAGATGTGGAAGAAGCCCGACATGGCGGCGGCCATGGTGCCGAACCCGGCCAGCGACGACAGCGGGCCGGTCTGGCCGTTGAGGCAGGTGGACGCGACCACCATGTTGGGCCGGCGCCGGAGCAGGATCTCGTGGCTGAGGCCCAGCGAGCGCATACCCCGGGGGGAGAAGGCGTCGAGCACCACGTCGGCCCATTGCACCAGGTCGGTCATCACCGAGTGGCTGAGAGGGTGCGACAGGTCGAGTGCCATGCCCCGCTTGTTGCCGTTGAGGTTGTTGAACAGGCCCGACTGCTCGGGGTGACCGTCGTTGTCGACGAACGGAGCCAGGGTGCGGGCCGTGTCGATCCGGTGGATCGACTCCACCCGGATCACGTCGGCCCCGTGGTCGGCCAGCACCCGGCTGGCGGCCGGCCCGGCCATGACCCACATAAGGTCGAGCACCTTCAACCCAGCCAGAGCCTGGCCCTCGTGACCGTTGCCGTGACCGCTCCCGTTGCCCGGCTCGACCTCCCGCACGATGACCGTGGGCCGCGGCGGTTCCCGCCGGGCGCCCATCACCTCCTCGGTGTGCTCGCCCAGGCGGGGCGGGCGGGGCAGCGCCGCCAGCGGGGTGGCGGTGAGGCGGGCCATGGCTCCCGGGAACCGGACGGTGCCCATGGGCCCCATGTCGACCTCCTCCCAGTAGCCCCGTTCTGCCAGCTGATCGCTGGCGGCCACGTCGGCCATGGTGGCGATGGGGGCGATCAGCACCCGACGTTCCACCGCCCCGGCCAGCAGCTCGGCCTTGGTCTTGGAGGCGAAGAACCGCACCAATACCTCGTCGCGCACCCGCTCGTACTCGCTCACCGGCTCCCGCCCGTCGAGCAGCATCACGGCGTAATTGGTCCAGTCCTTGTCTCTCGTGGCCTCGTCGCAGAAGCCTTCCTCGTACACCCACTGCATCAAGCGGCGGGTGAAGGGCCCGATGGCCGCCCCGAACAGGAACGTGACCGACACGTGGCCGTCGGCGCAGGCCCACATGAGCTTGATGTCGATGCCGCCGTAGAGCACGCCGCCGGCGATGCGCTCAGTGCGGGTGGCGCCCAGGGCCGAGGTGAGCATCTGGGAGGCGGCGATCTGGTTGGCCGCCTGCTGCACCGACACATCGGCGTGCTGGCCCCGGCCCGAGCGGTTCTGCCGCTCGTAGAGGGCGATCAGCGCCGCCTGGGCCGCCTCGGCCGCGGCGTGGTACCAGGCCTGAGGGGCAGGGGCGAGGCGCAGTGGCGCCCGGTCCTTGTCGCCGGTGAGTGACAGGCAACCCGACGCCGCCTGCAACGTCAAGTCGGTGGAGGCCCACTCGGCCTTGGGGCCGGTGTCCCCGAACGGCGTGATCGACACGTGCACCAAGGCGTCGTTGACGGCGGCCAGGGCGGCGGGATCGAGGCCCCGGGCGGCCATGGCCCCCGGTGGCTCGTTCTCGATCAGCACGTCGGCTCCAGCCAGCAGCTCCAGGAACTGCTCTCGCCCCTCGGGGGTGTCGATGTCGATCACGACGCTCCGCTTGCCCCGGTTGTGGGCCCAGAACTGGAGCGATCGCTCCAGGCCGGGCTCCTCGCCGGCGAAGGGGCCGACCTGGCGGGCCGGCGAGCCGCCAGGGGGTTCCACGAGGATCACCTCGGCCCCCAGCATCGCCAGAATGTAGCCCCCCAGTTGGCCGCGGTGATCGGTGAGGTCCAGCACGCGATACGGCGACAACATCCTCCCAGGGTGACACCGATCTCCCGTTTCCGCTTTGACTATCGGGGATGGAGATAGTGGGCTGATGACGACGTTCATTCTCGAGGGGGACCACGCATGCCGGCATTGGACGGGTTACGGATCCTGGACATGACCCAGTACGAGGCCGGTCCCTCGTGCACCCAGGCGCTGGCCTGGTTCGGGGCCGACGTGGTGAAGGTGGAGCCGCCCGGAGCGGGTGATCCGGCCCGGGGCATCGACAACGTGCCGCGGGACTACTTCATGTACTGGAACTGCAACAAGCGCAGCATCGCCATGGACCTGACCACGGTGGAGGGCCGCCAGCTGCTGTTGAGCCTGGCCCCCCGGTTCGACGTGTTCGTGGAGAACTACGGGCCGGGCGTGGTGGCCAAGCTCGACATCGGCTACGAGGTGCTGAAAGCGGCCAACCCGGGGATCATCTACGCCTCGATCAAGGGCTACGGCCTGTCGGGTCCCTACGCCAACCGCAAGTGCTTCGACGGCGTGGCCCAGGCCACCGCCGGGGCCCTGTCGACCACCGGCTACCGCGACGGCGAGCCGCTGTTGCCGGGGCCCACCACGGGCGACTCGGGCACCGGGGTGCAGGCGGCGCTGGCCATCGTGTCGGCCTACGTGCAGAAACTCCGCACCGGGGAGGGCCAGCAGATCGAGGTGTCGATGCAGGAGGCCATGACGTACTACATGCGCACCCGCGTCTCGATGGTGCCGGGCTGGGGCGAGCGGCCGGCGCCGAGGAACGGGAACGGGCCGCTGGCCGTCAACAACCTCTACCCCTGCGCCGGGGGCGGGCCCAACGACCACATCATGATCATGGCCGTCACCCCCCGGATGTTCCGCGACCTGTGCACGGCGATGGAGCGGCCCGATCTGGTGGCCGACCCCCGGTTCGCCACCAACGAGGACCGGGTGACCAACACCGACGAGCTGCGGGCCGAGATCGCGGCCTGGACCTGCCGGTACCCCAAGCACGAGGTGGCGGAGCGGCTGGAGGCGGCCGGGGTGCCGGGCGGTCCGGTGCTCGACACCGCCGAGCTGCTGCGTGACCCTCACCTGGTGGCGAGGGGATTCGTGAAGACGGTCGAGCACCCGGAGCAGGGGCCGGTGCCGATGCTGGGGTGGGCACCCCGCCTGTCGGCCAGCGAGGTCGACCTGGTGGCGGCGCCCGGCCTGGGGGCCCACACCGACGAGGTGCTGGGGGCCGACCTCGGCCTCGACCCGGCCGCCGTGGCCGAGCTCCGGGCCCGGGGCATCGTGGAATGACGGGCCGTGAAATGAGCGGGCCACTCCCGCCTGCCGGCTGCCCGGTCTCCGACGTCGACCTGTGGAGCGACGCCGTACTGACCGACCCGTTCCCCACCTATCGGGCCCTGCGGGACCTGGGGCCCGTGGTGTGGCTCTCGGGGCCGGCGATGCTGGCCGTTCCCCGCTTCCAGCCGGTGCGGTCGATACTGAGCGACTGGCAGCGGTTCTCGTCGGCCGACGGGGTGGCGGTGGGCGACGGGGCCAACCGGATGATGGGCGAGTCGATCCTCACCTCGGACCCACCGGTGCACGACCGCTACCGCAAGCCGTTGATGGACCAGCTGTCACCCAACGCCCTGGCTGCCATGGTGCCCGAGGTGGAGGCGACCGCTGTGCGCTTCGCCTCCGCTGCGGTGGAGGCGGGCCGGTTCGACGCCGTGGCCGACCTGGCCCGGCCCTACAGCCTCACGGTGGTGGCCGACCTGATCGGCCTGCCCAGCGAGGGCCGGGAGCACTACCCGGCACTGGCCGAGCGGGCGTTCAACGTGATGGGGCCGGCCAACGAGCGGTCGGCCGACGGGTTCGCCGCCCTGTTGGAGTTGCGGACCCGGACCAACGAGGCGTGCCGGGCCGGGCAGCTGGCGGCGGGACGGCGGGCCGACCAGCTGTGCCACATGGGCCGGGCTGACCTGGTGGGGGCGTACACCTGGCCCGGGATCGACACCACGGTCAACGCCCTGGGGGCGGCGGTGGCGCTGTTCGCCCGCCACCCCGACCAGTGGGCCCGGGTGCGGGCCGACCGGTCGCTGATCCCGTCGGCGTTCAACGAGGTGCTCCGGCTCCACTCCCCCGTCCACTACTTCACCCGGGTGGCGACCGAGCCGGTGGACGTGGAGGGCGTGGCGATCGCCGAGGGCAGCCGGGTGCTGGTGATGTACGGGTCGGCCAACCGAGACGAGCGCCGCTTCGGTGACCCCGACCGGTTCGACGTGACCCGCAACCCCACCGAGCAGCTCGCCTTCGGCCGGGGCGTGCACCTGTGCGTGGGCATCAACCTGGCCCGTATCGAGGCCCACTCGCTGCTGGCCGCCCTGGCCGATCGGGTGACCCGCTTCGAGATCGACGGCGCTGACCCCTCAGGGCCCCAGTGGCTGGTCAACAACACCCTCCACGGCTTCGAGCACCTGCCGGTGCGGGTCGTCGCCGCCTGACAGAGCACCGGGGCGTGTGGTCTTCGGATCGCCCGCAGGGGCTCGGGTACCCTGGAGCACATGGCGCGCCCCCGCAACGACGACATGCGTCGGCTGGCCATCCTGGCGACGTTCGACTGCGTGGCGCTGGGTGGCGTCACCGGCTTGTCGTTCCGGGAGATCGCCCGTATGACCGAGTCGAGCACCGGCACGCTCTCGCACCACTTCGGAAGCAAGCGGCAGCTGTTGTTGGAGGCCATCGCCTACGGCTACTGGCGGCTGCCGGAGGCCTTCGCCGCTCGGCCGGCCACGCAGGCGATGCGCTACGTCCTCGATCGCTACGAGCTGTCGACGCCCAAGCGGCGGACGTGGTGGAAGTTCTGGCTGGCGATGACGGCGCTGGCGCAGTCCGATGCCGAGATCCACAATGCCATGGCCCGGGAGTACCGATCTGTCGTCGAGCGCTGGGTCAGTTCGTTGAACCGGGGACGAGAGGCCGGCCTGTTCCGGGCCGATCTCGACCCGGTTGTCGAGGCGAACCGCCTGGCCGCGTTCGCCCACGGCGTGGCGATCGCACAGCTGACCGATCCGTCGCAGACGGCCACGGCGTCGGCGTCGCTCCACGATGCGCTGGGCCGACTCTGCACGCAGGCCGGCCTGGCCACCTTGCGGGGTTCGCCGTAGCGCAGGGAACGAGTCGCACGTGCATGCGACTCCTTGTTACCGTTCGGGCATGGCGAACGTCTTCTCCGAAGCGAACCTCCCGGCCACGACGAACCCCTCGGACCTTCCCGACGGTGAATGCCCCTGGCACCGTTACCAGCGGGCCGGCCACGACAGCTGGGCGTTCACGCTCGGCCCGGCGATCGTCGTCCGGGGCCACGAGGAGGCGCGGGCCGTGCTCAACGACCGGCGCTTCATCCAGGGGATCACGAAAGCGATGGAGGACACGCCCGGAACCGATCCGCGCTTCATCGAACGACGAAAGCAGGGGTTCCTGCTGCGCGACGGCGCCGACCATCGCCGGATGCGAGCGATCGCGTCCAAGGCCTTCACCCCGCGCGCCGCCGACCGCTTCCGGCCCGTCATGCGCGACGTCATGGGCGCGCTGGCCGACAACGTGCCCGCCGATGGTGTGTGTGACGCGGTCCAGACCCTCACCCACGCCTACCCCACCACCGTCATCTGCGCAGTCCTGGGCGCGCCGACGGCAGACGTGGAGCTCTTCTCCGAGCTCACCGAAACGATCCTCAACGCCCAGGCCGGCTCGCCCGAGCATCTCGACGACGCGCTGGCGGCCCACGAGCAGCTCGACGAGTACCTGCTGAGGCTTATCGCCGAACGCGAGCGCGCACCGGAGGAGGACCTGCTGTCCGATCTCATCCGGGCCGAGACCGAGGACGGCAAGCTCACGCGGGAGGAGGTGCTCAGTGCCGCCGCGTCGGTGATCATGGCCGGCACCGACACCACGCGCAACCAACTGGCGATCGCACTGCACCTCCTGGCCGATCACCCTGACGACTGGGCGGCCCTGCTCGACGAGGGTCGGCTGGAGTCCACGGTGGAAGAAGTGCTCCGCTTCGCCCCGATCGGGCACATACTCCTGCGCGTCCCGACCGAAGACGTGGACCTCCACGACGTGACCATCCCCACCGGCACGATGGTGATCCTCGACGTCGGCGGGGCCAACCGCGACCCCCAATTGCTCGACGGGCCCAACGACTTCGACCCCGCCCGGACGAGTCGGTCGCAACATCTCGGATTCGGCCACGGCCACAAGTTCTGCCTCGGCGCCAACCTCGCCCGGGCCGAGCTCGTCGAAGGCCTCCGCGTCCTGCGGTCGCGCTTCCCCACCGTCGAGCACTGGGGTCCGACACAATGGCGTCGCGTCGGGTTCGTCCAGGGTCCTGTCGCCCTTCCGCTCCGATTCCGCTGATCGGCTGGTCCAAGGGGTGCATGCGACCTTGAGCACGGCCGATGTGCCGGCGGGCGATGCGTTCGCCTACTGGCAGGACCAGATCTGTGCCCGGTTCGTCCGGCTGACGGCACAGCGGCTGGACGACGGCCCGTTCCACGGCCACATCGACCACGTGTCACTCGGCGCGTTGGATCTCTCGTTGGTGGCAGCCTCGGGGCAGATCGTTCGTCGCACCCGCGCCCTCATCGGGGGCGACGACGGCGAGTACCTCCTGGCCAGCGTGCTGCTCGATGGTGCCGGCCGAATCGAACAGGACGGGCGGGTGGCCGAGCTCCACCCCGGAGCGATGGCGTTCTATGACAGCACCCGCCCCTACACCCTCCGGTCGGACCGGGCGTGCCGCCATCTGGTGGTGAAGGTGCCGAAGCGGCGCCTCCTGGGAGACGACACCCGCGGCCTGACCGCCAGGACGCTCGGTGCCGGCTCACCCGGCGGTGTGGTCTCGGCGTTCCTCCGGTCGTTGTTCGCCGGCTCCCGCCACGGCGCAGCTGACATGGCGCTGCTCGGCCCTCATGCCATCGGGCTGTTGTCGGCGGCGGCGGCCTTCGCCGCCCGGGACGAAGCGCCGGCCGACGCACAGGAGGCGTTCGCCCGGCAACGGGTGCACGAGGTCCTGCACCTGCACTTCGCCGACCCGCGGCTTGACGCGTCAGCCGTCGCCCGGGCCTGCAACATGTCCCGGCGATCGCTCTACCGCCTTGCGGGCGCAGAGGGCATCGCCGGCCGGCTGCGGCAGATCCGGATCGAGCACGCCAAGGTCCTGCTGGCGCGGGACACCGACCGGCCGATCAGCTCGATCGCGATGGACTGCGGGTTCGACAGCGAGTCCGGCTTCTATCGGGCGTTTCGCACCGCCACGGGCTCGACGCCCGGCGACTACCGGCGGGAGATCACGGCCGACCGGCTGGCATCCGGCGTCAGCAACGTCGGCACGCCGGGTCACACCTGAGTCCCGTCGGTCGAACACGATCGCGGTGGCGGCGCGGTCGCCGAACGAGGAGGGACGATGCAGGAGTCGGTGAGGGTCGCGGCGGTGCAGGCCGAGTCGGTGCCGTTGGATCTGGCGGGCGGTGTCGACAAGGTGATCGCTCTGATCGCTGAGGCGGCGGCCGCTGGTGCCGAGCTGGTCGCGTTCCCGGAGACGTTCCTGCCCGGCTATCCGTGGTGGGTCTGGTTCGACTCGGTTGCGGCCGGCATGGCGTACGTCCCCCAGTACGCCGCCAACTCCATGACCCGCGACGGCGCTGAGATGAAGCGGATCCGAGAGGCTGCCGCCGAGCAAGGCACCCACGTCGTGCTCGGGTTCAGCGAGCGCGACGGCGGCAGCCTCTACATGGCGCAGGCATTCGTCTCGGCCGCCGGCGATCTCATCGGCGTACGGCGCAAGCTCAAGCCCACGCACGTCGAGAGGACCGTGTTCGGTGAGGGCGACGGCAGCGACCTGCAAGTGCACGACACGGCGCTGGGGAAGCTAGGGGCACTGAACTGCTGGGAGCATCTCCAGCCGCTCGTGAAGTACGCCATGTACAGCCAGGGCGAGGAGATCCACGTCGCCTCATGGCCGAGCTTCGCCGGCAACCGCGAGTCGGCCCGGGCCTTCGGTCCGGAGGTCAACACCGCCGCCAGCATGATGTACGCCGTCGAAGGACAGGTCTTCGTGGTCGCCCCCTGCGCCGTCACCGGGGCTGCGACCATCGAGACCTACTGCGACACCGAGGCCAAGCGCCAGATGCTGCAGCTGGGAGGTGGCTTCGCCCGCATCTACGGGCCGGAAGGCTCGCCGCTCGCCGAACCGCTACCGGAGACGGCGGAGGGGATCCTGTACGCCGATCTGCCGGCGTTCCTCGTGGCCATCGCCAAGTCGTGCGCCGATCCGGTCGGCCACTACTCCCGGCCCGACGTGCTGCGCCTCTGGATCAACCCGTACCCCAACCCGCGTGTGATCACCGCTGCCCGCCAGGAGTTCACGATGCCGAACTCCGGCGAGCGACCCGAGCCGGAAGGCCGACTCGTCACCGAGCCGACGGGGTCATAGCGGGCCCAGGGCCGGTACCGAGATCAGACAGGGCGGGGTTCGAGCACCACCACCGCTGTCTCCTGGTTCCGGCGGGCGGCGTAGTCGTCGAGGCCTTCGTCGATCTCCTGCCACCGGGCCCACAACCGGTCCCGTTCCTCGCCCTGCGCCGCCCGGGCGTGGACCGGTCGGGAGCCGCCCCGGGGCAGGTCGATCGTGATGTCGGGCTGGGCCTGGAGGTTGAGCCACCATGCCGGCTCGCCCGGGCCCCACCCGTTCATGGCCATCGTGACGACGTTCGGCCCGTCCTCGAAGTAGCCGACCATCACGTTGCGCTCACGGCCGGTGCGCCGCCCGATCGTATGGAGGCACATGGCGCCCCAGCCGTCCTTCTTCGGCCGCCACAGGCCGATTCGCCCGCCGGTCAGGCGGTACACCCATCGATGGGAATGCCAGAACAGGTGGATGAACCACCGGGGTGGCAGCCTGCGCTTCCTGTTCGGTCCTGTCTTCGTACCCATGGCAGAGCCCCCGTTCGGATCCGGCATCGCTGCCGCTCGGGCCCACCCGCACATCCATCTTCGCCCAGTCTTGGCCCGTCGCGGTAGAGCCCAAGGCCCTCAGGTCGCGCCCGGCCCAGCGAAACCGCGGCGACACCTACCGGTACCGGGCCGGGGCCAACTTCGCCGTGCACCGCGACATCCCCTGGCGGCCGGACGAAACCACTCGATCGGTGCTGACCGTCCTCGTCTACCTCCCCGTGGCCGGTTGCGTCGGCGGCGACACGAGGCTGGGAGACGACCTGATCGAGCCGGCACCGTGGCGGGTCGCCGTCTTCGACCACAACGTCTCCCATGAGGGCACGATGGTGGAGCAGGGCGATAACTCGTACTGCGCAACGACATCATCGCCCGGGCCACGTGACGTTCGCCTACAGGTGAGTAGGCTCCGGCGGTGGCGTCCTACTACGAGTTGCTGCAGGTCCCGGTCGACGCCTCCGACGAGGCGATCAGGTCGTCGACCCAGTGGGCCCGCCAGGCGGTGGCCCACGATCCCGACCGGCACCGGCGGCTGGCCGCTATCGACGAGGCGTACGAGACGCTGCGGGAGCCGACGCTCCGACGGGGTTACGACGACCAACTGGCGGCCGGCACCGCCCCCAGCATCGCCGCCAACGGGGTGGTGCTGGTCGCCGCCGACGCTCCCCTACCCCTCGCCGGCAGCCTCTGCTCGATCTGCGGCCTCACGCCAGCCACCGACTTCGTGGTGCTGCGGGCGACCAGTTGGTTGAGCTGGCGCCCACCCGGCGAGGACCGGTCCTACTGCCGGGACCACGGCCGCGCCGAGGTGGCCGAGGCGAACCGCTACAACCTCACGGCCGGCTGGTGGCGCCTCCCCGTCAACCTGATCTTCGCCGCCATCAACCTCAACTCGCTGCGCCGCTTCAGCTCGCTCGACCCGCCGTCGCCCTGATCGGCAGCCCGCTACCAGGTGTCGATGGGGTGCTTCTTGGCCGCCCGGTCGAGCTGACGGGGGAGGCGGGCCAGGAGCCTCGAGACCCGTTGGCGGGTTTCGGCCGGGGCGATCACGTCGTCGTAGGCGTGCTGGTTGCGCACGGCGGCGAACCCGTCGGCGGTGCCGATGTCGGTGGAAGGCCAGGCCGCCCACAGCACCGGCGTGCTCCGCCCGCCCGACATCCCGCCCAGCACCCCCGGCCCCAGCCCACCGCCCCGTCCCACCTGGACAGCGAAGAGGGGCACGGTGCGGTGGTGGTGGGCCATCACGGCCCGGGTGTGCCACCGGTTGATGCCGGGTTGGACCTGCGGCGTGCCGTCATCGCCGGTGAACCGGGTGACGCAGCCGGGAGTGTCGATCACAGCCACGATCGGCAGCTCGTAGGCGTCGCACAGCTCCACGAACCGGGCCGCCTTGGTGGCGGCCTGCTCGTCGATGGCACCATCGTCGACCAGGGGCTGGCTGGCCAGGATCCCCACCGACCGGCCGTCGATCCGGGCGAAGGCCGTGATCACCGACCGGGCGAACTGGGGGCGCAGCCCGAACAGGCTGCCCTCGTCGACCAGCGCCTCCAGCACCGGCACCATGTCGTAGGGGCCGTCGGCGCCGGCCCGGTCGGTCACCAGCTCGGCGATCCGCTCGGCGCCGGGCGCCGCCGGGCCCGACGGTTCGTCCCTCCAGTACGACAGGTACTGCCGGGCGGCGGCGATGGCCTGATGCTCGTCGTCCACCAGCAGGTCGATCCCGCCGGTCATCTCGTGCATCTCCACCCCGGCCAGCTCGCTGGCGCTCAGCGCCAGGCCCAGCGCCGCCTCCACCATGGGCGGGCCGCCCATGCCGATCGACGAACCCCCGGTGGCGATCACGAAGTCGGAGAACCCGGCCAGGCTGGCGTGCCCGGCGAACGACGGGCCCGACACCACGGCCACCGTCGGCACCCAGCCCGAGAGCTCGGCCACCCCGTCGAACAGCTGGTAGCGACCGAAGGGGCCGTTGAGCTCCAGGTGCCCGAGCCCCACCCGGGGATGGCGGGCCCGGCTGCCGCCACCGTCGACGAACAGCACCAGCGGCCACCGGTGCTCCTGGGCCAGGGCGAACAGGCGCTCCAGGCGCCCGGCGCCGTAGCCGCCGCCCCGGTCGGTGAAGTCGGTGGACGACGTGATCACGGTCTGGCCGTCGACGGTGCCGATGTAGTCGACCCCGCCGGCCTCGGCCACCCAGCCCCGGGTCCCCTCGGGGGCGGCCCGATCCAGTGCGGCGATGCTGCCGTACTCCACCTCCGTACCGAGGTCGAGCAGCTCACCCACCCGCTCCCGGGCCGTGAGCCTCCCCGCCTGGTGAACGGCGGCCACCACCCCGGGGCGGGCCTCGTCGAGCTGGGCCGCCTTGGCCGCCGCCAGCTCCTCGATCAGTCGTTGGTCCATGATGCCCTTCTCCCCTGTTGCTGTCCCCTGACCCGGCTCACCGGGGGTCGATCGGGTGCTTCTTGGCCGCCGGGAAGACCCGGGGGATGGCGTCGAGCAGGGTGATGATCCGGTCCCGGGTCTCGCCCGGCAGGATCACGTCGTCGAAGGAGAACGTGCGCCCGGCCGACACCCCCGACGCCGGGTCCCGCATCTCCTTGGCGTAGCTGTCGCGGATCGACCGGGCCTCCTCGGGCGAGCCGGCGGCCCGGATCTCCTTGCGCTTGACCAGGAACGCCGCCCCTTCCAGCGACATCCCGCCCGATTCCACCGACGGCCAGGCCAGCCGCAGCTCGGGCATGATGCGCGACGCCCCCCAGCCCGACATGGCGAACGGCCCCAGCCCGTAGGCCTTGCGCAGCTGCACCGAGCACAGGGGCACGGTGCGATGGTGGAGGGCGGCCAGGGGCCGGGCGTGGTGGCGGGCGATCCCGCCCCGCTCGGCATCGGGGCCCACCATGTAGCCGGGGTTGTCGACCAGCGACACGATGGGAAGCTCGTAGGCGTCGCACAGCTCCACGAACCGGGCCGCCTTGTCGGCCGCCGGGCTGTCGATGGCGCCGGCCACCGGTGACATCGGTTGGTTGGCCATCATGCCGACGGGCCGGCCGCCCAGGGTGGCCAGCGCCGTGACCATCGACGGGGCCCACCGCTCGCCCAGCTCGAGCACGGTGCCGGCGTCGGCCAGGGCCTCGATCACCCGGCGCACGTCGTAGGGGTGGCGGCGGTCATCGGGGATGATGTCGGCGATGAGGCCGTGGGCGGGTGATGGCTCGTCGGTGCCGAACCCGTCGCCCCAGTAGGCCAGGTAGTCGGCCACGGTGTCGATGGCGTGGGCCTCGTCGTCGACGATCAGGTCAACCGAGCCGTCGGCGGCCAGGGCCTCCACCGGGCGAGTGTGGATCGCGTCATCGGGGCCCCGGGAGCCGACAGTGGAGTCGGCGGTGGCGATCACGCAGTCACACAGGAGGGCCAGGCCGGCGTTGCCGTCGAGGGTGCGACCGCTGATCACGGCGATCGTGGGGGCCCAGCCCGAGAGCTCGGCCAGCCCCTCGTACACGTCGTAGCGGCCCCGGTTGTAGACCACGATCGGGGGCACCACCCAGGGGTGGCCGGGGCGGGCCCCGTCGCCGTCGACGAAGACCACGAACGGCCACCGGTGACGGTTGGCCAGATACAGCAGGCGGACCAGCTTGCGCATGTTGCGATCGGTCTGGGTGCCGTCGCGCACCGTGGTGTCGTAGGAGGCGACAGTGATCGGATGGCCATGGACCCGGCCCACGCCAGCCACCATGCCGTCGGCCGGGGCGTCGTCTTCGGCGTTCGACGTCTCCCCCGCCAGCACCCCGTACTCCACGAAGCTGCCGGGGTCGACCAGGCGCTCGATCCGGTTGCGGGCGGCGCTGGCCGTCCGGGCCCGCTCCCGGGCGTCGGTGATCTGGGTGAGCAGCTCGGCATCCATGGCGACCCCGAGCCTGTCACCTGGCCCCGCCCGGCTCAAGACCGGTACCGTGAGACCGTGAGCAGCTGGCTGGAAGCGACCGAGTTCCTCAACCACGACCATCCCGACGTCCAGCGTTTCGCCGAGACCCAGACGGCCGGGGCCGACACCCCCCGGGAGCGGGTGGTGAAACTGTTCTATGCCGTGCGCGACGGCTGGTGGTACGACCCGTACTCCTCGGAGCAGACCCGGGAGTCGTTCCGGGCGTCCGATGTGGTGGCCAGCGAACGGAGCTGGTGCGTGCCCAAGTCGATCCTGCTGACAGCGGCGGCCCGGGCGGTCGAGGTGCCGGCCCGGCTGGGCTTCGCCGACGTGAGGAACCATCTCCAGAGCGAGAAGCTCAAGGAGAAGATGGGGACCGACTTGTTCGTGTTCCACGGCTACAGCGAGTTCCTGCTCGACGGTGCCTGGGTCAAGGCGTCGGCCGCGTTCAACCTGGAGTTGTGCAACCGGTTCGGCACCAAGCCGCTCGACTTCGACGGCTACGAGGACGCCCTGCTCCACTCCTACGACCTGGCCGGCAACCGGCACATGGAGTACGTGCGGATGCGGGGCACCTACGACGACTTCCCGTTCGACGAGATGATGGCGGCCTTCGCTGAGGAGTACGGCGACGACCCCATGGGCGGGGCGACCACGGCCGGCGCCGCCGGCGACGCCGCCTTCGAACGCGACGTCTGACCGGCGGCCGCCCCCGACGCGGGTTAGGCGTTGCTCACTTTCCAGTCGATCCGGCCGGGCTGGATCACGTAGGTCACCTTGTACGGGACACCCGGGTTCGTGAACTCGACCGACACCTTCAGCTTCCCGTTGCCACCGGCGTCCTTGACCCGATAGCTCCAGCCGGGATACGTGATGGCGTCGGAGAACGACAACCGCACGCCGGAGACGGAGTTCACGGTGACACAGCCGGCGTCGAAGTACTGATCGCCGACGATGAAGTCGACCTCGTTGGTGATGTCGACCGAACCGTCAGCGTTGGTCACCGCTCCGGTGACGCAGGAGCCGACCTCACCGGCGGTGGCCGACGCGGCCGACGGGCTCAACAGACAGGCGGCCAGAGCAGCAGCTCCGATGGACGCGGCGATCGGGAAACGTGGTCGCATGGA
>CADEDH010000095.1:17573-21438 GCA_902826025.1 uncultured Actinomycetes bacterium
CGGCCAGAGCAGCAGCTCCGATGGACGCGGCGATCGGGAAACGTGGTCGCATGGACCCTCCTGGGGTAGGCGAGCGGGCGGGATGCTCTCGCTCTCTACACCTTCGGCTCTGAGCCCGTTCGACCGCACCTGGACATAGGTCGTAGCACCTCGACTCAGGTGAGGATGTTCGACACGTAGTTGGCCACCGTGCGGGGCTGACCCGGCCCGCATGGCCAAGATGCTGGCATCATCGTCGAGCGACACCGAACCCGGCCGTGGCACCCGTCACGGGATCTCGGTGCCGTCGGGGCGGTAGGTGCGCCACCGGCCGGTGACCGGATCGCGGGTGGTGGCGAAGCCTTTCTGTTTCCATCGGTTGTGGAACCCGCACAATGGCGCCCCGTTGTCGGGGTTGGTCGGTCCGCCCTTGGCGTGGTCGTGAAGGTGGTCGATCTCGCAGCGGCTGGTCGGCACGTCGCAGCCGGGCCATACGCAGTGTCTGCTCTGCAGCTGGGCGGCGAGGCGGGCCGAGCCGGTGAACAGGCGGGCTTTGCGGCCGAGGTCGATCACCACACCCTTGGTGTTCACGATCACCCGCCGCACGTGGTTGGCCAGGCTGGAGAAGAACTGTTCCACTGGTTCGAGGGGGACGCCGTCGAGGGTGGAGCACCGGTAGGTGTCGGGGTCGCACCATTGGTCCCGCTGGGACTGGGGGTCGGTGAGCGAGGTCGACCAGTGCGTATCGAGGGCGGCGGCGTCAGCCCCCAACAGGTCGGCCAGGCCGAGGTAGGTGTCGGCCGACCACACGATGTTGTGCACGATCGGGGGCTGCGCGGTCCCGGGCGCGGCGCCGGCGGCGTCGTTGCACATCCGCAGGAACGCGTCGGCCCGCCGTTGGGCATCGGTGCGCTTCAAGTCGGAGACCGTGGCGACGTCACCCAACTTGGCTCGGGCCTCGGCCCAGTCGGCGAGCCACTCGGCTTCGACGTAGTAGTCGAGGATTTCCCGGGCTCGGGCTCCCTGATCGGCGGCGAACTGGCCGACGAGGTCCCACGAGTTGTCGATGCTGTTGTGGACCAGGCGGACGTTGCGGTTGGCGTGGTTGCGTTCGTTGTCTTTGAACCCACCGTTCATGTCGGTGGCCCGTTCCCAGTCCAGCACCTTGTCTCGGAACACATCGAACGGCTCTTCGGCCGCCCACCGCAAGAACTTCTCCTGACGGCCCGGCACCTTGTCCTTGATCCGCGGATTGGCCTGCACCCGGGCCACAAGCTGCACATGACACGAGCTGAGCCGCCCGGCCCGATAGGCAGCAGCGATGTCGGGCAGATCCCGCAACGCCCGGGCCACCTTGGCCCGCCGGCCCGCCTCCTCTGGGGAGACCTTCAACACGTGGCCGATGTGGGCCTTGACCGAACGGTGCCCATCGATCCGATGCAACCGGCCGGTGTCTATCGCCGTCACGTTGTCGATCTGGGCCGCCCCCACCAACCGGTGCAGATGCTCCAACCGCTGCTCAGCCAACAACACATCGCCAGCCTGCTGCGGTTGGGCCAACTCCGCCGTCAACGCCTCCACAGCAGCGACCGCAGCAGCGACCCGGGCACCCAGTGCCTCGTTCGCAAACCCGGGTTCCGCCACCGAATCCATGAGCCAACCCTACGCAGAAGGTGTGACACCGAACCCCGAATCCAGGCCCCTACGACGAAGAAATCCGTAAAACAAGGAAAACGCGACGCAGAAAGGAGGTGGCTATGAATGAGGAGGCGATGGCTTGGCGCTTCTCGTCCACCGCCGCCGCCCTAGCTCGATGACGCCGTGGTAAAGCCGTCCGGCAGTCCGGCCGATACCT
This sequence comes from uncultured Actinomycetes bacterium, assembly GCA_902826025.1. Lineage (GTDB taxonomy): Bacteria > Actinomycetota > Acidimicrobiia > Acidimicrobiales > SZUA-35 > CADEDH01. The sequence goes on from CADEDH010000095.1 coordinate 19,408, forward strand.
CGTCGATGCCGGTCGACGGGGCCGGTGGAGGAATCGGTGGAACGGAGATCGCCGTGGCGTTTCTGACAGGGGCCGGCCGGGTCGGCCGGCTGCACTACCTGCTGGTCAACGTGGGCTGCACCATTGGGATCTTCGTCCCGTTTCTTCTCGGCACGACGGTCGACCCTGCGACGGGTGAGGCGGCGCAAATGCCGGCGGCGATGGGCCTGCTGCTCGTCCTGCTGTGGCTGGCGGGCATGTGGGTGGGCGTCGCCAACGCCATCCGACGCTTCCATGACTGCGGCCGCAGCGGCTGGCTGGTGCTCCTCTGCGTCGTCCCGCTGCTCGGTGCCGCCGCCGGACTCTACCTCCTGTTCAACCCGGGCGACCCCCTCCCCAACGCCTACGGTCCTCCCCCTGGCGCGCCCGACCCGAACGCCATGCGGGCCCAGCTGGCCCAGCTCGAAGCGGTGACCGCGCCCTACCGCCAGGCCCAGCAGGGCGACGGAGCCGACGACGGCGACCCCCGCGCTCCTGCCCCCAGCGCCTGGGCGGCCGATGCCCTCACCTTCGATCCCGACGCCCTCTACCGGGAGAACCCGGGCCTGGCCCCACCCCGGTAGCCCCATCCTGGTAGAGGAGCCTTCAGCGGGGCGAGATCTAGGCTGGCCCCGATGAACAGCCTGCGGGACAACGAGGCGCTGCGGGAGTTGCTCGACCGGCTGCACGCTGCCAGCGAAGCGCAGGAGGCGGCGATCGAGCGCTACTACGCCGACGGGGCCGCCCGCCCCACCGGCTACGAGCCCGACGGCTCCGACGGCCGCCGCTTCTGGCAGGACAAGTACGTGGCCCTTGACCGGGATAAGGCCGAGCTGACCTACGCCCTGGCCCGGGCCACCGGTGCCCGCCAGGTGGTGGAGGCCGGCACCTCGTTCGGCGTGTCGACCCTGTACCTGGCGGCGGCGGTGAAGGACAACGGCGGCGGCCGCGTCATCACGTGCGACATCGAGCCCGACAAGGTGGCCGTGGCCCGCCGGCACTTCGCCGAGGCCGGCCTGTCGGACGTGATCGAGACCCGGGTGGGCGACATCCGCCTCACCCTGGCCGGAGGGTTCGACGAGCCGGTGGACCTGCTCCTGCTCGACATCTGGGCACCCATCGCCGCCGACGTGATCGCCCTCGTCGGGCCGAGCCTGCGGGTGGGCGGCATGGTGGTCGCCGACAACACCACCGTGCGCCGGGAGCTCTACGCCGGCCTGTTCGCCCACCTCGACGACCCGGCCGACGGGTTCACCGTGACCACCCTCCCCTATCACGGCGGCCTGTGCCTGGCGGTGCGCACCTCGTCACCGGCCACCCGCGACCACTAGGTTCAGCGCCGATGACCGACGAGCACCTCCACGCCGTCGTGCACGACGGCGACGGGCCCTTCGCCGTGCTCCTGCACGGCCTCCTCGGCAGCCGCTCGTACTGGCTCGACAACCTCGATGCTCTGCAGACGGTGTGCCGTCCGGTGGTGGTGGAGCTGTGGGGCCACGGCCGGTCGCCGGCCCCGGCCGACCCCGCCCGCTACGAGCCCGACGCGTACGCGGAGGAGTTGGAGCGCCTGCGGATCGACCTCGGGGCCGAACGCTGGTTCGTCATCGGCCAGTCGCTGGGGTCGGGTCTGGTGCTGCACTACGGGCTGGCCCATCCCGGCCGGGTGCTGGCCCAGGTGGTGACGAACAGCTTGTCGGCCTTCGTCCCCACCGACGGCTGGCGCGAGCGGGCGGCCCGCACCGCCGTGCCCCAGGCCGAGCGGGTGCGGCGCCACGGCGTGGAGTCGTTACGGGACGAGCCGATCAACCCCGGCCGGTCCCGGCGGTTATCGGCCAGGGTGCGCCACGGCCTGGCGGCCGAGCTGGGCGAGCACACCGCCGACGGTGTCGCCTACGCCATGACCGTGACCACGGCGTCGGCCCCCCTGGGCGACCGGCTGCGGGAGGTGTCGGTGCCCACCCTGCTCACCGTCGGGCGCCAGGAGGAGCGGTTCCTGCCCCTGGTCGAGCGGGT
>CADEDH010000096.1 GCA_902826025.1 uncultured Actinomycetes bacterium
CTAGCTGCCCCGACTGGAGCAGACGGTACAAGCGCTACCAGGGGGTAGCAAGTACCGTCGGCATGCCAAAGTGAACGCGGTCACATGTCGATCGCGTTGCGAGTGGACTCCACCAGCTCCCCGAAATCGGCCAACTCGGCTGGGCTGAGCTGGGCGAAGTAGGGCTCCAGGGCCGAGGCCGTCAGTGCCTCCGCCTGCAGTCGCCGATCCCTGATCTCGTCGAGATCGCGGAACGGGCCGGTGAACCCCATCTGCTCGGCGTAGGCCGGACCGGTGCGGGGTGGGGCGTTGGTGGAGGCCAGCACGGCATCGAGCGGGGTGAGCCCGAGGGCGGTGATGGCGGCGATGTGGGCGGCCCCCCGCATCTCCCGCAGGATGTGGGTGGTGAGGGCCACCCGGGGGCCCACGGCGTCCGGGATCGGCATGGCCCTCCAGCCGGTGAACAGGGCACCGAGCGAGGCCGGGGCGGCGTCGATGACGCGGCGGCCGAGACCGTCGATCCGCTCCAGCCGGTCGGGGTCGAACCCGGTGAGGGCCTCGGCCCCCCAGGCCACGATCCGGCTTTGGTAGTGGTGGGCGATGTCGAGGTGGGTGAGCCCGGCCGGCAGGTTCTCCCACGCCGGTGTCACGATGTGAGGGGCCACGAAGGCGATGGCGCCCACCGCCACGTCGGTGGGGCACGAGCCCAGCACGCCGGCCCGGCCCACCACCCAGAACTGGCGGCTCTCGGTCAGCCCGAGTTCCTCCCGCCCGTAGCGGTCGGTGTCGGGGTTCATCATCCAGCCCCGGGTGAACTGCTGGATGGGCTTGAACACCCGTTCCACGGTCTCGGTAGCGGTGGCGGTCACTGGTTGGCGTCCTCGGATGGCTTGGGGGGTGTAAGGAATCGGATCGGGGCGCGCGACGGGCCCCGCACCGGGTGGCGGGGGCCCGTCGCGTGTCTGGCGAAGCAGTTGCTGCGCGTTTACGCGTTCTGGAAGTTGCGCTCGTAGTCGGTGTTGTCGACCAGGAGTTGGTCCTCGGGGAGGAGCTTGGCGTAGTTGAGGGCCCCGTCGATGTCGTGGCTCCACACGTCCTCGGGCAGCTCGTAGAGCACTTCGACGCCGTAGCCGTTGGGGTCGTTGATGTAGACCGAGTGGGTCATGCCGTGGTCGACCCGCAGGTTCATCCTCACGCCGCTGTCCTTGAGGAACTGCACCTGCTCCAGCCACGACTCACGGTCAGGGTAGGTGATGGCGATGTGGTTCACGGCGCAGGCGCCGTCGAACATGCTCCACTGCTCCGGGGGCTCGGGCAGGCCGGCCCGCTCCACCAGCGCGATGTCGTGGTGGTTCACGTCGTCGACCACGCCGGAGTAGAACTGCATGGTCATGGACGGGATGCCGTCGGCCCGGGGGTGCAAGGCGCCGACCTGCTTGAAGCCGAGCAGGTCGGACCAGAAATGGTGCGACTCGGCCATGCTGCGGACGTTGAGCACCAGGTGGTTGACACCGCGGGGGGTGACGGCCTCGGTGCGCTTCTTGATCTCTTCGCTCATGGGTGGGTGTTACCTCTCTTCGCCGTGGCCGGCTCGTTAGATACTGACTGGGTTCAACACTAGATCACCGGTGTCGGCCCAGCCATCGTTAGGGGCCGAACAACGTGCTGGGCTCACAGGGCTTCGATCTTGGGCTTGATCTCGGCTGCCACCCATTCGAGGAACGTGTCGTCCTCGTGACAGAAGTGCTCCAGCACCACTTCCTGGAGCCCGGCCGCCTTGAGCTGGCCCACGTGGTCGATCAACTGCTCCACCGAGCCCATCCACGGCCCGTGGCCGGCGGCCACCGCGTCCTCCAGGCTGATGCCCGAGCCCTCCGGGGCCATCATGTCGAGGAAGCGCCGGAGGTTCTTGTCGATCTGGGCCTGGTCGGGGCCGATGGTGGCGAAGATCAGCATCGAGCGGCGGATGTCGCCCGGGTCGCGGCCCGCAGTGGCGCAGTGCTCCTCCAGGACGCCGGTGGCCTTCTCATAGGCGGCGACGTCCATCGGGGTGGCGTTCCACTCGTGGCCGTGCTCAGCCACGATCTTGAGGGTCCGCTTGGGCCCGGTGCCACCGATGAGGATCGACGGTCGGCCCGTCGGGGGATGGGGCTGGGAGTTGGTGCCCTGGATCCGGTAGTACCGGCCCTCGTAGGTGCCCGACGTCGAGTACCACAACTCCTTCATGAGGGCGATGGCCTCTTCCAGGCGGTCGTACCGTTCGGTGGGGGCCGGGAAGGGCAGGCCGTAGATCGTGTGCTCGTCGGGGTACCAGCCGGCGCCCAGGCCCATCACGAACCGGCCGCCCGACAGGGCATCGAGCTGTTGGGCCATCCGGCCAACGTTCACCGGCTCCCGGAACGTCACCGGGGTGACGAGCGGGCCGAATCGGATGTTGGTGGTGCGCTCGGCCGCCAGCACGAAGCTCAGGTAGACGTCGATGGCCTCCTTCTGCTTGCCGTTGAAGTAATGGTCGGAACGGAACAGCGAGTGATAACCGTGCTGCTCCACCAGGTCCACCACGTGCTTCCAGCGGTCCCAGGAGAGCGGGGTGGCTTCGCCGATGATGATGCCGAGATCCATTGGGGGGATGGCCTTTCGTTGGAGTGCAGGAGGGGAGCGGGGAGGGGGAGGACTACAGGGCTTCGCTGACGGCCTGCTGCCAGCGAAGCATGAGGTCGATGTGCTCGCCCGGGTTGGCGCAGTCGGCGCCGGTCATGACCTTGAGGTGGGTGGCGCCCAGGTCCCGGTAGGCCACGGCCAGGTCGGCCCAGGTCTGGGGGTCGTCGCCCTTCTGGGCCCGGATACCGCACTCGATACCGAGCGAGGCCGGATCGCGCCCGGCGTCGGCGGCGTAGCCCCGGAGCCGGTCCAGCACGGGGGCCAGCTTGTCCGGCGGGAACTGGGGCATCCAGCCGTCGGCCATGCGGCCGATCCGCCGGATCACGTTCTCGTTGATGGCGCCGACGAACGACCCCATCCAGATCGGCACCGGGCGCTGCACCGGCATGGGGTTGAGGCCCACCCGGTCGAGCTGGTGCCACTGGCCCTGGAACGTCACCAGTTCCTCGGTCCAATACCGGCGGAGCACCTCCACCTGCTCCTCCATGCGCTTGCCCCGGTTGCCGAAGTCCTCGTTCAGGGCCTCGTACTCCATCCAGTTGCGGCCCACGCCGATGCCGAGGCGCACGCGCCCGCCCGACAGGAGATCGAGCTCGGCGATCTGCTTGGCCACCAACGTGGTCTGGCGCTGGGGGAGGAGCAGGATCGAGGTGGCCAGCTCCACCCGGCTGGTCACGGCCCCGATGAAGCTGAGCAGGACGATCGGCTCGTGGACGGCGACGTCGTAGGTGTGGACCTTCTCGCCCCCGGCCCGGTCGGGGTGGCCCCCGATCACGTGGTCGTTGGTGGCGATCGAGTCGAACCCGGCCCCGTCGAGGGCCTGGGCCACCTCCTTCACGGCCCCCCAGTCGGTGCCGATGGTGGTGTTGGAGAATGCGGCACCGAGCTTCATGGCGGTCTGCCTTCCTGTGCGTGAGGGGTGAGCGGCGATCGGGGTCAGTTGTCCGAGGCCGAACGGTACTGCTCGGGCCAGGCCAGCCGTTCCCGGCCCTGGGGCGGGCGTAGGATCCGGGCCACCAGCTCGGTGGCCTCGGTCTTGTCGTAGAACTGGTAACCCAGCGACTTCATCCGCTGGGAGTCACCGAAGAAGAACCGCTCGTACAGCTCCTGGCGGCCGCCCCAGCTGGAGCCGACGATGTCCCAGGCCAGGCGGAACAGGGCCACCTTGTCCTTGGCTTCGCTGGTGGCGCCCTTGTAGTACTTGTCGATGGCCAGGTCGGCCACTTCCAACGTCGCCTCCTGGGGGAGCGACACGTAGCCGCCGCCCCCCAGCTGCATCAGGTGCTCCTTGATGCGGGGGTAGACCTCGGGGTAGAGCCGGAGGGCGGCGTTGATGGCCCCCTCGTTGCAGTAGTAGAGCCCGTTCTCCGGGTTGAGCTCGGCGCCCTCGACGGCGGCGATGGCCAGCGACTCCATCGTGTTGAGCCACATGAGGATGTCGCCCAGGCGGTCCTGCACGTTGATGAACTGCGACACCTGGGCCGACTCGGCCAGCAGGTGGGCCAGGCCGAACAGGAACCGGGTCTTGGCCACGTTCTTCACCAGTACGTGGTGGCCCAGTGAGGGCATGAACTTCATGCCCGGGAGCGACAGGTTGTGCGTTTCCAGGTCGTTGGCGACGAACACGTCCTCCCAGGGGACGAAAGCGTCCTCCCACACGGCGATGGCGTCCATCTCCTCGAAGCGGGTGGCCAGCGGGGTGTCGTAGTGGGGCCGCTCCATGTCCATCTTGTCCCGGCAGATCCACTTCAGCCCCGGCATGTTGACCTTGCACTGGAAGCCCAGGGCGTAGACCGAGTCCCGGGGGTCGGTGATGCCCAACGGGGCGCCGAACGACAGGTTCTCGTCGCAGAACGGGGCCAGGGTGCCCACCATCCGGGCCCCACTGATCACGATGCCGTCGCTCCTGGTCTCGACGATCCCGGCGTTGATGTACGGGTCCTGCTCGTAGAGCGGGGCGAAGCGGTCGACCCGGGGGTTGACGAAGGTGTGGGTCATGCACACGTCGTTGCGGCGGCAGTGGAGATAGATGTTGTAGGCGTTCTCGCCGAGCCGGGCGTCGTTCTTGCCCCAGATGTGGCGGGCGTTGCCCATGGCCATCATGCAGGCGTTCATGTAGTCGGGGGCCCGCCCCATTAGGCCCCCGGTCACCTCGGCCCAGGCGGCGAAGGCGGCCCCCCGCCGCCGGAGCTCGTCGATCGTGCGGGGCTCGATGAACGACAGGTGGGCCCGGTCGCCGTCAGGAGTCTCGTAGGTCAACAGGTCGGCCAGCTCCAGCCTGTGCTGGAAGTCGTAGTACTGGGCCACGGTGAGGGCCGTGTTGCGCAGGCCGGGCTCGGTGGCGGCGTCTTCCACCAGGCGGCCGTCCCACCAGACCTGGCGGCCGTCCCGCAACCCGGCCAGGTACTCGTCTCCTGTGCGCAACCCCATGCCTGGCCCCTCCTCCGGATCAGTGACGTCGGCCACACCCGGCGTCGGGCAAAAATATGAAGGAATTCAGCCTTTTGTGCAAGGGGTTCGGCCGGGCGGCCGTGGCGGGGTTGCATCGCGGGTGTCGGCCGGCCACCCTGGCGCCGTGACCGAGCTCGTGTTCGAAGGACTGGTGAACGCGCGGGACCTGGGCGCCCTGCCCCTCGACGGCGGCGGCACGGTGCGGTCCGGCCGCCTGTACCGCTCGGAGACACCGCAGCTCATGACAGCGGCCGACGTGGCCCGGGCCGTGGGCGAGCTCGGGGTCACCCGGGTGATCGACCTGCGCGGGCCCCGGGGCCGGGGGTCGGGCCCGCTGGGGGACGACGGCCGCGGTCTGGTGATCGACTACTTCGATCTGGCCGGTGGCTACGACGCCCAGAACGACCTCACGCCCGACGGCTTCCTCCCCAACCAACTCGGCCTGGGCGCCCCGGTGGTGGGCATGGTGTTGGAGGAGCTCGTGGCGGCCGACGGGGCCACATTGATCCACTGCCACACCGGCAAGGACCGAACGGGATACATGGTGGCCATGATCCTGGCCGTGCTGGGCGTACCCGACAGCGAAATCGTTGCCGATTACTGCCGGTCGATCCCGATCTTCGAGACCATGATGGCCAACCTCCGGGCCGCCGGGCTCGCCGTCACCGACGACGCTCCGGCCTACGCCCGCCATGCTCCGTCCGCCGTGGGCGTCACCGCCATGCTGGAGGTCCTGCGGCGAGAATGGGCGTCGGCCGACGGGTACCTGGTCGCCCACGGTGTGCCGGCGGAGTTGCCGGCCCGGGCCCGTAGCGTGCTCACCACGCCCTGACCCCGTCCGTTCGGTGGCACCGTCCGGGCAAACTGACTACATTCACGACGCCGCGACTTGTGACGGAGGCCACGTTTCCATGAAGACCAGCACCGACCGCATCCTGACCACCCATGTGGGCAGCCTGGGCCGACCCACCGAGCTGCTCGACGTGCTCCGGGAGCGGGAGAACGGGCGGCCCTACGACCCGGCCCAGCTGTCGCAGCTCATCAAGGAGGCCGTGGCCGACCGGGTGGCGCGCCAGGTCGACACCGGGATCGACATCGTGACCGACGGTGAGATGTCGAAGACGAGCTTCCTCGACTACGTGAAGGACCGTCTGGCCGGCTTCGAGATCGACGACGCCCCGAGCCGGGGGATGGCCCCCACGTGGCAGGCCGAGTACGACATGTTCCCCGAGTACTACGAGGGCTACCTCAAGAAGTACTCGGCCACGGTGGCTCCCCTGCGGCGGATCAAGTGCGTCGGCCCGGTCAGCTACGCCGGCCACGAGGCGCTGCAGACCGACATCGCCAACCTGAAGGCAGCGGTGGCCGGCAAGGACGTCACCGAGGTGTTCATGCCCTCGTCCACCCCCAGCGCCTACGGCCGCAACGAGCACTACGCCTCGCAGGACGAGTTCCTGGAGGCCGTGGCCAACGCCATGCGAGAGGAGTACCTCGCCATCATCGACGCCGGGTTCATCCTCCAGGTCGACGACCCGGGCCTGATCGACACCCTGGCCGACCCCCACAAGCCGGTGGAGGAGCGGGTGCAGGAGGCCAACCAGGCCATCGACACCCTCAACCACGCCCTGCGCGACATCCCCACCGAGAAGATCCGCCACCACACGTGCTACGGGCTCAACCACGGGCCGCGCCTCACCGACATCCCCCTCCGGGAAGCGGCGCCGTTCATGCTGCGGATCCGGGCCGGGGCCCACTCCTTCGAGGTGTTCAACCCCCGCCATCAGCACGAGTGGAACATCTGGGAGGACATCAAGCTCCCCGAGGATCGGGTCCTCATCCCCGGATTCCTGGGCCACGCCAACAACTACGTGGAACACCCCGACCTGATCGCCGAGTACATCGTCCGCTACGCCAACATCGTGGGCCGGGAGCGCGTGATCGCCGGGGCCGACTGCGGCTTCTCCAGCCGGGCGTCCTACGCCCCGGAGGTGCACCCCACCGTGGTGTGGGAGAAGTTCAAGGCGCTGTCGGAGGGCGCCGCCATCGCCAGCCGCCAGCTCTGGAAGTAGTCGGGGATCGTCATGGCGCCGGCGGCATCGGGTCGACAGGCCCGGCTGGCTCTGGCTACGGCCACCGGCGCCATGCTCCTGATCAGCTTCGTCACCACCGCCACCAACCTGGCCGTTCCGGCCCTGGAGCGGCAGTTCGCCGGCCGGTCCCTGGCCACCGTGTCGTGGGTGGTGTCGGCGTTCAACGTGGCCCAGGTGACCCTCATGCTGGTCGGCGGGCGGCTGGCCGACCGGCGGGGCCGCAAGCCGGTCTTCCTCACCGGGCTGGCGGTGTTCGCCCTGGGGGCCCTGGCCTCGGCCCTGTCGCCCACCCTGGAGCTGCTGATCGCCGCCCGCATCGTGCAGGCGGTGGGGGCGGCGCTGGTGCTGCCCACCTCGCTGGTCTCCGTGCTGCCCAGCTACCCACCAGAGCGCCACGCCAGCGTGGTGTCGCTGTGGTCGTCGATGGGCACGGTGGGATCCACGGTGGCCCCCACCGTGGCCGCCGGTCTGCTCAGTGCTGGCGGCTGGCGGATCGTGTTCGCCGTAGCCGCCCCGCTGGCCCTGCTGGGGGCGGCCGTGGGTTGGGCCACCCTGCCCGACACCGGGGCCGGTGACGACGCAACGCCCGGCCCGTCGGCCCGGCTCGACGGGGTGGGGGCGGGGGCGGGCACGCTGTTCGTGGGCGGTCTGGCCTTCGCGCTGGTGCAGGGCCGGGTCTGGGGCTACACCTCGCCGGTGGTGGTGGGCGCCGCCCTGTCGGCCGCGCTGGCCGGCGCCCTCTTCCTCACCCGTTCCCTGCGTCACCCGGAACCGCTGGTGGACCTCCGGCTCCTGCGGGAACCGACGTTCGCCGTACCCGCCGCCTCGTCGGCCCTGCTGGCCGCGGCCGCTGCCGCCACCTGGTTCATCTACCCTCTGTTCATGAGCCAGGAATGGGGGTTCTCGATTCTGGAGGTGGGCCTGGGCATGAGCCCGGGAGCGCTCGTGATGGTGGGGGTGACGCTGCTGGCCGGCCGGCTGGCCGACCGGCACGGGTACCGGCGCCAGCTCGTGTTCGGCTCGTGGCTGCCGGTGGCCGGCGTGGCCTGGATGTCGGTGTTCCTCCGGCCCGAGACGTCCTACGCGGTCGGCTTCCTGCCGGGCACGGTGCTCATCGGCGTCGGCATGGGGTTGGTGGTGGGGCCGATGAACTCGGCCGCCCTGAGCGTGATCCCGAGCGCCTCCCTCGGCGCCGCCAACGCCGCCTTCAACACCCTCCGCTTCTTCGGCACTGCGCTCGGAGTGGCTTTGGCCGCTGCCGTGTTGGGCGACACCACCGGCGCCGACCGGGCCGCCGCCTTCCAGCTCGCCCTGCGGCTGGTGACCGTCGTGATGGCTGGCGCCCCGGTGGTGCTGGCCTTGGCCTATCCCCGCCGTCCCCGCCCCGCATCGTCCCCCCGTGTCCCCGCCACCGCCGCCGGCTGACCAGCACCGCGACCAGACCGACCGCTGGTTCCTGGCGCAGGGCGTTCCCCACTTCATCGCCGGCTACAGCGCCCGGACCGATGTGTGGACCCGGGCAGTTCCCGCCCTGTCGATACTGTTCGTGCTGGGCCTGGTGGGAGAGCTGGGGTTCGCCGCCGTGGCCGGGCTCGGCACCTTCGTGATCGGCCTCGCCCTGGTGATCGGGGCCTGGCTGGGTACGAACCGGTTGCGGGGCCAGCCCGTTTTCGCCCTGCCCCGCCAGGTCGGCCGCCTCGAACCGACGCTGTTCGTGGCCGTGCCCACGGTCGTGTCGGCGCTGCGCAGCGACACCTGGATCGATCCGGCCCTCACCCTCGTGGCGGGAGCGGTGCTGTTGGGACTCGTCTACGCCGTCACGTCCTACGGGTTGGTGGCGATCACCCGCTTCGTGCTGGGCGAGTTCGGTGTACAGCTTCGGCTGCTGGGCTCCATCTCGTCCCGGGCGGTGCCGATGCTGCTGCTGATCACGATGACGATCTTCATCACCGGCGAGACATGGCAGATGGCCACCCGCTTGAAGGGCCTCTCCTTCGTGGCCACGCTCGGCCTGTTCGTGGTGATAGGCGGCCTTTTCCTGTGGACCCGGGTGCCGGAGCTGATCGCCTCGGTGGAGCGGTTCGACCGCTGGGACGAGGTGACGCCGCTCCTGGAGGGAACACCGTTGGCCGGCGTCACGGTGCCGGCCGACGGCGATCCAGAAGAACCTTCGATCAACCGGGGGGAGTGGTTCAACATGGCCGTGCTGACCCTCACCGCCCAGGCCGTCCAGATAACGCTGGTGGCCCTCGTGGTGTGGGTGTTCTTCGTGCTGCTGGGGTTGGTGGCCGTGCACCCCGACACGGCGGCCCAGTGGCTGGGCGCGCCGGCCCACCCGATCATCGGCGTGGTGGCGATCGGGCAGTCGCGGTTCGCCGTGACCGGCGAGGGAGTGCGGGTAGCAGCCTTTCTTGCTGCCTTCGCCGGCCTCACCTTCACCGTCTATCTGATCACCGACGAGACGTACCGCCGGGAGTTCCGCACCGACGTGACCGACCGGATCCGCCAGCTCCTGGCCGTTCGCCTGGTAGACCGCCACCTCACCCACCCCACCGGCGGATGGGGGAGCACCCGGAGCGCAGCGGCGGGAGCGCCCGGGGCCCAGCCCACGAACGACTAGAGCCCCGAAAGACTAGAGAGACGTCGGGCTACGACCGCTTGAGGAGCTCGGCGCCGAGTGGCTCCACCTCGGCTGCCACGTAGGGGCCCCGCATGGAGAAGATGACCTGATCGATTCCCCGCTCGCCCAACTCGGCCGCCTGGTCGGCCAGCTCGGAGGGGTCGGCTCCGGCCTCCCAGGCCAGGTGAAGGGTACGGCGGATCTCGGTGTGGTCGCGACCGATGGCCTCGCAGTGGGCGATGAGCGCGTCGTTGGAGGCCCGCCAGGAGCTGGCCGAGCCGAACCCGCCATCCCACAGCTGGGCCCACCGGGCCACCACCTTGAGCGTCCGCTTGCGGCCGCTGCCGCCGATCAGCAGGGGCGGGTGGGGGCGCTGTAGCGCTTTGGGCTCGCACCGGGCGTCGGTGATGGTGAAGTACCGGCCCTGGAAGTCGGTGACCTCCTGAGACAGCAGCCGCACGATCACCTCGATGCCCTCCTCGAAGCGGTCGAGGCGTTCGGTGATCGTGCCCAGCTCGATGCCGTAGGCGTTCGACTCCTCCTCATTCCATCCCGCCCCCATCCCGAGGTCGAGCCGGCCGCCGGAGATGATGTCGACCGTGGCCGCCATGTTGGCGGTGAGCGCCGGGTGGCGGTAGTGCATGCCGTTCACCATGCTGCCCAGGCGGATGCGGCTGGTGGCCTGGGCCAGGGCCGCCAGCATGGTCCAGCTCTCGAGGCAGGGGCCGTGGGTGTCTCCCACCAGAGGGTAGAAGTGATCGAAGTTCCAGGCCTGGGCGAAGACCTCACAACCGTCGGTGGCCCGCCATACATCGAGGAACTCCGGCCACGTGCCGTGCTGGGGTGGGGTCTTGACTGCGTATTCCATCGACTTCTCCCTGGGTGAAGAACAGATTGTGCTAGGCGGCGCTACGATGCCGCGATCGGCGTCGGGCGGGGGGCTTCTACCCCCCGAGGCCTGCGGAGGGAACGGGGTCAAGCATGTCCGCTCAACCTTTCCATTGGACGGTCGCGGCACCATTTTTCCGGACCGACCACGACCGTTGGGTGTGCGACTTCGTGCCCGGCGGCCGGCATCGTTTCACCACCATCCCCCGGCCCGGTGAGCACCTCAACTGGCACGCCCGCAAGCGGCGCACCACCCCGTTGACCCACTGGCGCCAGTACATGCAGCAAGGGCACCGGGCCTTGAGCCGGACCGAGGGTGGGGTGATCACGATCATGCCCCAGCTGGCCGCCACCGTGGCCCTGCAGAAGCGGCTGGGGAAGCGCCGGGCACCGCTCGTGTCATGGTTCTTCAACACCGAGCTGGAGGCCCGGCTGCGGGTACGCCAGGCCCGCATCACCCTGCGCACGGTCGACCGCTTCATCGTCCACTCCAGCCGTGAGGTCGGTCTGTACGCCGACCTGCTGCGTCTCCCGCCCGAGCGGTTCGCCTTCGCCCCCTTCCAGTACGGGGGCGAACTGGCGACCGAGCAGATCGACGAGGACGATCCGTTCGTGTTCGCCACCGGCTCGGGCTACCGCGATTACGCCACCTTCTTCCGGGCGATCGAGAAACTCGGCTACCGCACCCTGGTGCTGGCGGGAGACCGCGCCCTGCGGGGCCTGAACCCCCCACCATCGGTCGAGATCCTCGACCAGATTCCCAAGCACGAGATCCACCGGCTGGTGCGCCGGGCCCGGGTGAACGTGGTGCCGATGACCGAAGGCGGGGCCAATGCCGGGCTGATCACCATGGTCGAGGCCTACCGTCACGAGCGGGGCATCGTCTCGACCTGGCGCACGGGTATCGAAGACTACGTGTTCCCTGGTCAGAATGCCCTGGTCCACGACCTGGGCGACGCCGACGGGCTGGCCCAGGCCATCGAGGCCATGTGGACCGACCCCGGCCTGCGGGACGAGCTCAACATCGGCGCCCGCAAGTGGGCGGAGGAGAACTGTACCGACGACGCCGCCGGCCGGTTCCTCGTCACCCACCTCGACGAGCTGGCCGACACCTACCGCTAGTGTTGCCCCTCACCGGGACCACCAGCACGAGGAGCCTTTCCGATGGCCGACACCACCCCCACCCGCACCCTCACCCTCGACGGCGCCCGCAAGGTGCTTGACGCCGCACTGGCCAAAGCCGGTGACATGGGCATCGCCTTCTGCATCGTGGTCACCGACCCGTCGGGTGAACCGATCGTGTCGGCCCGTATGGACGGCGCACCCCGGCTGTCGGCGGGCATCGCCGCCAACAAGGCGTTCACCGTCACCGGTTTCGGGGGCATGCCCAGCGGCAACTGGTGGCCGATGATCGCCGAGGAGCCGGCGCTGGTCCACGGCATCACCCACACCCCCCGGCTGATCATCTTCGGCGGTGGGGTGCCGATCCGCTCGGGCGACGAGCTGGTGGGTGCGATCGGTGTGTCGGGTGGCTCGGCCCAGGACGACACCGTGGTGGCCGAAGCTGGCGCCGCCGCCCTGGCCTGACGACACCCCGGGCGATCTGTGGCGCCAGCGCGCAGAATCCAGCGCCAGACGCCACAGATCGCAGGGTTGCCGGTTGCCCTACTCGATCATGCCGAAGCTGATCTGGCCCAGCGGGCCGAAGTCGGCCACGAAGGTGTCCCCGGCCTGGATCGGATGGGCCCGGATGAACGAGCCCGACAACACGGTGTGGCCGGCCTCCATGTGCACCCCGAACTCGTGGAGCTTGCGGGCCAGCCACGCCACCGAGTTGATCGGATTGCCCATCACGGCGGCCGCCGTGCCCGACTCCTCGATCACGCCGTTCTTGTAGAGGGCACCGCCCACGTGGCGGATGTCGACCTCGCCCAGGGCGACCGGGTTGCCGCCCACGATGATGAAGCCGCAGGAGGCGGCATCGGAGATGGAGTCGACCACGCCGGGCAGGCCGCGCTTGGAGAAGCGGCTGTCGACCACTTCCACCGAGGGCAGGATGAACTCGGTGGCCCGGATCACGTCGACGGCGTTGACGGTGGGGCCGCCCAGGTCGGAACCGAGCACGAAGGACAGCTCGATCTCCACCAGCGGGGTGTTGAGCGTGCTCATCGACACCTGGGAGCCCTCGTCGACGAACCAGTTGTCGAAGATCGTGCCGTAGTCGGGCTCGGTGGCCCCGGTGCGCTCCCGCATGGCCTTGGAGGTGAGACCCACCTTGTGGCCTTTCACCACTCGGCCCAGCGCCACCTTCTGATCGGTGACCATCTGGCCGATGGCGTAGGCGTCTTCGATGTCGGCCCCCTCGTAGGTGAGGGTGATGGGCTCCATCCAGTTCCTGGTGAGCTCTGCTTGGACCAGGGCGGATGCTGCTTCCCGCCGCTGTTCGTCGGTCATGGCCACGGCCAGGTTTCCTTTCGTCGGTCTGCCGGTTGGGGGGAATCCGGCCCCGGCACGGTAGCGCCTCGGGCCCGAGGCGGCCAGAGGACGGCCCACCCGGGGGTGGGCCCCGGAGGCTGGCGCCGGGGAAGCCCGGTCGGTATGGTCCTCCTCCATGCGTGCTGCCATCTTCCGTGAGGTCAATGCGCCGATGGAGATCGGCGAGCTGCTCATCGACGCCCCGGTGGACCGCGAGATCCTCGTCCGCACCGTGGCCAGTGGCGTGTGCCACAGCGACCTCCACATCCTGGAGGGAACGGTGATGGGGGGCCGGGGCCCGCTGGTGTTGGGCCACGAAGGGGCCGGCGTGGTGGAGGCCGTGGGCCCGCTCGTCACCCACGTGAAGCCGGGCGACCATGTGGTCACCTGCCTGTCCGGGTTCTGCGGCCAGTGCGAGCAGTGCCTGTCGGGCCACCCCAACGTGTGCACGGCCAACCCCACCGCCCGGCCCCGGGGGGCCAGCCCCCGCCTCCGGGCCGGCGACGAGACCGTGCGGGGGTTCCTCAACCTCGGCACGTTCGCCGAGCAGATGCTGGTGCACGAGAACTCGGTGGTGCGCATTGACCCCGAGATCCCGCTCGAGGTGGCCTGCCTGGTGGGCTGTGGCGTGCTCACCGGGGTGGGGGCGGCGCTCCGCACGGCCCGGGTGGAGCCGGGCCAGACCGTGGCCGTGTTCGGCTGCGGCGGGGTGGGCCTGTCGATCGTCCAGGGGGCGGCCATCGCCCGGGCCGGTCGGATCATCGCCGTCGACCGCCTGGCCGACAAGCTGGACCTGGCCCGCTCGCTGGGCGCCACCGACGTGGTCGACGCCAGCGCCGGCGACGCGGTGGCCGCCGTGCGCGAGCTCACCGGGGGCCGGGGGGTCGACCATGCCTTCGAGGCGGTGGGCGTGCCGGCCCTGGTCCGCCAGGCGGCCGAGGTGCTGGCCGTGCGGGGCACCTGCACGATCGTGGGCGTGCCGCCCGACGGTTCGGTGTTCGAGATCCCCTACGGTGCCATCCGCCCTGAGTGCACGATCCAGACCTGTCGCATGGGCGGCAACCGGTTCCGTTTCGACATCCCCCGGTACCTCTCCTTCTACCAGCAGGGCCTGCTCCGGCTGGACGAGATCGTCACCCGCACCATGCCCCTCGACGGGGTGAACGAGGCGTTCGAGCTGCTCCACCGGGGTGAAGGTGCCCGCACGGTTCTCACCTTCTGATCCCGTCAACTGATTAGGATCAGAATGATCCGGGGCGAGGGTGCCTCCGGTGTGAGCCAGGAGGACCAGTGGAGTTCGGAGCCGTCTACCCCCAGGCCGAGATCGGTGACGATCCGGGGTTCATCCGCCACTTCGGCCAGTCGGTGGAGGACGCCGGCTTCGCCTATCTCACCGCCTTCGATCACATCCTCGGGGCCGAGGCGTCCCGCTTCGACGGCCCGGTGGGCGGGTTCCCGTCGGCCCCCTACCTGATCGACGACCCCTTCCACGAGGTCTTCTCGCTGTTCAGCTTCCTGGCCGGGGTGACCGAGCGGATCGTGTTCCGGCCCCGGGTGCTGATCCTGCCCCAGCGCAGCGCCGTGCTGGCGGCCAAGCAGGCCGCAACGCTCGACCGGCTGTCCGGGTCCCGGCTCGTGCTGGGGGTTGGCGTGGGCTGGAACCACGCCGAGTACGAGGGGCTGGGCCAGGACTTCACCAACCGGGGCCGCCGGTTGGAGGAGCAGATCGCGCTGATGCGGACCCTGTGGGCCGAGCACTCGGTGACGTTCGAGGGCCGGTGGCACCGGCTCGACCGGGTGGGCATCAACCCCCGGCCGGCATCGGGCTCGGTGCCGCTGTGGATCGGGTCGGGTAGCCAGGAACGGTCGCTGCGTCGGGTGGCTGAGATGGGTGACGGTTGGATCGCCCTGCTGACGCCGGCCGAGGACCTGGGCGCCGCCGTGGCTCGGCTGGGGGAGCTGGCGGCCGAGACCGGGCGACCGGCGCCGCCGGTGGAGATCCTCATGCCGGTGGCCTCCGGCACCCCGGACGAGTGGCGGGCCCGCCTCGACGAGCTGGCGGCCCAGGGCGTGACCCACGTGTGCCTGGCCTCGGGTCGGGGCGCCGGTCGCAGCCCCCAGGACCACCTCGACACCCTCCTGGCGGCCCACGCTGCGCTGGGGGCCGAATGATGGTCGACTGGACGTCATTCGGGCTGGCCGACCGGCCGGCGATGTCGGCTCGCACTCCGGTGTCGGCCCCGTCGCCCCTGCTGGCCCAGATGATCGCGTCGCTGAGCGGGGTGCTCGACGAGCCCCTGGTGGGAATCACGGCCGACGGCACGATCCGGCCCGGGCTTTTCCCTCTCACCCCCACCGGGGCATCCACCGCTCCGGTGCTGGAAGCGGCCCAGCGGCTGCTGGCCGAACTCGACGCCGCGACCCGCCAGCGGCTGGTGTTTCCCCTCGACGCCCCCGAGAAGCGGTCGTGGTTCAACATCCACCCCAACGTGTTCCGCCACGGCCTGTTGTTGGAGGCGCTCACCCCGGCCCAGCGCCAGGCCGCCCTCGACGTGATGGCGGCCAGCCTGTCGCCCGACGCCTACGTGAAGGCCCGAGAGGTCATGCGGCTGAACGGCTACCTGGTCGGCTTGACGGGCAAGACGGAGGACTTCGGGGAGTGGCCCTACTTCTTCTCCCTGTTCGGGAACCCGTTGGCCGACGAGCCGTGGGGCTGGCAGATCGACGGCCACCACCTGAATCTCAACGCCCTGGTGCTGGGCGACCAGCTCGTGCTCACGCCGAGCTTCATGGGGTCCGAGCCGTGCTGGACCCATGACGGCCCCAACGCCGGCCAGTCGATCTTCGGCCCCGAGGAACGGGCCGGGCTCAACCTGATCCGCTCGCTCGACGGCCCCCAGCAGGCCCGGGCGGTGCTCCACCCGTCGATCGCCCCCGGCAACCTGCCACCGGAGCTGAGCCATCCGATCGACGGGCGGATGGTGGCCGGCGCCTTCAAGGACAACGCCGTGGTGCCCGTCGCCGGGATCCGGGGCGACGAGCTGACCGACGCCCAGCGTCGGCTCCTGCTGTACCTGGTGGGTACGTACACGGGCTGGACCGCCCCCTCCCATGCCGGCGTGCACCTGGGCCTGGTCGGCGAGCATCTGGACGAGACATGGTTCGCCTGGATGGGGTCCCAGGGCGACGACGGGCCGTTCTACTACCGGGTCCAGAGCCCGGTGGTGCTGATCGAGTTCGACCATCATCCCGGCATCGTGTTCGACAATACGGTGCCGTCCCGCAACCACGTGCACAGCATCGTCCGGGCCCCCAACGGGGGCGATTACGGCGTCGACCTGCTGCGCCAGCACTACGAGCGCTTCGATCATTCCACCGGAGAGCACCGGGGTCGGTAGCCCCCGCCCGTCCGCTCCGAAGGGAACTGTGGCGTCAGCGCGCAGAATGCAGCTCCTGGCGCCACAGTTCGACAGTTTGGTCAGCCGACGGAGGGGTTGACAGGGGCGTCGGCGATGACCTGAGCGTCGGCCAGGGCGGCCTGCTCGGCCAGGGTGAGGCCGAGCTCGGTCAGGATCTCGGTGTTGTGTTCGCCGAACCAGGGCGAGCGGCGCATCTGGTGGGCCGGGGCGTCGGCGAACCGCCACGTCGGGCCGCTCTGGCGGTAGGGCCGCATCTTGGGATTGGGGACCTGACGCCAGAACCCCCGGGCGACGAGCTGGGGATCGTCGTGGATGGCCAGGGTGTCGATCACGGCGGCGGCCGGCACACCGGCGGCCTGGAGTTCGGCGGCGGCAGCGTCGGCCGGGCGGCCCGCCGTCCAGGCGCTGATCGTGTCGTCGAGGTCGTCGTGGGCGGCCCGCCGATCGGCCAGGGTGAGGTCGGCCAGGTCGGGTCGGCCGATGACGGCGGCCAGGGCCCGCCAGTCGGCGTCGTGGCGGGCCGACACCACCACCCAGGCATCGTCTCCGGCCGCCCGGTAGCTGCCCTGGGGGGCCATGTCCGGATGGCGGTTGCCCCAGTGGGTCGGCCCGCCGCCGTCGCCGTCTGGGCCCAGCCCGAGTGACGCCTCGGCGAAGGCCGGCCCGGCCAGAACGGCCGCTGCCTCCCGCTGGGCCAGGTCGACGTGGCAGCCGGTACCGGTGCGCTCCCGCTGGAGCAGGGCCAGAGCCACGGCGGCCACGGCGCTGGCGCCTCCCACCGGGTCGCCGTAAGACACGCCGGACTTGACCGGTATCCCGTCGTCGCCGTACCCGGTGAGCGACATCAGACCCGACATCATCTCGATGATCGGCCCGAACCCGACGTGGCGGGCGAGGGGCCCGGTCTTGCCGAACCCGGCCATCGACACCAGCACGATCCGCTCGTTGGCCGCCCGCAGGACGTCGTAGCCGAGGCCCAGGTTGTCGAGCACGTCGGCCCGGTAGTTCTCGACCACCACGTCGGCCCCGGCCACCAGCCGCAGGAAGACCTGGCGGCCGGCCTCCTGGGCCAGGTCCAGGGTCAGCGACCGCTTGGAATGGTTGTACTCGTTGAAGTAGTAGGCCGAGTTCCAGGGGTCGGCGATCGACGGATCCTGGCGGACCAGGGTGCGGATGTTGTCCCAGGCCCGGGGCGACTCGATCTTGATCACATCGGCGCCGGTCTCGGCCAGGAGCTTGGTGGCGTAGGGCCCGGCCCACATCATCGTGAGGTCGAGCACCCGGAGGCCGGCCAGGGGAGCCGCTGTCGCCCCGTTGCCGGTGGCCCGGTCGTCGGCGGGAGCTGTGGCCCGCCACCCGGCGGAGTGCCAGGCCGCAGCCCCGGCGGTGGCGGCCACGGGCTCGGGGTCGACCGGGCCTGCTGGCCGCCACCCCAGGCCGGGGAACGGGCGGCCGGGTACGGTGGCCTCCCCCCAGGGGGTTGCCACCCGGTCGAGGAAGCCCCGCTGGCCGAAGGCCTCGTCGGCCAGCAGCTCCCGGGGGGTGCGGACAGCTCCGAACGGCACGCGGTGCTCGGGGCTGAGTGCCACCAGCTCGTCCTTCGTGTGCTCCAGCATGAACGGGAGCACGTGGGCCAGGAGCTCGTCGTCGTGGGCGGCCCGGGACGTCGGATCGGCGAAGTCGGGATCGCCCTGCACCTCCGACCCCAGGAGGGCGAAGAACGCCGGCACCTGGCGCTCGAGACAGCACACCCCGGCGAAGCCGTCGGCGCAGTGGTACACGCCCCACACGGCCCGCACGCTGTTGCCGGCCCGGGCCACCGGCGCCGCCAGCTCGTACTCGCTCATGGGGCCGTAGAGCTCGGGGATAGATGCCGCCAGCTCCTGGAGCGACAGGTCGAGCCAGTCGCCCCGGCCCCGGCGCCACCGGCCGAGCAATGCCACCACGGTGGCGGCGAACGCCTGCAGGCCTCCGAACATCCAGGCCTGATCACCGCCGGTGACCAGCGGTGGACGGTGAGGTTCGCCGGTCAGCGACATCAGCCCCCCGGCGGCGTACTGGACGGCGCTGGTGGCGGCCCAACCGGCCCGGGGGCCGGTGTGGCCGAACGGGGAGATGGAGGTGACCACCAGATCGGCGCGGCCGGGCCGGCGGGCGCCGGGCAGCCCGGCTCGCTCCAGAAATCCGGGTCCGCTGTCCTCCACCACGACGTCGGCCCCGGCCACCAGGTCGGCCAGGGCAGCCGGGTCGGGCATCAGCACCCGACGGGCCCCCGGTAGCAGGAACGCCTGTTGGGCCACCGTCAGACCTGGGCTCTCGCCGTGGTCTGGAGCTTCGGCCCGGACCACCTCGGCCCCGAACCCCCGGAGGAGGCGGGAGCAGAGAGCGGCCGGCACCCCGCCGGCCACCTCAACCACTCGCAGTCCACTCAGCGGCCCGATGACGGTCATGGACGGCGACCGTAGCGGGCCCACCGGGCCCGCCTCAAAGACGGCTCAGCCGGCGGAGGCGCCTGGGGCCACGCAGGCCCGTGGGCGGCACCCCACTACCGCTCTATCGCCTACTTGGCGGTGCCCTTGGCTGTGCCGGTGGTGAGCGTGCCCTCGGCCTGGCCGATCAGGCACAGGATCTCCCGGTCCTTCTGGGTGGAATCGTCCCACGAGGCTTGCGTCGGGGTCAGGGTGCTGATCTCGTAGGCGGACTGCCCGAAGGCGATACCGACGAAACCCTCGAACGCGTCGAGACAAGCCTGGTCGGCCTGGTCCTGCAGCACCTCGGCTCCGGGGAACGTGCCATCGCCCTCGGGGACGGTCAGGGCGTAGTAGACCTCGTTCTGGTGCGGTTGGTCGCAGGGCACTCCGTCGACCGACTGGATCTCGCCTGTCACGCCACCGCCCAGGCAGTCCCCGATCTTGATTGCGAAGGCGCCGACGTCGCCGCCCTCGACGATGGCTCCGGCGGAGTCACGGGTGGTGTCGTCGTCGGCGGAGCCGTTGCCACAACCGGCTAGCACCAGAGCAGTGGCGGTGAGCGTCAAAACGAATACTCGTCTCATCATCCGGGGAAAGCTAACGTCCCCGGAGACCAGGTCGGATCGCGCGGCCGAGAAAACCGGCGGGGATATCTCCCCGCCGGTCCTCAGTGCAGCTGGCGGGCGGCCACGCCGAAATCCACCACCGTGTCCCAGGGATGCTCGGCCGAGTTGGGCAGCGGGGGTCGGGCACCAGCACGGCCAGGTGCCGCTCCGGCACCTCGCTCGGGTTGCCCTGGCTGTGGGGCACGCCCGCGGGCAGCACCACCAGGGTGTTGGGCCCCACCGTGTGGTGCTGGAGGGCGACATCGACCTCCAGGCTGCCCGACAGCACGAAGTAGAACTGGTCGAAGTCGTGCACGTGGCTGGCCGGCCCCCGGGCCCCGGGGGCCATGTCGGCCACGTAGATACCGGCATGCTCGGACCCGCAGGCCCGGTTGATGAGCCAGGACATCTTGAACGCCCGGTCCCGTTGGTCGAGATCGGGGCCCTGGAGCACGTAGCTCCGGCCCCCGGTGTCGTAGGAGCCCTCGGTGACGGGCCCCTCCACGAAGGTGGCCAGCGGCGATCCGGCCCGGATCCCGGGGGCGATGACCTCCAGGTGGGTCTCGGGCCGGTCGCCCACGTTCCGGTTGTGGTGCGGCAGGCCGGCGGGGATCAGGAGACCCTCGCCGGCCGTGAGCCGGCGCACCTCGGTCCCGAGCTCGACCTCCAGCTCGCCTTCCACGATGAAGTAGAGCTGGTCGCTGGTGTGGATGTGGGTGGGCGGACCCTCCACGCCCGGGGGCACGAGGGTGGCGATGATGTGGCAGCTCTCGCCGCTGTACAGCATCTGGCCCTTGTAACCGCCCTCGCGGGTGGAGAACGCCTGGCTCCAGTCGATCGGTCGGATCGGGTTCATGACATCACGCCCAGTCGCGTCCCACGAGGGAGACGTCGGGCCCGGGGTTGACGAAGTCGGGCGTGGTCCACCCGTTGATGTCGTACTCCGACATGCACTGGTCGGCCATGGCCTCCATCTGGTCCATGGCCCCCATCATCTGAGCCACGACCAGCGTCTCGACCTTGATCTGCTCGTTGTTGCCGGCGTAGTTCATCTCGTACAGCCGGTGGCGGCCGCCGAACTCGCTCGACGTGGCGTCCCACAGCAGCTTCATGATCTTGATCCGGTCCATGGCCTCGATGCCGTTGGAACCCCGCACGTACTTGTCGAGGTAGGGGCGGATCTCGCTCGACTTGAAGTCCGCGGCGTTGGAGTTCACGTAGATCAGGCCGCTCGCCACCACCTGGTTGATGATGTCGCCGATGCGGGGGTAGATCGTTGGCACCAGGGCCCGGTAGGCCATGCCGGCCGCCATCGACGGCTGCACGGCGTCGCCCACCCACGGGTCGGGGCTCTTGCACATGGCGTCGGACAGGGCCCACAGCATGTTGCGCCAGGCCACCACCTCGCCCAGGTTGGCCTGGACGCCGCGGAA
>CADEDH010000097.1 GCA_902826025.1 uncultured Actinomycetes bacterium
CCGCCCCGCCATCCGGGGCTGACACTTCCCCCCAACCGGTCACCCGCCCGAGGGAAGTCCCATGCCCCGATCCCCGTCCGCCCCGCCCGACCCCCGGCCCTTCCCTCTTTCGGCCCCACCTCGGCCTGAGCCCGGGCCGGTGCCCCCGATCGTCCGGCTGCGGGTCCGCCTGCGCCGGCGGCGCCGCCACCGTGCAGCCACCATGGCGCTCGCCCTGCTGGCCGGCGGTTTGATCGGTGCCGGCGGGGCTGGGGCCGGGCCTCTGGCCGCTGTGCTGTCGCCGGTCCGGGCCCTGAGCGGAGCTCACCGACCACCGACGGCCACCGAGCCGGAGCCGAGGCGGGGTGGGGGCGCCAACCCGGCCGTCGACGGTGGTCCGTCGCCCGCTGCCCCGTCGGCCCCCTCGTCACCGGCCGCCGGGCGGCTCGGGCTGCGCCCGGGCGAGCGGGCGGTGGCGCTGGCCGCGCCGGCTGCCCTCCCTCCGATGGAGCCGGGCGACGAGGTGGAGCTGGTGGCAGTGACCGTTGACGAGCTCGGCTCGGTGGTGGCCGAGCCCCTGGCCGCCCCGGGCCGGGTGCTGGCCGTCGACGATGGGGCCGTCACCGTGGCCCTCCCCGCAGCCGACGCCGTGATCGCCCTGCGCCACCAGGCCAGCGGCCCGATCGAGCTCCTGCTCCGCTGATCCCGCCAACCCCGTTCTGGTGTCCTGGGCCGTCACCGGTGACGCCCTCGGACTCCAGCTAGGGGCTAGCGGGCGATGGGGTCCTCGATGGAGGGAACGATACGGGGGGTCCAGGGGCGGGCCTTGTCGAAGAAGTGGCCGACCACCTGCCCCTGGCGCAGGGCGGCCAGGAACTCCTGAGGACCGCTGAAGTCGGGCATGGCCACATAGCCCGAGCCGATCGACGACGGCACGTGGGAGTCGCTCCCCGCCCCCACCGCCAGCCCGTTGGCCTCGCCGTAGGTCACGGCCTGCTCGTTGAGGGACCGCAGGCTGGTCTTCGAGTTGTGGCCCTCGATCGCGTCCACCAGGCCCTCGGCCACCAGCAGGTCGATCTCGTGGGGGCGCAGGCAGTTGCGCAGCGGATCGAACGGATGGGGGATGTAGACCACGCCGCCCTGGTCCTTGATGCGGCGGGCCGCTTCCAGCAGGCCCACGCCCGACGGGATCCGCTCACTGAGGAACAGTCCGATGATCTCGCCCTGCCCCACCCGCAGCTCCTCGCCGATGATCACCCGGCACGGCAGCTCGTGGGCCAGGCGCTCGGCCCCGGCCGTGACGTTGTGGTCGGTGATGCACAGCACGTGGAGCTGGGCCGCTTCCACCGCGGCGGCCAGCTCGTCGGGGGTGGTGGTGCAGTCGCCCGACCACATGGTGTGGCTGTGCATGTCGACCCGGACCCAGCCCGGCTCCAGCGGATCGGCCAGATGGGGATGATGCTCGACGGCAGGAGGAGGCGGCGGCGGCGTCATGCCGACGCCCCCGACAAGGTGACGCCACCGATCTTCAACGACGGGGTGCTGACCCCGTTGGGCAGGTGGGTCAGGTCGCTGCCCACGGCGCTGATGTCGAGCAGGAGACGCTGCAGCGTGGACCCCACCGTGCACTCGCTTATCGGCTCGGCCAGCTGGCCGTTACGGATCATGCGGCCCTCAACCCCCACCGAGAAGTCGCCCGACACCGCGTTCACCCCGCTGTGCAGGCCGGCCAGGCTGAACACCAGCACGCCGAGATCGGTCCTGGCGATCAGCTCTTCCAGGTCGCCGCTGGTACCGGCGTCGATGTGGAGGGCGTGGATGCCGGGCCCCGGCAGACCGCGGGTGCCCCGAACGGCCGAACCGGTGGACCCGGCGCCGGAGCGACGCCCGGTGTAGGAGTCGTGCAGGAAACCCTGCAGCACACCGTCGACCACCAGCGGCACCCGTCGCGTGGCCAGCCCTTCGCCGTCGTGGGAGTCGGCCCCCAGCGAGGCGGGGTCGGTGGCGTCGTCGGCCACGGTGAGGGCGGGCGACGCCACCAGCTCCCCCACCCGGTTCACGAACGGCGAGCGGCCCTTCAGCACGCGGTCGCCGGTGAGCGTGCCAGCCACCAGGCCCACCACGGTGGCGGCGAGATGGGGATCGAGCACCAGTTCCACGGTGGCCGTGGCCGGCTTGGAGGCCCCGATCATCTCCACGGCGTGGGCCACGGCCCGGCGGACCACCTTGTCGAGGTCGAGGTCGCGGGGGTCGCGGGCCCCGTCGTAGGCGTAGCCGGTCTGAGTGCGGGCCCCATCGACGGCCAGGGCCTGCACCGACACGCTGGCCGACGTGGCCTCGGTGGCCACCTCGATCCCCGCCGTGCTGGCCAGGGCGAACGCTCCGGCACTGTCGCTGTAGCCGGCCACCCGGACCCCGGTGACGGCCGGGCTGGCGGCCCTAACCCGGCGCTCCAACTCCAGGGCCAGGGCGATCTTGTCGTCCATGGAGACGGAGTTCACGCCGTCACGCCACAGCTCCACGTCCACCGCCGTCACCCCATCGGGACGGGCGATACCCACGTACGGATCGGCCTCGGCGAACTGGGCGTTGTCGCGCGCTTCGGCCAGCATGTCGGCCACCACGTCGTCGTCGAGCGAGCCGGCGCTGGCGAACCCCTCCCGGCCGTCGATCAACACCCGCACCCCGATGCCGGTGTTGTCGGCCGAGGTGAGCGACTCCACCTCGCCGTCGTACACCCGGATCGAGCGCGAGTCGCCGTAGGAGCACGCCACCTCGATCTCCTCGCCGGGGCGTGCCTGGTCTACCACCCGGCGGGCCAGGGCCAACAGATCGTCGGGCCTCATGCCGCCGTGCCGCCGATGGTGAGCTCGGCCACCTTGAGGGTGGGGACGCCGTCGCCCACCGGCACGCCCTGCCCGTCCTTGCCACAGGTGCCGGGGGGACCCATCTCGAAGTCGTTGCCCACGGCTTCGATCAGCTGCAGCACCCGGGGGCCGTTGCCGATCAGCTGGCCCTCCCGTAGCGGGGCGGTGAGCTTGCCGTCCTCGATGAGGTAGGCCTCGACCATGCCGAAGACGAAGTCGCCCGAGGCGGTGTTGACCTGGCCGCCGCCGAGGCGGGCCACGTAGACGCCGTGGTCGACGCTGGCGATGATGTCGTCGGGGTCGGTCTGGCCGCCGGCCAGGTAGGTGTTGGTCATCCGCACCATCGGCAGGTGGCGGTAGCTCATGCGCCGGCCGTTGCCCGACGGCGCCCGGCCCTCCTGGCGGGCCCGCATCCCGTCCCACAGGTAGTCGACCAGCACGCCGTTCTCGATCAGCACGTTGCGCCGGGCCAGGGCCCCTTCGTCGTCGATGGCGAACTGGCCCCACTCCTCGGCCATCGTGCCGTCGTCGATCAGCGTGACCAGGGGCGACGCCACCTGCTCGCCCAGCCGGTTGGCGAAGGCCGAGGCCCCCTTCCGCACCAGGTCGGCCTCCAGGCCGTGACCGCAGGCCTCGTGGAACAGCACCCCACCGGAGCCGGGGCCGATCACCACCGGCAGCGTGCCCGACGGCGCCGGGATGGCCTTCAGCTTGGTGAGGGCCCGTTCCGCCGCCCGGACGGCCAAAGCCTCGACGTCGTACCGGTCGAACAGTTCGAATCCGATCGACAGCCCCACGGTCTCGTGCCCGGTCTGCAGGCCGGTGTCTCCGGTGGCCACGCACGACACGGAGAACAGGGTCTTGGTCTGGTCGTCGCCGGCCAGCACACCTTCGGAGTTGGCCACCAGGATGCGGCGCCGGGTGTCGGCGTAGCGAGCGCTGACCTGGGTTATGGCCTGGTCGGCAGCTCGGGCCACCTCCTCGGCCCGGCGCAGCAGGTTCACCTTGGTGGCCTTGGCCACATCCTCGGGAGCCTGGAGCACCCGGCCCGGCGTGGTGGCGATGCCGCTCACCTTGGTGGGAGTGGCCGTGCCGCCCTTCACTGCGGCCGCTGCCGCCTCGGCCGCCGCCCGCAGCCCCCGGGGCGACAGGTCGGCGGTGTGGGCGAAGCCGGTGCTCTCGCCGGCTACCACCCGGATGCCGGCGCCCCGATCGCGGCTGGAGGCCAGGCTCTCGATCCGGCCGTCGTCGAGGCTCACCGAGCCCCGCCGGACGTCCTCGGCGAAGACCTCGGCGAAGTCGGCGCCCCGACTCAGCGCCACCGCCAGCACGTCGTCCAACAGGTCCTGCTCTATCATCAGCCAATCCTACCGACCCCGGGGGGCCGGCCCTGAAGTCAGGAGCCGTCGGCCCTGACCCCGGCGGGCGGGTATCGACCCCCCGAACAGGGCCAGATGCAGGGTTGACCTGCCCCGGGCGGGCAGGGCACGGTAGTGGGATGTCACCAGAGTCAGGCCTAGTCGCCACCCGCTCGCTCACGGTCTCCGACGCCGATACCGCATCGGCCGTGGGCTCCGGCTCGGTGCTGGTGCTGGCCACGCCCCGCCTGCTGGCCCTGTGCGAGGAGGCCACGGTGGCCGCCGTGGTCGACCATCTCGACCCCGGGATGACCACCGTTGGCATCCAGGTGCGGCTCGATCACGTGGCCGCCAGCCCAGTGGGGCGCCTGGTGACGGCGGAGGCGACGCTGGAGAAGGTGGCCGGACGCAAGCTGTTCTTCACCGTCTCCGCCCACGACGACCGGGGACTGGTGGCAGCGGGCAAGGTGACACGGGTGATCGTCGACGAAGCCTCCTTCATGGCCAAGTGTGAGTCGTAGGACGTTCCGGCGCCGGCAGAACGCCAGTTCCCGAACCGGACACGATGACTGACCTCCCGGCCTCCGGGTAGCGGCGATACCGTGGGCGGTACATGCCAATACGGTGGGCGGTCGAGGTGACCACAACATGATTCTCGAGACCATCCAGGAGCCGGCCGACCTGCGCCCGCTCAGCAGTCGCCAGCTGGTGGATCTTTGCGCCGAGATCCGGGAGTTCATCGTGGCCACGGTGAACAAGACCGGGGGCCACCTCGGGTCGAACCTGGGCATCGTGGAGCTCACCGTGGCCCTTCATCGGGTGCTCGACTCGCCCGAGGACGTGCTGCTGTTCGACACGGGTCACCAGGCCTACGTGCACAAGCTCCTCACCGGACGGCTGGAGCACTTCGAGCGGCTCCGCAAGGGCGGCGGCATGTCGGGCTACCCGTGCCGGGACGAATCGCCCCACGACTGGATCGAGAACAGCCACGCCTCCACCGTGCTGGCCTACGCCCACGGGCTGGCCATCGCCCATCAGGCGAACGGCGGGGCCCATCAGGCCAACGGCGGGGCCCTGCGGCGCCGCATCGTGGCCGTACTGGGCGACGGTTCGCTCACCGGGGGCATGGCGTTCGAGGGCCTGAACAACCTCGGGCACTCGGGGGCCAACGTGACGATCGTGCTGAACGACAACGGCCGTTCCTACGCCCCCACCGTGTCGCTGCTGAGCGAGAGCCTGGTCAAGATCCGCTCCAACCCGGTGTACATGAACCGGCAGCGCCGGCTGGAGAGCATGGCGGCCAAACTGCCCGTCATCGGCGGTGTGTCGCTCAAGGGCATCGAGGCGTCGAAGGCCGCCATCCGGGAGGCGTTCGAGCCCCAAGCCTTCTTCGAGCCGCTCGGCGTGCGCTACATGGGCCCGTTCGACGGCCACGACATCGCCGAGCTGGAGACGGCCCTGGTCAACGCGGGGAAGTTCGAGGGCCCCGTGGTGCTCCACGTGAAAACCCAGAAGGGGCGGGGGTACGCCCCGGCCGAGAACGACCAGATCAAAGCCATGCACGACACCTCCCCCCGGTTCCTCGACGGTGAGGTGCGGCCCACCCCGCCGCCGGGCGAGAAGCTCGACAGCTACACCGAGGCCTTCACCGAGAGCCTGGTGAAGCTGGGCGAGGAGCACCCGGAGCTGGTGGCCATCACCGCCGCCATGCCCGACTCGACCGGCCTGCTCCCGTTCCGCGACCGCTTCCCCGACCGCTGCTTCGACGTCGGCATCGCCGAGCAGCACGCCGTCACCTCGGCCGCCGGCATGGCCATGGGCGGGCTACGTCCGGTCGTGGCCGTCTACTCCACCTTCGCCACCCGGGCCTTCGACCAGGTGAACCTCGACGTCGGCCTGCACGGGCTCCCGGTGATCTTCTGCCTCGACCGGGCGGGGGTCACGGGCAGTGACGGCCCGTCGCACCACGGCATCCTCGACATGGTGCTGTTCTCCAAGGTGCCGGGGATGACGATCTTCTGTCCCTCGTCGTACCAGGAGCTCCAGCAGATGCTGGCCGACGCCCTCGAGCTCGACGGCCCGGTGTGCATCCGGTGGCCCAAGACGGCTGCCCCGTCGGTCACACCCGACCAGGTCGGTTCCGGCCTCCGGGCCCGGCGGGTCCGGGCTGGTGGGCCCGAGGTGTGCCTGATCGGGGTGGGCAAGATGCTGGGTGCCGCCCTCGATGCCGCCACCCGGCTGGGCGAGGCCGGGGTGTCGGCCACCGTGTGGGATCCTCGGGCGGCCAAGCCGCTCGACCCGGCCATGCTGGACGACGCGGCCGGGCACGGGCTGGTCGTCACGGTGGAGGACGGCCTGGCCGACGGCGGGATCGGCAGCCGGATCGCCCTGGAGCTGGCCGGCCGCACCGAGGTCCGGGTCATGGGCGTACCCGATCAGTTCATCCGCCACGACGACGCCGACACGATCCTGGCCCGTCTCGGCCTCGACGGTCCCGGTGTGGCCGCCACCGTCGCCACCGCTCTCAGCCGCTGAGCGGCCCCGCCCACCGGTTCAGGCCGGATCGGTGGCGTAGGCCCGGAGCTCGTCGAGGGTCGAGTACTCGAGCATGGCCATGTGGGTGGAAGCCAGTACCACCTGGGGGGCCTTGCCTGCCTCCAGGGCCTCCACCCAGCGGGCGGCGCAGAGGCACCACCGGTCGCCCGCCTTCAGCCCGGCGAACCCGTACGCCGGGTTGGGCGTGCTCAGGTCGTTGCCGGCCGAGGCGCTGAACTCGAGGAACTCCTCGGTCATGACGGCGCACACCACGTGGAGGCCGGCGTCGTCGCCGCCGGTGTTGCAGCACCCGTCTCGGTAGAAGCCGGTGAGGGGGTCGGTGGAGCAGGGCTCCAGCTCGGTTCCGAGCACGTTGCGGGCCATGGGTCACAGTCTGCCCCGACAACCGGGTTCCCGGCCCGTTTGTTACCGTGACCGCTCGTGCGAGGGACCACCGGGTGGTGTATCGGGCTGATCATGGGGGCGGCGATGCTGGTGGCTGCGTGCAGCTCCAGCGGGCTCTCCACCGCCCCCGGCACCTCCGGCGCCCCGATCACCGCCACCGTGCCCGGCCCGGGTCAGTCCGGTGGCGTCGGTGGCTCCGCCACGACCCTGCCGGGTGCGGCGACGGCCCCGGAGCAGACGCCGGGCACGAACGCCCCGCTGCCCACGCGGCCCCCGTGGCTGGGGCAGCGGACGTTGCCTACCGACAGCGACGGCGACGCCCCGCCCCAGACCACCCCGCCCGAGCTGGCCGACCGCCGCTTCGCCACCGTCGACCTGCTGGCCCCGCCGACCGACGGCCAGTTCCAGGCCACCGTGGGCCCGTTGGAGGGCGACCCGCTGCGCCGGTCCACCTGGAGCGAGGGCTGTCCGGTGGAGGTGGTCGATCTGCGCTACCTCACGCTCGGCTTCTGGGGGTTCGACGGGCTGCCCCATACCGGGGAGATGATCGTGAACGTCGGCGTGACCGACGACGTCGTGGCCGTGTTCCAGACCCTGTTCGAGGCCCGCTACCCGATCGAGGAGATGCGGATCACGACCCAGGCCGAGGTTGACGCTCCCCCCATCGGCGACGGCAACAACACCAGCGCCTTCGTGTGCCGGGCGGCGGTGGGCAGCTCCCGGTTCTCCGAGCACGCCTACGGCCTGGCCGTCGACATCAACCCGTTCATCAACCCCTACGTCAAGGGCGACGTGGTGTTGCCCGAGTTGGCCACCGTCTACGCCGACCGGGAGAACGTGCGGCCGGGGATGATCGTGGATGACGACGAGGTGGTGGCCGCCTTCGACGCCGTCGGCTGGGGTTGGGGCGGCCGTTGGCGGTCCCTCAAGGACTACCAGCACTTCGCCCTGAACGACCGCTAGGGAGTGCAGGCCGGCGCTGACGGCTGATCACACGGGGTCGTCGGCGACGAGTTGGCCCCGGTCGAGCTGGAGGCGGCGGGTGAGGGTGAGGCCGTCGAGGAAGGCCCGGTCATGGGTGACGACGAGCAGGGTGCCCTCGAAGTGGGTGAGCGCCTGCTCCAGCTGCTCGATGGCCGGGAGGTCGAGGTGGTTGGTCGGCTCGTCGAGCACGATCGTGTTGACGCCCCGGGCGGCGAAGCTCGCCAGCGCAGCCCGGGTCCGCTCCCCCGGCGACCACCGGGCCGACGGCCGGGTCAGATCGTCGGCCCCGATACCGAACTTGGCCAGCAGGCTGCGGGCCTCGTTCGACACCAGCCCGGTCTCGGCCTCGAAGGCGGTCAGGAACCCCCCGGCGTCGTCGTGGCCGGGGCGGGTCTGGTCGAGCCATCCCACGAGCACCGAGCGCCCCACCCGCTGGGACCCGGCACTCAGCGGGATGTGGCCGAACAGGGCCCGGAGCAGGGTGCTCTTGCCTGCTCCGTTGCCCCCCAGCACCGCCAACCGCTCCCCGGCCCCGATCGTGACCGTGAGCGGGCCCAGCGTGAAATCACCCCGGCGGACAACGCCGTCGACCAGCTCGGCCACCAGGTCGCCCGACCGCTCGGCCCCACCCAGGGTGAAGCGGAGCTGCCAGGCCTCCCAGGGCTTGTCCACCACGGCCAGGCGCTCCATGGCCCGCTCGGTCTGGCGGGCCTTCGACGCCAGCTTCTCGGTGCGATCGACCCGGAAGCCGCGGGCGGCCCGGTCGTTGTCGGGAGGGTTGCGCTCCGCCTTCACCCCTTTGGTGGCCCAGTCACGCTGGCGGCGGGCCCGGTCGGTGAGGCGGCCCTTGTCGGTCTGGTAGTTCTGGAAGCGGCGCTCGGCCTCGGCCCGGGCCAGCTCCCGAGCGGCCAGGTAGCCGAGGTAGGGCTCGTTGTAACGCACGGCGGTACGGCTGTGGTCGTCGAGTTCCACCACCGCGTTCACCACCCGCTCCAGGAACCGGCGGTCGTGCGACACCACCACCAGCGGGGCGGGCGAGGCCAGCACCACCTCCTCCAGCTGGGCCAGGCCCCGCTGGTCGAGGTTGTTCGTCGGCTCGTCGAGGAGCAGCACGTCGTAGCGGGCCAGCAGCAGGGCGGCCAGACCGATCCGGGCCTGTTCCCCGCCCGAAAGGCTGGCGGTGGGCACCTCCGAGCGGTCCTGGCCGGGAGCGGTGAAACCCACGTCGGCCAGGGCACCGGCCAGGCGGGCGGCCAGGTCGGCTCCGCCCAGGCGGAGCCAGCGGTCGAGTGCCACCTGGTGACGCTCGAAGGCCTCGGCGGTGGCATCGGCCAGGGCGTCGGCCGCCCGGTCGAGGGCGTCGGAGGCGGGACCGACCCCGGTGCGTCGGGCCAGGTAGGCGGCCACCGTCTCCCCCGGGGGGCTGTCGAGCTCCTGGGCCAGCAGGCCGACGGTGGCGTCGGCCGGAGTGGCCTCCACCGTGCCCGACGTCGGCTCCAGCCACCCGGCCAGCAACTGCAGGAGAGTGGACTTGCCGGCCCCGTTCGGCCCGACCAGGCCGATCCGATCGCCGGGGGACACGGTGAGGCTGATCCCGTTCAGGACCGTCAGGCCACCCCGCTCGACGGAGAGGTCTCGGGCGTGGAGCTGGGCCGGCACCGCTCCATCCTAGAAGGGGCGCCTGTACCGCCGGTCGGGATTGCGGGGGACGGCGGGAGGGGGAATGATGCGGGCGTTCCCTCCCCTACGAAAGGCAGCGCCCATGACCGACGTGACCAACCCGATGTCGCTGTTCGATCTCACCGGCAAGGTGGCCGTGGTGACCGGCGGAAGCCGGGGCCTGGGCAAAGCCATGGTGGAGGCGTTCGCCCGGCAGGGAGCCGACGTGGTGATCGCCAGCCGCAAGCTCCCGGCCTGTGAGGAGCTGGCGGCGGCGGTGAGCGCCGAGACGGGCCGCCGGGCCGTGCCCGTCGCCTGCCACGTTGGCGACTGGGCCCAGTGCGACGCCCTGTTCGAGACGGTCTACGCCGAGTTCGGCCGGTGCGACGTGCTGGTCAACAACGCTGGCATGTCGCCCCTCTACAACTCCCTGGTGGAGGTGACCGAGGCCCTGTTCGACAAGGTCATCGAGGTCAACCTGCGAGGCCCGTTCCGGCTGATGTCGT
The DNA here is from genome assembly GCA_902826025.1 of uncultured Actinomycetes bacterium. Taxonomy (GTDB): domain Bacteria; phylum Actinomycetota; class Acidimicrobiia; order Acidimicrobiales; family SZUA-35; genus CADEDH01. Next base: position 10,294 of record CADEDH010000097.1, read on the forward strand.
TGTTCGGCGATCGCATGAAGCGGGACGGGGGCGGCTCGATCATCAACGTCAGCTCGATCGCCGCCGTGAAGCCCACCGAGGTCGAGGTCACCTACGGGGCGGCCAAGGCCGGCCTCAACAACATGACGATCTCGTTCGCCCGCACCTATGGGCCCGAGGTGCGGGTGAACTGCATCATGCCCGGCCCATTCATGACCGACATCTCCAAGGCGTGGGACCTGGAGGCGTTCGCCGAGCGAGCCAAGACCGAGATCACGTTGCTCCGGGGCGGGGAACCCGAAGAGGTGGTGGGGGCCGCCCTGTACTTCGCCAGCGCCGCCAGCGCCTACACCACCGGCGCCGTGCTCAAGATCGACGGCGGCGCCGCCTACAGCCCTGCGTAAAAAGGAGCCTGAGCCGCACTCAGTGCGGCTCAGGCTCCTCAGAATCCGATGATGGGCGGAGGGGGGCCTCAGCCCAGCTCGCTGCCCACGATCGACACGAAGCTCACGCACTCGCCGGGGGCACCGCCGAGGTTGTGGGTCATGCCCAGCTTCTTGCCGCCCTCGGTGACCGACTTGATCTGACGATCGGCCGGGGCCTCCTGGCGGAGCTGGAGCCAGCACTCGAACAGCATCCGCAGGCCGGACGCCCCGATCGGGTGGCCGAAGCTCTTGAGGCCGCCGTCGGGGTTGATCGGAAGCTCGCCGTCGAGGTCGTACGTCCCGGCCAGCACCTCCTTCCAGCCCATGCCCCGGTCGGCGAAGCCCAGGTCCTCCATCAGCACCAGCTCGGTGGGAGTGAAGCAGTCGTGCACCTCGGCCATGGCCAGCTGGCCCCGGGGGTCGGTGATGTCGGCCTGGACGTAGGCGTCCTTGGCCGCCGCCACCACCTCGTTGAACGTGGTGTAGTCGTAGTCGGGGTCGATCGGGCCGGCAGCGGGGCCGGCCGAGAAGGCCAGGGCCTTCACGTACAGCGGGTGCTCGGTGTACTTGTGGGCGTCTTCGGCCCGGCAGATGATGGCCATGGCCGACCCGTCGGACACGCCGGAGCAGTCGAAGATGCCGAGCTGGCCGGCGATGAGGGGGGCGTTGCAGATGACGTCCTTGCCCACCTCCTTGCGGAACTGGGCCCGGGGGTTGCGGGCGCCGTTGAAGTGGTTCTTCCAGGCGATCCGGGTGAGCACGTCTTTCATCTCGGCCTCGTCGACGCCGTACTTCTTGGCGTAGGCGGGGGCCAGGAGGGAGAACATGGCGGGGGCGGTGAGGTCGGGACGGGTGCCGTCGTCGGGGATGGCGGCCGACACCAGGCCCGACATGCCGTTGTCCTTCAGCTTCTCGACCCCGATGGCGGCCACCAGGTCATATGCGCCGGAGGCCACGGCGTAGCAGGCGTTGCGGAACGCCTCGGAGCCGGTGGCGCACATGTTCTCGACCCGGGTGACCGGCTTGTAGTCGATCTTCAGGGCCCGGCTGAGCGTGAGGCCGGAGACGCCCGAACCCAGGGTGCCGAACCAGTAGGCGTCGATGTCGTCCTGCTTGATACCGGCCGAGGCGTAGGCTTCCTGGCTCGCCTCGACCAGCATGTCCTCAACTGACTTGTCCCAGTGCTCGCCGAACGGGGTGCACCCCATACCGACGATGGCGACCTGATCCTTGATGCCTCGTGAAGCCATGTGTGTCCTTGCCTTCCGTGAGATTACGTGCGATGTGATGGGTTGATCGATGACGAACGGTGCAGGTCAGGACTCCGCGGGGCGGGCCTTCCAGAAGTAGTTGTGGATCCCGTTCGCCGTGAGCAGGCGACGGAAGGTCATCTGGACCCGGTCCCCGATCTTCACGCTCTCGGGGCTGGCGTCTGTCAGCTGGCACTGGAACCGCCCGCCGCCGTCGAAGTCGATGACCACGGCGATCACGGGTGGGGACAGGGAGTAGGCCAGGCGATCGATGGTGAAGGTGATCACGGTGGCCGGCACGTCGGCCATCGGCACCGGCTCCATGTCGTCCACCGCGCCGCCCTTGACCGACACCCGCTGGGGCGGGAGGTGGATGGCGCCACTCGACCGGTCCTTCGACCCGACGAAGGCGTACTTCCAGCGATCACCCCGGAACGAGGGCGGCGCAGCCGGTGAATCGGGATCGGGCCGGCGGGGCGGCTCCCGGTCGAGGAAGCCCCGCCAGGTGAGGAACGTGTTGTAGTCGAGCGAGTCGTTGCCGGCGGCGACCTGGGCGGCGACCGGCTTGACCGGGGTGTAGCCGGCGATGGCGTCGGTGGTGCGGTAGAACCCGACGTCGACACCGTCGGCCAGGTGGATCACCATGATCGTCTGGCCCGGCTCGGCCTTGTCGAGCACGGAGGCCAGCACCAGGCCGGCATGGGGGGTGCCGGTGTTGCCGACCACGTCGAACAGGTCGTCGGCCACCTTGGTGCCGTCGACCCCGGCCGCCTTGGCCGCCGCCTTCACCGCCCGGGTGTGGAGCCCGGCCACGACCACGGCATCGATGTCGGACGGTTCGAGCTGGCACTCCTTGAACGCCGCCGTGGCGGCCTCGGTGACCAGCGGCAGGTAGGCGTGCTCGCCGAAGCGCTCCTCCCAGACCCGGGAGTAGTCCCAGCCCGGCTGGCGCCAGCGGTCGAGGAACTCGGCGGTGGACGAAGCGCCACCCAGCCACTCGGCGATCACCGGGCCATCGCTGTCGGACCCGATGAGCCAGGCCACGGCGGCATCGCCCGTGCCGGCTTCGTCGGCCGAGCCGGGACGGCCGGTGCGTACGTCGCTCGCCACCACCAGCGTGGGGCGGGAGCCCTCCAGAGCCGAGCGGAGGGCGACGTTGACCGAACGGGCCGAGCCGGCAACGTCGCCGGCGAACACGTAGGACGGGAGATCGAGCGCAGCGTGGATCACGGTGGCGTTCGTCTTGTCCATATAGGGCGGGGTGGCGGTGGCGAAATAGATGCTGGAGGGGACGATCCCGCCGGCGTTGCGCATCAGGGTGCGGCTGACCTCGACTGCCATCGACGTGGCGTCCTCGTCGTACGACGCCACCGATCGGGTGCCCCGGCCACCTCCGGTTCCCAGCGCCTTGCTGATGGCGCTCTTCTGGAGCCGGAAGTAAGGCAGGTACGCCCCGTAGGCAATGATGCCGCGCATACAACCCCCATGGGTAGACGGATTGCATTCAGCTTAGTTCGGCCCTGTGACACCGGGCCAGGCGACCATCAGGTGTAGAAGGGGTTCTCACCGGCGGCGTGATCGGTGGCGTCGACCACGTCGGTGATCTCGGGCAGGGCGTCCATCAGCATGGTCCTGATCCCGTCGCGCAGGGTCATGGCGCTGGCGGCGCAACCCTGGCACCCGCCGCCCATCGTCACGAACACCCGTGAACCGTCGATTCCCACCAGGCGGGCGAAGCCGCCGTGGGCGGCCAGGGCGGGGTTGACGGCCTGGTCGAGCACGGCCTGCACCTTCTCCGGCAGCTCGCCGGTGAGCTCGAGGTCCAGCCCGGCCAGGGGGTCGGGGGTGTTGGGATTACGGATCACGAGCCCGCCGCCACCGCTGGCGGAGGGCACGTCGAGCGTGGCGCCCATCATGTTGTCGACCGAGGCGGCGGGCACGATCACGGTGAGCTCGCCGTGGGTGCCCTGGGTGTAGACGGCGTCGTCGTCGGCCGCCTCGGCGACGGGCACAAGATCGAGCGAATAGGCGAACTCGGTCATGTTGGCCCCGGTGATGGCCACCCGCAGCGCCGTGCCGGCCGGATCGTCCTCGCCCGCCCGCACCTCGAGCACCGTGGCCAGGGCCGATTCGGTGACAGTGAGCGGCACAGCGGTGGTGAGGTCGTCGGTGGACTCGGTGGTGGTCATGGTGCGACTCCTGGGCCTGAGCCCGTGGGGTGTGGGGCCGGAATTCCCGGCGGCCGTGCCGGACCGCGGGGGCGACGCTGCCCGCCGACGTCGAAACCGCCGGTGTGAAGGATACCGAACAGGAAACCGGCACGACAGGTCCGGCATTCCCCGCCCCGGCCGTTCCCCGTAGGGCGGCGCGCCCCTTGGGGTGCAATCGGCACCCCCGCCCTCCAGCCTGGAGCGGTGCGCTGGCTCGTGATCCTGGCTGTGGCGGTGCGGGTGGTGGCCGCCGCCGTGCTGGCGGCCGGCCCCTGGACCAACCAGGAGACGGAGCTGGCTGGCTGGGACGTGGCCCGGTTCCAGCAGATGGCCGACGAGCCGGGCCGCCCCTACGCCGACCACGAGGTGGAGTACCCACCCGGGAGCGTGGTGCTGATCGAGGTCTTGGCCGGGGGCGGGGTGGTGCGCACCCACCGCCTGCTGGTGGCGCTGTCGTTGGCCGTCGACCTGGGGGTGGCGGCTCTGGTGCGGCGGCTGGGGGGCGACCGGGCGGCCGGTGCCTACCTCCTGCTCGGCCTCCCACTGGTGCCCATGGGCCTGCTGCGGTTCGACCTGTGGGCCACACTGGCCGCCGTGGGGGCGGTGGCGGTGGCGTTGTCGCCCGCCTCCCGGCCGGGAACTCTGACCTCACGGACCGGTACCGGGGCCGCCACGTCAGAGATCGCTCGGCCGGCGACGTTGACGGCCGACCTCGCCGTCGGCTCGCTGGTGGCGGCCGGGGCGATGATCAAGGTATGGCCGGCGCTCCTGGTGGCCGCCCTGTGGGCCATCGGCCGGAGCCGGGCGGCGGCCGCCTCGCTGGCGGCCATGGCGGCGGCCGGCGTCGCCTGGTTGGCCTGGGCCGGCGCCGGCCTCGATCCGGTGCGCCAGGTGCTGTCGCTACGGGGGGCCACCGGGTGGCATCTGGAGAGCATCCCCGGCTCGCTGGTGGCCCTGTTCGGCTCGTCGCCGCCCGAGCTCCAGCTCGACGCCTTCCGCATCGGCCACCTCGATGCCCGCCTGGTGCTGGCGGGCCGGGTGATCACGGTGGCGGTGGTGGTGGCCCTGGCCGCCGGTGTGCGCCGCACCCGGTCGGCCGCTCCGACCGACCCGGGTCGGGAGACGCCGGCCGGGCCGGCGCTGGTCATGCTGGGGGCCACCGCCGCCCTGATCGTGACCGCTCCCCTGCTGTCGCCCCAGTTCCTGTTGTGGCTGACGCCGTGGGCCGCCCTCCAGCTGGGCGGGAACCAGGCGGGCGCCGCCCCCGCACGGCGGGACGACCGCTGGCCGCTGCTGATCCTGACGGCGCTGGCCACCACGGTCACCGGGGTCACACTCACCGTGTTCGGCCCGCCCGACGTGGGCCGGCCGCTGCCGGCCCTGTTGCTCCTGGGCCGGGACGCCGCCCTCCTCGCCCTGATCGGGCTGGCGGTGCTGGCGGCGCTCAGGCCGAGCGGAACACCCGCTGGGGCAGGGCGGCCCCGGCCCACACCCAGCTCGTCCGCAGCCTGACGTCCACCAGGTGGCCAGCGAACCGGGCGGCCTGGGCGGTGGAGGCCTTGGACATGCCCTGGCGGCGGCCCTCGAACCGGAACGGGATCTCCACCGGCGTCAGCTCGGGGTGGGTGGCCAGCAGCTCCACCAGGATCTTGAACCCGTCGGGGCTGAGGCGATCGAGGTCGACGCCGCTCAAGCGCACGGCGAAGTAGCCCGACATGGGATCCGCCACCCGGCCCACCCGGACCGGGAACACGCCCCACGCCGCCCACGTGGCGGCCTTCGACAGCACCCGGCGCACCGGGGTGAGGCCGAGGTCCTCCACCCCGCCGGGCACCCGGCGGCTGGCCACGGCCAGGTCGTGGCCCTGGTCGAGTGCCTCCACCAGGCGGTCGATCACGGCCGGCGGGTGTTGCAGGTCACCGTCCATCACCACCGCCACCGACCCGGCGGCCACATCGAACCCGTCGACCACGGCGCCGCCCAGACCCCCCCAGCGCTCCTCCGGGACCCGGGCCAGCACCCGAACCGGGATGGGGGCGGTGGCGGCCACGGCCAGCACCTCGTCGGCCGTGCCGTCGTCACTGTCGTCGACGAACACCACCTCCACCGGCCGGGACAGGCCGGCTCCGGCGATGGCGGCTACGAGGGGGGCCACATTGGCCCGCTCATTGCGGGTGGGCACCACCACGGTGACGAGGGCGGGATCGAGGCCGGTGCGGAGGCGGGGCGGGCGGGCCGGAGGGGGGTTGACGGTGAGGATGGCGAGCAGGGCGGCGGCCAGGGCCAGGGTGAGCTTGCCACTCCCGTCGAGCAGGAGCAGGCCCAGCTGGGGACCGACCGGCAGCACCAGGAACGCCCCCACGGCGCAGCTCGTGACCAGGGCCCGGTTGCGCTGGCCGGCCGAGCTGGCGGCCAGCAGCATGAGGCCCCAGGTGAGGTACCAGGGCTGGGTGGTGGGATGGAGCACAGCCCAGATCACGAGGCTCCAGGCCAGAGCCAGGGGCCAGCTCCGGCTACGCCGGAACAGCAGCCACAGGCTGGTGCCCACGGCCACGGCCACGCCGGCCAGGCGGGCCACGGTGAGGGCGGCGGTCACGTCGGCCCCGGTGGCGATGGACACCGCACCACCCAGGAGACGGGTGATGCTGAGATAGGCATCCACCGGGGTGGTGCCGGTGAGGGCGTCGACCCAGCCCCAGCCCCAACCGGTGAGCCGTCCGGCGGCGGCGATCACGGCGAAGGTGAGGGTGGCGCTGGCCGCCGCCCGGGCCGCCCGCACCCGCCAGGGCACGGTCTCGGTGAGCCAGGGCCAGGTGAGGAAGGCCACGGCCAGGATGGCGGGCAACTTGATGGCGGAGGCCAGGGCGCACAGGGCGATGCCAGCCAGGCGCCACCGGGCCCGGCGCCCCACGGCCACGCCCGCCACCAGGAAGGCCAGCATCATCGCCTCGTTGTGGGCCCCCGACACGAGGTGGAGCAGCACCAGGGGGTTGGCGAACGCCAGCACCAGGGCGTCCACGGGATCGCGCCCCAAACCCCGGGCCAGGTCGTGGACGCCGACGGCAGCCACCAGCAGGCCGAGCACGGCGATGAGGCGGTAGGCCAGGACGGCCACCACCACCTGATCGCCGGAGAACTGGGCGATTGCCGACGAGGCGAACACGAACACCGGCCCGTAGGGCACGGGGGCGTCGCGGTAGAGGGGGTCTACCGGGGCCAGCACCGGATCGTCGGGCCCGAGGCGGGCCGGACCCTCCTGGTAAGGGTCGTAGCCCTCGGCCGCCAGGCGGCCCTGGGCGGCGTAGGCGTAGACGTCGCGGCTGCCCAGCGGGGGCCCGATCAGCAGCGGGACCGACCACAGCACCACGATGGCGGCGAGGCCGATGAGCGACAGGCCCACCCGGAGATGGTGGCGGCGCAGCAGGAGCCACGCCCGCACCAGGCCGATCAGGCCGCCGTAGAACAGGAACAGCGCTGGCACGAGGCCGATGACGGGGCGGACCTGAACCGAGGGCACCGACCACAGCCGGCCGGTCGAGCCGGGGCTGCCGGCACCGGCGAGGGCGCCGCCGGCCACCACGGCCACCGACGCCACCAGGCCGAGCACGGCGGTGAACGTGAGCGACCGGGCCCAGCCCCCCAGGCGCGATCCAGGTCCATCCCTCATGATGGGCCTCAGCATAGGAGCAGCATCGACGCAGGTGGCGCCGCGTCGTACTCCGGATCGGGCTGGGTCGACGCCCTGCCGGGCCGGACCCCGGATCAGGCCAGCGCAGCGGCCAGGCGGTCGACGAGCTGGTCGAGAATGATGGCCGAGGTGGCGAAGTTGAAGCGGGCGTGTCCCAGGCCGTGCACGCCGAAGTCGGGGCCGGCCGACAGCGCCACCGACGCCTTGTCGAGCAGGATCTCGGCCGGGTTGTCACCCAGGCCGTAGGGCCGGAGGTCGAGCCAGGCCAGGTAGGTGGCCTCGGGTGGGACGAAGCCGACCGCCGGTAGGTCGGCGGCCAGCCGCCGGGCCAGCTGGTCCCGCCGTTCGGTCAGGTGGCCCCGGACCGCCTCCAGCCAGGGGGCGCCGGCGGTCCAGGCCGCCAGCGTGGCCTCGGCCCCCGGGGTGCCGACGGCCCCCAGCAGGTGGGCCGGCAGCTCGGCCAGCCGGGCGGCCAGGCCGGCGTGGCCCACGTGGGCCACGGCGCAGCGCAATCCGGCCAGGTTGAACGCCTTGGAAGCAGCCGAGATGGTGAGCGTGCGGGCCGCCGCCTCGGGGCTGATCGTGCCCATCGGGCGGTGGGTGGCTCCGGGGTGCACCAGGTCGGCCCACACCTCGTCGCTCAGGATCAGCAGGTCGTGCTCCTCGGCCACCCGGGCGATCGCCGCCAGCTCGCTCTCGTCGAACACCCGGCCGGTCGGGTTGTGGGGATTGCACAGCAGAATGGCCCGGGTGCTGTCGTCGATGGCGGCGGCCAGGCGGTCGGGGTCGAGCCGCCAACCGTCGGGATCGAGGGGAACGTCGATCAGGCGCCGCCCGGTGGTGGACAGGGCGTTGAGGAACGGGGGGTAGATCGGGGTGAACAACACCACCCCGTCGCCGGGGCCGGTGAGCAGCCAGAGGGCGGTGTCGATGGCGTGCAGCACGTCGCAGAAGACCCGCACATCGGCCGGGTCGATGACCCAGCGGTGCCGGTCGCTCTGCCACCGGGCAAAGGCATCGGGCAACTGGAGGAGGGCCTGGCGGTTGTAGCCGAAGTCTCCCCGGCTGACGAGTTGCTGCAAGACCTCCACCACCACCGGGGGCGGGGCGATGTCCATGTCGGCCACCCACGCCGGCAGCACGTCGGGGCCGTAACGGCTCCACTTGATGCCGCTCAGGTGGCGGAGGTGGTCGATGTCGAGGGGCTCAACGGCTGCCATCGGGGCCGACACTAGCGGGGCGATGGCTCCGGCGGGAACGGGTGACCTGGATGCCCGGTCCAGCCGCCGCGTCCGGCCATCATGGACGGCCATGGCCGATCCTGTGCCCCGCCTCACCCCCCGCCCCCTGTCCCGGGCCGTCCGGCTGGCCTCGCTCGTCCACACCGGGATCCGTACCACCACGGCCCAGATCGAGCCCTACACCGCCTGGTGGGACATACAGAACCAGGAGGCGGCGGCGGTCGAAGGGCCGTTGCTGGTGGCCGTGGGCGACTCCACCGCCATCGGAATCGGGGCCTCAGCCCCTGAGCGGAGCTACGTCGGTCGCCTCCACCGCCGCCTGCTGGCCAGGGACCCGGCCTGGCGGGTGGTGAACCTGGCCCTGTCGGGGGCCCGGGTGGCCGACGCCCTCGACCGCCAGCTCCCGGCGCTAGCCGGCCTGGAGGCCGACCTGGTGGTGTGCTGCATCGGGACGAACGACCTGGTGTGGGGCAAGGAGACGACCGTCCTGCGGGAACAGCTGCGCCGGCTCGTGGCCGAGCTGCCCGACGGCGCCGTGGTGGGCCGGCCGGCCGGCGGCTCGCCCCGGGCCCGGATGGCGTCGAGGGCGCTGCACAACGCCGGCCGGGAGCGGGGCCTCACGGTGATCGACCCATGGGCCGAACCGACACCCGAGGGCCGGGACCGCCTGGCCGTCGACCGCTTCCACCCCAACGATCTGGGCTACGAGCTGATGGTCGTCCCCTATGCGAGGGCCCTCGGTCTCCTCTCCTAGCCGCAGGGAGGATCGACCCGTGGGCTCCGGGCAGGCGGTAGGGTCGCGGAGCGTGTCGGGGATTCTGAGCGGACCGATGGATCTGAGCGGCGGCCGGCGGGCCCCCGCTCCCAAGTACCCCACCCTGGAAGCCTCCAAGGGCCTCTTAGTGCGCCACCGGACGTCGGGTGTGGTGGGCACCGTGGTGGCGTTCTCCGGTACCCAGGTGAAGCTGCGACAACCCAGCGGCCGGGAGCAGGTGTTCCCGGTGGCCGACGGTGCCTTCTCGGTCGACGGGGCCATCGTCACGCTCGTCCGACCCAAGCCGGCTGCCCCCGGCGCCGGGTCGCCCCGGGCGCTCACCGCCTCCGGCTCGGTGGCCGTGCCCGGTCACAAGGCCCGGGTGGCCCGGGCCAGCCGGATCCTGGTGGAGGGGCTGCACGACGCTGAGCTGGTGGAGAAGGTGTGGGGCGACGACCTGCGGGTGGAGGGTGTCGTGGTGGAACCCCTCCATGGTGCCGACGACCTGGCCGCCGTGATCCGGGAGTTCGACCCCGGCCCCGAGCGCCGCCTCGGCGTGCTGCTCGACCACCTGGTCACCCACTCCAAGGAATCCCGCCTGGCCGCCGCCGTCGACCATCCCCAGGTGCTGATCACGGGCCACCCCTTCGTCGACGTGTGGCAGGCCATCCGCCCCGCAGTGATCGGCATCCGGGCCTGGCCCGAGATCCCCCGGGGCACCGATTGGAAGACCGGCATCTGCACGGCCCTCGGTTTCTCCGGCACCCCCGGCGAGCTGTGGACCCGCCTCCTGTCCCGGGTTTCCAGCTATCGAGACCTGGAGCCAGCCCTCGTCGGCGCCGTGGAGCAGCTCATCGATTTCGTCGCTCCCCCACCCGAAGACTGAGTGCGCCCGACCGGCCGCAGGCCGGGCCGGTGGGGTGGGGGCCCCAACGGCGATGGGGAGCCGCCG
>CADEDH010000098.1:0-5338 GCA_902826025.1 uncultured Actinomycetes bacterium
TACGCCTTGACGGCGTCGTCGAGGGAGTAGGTGGTGGTCTCGGCCGTCACCAGGCCCCGGGCGGCCAGGTCGAACAGCTCCACCAGCTCGGGCCGGGTGCCCCAGTACGTCGTCTGGATCGACACCTCGTAGGGCTGGGAGAAGAAGCTCAGGGGCACGCTGCCTCCGGCGATCCCCACGATGGTGGCGTCGCCCAGCGGGCGGGCCGCCGCCCGGGCCAGGTTGATCGTGTCTTCCGATCCCACGAAGTCGAGCGTCACCTCGGCCCCCCGACCACCGGTGAGGTCCTTGATGGCCGCCACCGTCTCGCCGCTGCCCGGGTCGAGGACGTAGTCGGCCCCGTGGGCCGTGGCCAGCTCCCGGGCCTCGGGCCGGGGATCGACGGCGATCACCCGGGCCGCCGTGGTGGCCTTCACGATCTGCACCCCCATGTGGCCCAGGCCGCCCACCCCGATCACCACCACCGTGGCCTCGGGCGTCATCTTGGCCCACGATCGCCGCACGGCATGGTACGGGGTGAGCCCGGCGTCGGTCAGCGGGGCGGCGATGGCCGGCGACAGGTTGGCCGGCAGCGGTACCAGCAGCCGCTCCGCCGGGACCAGCAGGTACTCGGCCATGCCGCCGTCGAGTCCGAGCCCGCCGCCCCCACCGGGCACCGGCGCCGCCGCCGGGTTCTCGCAGTACGTCTCCACCCCGGCCAGGCATCGCGAGCACCGCCCGCAACCCCAGGCCCCGTACACGGCCACGGCGTCGCCCTCGGCCACGGTGGTCACACCGGCTCCCAGCGAGTCGACCCAGCCGGCGTTCTCGTGGCCCAACGTGAACGGCGGCCCCCACGGCAGCCCGCCGGCGAAGTCGTGCATCAGGTGCAGGTCGGAATGGCAGGCCCCGGCCCCGCCGATCCGGACCACCACCTGGCCCGGGCCCGGCGTCGGCTTGGGCACCTCCACCAGCTCCGGCTCGCTCTTCCACTCCAGCAGTCGCAAGGCCTTCATACGTCGACCTTAACCCAGCGTCAACGCAGCGTCGCCCGCCGATACCGCCGGGTCGAGAGGGGAGCGAAGACGGCGATGATGGCCACCACCCACATCAGCGTGTAGAGCACCGGGTGTTGGAGGGGCCAGGCGTCGGGCTCCGGGGTCCCCGGCGGGATGTTGCCGAACAGCTCCCGGGTGGCCTGGGTGACCGACGACACCGGGTTCCATTCGGCGAAGACCCGCAGCGGCCCCGGTAGCCCATCGGAGGGGACGAAGGTGTTGGCGATGAACGTGAGGGGGAAGATCACGATGAAGCTGGCGTTGTTGACCACCTCCACGCTCGGCACCATCAACCCCACCAGCGCCATCACCCACGAAAAGGCGTAAGCGAACAGCAGCAGCAGAGCGAAGGCGGCCAGGGCCCGGGGGATGCCGTTGTTGATCCGCCAGCCCACCAGGAACCCGGTGATGCTCATGATGGTGAGCGAGATGGCGTTGTAGACCACATCGCTGGCCGTGCGGCCGGCGATCACGGCCACCCGGGACATGGGCAGCGACCGGAACCGGTTGATGATCCCCTTCTGCATGTCCTCGGCCAGACCGGCCCCGGTGAAGGTGGCGCCGAACACGATCGTCTGGGCGAAGATCCCCCCGATCAGGAACTCCCGGTAGGAGCTGCCCGGGATGTCGATGGCGCTGCCGAAGACGTAGGCGAACAGCAGCACGAACATGATCGGCGAGATCAGCACGAACACCAGGGTCTCGGGCACCCGGCGGATCTTGATCAGGTTCCGTTTGGCGATGACGAGGCCGTCGCCCACGGACGCCAGCAGCTCAGTCATCGTCCTCACCTCCGTCGGCGGCGGTGTCGTGCCCGGTGAGTGCGAGGAAGGCGTCGTCGAGGGTGGGGCGGCGCAGCATCACGTCGCGCACCCCGATCCCGTCGCCGTCGAGGGCCCGCAGGGCCTGGGTCAACACCGGGGCCCCGCCCGTGATCGGCACCACCAGCGTGGTGTCGCGGCCACCGTGGCTCTCGATGCGGCCCGTGGCGAACGGCGCCAGCACCGAGCGGGCCTTCTCGGCCTCGTCGGAATGGGCCACCGTCACCTCGATCCTCTCACCGCCCACCATGCCCTTGATGTCGTCGGCCGTGCCCTGGGCGATGGCCCGCCCGTGGTCGATGACGAGGATCTCGTCGGCCAGCTGGTCGGCCTCGTCGAGGTATTGGGTGGTGAGCAACAGGGTGGAACCGTGGCCCACCAACTCGGTGATGATGACCCACAGGTCGTTCCGGCTCCGGGGGTCGAGGCCGGTGGTGGGCTCGTCGAGGAACAGCACGGGCGGGGCCGCCACCAGGGCGCCGGCCAGGTCGAGCCGGCGCCGCATACCGCCGGAGTAGGTCTTGACCGGTCGGTCGCCCGCCTCCACCAGATCGAACCGCTCCAGCAGCTCCCGGGCCCGTTCCCGGGCCGGGCGCCGACCCATCCGGTAGAGGCGGCCGATCATGTCGAGGTTCTCGAATCCGGTGAGGTGCTCGTCTACCGCCGCGTACTGGCCCGACAACCCGATCCGGCGCCGCACCTCTCCCGGCTGGCGGATGAGGTCGGCCCCGGCCACCGTGGCGGTGCCGCCGTCGGGCTCAACGAGCGTGGTGAGGATGGACACAGCAGTGGTCTTACCCGCCCCGTTGGGGCCGAGTAACCCGAGCACGGTGCCCTCGGCCACGGCCAGGTCGAGCCCGTCGAGGGCGATGACCTCTCCGTAGCGTTTGGTCAGGCCGGCGGCTTCGATGACGTTCGGCATAGACCGGCCAGTACAGCCGATCCCGGCTTCCGGTGTCGGGTTATTGGCTCTGATGGGCTCAGCCGAGCTGGGCCGCAAGACGGTCGGCGGTGGCCCGCACGGCGCGGCCGATGGCGTCTTCGTCGGCCGCCTCGCTCGGGAATCGGTAGGCGGGACCATGGACGTGGAGCGCGGCCACCGCCGTGCCGTCGGCCCGGCACACCGGGGCCGCCACCGAGCACAAGCTGTCGTCGAACTCCCGGTGGAACCAGATCCACCCCTGCCGGCGCACGTCGTCGAGCCGGCGGCGGATGGCGGCGGGGGCGGTGACGCTGCGGCCGGTGGCCCGGGCCAGCGGGGTGGGCCCGGCCAGGTACCGCTCCACCACCTCGGGTCGGGCACAGGCCAGGAGGGCCAACCCCGACGGCACCAGGTGGGCGGCAACCCGCTCCCCGGTCCAGTCCCGTACCGTGACCGCCTCGTCGCTGTCGACGTGGTCGAGGTACACCACCTCGCCGCCGTCGAGCACAGCCAGGCCGCTGGTCTCGCCGGTCACCCGGGTCAGCTCGGCCAGATGAGGGCGGGCCAGTGCCGCCAGGTTGAGGCCAGGGGCCGCCGCCGGGGCCAGCTCGGCCAGCACCGGGCCCAGCCGGTAGTGGCCACCGCTGCCGGCCTGGGCCACCGCCCCTTCCCGTTCCAGGGCGGCCAGCAGGCGGCTGACCGTGCTCTTGGGTAGGCCGGTGCGGTCGGCCAGATCGGTCACCCCGGCCGGGCCGGTGGCCAATGCCCGCAGCACGGCGAAGGCCCGCTCGATCGACTGCACACCTGACATGTCGAGCCGGGCCCGCGCCTCAGCGCTGGGCGATGATGGTGGGGGCGAGCTGATCGACCAGGGCGTCGATGGCCACCCGCTCGGTGGTGCCGGTGGCCCGGGCGGTCAGCTCCACCTCACCGGCGGCCAGCCCCTTGGGGCCGAGCGTGACCCGGTAGGGGATCCCGATCAGCTCGGCGTCGGCGAACTTCACCCCGGCCCGCGCATCCCGATCGTCGAGCAGTACGTCGATACCCCGGGCCCGCAGCCCGTCGTACAGGCCTTCGGCCGCCGCCATCGTGGTGTCGTCGACCGACACCGCGGTGAGCACCACTTCGTAGGGGGCGATCGACACTGGCCAGATCAGGCCCTTGTCGTCGTGGTGGGTCTCGGCCACGGTGGCCATGTTGCGTCCGATGCCGATGCCGTAGCTGCCCATCACCACCGGCCGCTGGCGGCCCTCGGCGTCGGTGACCATCACGCCCAGCTTCTCGGCGTACACCGTGCCCAGCTTGAAGATGTGGCCGGTCTCCACGCAGCGCAGCAGCTCCAGCTCGTGCCCGCACTTGGGGCAGGCCTCGCCGGCGTTCACCTGGCGCAGGTCGGCCCACTGGGTGACGGTGATGTCGCGCTCGATGTCGACGCCCCGGTAGTGGAAATCGTCGGTGTTGGCCCCGGTGGTCATATTGGTGCGGCCCCGCAGGGCCTCGTCGGCCACGATGCGGATACCGCTCACGCCCACCGCTCCCAACGAGCCGGGATTGGCCCCCAGCGCGGCCAGCGTCTCGGCCGCCTCGGCCGGGCGGAGCTTCACCGCCCCGGTGGCGTCGATCAGCTTCTGCTCGTTGAGCTGGTGGTCGCCCCGGAGCAGGGCCAGGGTGACCTCGGAGTCGATCATCATGACCAGCGTCTTGATCTGACGGTTGGCCGCCGCTCCGCCCTCGAACGTTTCCAGGT
Organism: uncultured Actinomycetes bacterium; assembly: GCA_902826025.1. Lineage (GTDB taxonomy): Bacteria > Actinomycetota > Acidimicrobiia > Acidimicrobiales > SZUA-35 > CADEDH01. The sequence goes on from CADEDH010000098.1 coordinate 4,528, forward strand.
CGGCGATCGTGCGGACGCCGGGGGTGGGGAACCGCTCGGGCTCGGCTGGGGGTACGTCGTCGGCCACGGGGGGCAGGGTGGACGTGGCCCGCTCGATGTTGCCGGCGTAGTCGCAGTTGGGGCAGTGGACGACGTCGTCTTCGCCCGAGGCGCAGGGCACCATGAACTCGGTGGAGGCGTTGCCCCCCATGGCCCCGCTGGAGGCCTCCACGGGGAAGGCGGGCAGACCGAGGCGGGAGAAGATCCGGGTGTAGGCGGCGTGGTGGGCCTCGAAGGCGGCATCGAGGCCGGCCCAGTCGACGTCGAAGGAGTAGGAGTCCTTCATGGCGAACTCCCGCACCCGGAGCAGGCCGGCCTTGGGTCGGGCCTCGTCGCGGAACTTCGTCTGGACCTGGTACCAGAGCTGGGGGAGCTCGCGGTACGAGCTGAGCTCGGTGGCCACGAAGGCGAAGATCTCCTCGTGCGTGATGCCGAGGGCCAGATCGTTGTCGCGCCGGTCTTTCAGGCGGAACATGATCTCGCCCATCGTGTCCCACCGGCCCGACTGCTTCCAGATGCTGGCCGGGTGCATGGTGGGCAGGGAGAACTCCTGGCCACCGATGGCGTCCATCTCCTGGCGCACGAGGGCGGCCACCTTCTGGTGCACCTTCCATCCCAGCGGCAGCATCGAGTAGTGCCCGGCGTGGAGCTGGCGGATGAACCCGCCCCGCACCAGCAGGGCGTGGCTCGGCGCCTCGGCATCGGCCGGTGCGTCTCGAAGGGTGGGGATGAAGAGCTTCGACCATCGCATTGCGGCCCAAAATAGCTGGGC
>CADEDH010000098.1:5438-20123 GCA_902826025.1 uncultured Actinomycetes bacterium
TCCAAGGCCACGAACGAGGTGAACTACGCCGCCCAGCGCTTCGCCCGGTCCGTCATCGGCTCCAACAACATCGACTCCTGCAACCGCACTTGACACGCTCCCTCCGTCGTCGGTCTGGCGACAGTGTTCGGAGCGGGCGGCGGCACGTGCTCCTATCAGGAGATCCACGAGGCCGACGTCATCCTGCTGTGGGGTTCCAACGCCCGTGAGGCCCACCCCATCTTCTTCCACCATGTGATGAAGGGCCTCGACAACGGGGCCCGGATGTACGCCGTCGACCCCCGGCGTACCTCGTCGTCCCGGTTCGCCGACGCCTGGCTCGGGCTCGACGTGGGCACCGACATCGCCCTGGCCAACGCCGTGGGCCGCCACATCATCGCCAACGGCTGGCACAACCCGGCCTTCATCGAGCACTCGACCTCGGGCTTCGCCCAGTACGCGGCGGCTGTCGAGCCCTACACGCTCGACGAGGCCGAGCGCATCACCGGAGTGCCGGCGTCCGCCATCGCCGACATGGCCGAGGCCTACGCCAAGGCCGACAAGGCCCAGATCCTGTGGACGCTGGGCATCACCGAGCACCACAACGGCGTCAACAACGTGCTGGCCCTGTGCAACCTGGCGTTGCTGACGGGCCACGTGGGCCGTTGGGGCTCGGGCCTGGTGCCGTTGCGGGGCCAGAACAACGTGCAGGGCGGGGGCGACATGGGCGCCCTGCCCAACAAGCTGCCCGGGTTCGCCGACGTGGTCGATCCCGAGGCCCGGGCCCGTTTCGAGGCCGTGTACGGCCGGCCCGTACCGGCCGAGCCGGGCCTCCACCTGACGCTGATGTTCGAGGCCATGGCCCGGGGCGAGTTGCGGGCCGTGTACTGCATCGGGGAGAACCCGGCCGACTCCGAGGCCGACGTGGCCCACACCCGCAAGGTGCTGGGCGATCTCGACCTCCTGATCGTGCAGGACATCTTCCTCACCCGCACCGCCGAGTTGGCCGACGTTGTATTCCCGGCCTCGGTGGCCTGGGCCGAGTCCGAAGGCACGGTCACCTCCAGCGAGCGGCGGGTGCAGCGGGTGCGGGCCGCCGTGCCGGCCCCGGGCGAGGCCCGCCACGACATCGACATCCTGGCCGACGTGGCCAATGCCATGGGGGCCGACTGGGGCCGGCCCACGGCGCACGATCTGTGGGAGGAGCTCCGCCAGCTGTCGCCGCTCCACCGGGGCATGACGTGGGACCGCCTCGACGCCGAGGGCGGCCTGCAGTGGCCGTGCCCCAGTGAGGACCATCCGGGTAGCCCCTTCCTCCACGGCTGGCTGTGGGAGCCCGATCTCGGCGGCCGGGGCCCGTCCCCGTTCAGTGTGGTCCACCACGCCGGGCCCACCGAAGAACTGACCGCCGAGTTCCCGCTCCGGCTCACCACCGGCCGGGCGCTGGACTCTTACAACACCGGGGTCCAGTCCGACGGGTTCGCCTCACCTATCCGCTCCGGCGACGCACTCGACGTCAACCCGGCCGACGCCGCCCGTCTCGGGATCACCGACGGTGAACGGGTGCTGGTGTCGTCGCCCCGTGGGTCGGTTGAGATGGCGGTGCGGCTCCAGCCCGACCTGCCGGCCGGGCTCACGTTCACCACCTTCCATTTTCCCGATGAGGTGGACCTCAACCTGATCACGAACGACACCTGGGACCCCCTGTCGGGAACCGCCGAGTTCAAAGCAGCGGCGATCCGCATCGATCGGATTAACTAGGCACCCGTGACCGACATCCACCTGGGCCCGGACCGGGCCACCGAGGCCGAAGCGGCGGCCATCGACGCCGTGGTCGGCGCCTCGCTGGGCCCGGCCGTACTGACCCCGTCCGAACGGCTGGTGGTGGGGGGCACCACCCGGCGCAACGAGCGGCGACACCTGCTCCTGCCGGCCCTCCACGCCCTGCAGCACACCGCCGGATGGATCAGCCCCGGCGGCCTCAACCACATCTGCGACACCCTCCAGGTGCCGCCGGCCGAGGCCTACGGCGTGGCCACGTTCTACGACCTGTTTCGGGTGGACGACCCCGGTCACGACCGCGACGTGCTCCATGTGTGCGTCGACCCGGCGTGTCGGATCGCCGGGGCGGCCGACGTCATCGCCGCCGCCCGGGCCGAGGGGCGCCCGGTGCAGGAGAGCCCGTGCCTGGGCCAGTGCGAGCGCCCCGTGGCCTGCTTCGTCCAGGGCCGGGGCCGGCCCGACCACACCCCGGCCGACGGCGATCCGCCGCTCGTGCCCCAGGCCGGCGACCCCACCCTGCGGCTGCTGCGCCGGGTCGGCGTGGTCGACCCCACCAGCCTGGAGGCTTACATCGGCTCCGGAGGCTACCGGGCCCTCACCCGGGCCTTCACCCTGGGTACGGAGGGCGTGATCGCCGAGCTGGAGGCGTCGAAGCTGATGGGCCGGGGCGGGGCCGCGTTCCCCACCGGCACCAAATGGCGGGCCGTGGCCAACGCCCCCGGGAGCCCCAAGCACATCGTGGTCAACGCCGATGAGTCGGAGCCGGGCACGTTCAAGGACCGGATCCTGCTCGAGAACGACCCCTTCGCCCTGATCGAAGCGGTAACGATCGCCGGGTTCGCCACCGGGGCGGCCAGGGGCTGGATCTACCTCCGGGGCGAGTACCCGCTGGTGGCTGAGCGGCTCACCGGCGCCCTGGCCCAGGCCCGGGCGGCCGGGTTCCTGGGGGAGCGGATCGCCCGCTCGAGCTTCAATTTCGACATCGAGTTGCGGCGGGGGGCTGGGGCCTACATCTGCGGCGAGGAGACGGCGTTGTTCAACTCGCTGGAGGGATTCCGGGGGGAGCCCCGCCAGAAGCCCCCGTTCCCCGTCACCAACGGCCTGTTCGACCGGCCCACCGTGATCAACAACCCCGAGACCCTGGCCAACGTGCTCGGCATCCTGCTCGACGGGGCCGCCACCTACGCCGCCATCGGCACCGAGGGGTCCACCGGCACCAAGCTGTTCTGCCTGTCGGGCCGGGTGGCCCGGCCCGGGCTGTACGAGGTGCCGTTCGGCGCCACCCTGGGCGATCTGGTGGACCTGGCCGGGGGCGTCACCGGATCGGGCCGGCTGCGGGCCGTGCTGCTGGGCGGGGCCGCTGGGAGCTTCGTGGGGCCCGAGGGCCTCAGCGTGCCGCTCACGTTCGAGGGGGCCCGGGCCGCCGGTGTGTCGCTGGGGTCGGGCGTGGTGATGGTGTTCGACGACTCGGTCGACATGGCCGACGTGGTGCACCGCATCGCCGACTTCTTCCGCCACGAGTCGTGCGGCCAGTGCGTGCCGTGCCGGGTCGGTACCACCCGCCAGCACGAGCTGCTGGCCGCCCCCGACGGCCCGCCGGCCGGCCTGCTGGAGGAGATCGACCGGGCCATGAAGGACGCCTCGATCTGCGGCCTGGGCCACACGGCGGCCACCGCGGTGCGCTCGGCGCTGGCCCTGGGCCTGATCGGAGGACAGCCATGAGCGAGACCCCCGTCACGATCACAGTCGACGGCCAACCGGTCCAGGTGCCGGCCGGGTCCACCGTGCTCGATGCCTGCACCGCCGCCGGGGTCGACACCCCCACCATCTGCTACGCCCCCAACCTCACGCCGGTCAATGTGTGCCGGGTGTGCGTGGTGGAACTGGAGGGTTCGCGCACCCTGGTGCCGTCATGCTCCCGCCGGGCCGAGGCGGGGATGGCGGTGCAGACCGACTCCGAGCGGGTGCGGCACAGCCGCAAGATGGTGCTCGAGTTCCTGGGCTCGGCCGTGGAGCTCGACCAGGCCCCCCAGCTCGACCCGTGGATGGCCCGCTACGGGGCCGACCCGGGGCGCTACGGCCCCGCTCCGGCCACGATGGACGAGCCGCTGCGGGTGCAGGACGACCTCTACATCAGGGACTACGACCGCTGCGTGCTGTGCTACAAGTGCGTGGAGGCCTGTGGCGACGACGCCCAGCACACCTTTGCCATCGCGGTGGCCGGCCGAGGGTTCGGGGCCCGGATCCGCACCGAGTTCGACACCGCCCTGCCCGAGTCGGCCTGCGTCTACTGCGGCAACTGCGTGGCCGTGTGCCCTACCAACGCGCTGCAGTTCAAGACCGAGTTCGACCTGCGCCAGGCGGCCAACTGGCGGCCGGAGGAGCACTCGGTCACCCGCACCGTGTGCTCCTACTGCGGAGTTGGCTGCAACCTGGAGCTGCACGTGCAGGACGAGCGGATCGTGAAGGTCACGTCGCCATCCGACCACGAGGTCACGAACGGCCATCTGTGCATCAAGGGCCGCTTCGGTTGGGCCTACGTGCACGGCGGCGCCGACAGCGACCAGACCTGAGGGGCAACCGATTCAGGTGAACAACTCGGTGCGGTTGAGCACGGCCGGCGGGGCCACGGCCAGCAGAGCCGGGCTGTCGATCGGCACTGCGCCGGTGCCGAGCGGCGGGTCGGGGGCGAGGGAGACCGACGTGAGCGGCACCACTGCGCCCCGGTGGCACAGCCCGGCCGCTTCGCCCCAGTGCGGCGGCACCGGCTCGTAGCAGAACCAGCCGGCCAGCCCGGCGGCCGAGCGTACGGCGAGCAGTGGCCGCCCCCGCTCGGCCGGCACGGTGGCCACGGCCGCCATGACGGCCCGGATCGTGGCCGACGGTAGGAGGCTGGCGGTGACCACGGTGGCGTACCGGGCGGGGTCGATGGTGGCGGCGTCGGCCTGATGGATGGTCACCGCCCCGGCCCGGAGCACGCCGGCGGCCGCCAGCCGCTGGCCCAGGTCGGCGGCCAGCGCGGCGGTGGCCGGGTCGATCTCGATCAGCTCGACGTGGGCGCCGGTCAGCACGTGGAGGATGACGCCGGTGAGGGGCAGGGCGCCGGCACCGCAGAACGCCACCGGCCGATGGTCGGCCCGGCCCAGGGCGGCGACGGCGGCCAGCTCGCCGGCCACCAGCAACTCGTAGTTGGCGAGGTAGGGGAAGCCGGCCAGGACGAGGCGGAGGAGGGCCAGGCGCAGTAGCTGGTCATCGTCCAGCGCCGGGGTGGGAACCAGCAACCAGTCGGCGGCGGTGCTGAGGGGTCGCCCTCTGCCGGCCGGCGGGCCGGGGGCCAGGGCGGGGAGGGCGGCCGGCCATGGCTGGCTGAGAGCATCGCTGGCGTACGATCGCTCCAGCAGCGCCTCGGCCCGGGCGGCGGCTTCACGGACCTCGGCCGCCCGCTGGGACAGCGACGGATCGGACGCCAGCTGCCGGCCGACCTCGCCGACCACGTGGAGGTGGGCGAGGTTGCGGTCGACGGGCGAGGGGCGGTCGGCCCGGGCGTGGCATGCCGTGGCCAGGCCCACGAGCCGACCGAGTGACTGGTCGACGGTGGGCCCGGGGGCCAGCGCTTCGGCGTCGCCGGCCCTGGTCTGGTAGAGCCGGTCGGCCAACGTGCCGTGGATCGACGTCGGGAGACCCACGATCTCGTCGAGCAGACGAGAGGCGGCGTCCCTGGGGGAGGAGGGCGGCGGAGCTGGTAGAAGAATAGGAATCATTATTGTAAGAGCAGCGAGGGCCTGCAAGCGACAGCATCTCTTCGCCACCTCCCTGGGGCCGGTAGCGTCGTGTGCGTGGAGCACGTCCGCGACCTCCGATCGGGCCACGGCCCCAATGTCGACCACGACCACGACCACGATGTAGATCATGGGCGACGGCGGCGAGCATTCGGGCCGGCGGTACTGGCGGTGCCGCTGGCCTTGGCCGCACTGAGCCGGGGTCGGGTGGCCTGGGCCGACGGCGATGACGTGCGCCTATGGTCCACCCTGTTCGTCTCCGTGTGCGTCCAGGCCCTGCCGTTCCTGGTGCTGGGGGTGGTGTTGAGCGGGATCATCGCCGCCTTCGTGTCGCCCGAGCTGGTGCAGCGGGTGGTGCCACGCCGTCCGTTCCTGGCCGTGCCGGCGGCCGGGGTGGCCGGAGTGGCCCTGCCCGGCTGCGAGTGCGGTTCGGTCCCCATAGCCGGGAGCCTGATCGCCGCCGGGACCCCGCCGGCGGCGGCCCTCACGTTCCTGCTGGCGGCCCCGGCCATCAACCCGGTGGTGCTCGCCGCTACCGCCGTCGCCTTCCCCAACGACCCCCGGATGGTGGCGGCCCGGCTGCTCGCCTCGTTCGTCACCGCGGTGGCTGTCGGGAGCTGGTGGGCTCGGCGCGGTGACAGCACCCTGCTGGCCTCCCTTCGGCACGCCGGACACGACGGCGACGGTGCCGCCCGCTGGGCCCGGGCCGTCGACGCCGCCTCCCGCGATCTCGTACACGCCGGCGGGTGGCTGGTGGTGGGGGCGATGGCGGCGGCGACCATCCAGCTCCTGGTCCCCCGTTCCGTCCTCGACGCCGTCGCCGGCAACGAGGTGCTGGCCGTGGCCGCCCTGGCGGTACTGGCCGTGCTGCTGTCGATCTGCTCCGAGGCCGACGCCTTCGTGATGGTGGGGCTGCCCCAGTTCTCGCTCACCTCCCGGCTGGTGTTCCTGGTGGTGGGGCCGGTGATCGACCTCAAGCTGATCGCCATGCAGTCGGGCATCCTGGGCCGGGCCTTCACCGTCCGCTTCGCCCCGCTGTGCTTCGCCGTGGCCGTCTTGTCGGCCGTCGTGGTGGGACAGGTGGTGCTGTGAACCGCATCGGCCGGGCCGGGGTGCTGGTCACCCTGGGGATCAGCGTGGCCCGTCTCGTCTGGAGCGGGCAGTTCGGCTGGTTCGTCCAGCAGCGCATGCGCTGGCCCCTGGTGGCGGCGGCCGTCGCGCTGCTGGTGCTGGGGGCGGTCGAGGTGACCGCCGCCGCCCGCCAGGAGCGTAGAGACCCGGCTTCGGCCCGCCGGGCCGCCGGCCCGACGGTCGGCTGGTTGTTGGGTCTGCCCCTACTGGTCGTGGTGGCGGTGGCGCCCACCAGCCTGGGGGCGGCCGCCGCGGCCCGGGCTGCCGGCTACGTGCCCTCCGATCCCCGGTCGGGGTTCCAGCCGTTGCCCGACGAAGGTCCGGTGCCTCTCACGCTCTTCGAGTTCCTCAACCGGGCGGTGGCCGATGACCAGCGGTCGCTCGACGGGGTGGAGGTGGAGCTGACGGGGATCGTGGTCCACGACCCGGCCCTACCGGCCGGCGCCGACTTCGCCCTCACCCGGTTCCTCGTGAGCTGTTGCGCCGCCGACGCCATCCCCCTCCAGGTGGCCGTGCGGGGAGCCGGTGCCCCCTACCCGGACGACACCTGGGTCCGGGTGCGGGCGGTTTGGCGGCCGTCGGCCACGCCCTACACCGAGCTGGTGCGGCCGTGGTGGGTGGAGGCCGATGCCGTGTCGGTGGAGATAGTGGCCGACCCGCCGGCGAGCCCGTACGAGTCGCCCTACTGACCGGGCGGCCCCTGTTCAGTTGTCAAGGAACGATCTGCCGGTCGGGCGGAGCGGGCGGCCTCAGGCCGCCACCCGCCGCCTGTCCGCTGTGAGCGGACAGTCCGGGGCCTCGCCCGCCCGGTGGGGCCGGGCCGTGCGCCAACGGGTGCCGTCGGGTTGGTGGAGGTGCAGCGCCCGGTCGGGCTCCAGTACCAGCTGCCAGCCGCCCTCGTGGGCCAGGTGGTGGTGACGGCTGCAGAGCGGCACCAGGTTGGCCAGGTCGGTAGGCCCGTTCTGGGGTGGCGTCCAGTGGATGACGTGGTGGGCCTGGCACCAGCTGAGCGGGCGGTCGCACCCGTACCAGGCGCACCCGGTGTACAAGGTGCGCAGGGCGGCCCACTGAGCGTCGGTGGCCGTGCGGAAGCGGCGCCCCACGTCGAGCGGCACTCCCCGCTCGTCGAGCACGACCTTGCGGATCACAGCGTCGCAGGCGCAGCGCTGGGCCGTGGCCACCGGCACCGGCAGGCCGCCGTCGGTCTCGCACACGGTGGCATCGTGGGCCTCGCCGTCGAGCAACGTGGCGGCGTCGACGACGAGCGTGATCGATGGGCGGCCGACCGGTGCCGCCGACGAGGGCGCCGTGAGCCGGCTGACAAGGGCCCGGGCCGTCAGCCGACCATCGAGGGGTGTCGGCTCCACCACGCCGTCGGGTGTCTCGGCCGCCTCGTCGGCCTGTCGGCACAGCCGGGACATCTCCGCCTCGACCGCCGACCTGATCAGCTCGAAGTCTTCGGGGGCGAAGCTCCCGGACAGACGGCCGACACCGCCACGGCCCTCCCACAGCCGGAGTTCGGATTCCGGGGCCTCGCGGTTGGTACCGAGTTGCTCCCGCACCCGTTGGATCTCCCGGCTGAGGTGCCGGCTGAACGAGTCGACCGACAGGCGCTCGGCCACTTCCAGCAACGAACGCTCGCGCGCCAGGAGAGCCTCTCGCTCGGCGTCGGCCGCCTGGTGAAGGGCTCGAGCCACGGCGTCGAGGTGGCCGGCGCCGATCGCACCGTCAGCCAGGGCCGATGCGAACGACGGTAGCGCGGTGGCGGCCGATGCCCGGCACGCCTCGGCCCTCGCCAGCGACGCCGTCACTGCGCCGCGCCCACCCAGGATCGCTTCCGGGCCTGGTCCCTCCCCGGCAGCCGCCAGATCGGCCGCCCGGTGCGCCGCTCTGAGCAGTAGTGCCGCCGTCGCCCGCTCGACGAGCCGACTAGCGGCAACCACCTCGTCGAGCTCCAGTGGATCGAGCCGGGACAGATCCAACCTTCGCATGTCTGCTGCGGCGGTGCGCAGCATCTGAATGGCGTCTCCGTGTGAACGCTGAGAAACCTCGTGCATCCGAAACCTCCCGCCCCGGCTGCCCAAGCCGCCGGTGACTGTCACAACCCATGTGTAGAACCAGGGGAAGAGGTGCCAGCGAGGATCCAACGGACCGCCGGCCGGAAGCCGCCGAGGCTTCGAGTCCACTACGAGGTGGAGAACTGCATGGTAGCGAACGTCAGTTCGTCTAGCAACCTGAAAACCAAAGAAATCAGAAGAAACAAGCGAAGGCCTTCGGTCCGCTGCGTCAGAGGTGCAGGGCGGCGAACGTGGCGTGCAGGTTCCAGAACTGGTCGAGGGGGAGCGGGGTTCCGTGAACGGCTGCCTCCAGGTACGTGAGGTGGACCAGCCAGCCGATGCGGTACGACGCCGCCAGATCACCCAGGCCGGTGTGGGTGAGGTCGAGTACGCATCCCTCACTGTCCGGACCGTCGCCCGTCTCGAACGTCACCGCCCTGTCGGGTTCGTCGGGGAACCGCCAGCTCATGGCGAGCGTCGAGCCGGGCTTGGCCCGGGTCACGACGCTGGTGCAGATGTAGCCCCCGCCGTGGTCCACAACCAGCCGACCGTCGGGCCACAGCTCGGCCACGGCCGGCTCGCCCAACCAGTAGGAAACACCGCTGGATCCGCCAGGTGGCTCCACACCGCATTCCGGGCCGCATTCAGGGCCCAGGCGATCGAGACGTCGCCTCCGGCGGACGCCGCGGTGAGAAGAGGCATCTCCGCTGGCTGGCCGGCTAGGTTCGCCGCCGTGACGCTCGACGCCCTCGACCCGTCGCCGCCCGACGGCGGCACCCCGCCCGACCGGCAGGCGATGCGGGCGGCCTGGGTGGCGCTGGCCGTGGTGTCGGCCGGCACGTTCGGGATCATCCTCGACACGATGGCGGCCAACGTCGCCTTTCCTTTCATCGAGCGGGACTTCGTCGACACCCCCCGCTCCACCTTGGCCTGGGTCTCATCCGGCAACGCCATCGCCTCGGCCGCCTTGCTGCTGGTGGCCGGTCGGCTGGCCGACCGCTACGGCCGGCGCAGGGTGTTCCTGCTCGGCGCCGCCCTGTTCGGGCTGGTCTCGGTGGTGGCCGCGGCCGCCCCCAACCCGGCCGTGCTGATCGGGGCCCGCGTGGTACAGGGCGGCGGAGCGGCCATGATCACGTCCACCGCCATCGCCCTGATCCTGCCCGAGTTCCCGGCCAACCGGCGGGGTCTCGCCATCGGCGTGTGGGGCACCATCTCCAGCGCCGGGGCCGCCGCCGGGCCGACCCTGGGGGCGGTGGCCATCGAGTCGATCGGTTGGCGCCCGGCGTTCCTGCTCAACGTCCCCCTGGCCGCCGCCACCCTGGTGCTGGGCCGCCGCTACCTCCGCGAGCACCGCGATCCGAACGCCACCGGCCGCATCGACCTGGTGGGCACGGTGGTCGGCACCGCCGCCATCGCCCTCGTCACCTTCTCCATCCTCCAGGGGCCCCGCTGGGGATGGACCAGCCGAGGCGTGCTGGTGAGCGCGGCCGCCGCCGTGGTGCTCACCGGGCTGTTCCTGGAGCGGTGCCTGCGGGCGGCAGCGCCCCTGGTGGACCTGGGCCTGTTCCGCCACCGGCGCTTCGCCGTGGCCAACCTGTCCCAGGCCGGCACCCAGATGGCGATCATGGCCTGGTTCCTCACCACGCCCCTGTTCCTGGTGAACGTCTGGGGCTACTCGGCCCTCGTGGGGGGCACGGCCGTGGCGGTGGGGATGGTGGCCAGCTTCGTGTCGATCCCGGTGGGCCGGTGGTCGGACTCCCACGGCTACCGCACGGTCCTGGTGGCCGGCGGCCTGCTGTCGGCGGGGGGCATGGGGATCTGGGTGGCCGGGGTGGGGGCCGGGCCCGACCTGTGGACCTGGTACGCCGCCGGCCTCCTGGCCTTCGGGGTGGGGGCGGGCATGGTGGGCATCGTGGTCACCAACGCCGCCCTGGCCGGCCTGCCCGAGACGTCCCTGGCCGGAGCGAACGCCGTCTTCCAGACCATTCGGCGCCTGGTGGGGGCGATCGGGGTGGCGATCGCCGTGGCCCTGCTGGGCGACCGGTCGACGGAGTCGGTTGCCTCGTTCCGCCATGTGTGGCTGCTGATCGGCGGCGGTTACCTGTTCTCCGCCCTGGCCATCCTCGCCTACCCCAAGCAGGAGCGGGACTGCTAGGTTCCGCCCTTTCCGCCCAACCACGACAACCCAGGGGGATCCGATGGTGGACATCTCAGAGATCGAGTACGAGTGCGACGGCCAGCGGTTGGTGGGCCAACTCGCCGTGCCCGACGGGAGCGGCCAGCGACCCGGGGTTCTGGTGGCCCACGAGGGTCCCGGCATCGACGCCAACGCCAAGGCCCGGGCCCGTCGCCTCACCGAGGAGCAGGGATACGTCACCTTCGCCCTCGACTACATCGGTGACGGCAAACGCCTCGAAGGCATGCCGGCGGTGATGGAGCGCCTCGGCCCGCTCATGGGCGACCCGCTCAAGACCCGGGCCCTGGGCCAGGCCGGACTGGACGTCCTGACCGGCTGCGACCGCACCGATACCTCCAAGCTGGCCGCCATCGGCCACTGCTTCGGCGGCACGATGGCCCTCGAGTTGGCCCGGGGCGGCTCGCCCCTGGCCGCCGTCGTGGGCTTCCACTCCGGCCTGGCCACCGTCCGGCCCGACGACGCCTCGGCCATCACCGGCAAGGTGCTGGTGTGCATCGGCGCTGAAGACCCGCTCATCCCGGCCCAGCAGCGGGTCGACTTCGAGACCGAGATGCGGGCCGGTGGCGTCGACTGGCGCATGAACCTGTACGGCGGTGCCGCCCACAGCTTCACCAACCCCGACGCCGGCGCCCTCGGCGTCCCCGGCATCGAGTACCACGAGCTCACGAACGAGCGCTCGTGGGAGGCCATGCTCGACCTGTTCCGGGAAGTCGGCTTCTAGTCGGAGCCGGGGCGGCGGCAGCGGCGGGCGGCCATCGAGAGGGTCGGCTACGTCAGGTCCCCACCGGCCGGGCCGGGCCGGTGGGGACGACGTGCGACGCCCCCGGGTGGCGACAGGTGCTGCCGCCGCCTCGGGGGCGTCGAAGGGTCGGCCGGAATCCACCACTATCGATCTGCGCAGGAGTACTGTGCTCGCTCGATAGCTTTGCCAACTGCCCGTCGGACTTGTGCCGGCGGGCAGTTTCCGTTGACCCGGAGGGGGCCGGTGTGCCGCGCTCCGGGTGCATGTGGGGGTCTCACTCACTTTCCGACGTTTAGCCGTCGGCCGCCGCTCATGAGGTCCCCCGAGGGGGGGTTGGTTCCTGCCGGGCACCCGACCCTCGGGGGAATCCCTCTGTCGGATCTTGTGGCGGTCTGACCCGGTTGCCCGACTCGTTCCGCCCCTGTTCCTTCAGCTGGTCATCCGCCGCTGCCGGGTGCCTGTGGTAGATCCTTCAACATGTGTTTTCCCAGGTCAAGGAGTTTGTGGCAATCCCCACGGTTGTCCCCAGCATTTCTCCGTAGTCCCCAGATGTTCACTGCCCGTCCACCGGTTGTCCCCCTGCAATCCACAGGCCGCCCGACGGCCGAGGTAGGGTCGGCGCTCGATGATCCCGCACCCGGTGAAGCTGCTCGCCTCCGACCTCGACGGCACCCTGCTCGGGCCCGACTCGCGGGTGGCCGGCCGGACCGCAGCGGCGCTCGATGCGGCGGCCGCCGCCGGCATCGAGGTGGTGGTGGCCACCGGCCGCAGCCACTGGACGGCGCTGCCCATCCTGGCCGACCTGCGCTGCGTCCGTTGGGTGATCTGCTCCAACGGGGCCACCGTGTACGACCGCCAGCGGGACGAGGTCGCCGTCCGGCGGCTCCTTTCCGCCGAGCTGGTGGACCTGGTGGTGGGCCGGCTGCGGGCCGCCTTCCCTACCGTCGGCCTGGCCTGGGAATGCGCCTCGGGTCTGGTCCAGGACGACCGGTGGATGATCAACCGGGTGGCCACCAACCCGGCGGTGGTGGCCAGTAGTCGGGAACCCGTGACCTCTGAGCTCGACCTGCTGGCCGGTGAGATCGTGAAGCTGCTGGTGGCCCACGACCGGCTCGTCACCTACGAGTGGCTGGCGGCGGTGGAGCCGCACATGCCCGAAGGGGTGAGCGTGTCCACGTCGGGGGCTCAGTTCGTCGAGGTGACGGCGGTCGACGCCACCAAGGCCGAGGCCCTGCGCCAGCTGTGCGCCCAGCTCGGGGTGGACCAGGCCCACACCATCGCGTTCGGCGACCACGCCAACGATCTCGCCATGCTGCGCTGGGTGGGCACCGGCTTCGCCATGGCCAACGCCGCCGAGCACGTGCTGGCCGCGGCCGACGCCGTGGCCCCCCACCACGCCGAGCACGGCGTGGCCCAGGTGATCGAGGCGTTGTTAGCAGCTTGACTCCCGGGGGCATCAGCCTCACCGGCCCGCCACCGGTCTAGGTTTTCTGGAATGGCGGAACCCTCGCCCGATTCGATCGTGGGGCGGGTCATCGGAATCGATGATGCCACCCCGTTGGAGTTCTGGGTCGCGGTGGCACCCGGCTGCACCCTCCAGCTCGACGACGTGGTGGCGGTGGACCGCATGCTCCCCGACGGCCTGCGGCTCACCATCTACGGCGTGGTCACCCAGCTCCGGGCCCGCCACGAGGGGGCCCGGTTCCAGAGCGACGTCTTCCTCATCGCCGACGGGGTGCTGCCGGCCGAGGTGAGCGAGGCCGCCCTGATCCAACCGACCCGGTTCGAGCCCGAGGTGTTGGTGCCGCCGCTGCCGGGCGACGCCGTGCGCCTGGCGGTGGCCGACGAACGGGACCGGGCGCTGTCGTTCGACGACGTGGAGCGCAAGCTCCCAGCCGGCCTGTCCCGGGGGGGCGAGCCGGTGTACCTCGACCTCGACTTCGTGGACGGCACCAAAGGCGCCCATGTGAACATCTCGGGCATCTCGGGCGTGGCCACCAAGACGAGCTACGCCACGTTCCTCGTGTACTCCCTGTTCTCCTCGGGTGTGCTGGGGGCCGAGGCGGCCAACACCAAGGCCCTGATCTTCAACGTGAAGGGCGAGGACCTGCTGTTCCTCGACTACCCCAACGCCGCCCTCGACCCCGAGGGGGCCGAGCGGTACCGGGCCATGGGGCTCAGCGCCCGCCCCTTCCGCGACGTCGGCATCCTGGCCCCGCCCCGCAAGAACGACCCCAACGCCACCCCGGCCACCGGCTCCCGCCACCAGGGGGTGCAGCCGTTCCTGTGGACGGTGGCCGAGTTCTGCCGCCAGGGTCTCCTCCCGTTCCTGTTCGCCGACGCCGAGGACGAGCGCCAGCAGTACACGATCGTGGTCCAGGCGGTGGCCGCCCAGCTGGCCCAGTTGCCCGACATCGGGGGTGGGGCGGTGAGCATCGACGGCCGGTCCATCCGCACGTTCGGTCAGCTGGTCGACGCCATCGAAGACAAGCTGATCCCGCTCGACGGCGACACCGGGGCCGACCAGCAGTGGACCGGGCGGGCCGTGGGCACGGGCACGGTCAACGCCTTCGTGCGCCGGCTGGCGTCGTCCCGCCGCCACGTGGAGCACCTGATCCGGGCCGACATCGCCGACGCCGACAAGTGGTCACTCGATCTCGACTCCCATCAGGTGACGGTGATCGACATCCACAACCTGCACGACCGGGCCAAGCGGTTCGTGGTGGGGGTGGTGCTGCGCCAGGCCTTCGACGCCAAGGAGGCCAGCGGGGTGGCCAAGCCGCTCCAGGTGGTGGTGCTCGACGAGCTGAACAAGTACGCCCCGCGGGACTCGTCGAGCCCGATCAAGGAGATCCTGCTCGACGTGGCCGAGCGGGGCCGCTCGCTGGGGATCATCCTGGTGGGGGCGCAGCAGACGGCGAGCGAGGTGGAGCGGCGGGTGGTGTCGAACTGCGCCATCCGGGTGGTGGGCCGGCTCGACCCGGCCGAGGCCCGGCGCGACGAGTACGGCTTCCTGCC
>CADEDH010000099.1:0-5554 GCA_902826025.1 uncultured Actinomycetes bacterium
GGCGCGCCTTTGGCGCGCTGCTGGATCCTCGCATGCAATGGCCAGCACTGGCAGCTCTCAGCGCCTGCTACGGCCGCCATCGCAAAGACCCTCGTGATTCGCAGCCACGCCGGCGCCGTCGTTTCCGAGCGGGCGGACCGGGCCGGGGGTTGAGTGCTCGCGAGGTCATGAAGGATCGTGGCGATAGCGGGCGTTCTCTACGAGCGGCTGGGCGCTTGCGCCGAACGGAATCACCGTCCCGGCGTTATCAGGCCGCTTTCGTAGGCGAAAACCACAGCTTGCATGCGGTCGCGTAACCCCAGTTTGGTGAGGATGTGGGACACATGCGTCTTTATGGTTCCCTCGCCGACGTAGAGAGTGGCGGCTGCTTCTGCGTTGCTCTGGCCGGCTGCGAGCGCGCAGAGCACGTCACGTTCACGGTCGGTGAGGCGGGCGAGTTCGTCTTTGACGCTCTGGGAGGCCGGAGCTGTCGCTGCGTACTGCTCGATCACTCGGCGGGTGACAGACGGTGAGAGGATGGCGTTGCCGTCGGCGACAACGCGCACTGCGTGAAGGAGTTCTTCGGGCGGGGCGTTCTTGAGTAGGAAGCCGCTCGCTCCGGCGCGGAGTGCCTCGAAGACGTAGTCGTCGCGTTCGAACGTCGTCAGGATCACGACGCTGCTCTCGGTGGCTGGGTCGGCGACGATCCGGCGGGTCGCTTCAACGCCATCGAGTCGCGGCATCTGGATGTCCATGAGAACGACGTCCGGCCGTAGGGACCGAGCGAGCTGAATCGCTTCGGCCCCATCCTCGGCTTCGCCCACGACGCACAGGCCGTCCTCTGCGCTCAGGATCATCCGGAACCCGGCTCGTACGAGCGCATGATCGTCAACCAGGAGGACGGTTACCGTCATGTCACGTTCGCAGCCAGGGGGAATGTGGCGAGAACCCCGAACCCGCCTCCGGGGCGAGATCCGATCTCCACGTGGCCGCCGTGGAGAGCGGTCCGCTCCCGCATGCCGATGAGGCCATGACCAAGGGGCCCGGGGGTTGAAGCGCCGGCACCGTCGTCCACCACTTCAAGTTCCAGCGTCGTGCGGCCGTAGTGGATCCGTACGGAAGCGGCCCGGCCTGTCGAGTGTTTTCGAGAGTTCGTGAGCGCCTCTTGAACGATCCGGTACGCGGAGACGTCGAGCGTCGGCGGCAGGTCTCGTCGCTTGCCCTCGATGGTGAGGGTGATCTCGCGGTCGGAACGCTGCCACTCCGCGACCAGATCGGCTATCCGTTCCAAGCCAGGTTGCGAGCCGTGGTCCTCCTGGTCGCCTTCGCTTCGCAGGAAGCCCAACAAGCGCTGCATCTCCTGCAGCGCAGTGCGGCTCGACAGCTCGACGGAGGCCAGCGCTTCTGCTGCTTCCTTCGGCTGGCGTGCCATGACCCGTCGCGCCGCGCCGGCCTGCACTCCCATCACACTTACGTGGTGGGCGACGACATCGTGCAGCTCGCGAGCAATCCGCACCCGCTCTGCGAACACCGCCTGTTCGGCAGTCCGCTCCCGCTCTCGCACCAGCTCGCCGGCGCGCTCGACGAGCTGAGACTCGCGACTGCGAGACGAACGGACCGCTGCTCCCAGGGCCCATGGCGAACCGAAGATGACAACGTTGAAGGCGAGTTCGAAGCTTTGGGAGAGAGGGTGCATCCCGGCCATGAAGCCGACGAAGAACAGCTCCCGGGCGACTTGGAGCAGTACTGCCAGCTCACAGGCGAGCAGGACGTAGGAGCCGAGAGGGCGGCGACCGTGGGCGGCGGCGCTGTAGAACGCAACGAATGCCACCAACATCGTGACCGACTCTTCGGGCACCTCGACCATGATCCGGGCCACGAGGAACGCTGCCACCACGGCCACCGCTGCACCCAACGGGTATCGCCGCCGCCATGCCAACGGCGCGGTCAGTGCGAGCATGGAGATCACGATCGGTAGCGCCGGAGGCACCCGGAACAGGGCATCCATGTCGGACATCTCGTCGTAGACGGCCTTGACGGATATCAGCGCAGCTACTGCGAGAACCAGAGCAACCAAGCCATCCACCGCACGCCGACGATCCCGGGGGGCGACCCGCACCCACCGAGAGGCGTTGGTCGCGGCGGTGCTCATGCCGCGACGGTACTCCGGGCCGGCCCCGACGGCCTCTCCCATGAGAAGGAGATGCAGACCCGGCGAATCGTTCTTCCGATACAGCTCGAACCACCACGCCGGAGACGTCAACCCCGCCGAGGACGCTCACAGTGACCCCATGGCTTTCCTGACCAGAACTGACACATCATCGCCAACAGCTGCCGCACGTTGCGGTCCCTTGGTTCCACCAGGGCGGCCCGGCGGTCGAAGGCGGTCGGCGATACTGATGCTGGCCGGCGTGACCCTGGTCGGCGCGGTCCTCGGCCTGGGACTCGACGGCCTGATCGTATTCGGCCTCCTCATCGTGCTCGGCGCAGATCCCGATGAACCCGGGGTCTTCCGGTCGGTGGCGGCCTCATGGCGCAACCGGGCGGTTGCCGCCCTCATGGGATGCATGTTCGGCTGGTTCTGGCTGGCACACGCCGACCTGGCCGCCTCGTCCCGCATGACCATCGCTGGCGCGCTGGTGGCTTTGCCGCTGACACTCGCTCAGCCAGCTGCCGACGTTGCGACCGGTCGCACGGTCAGCCTCACGAGTCGCAACCTGGTCCTTGGGATCTGGGCTCTGGTGGTCTTCGTCGAGGTCTACTACGAATACGGGAAATGGCTTGACTCCCTGGTGGCAATCTGCGTGATCCTTCCCGTCTGTCTGGCCGCGGCGAGAGCGCTGGATGCCTACCGAAGGCGGATCGAGTTCGGACTCCTTCGGCACCCGTTTCGCCGAGAACTCAGGCCGCACCTCGCGCAGGCCCTGAACATCTGGCTGTGCTGCACGCTGATAGGAAGTGCCCTCATGGCCGGTGCTATCCACTCCGCCCGCGTCCATTATGGCCTCACCGAATCCCAGTTCACGGGTCTGGTGGCGACGTGCGTCGTGGGCCTGGGCGTCCTGGCGGCGCTCGCATTGTTCCCTCGTCGACGCGTTCTCTTGGGGACGAATGTCGTCGTGGCCCTTCTGTCAGGCTTCGTTCTGCTCCAACTCGCTTCGATCTCGGCGTCGCCCTCTGAGGTGGTTGTGCTCGACTCTCCGCTCGCTGGTGAATGGTTCGTGACCGGGGCTGGCAGCAGTGTCCTGGTGAACGGGCACTCCCCCAACGAGATCAACGCAGTGGACTTCCGGAAGCTCGGACCGAACGGGCTGACTCACACCGCTGGCGACATGGCTCGCTTGGAGGATTACGACGGCTTTGCCGCACCCGTGTTGGCTCCGGCCGACGGACGCATCGTCGAGGTCATCGACGGCAACGCTGACACCCCGCCCGGAACCAACGGAGACCAGGCCAATCTGGTGATGATCGACATCGGCGACAACCGGTTCGTCGTGCTCGCCCACCTCCGACAAGGCAGCGCAGTCGTCAGAATCGGCGATCAGGTGCAAAGCGGCGACCACCTGGCCGCCGTCGGGAACAGCGGCCATACCAACGAGCCCCACCTCCACCTGCAGGTTCAAGACTCACGGGCGACCTCCGACGCCGACCGCACGTACCCCATGGCGTTCCGCGACACGCAGGTCGCCCGAGGTGGACCCTGGCCATGGGGTGACGAGCGAATCGTCCGCACCGGCGACACAGTCCGGGGACCTCAACCGAGCAACAACCCACCCGGGCAGGCGAACACAGACCTCTACGAAGTAGACGGCGAAACTACGCACCTCGAATGTCGGGGCGCCGGCTCGCCGACGGTCGTCTTCCTCGGCGGCATGGGCTTCACCACCGCCACGTGGGATCAGATCCGAGCCGACCTCGGTGCCCACGTCCGTTCGTGCGCCTGGGACTACCCCGGCACCGGCCGCTCGACGGGCGAGCCCATGATGACCGCCCAGCGCGCCGCCTCGTCTCTCGCAGGAACGCTCGGCACAGCCAAGATCCCGATGCCTGTAGTCCTTGTTGGCCACAGCATCGGAGGGCTGACGATCCGCCTCTACGTCAGTGAGCACCCAGACGACATCGCCGGCGTCGTGCTCCTCGACCCGACGGTACCCGCCTTCGCCCGCACGTTCGATGCCGAGGAATTCCGGCCCCGATGGGACGGAACGGCAAGTGCCGACCAGGCGGATCTCGTCACAGTGTGGCCCAACATCCCGTTCGAGATCCTCCGCCACGACCCCGCCGTCTATGCCTCCAAGAAGATCTGGAGTGCAGCAGTCGAAGCTCAGTGGGGCGCCGAGCAAGACGCCTACGCCGCTCTCACCCCCGACGGAACCGTCAGGATCGTGCCCGGCTCCGGGCACAACATCCACCAGGACGCCCCCGCACTGACCATCGAAGCGATTCAGCGGATACTCGATGCATCGACACGCCGGTGGCCCGGCTGATTCGCACGGCTCCGGTCCCCGAGAACCAACCGGCGCCGACCACCGGAATCGACACATATGGCTCTCACCCACCGCTGCATGACCCTGGACGTGACGTGATTGAACCCTGAAGTGGAGCTGGGGGGAATCGAACCCCCGTCCGCTGAGCAGGCATTGCAGGCGCTACGACTGTTCCCGTGCTTCCGGCCTTACGGCCACCGACCTACCGGGTTAGGCGACTACGGCGAACCGCAGCCTGAGCCGCCTGGACTTTCCCAGATGTCAGCGGTCTTTGCCTGCTGTCAGCGGTCTCTCCCGCCGTCCATCACTGCTTCTGTTGCCGGGCTGCAGCGATCAGGCCCCGCGTGGCCTCACGGCTCGCGATATTCCTCTTACTACCTGATCAGATCAGGCGGCGAGAGCGAAGTCAGTCCGATTTTCGGCGCTTCTGTTGGTGCCCCGTTTAACGAGTCTGAGCAACTCGAGCCGCACCCACAACATCTCGTCTCAACGTCGAAACCGATCAGCCCCGTCGTCGAGGCGCCATCGTTACGATGCACCTCTGCGATATACGAACGTCCAGATGTCAAGGAGCTGCGCCAGGAGGGCGTGCCACCCAGTGTAGCGCCCGTGGCCTCAGCGGCTGCGGGCCACCAGCTCCCGGCGGGCCTCGCGGTCGGCGTCGCGTTTGGCGATGAGCTGGCGCTTGTCGACTGTGCGTCGGCCCCGGCCGAGGCCGAGCTCCAGCTTGACCCGGCTGTCCTTGAAGTAGAGGGCCATGGGCACCAGGGTGAGCCGGTCTTGCTCGACCTTCACCCGGAGCCGGTCCAGTTCGTGGCGGTGCAGCAGCAGCTTGCGCTTGCGGGTGGCGTCGGCCGGCACGTGGGTGGAGGCCCGGGAGTAGGCGGCGACGTGGAGGCCGAGCAGCCACAGCTCGTGGCCCTCGAAGCGGGCGAACGCCTCCTTGATGGTGACGTTCGACTCCCGCATCGACTTCACCTCGCTGCCCCGCAGGGCGACGCCGGCCTCGAAGGTCTCGCTGATGTCGTAGTTCAGGCGGGCCGCTTTGTTGGTGGCGATCATCTTCACGGCCATTCGTCCAGCGTAAC
>CADEDH010000099.1:5654-17699 GCA_902826025.1 uncultured Actinomycetes bacterium
CGCCGTGCTCACCATGCAGCGACGACACTGGCTCGAGATGTTGGGGGTGGCCTGGGACGCCTACCCCCTGGAAGGGTGCGGGCTGCTCATCGGCGAGAGCGGCGGCGACGTCGTCGAACGATTCGTTCCGATCCGCAACGAGGCCGAGTCGAGCCGCATCTACCGCCTCGACGGCCAGCAGTACGCCAAGGCCGCCCTGCGGGCCGACGCCGATGGCCTCGACATCATCGGGGTGATGCACTCTCACACCCACACCGCCGCCTACCCGTCGCCCACCGACGTGGCCGAGGCGTCGAAGCCCCTGATCCCGCCGACCTGGCACTGGGTCATCGTGTCCCTCGGCTGGGGGTACCCCGAGCTGCACAGCTACCGGATTCTCGATAACGGAATAGCGGAGGAGCAGGTCGGGTTGGCACAATAGATTTCCTACTAGTCCGCTCGGCTTTGTCGAGTTTGGTCCGGGCCGGTCGGTTAGGGCCGAGTTCGGTCAGGCCGGGCCCGGTTCGAAAGGTGTTCACGTGCCAACAGTCAGTGTTCGACTCCCCACGGTGCTCCGGCCCGCCGCCGGCGGCCAGTCGTCGGTGGAGGCAGCGGGAGACACCATCGGCGATGTGGTGAAGTCGCTGATCGCGGCCCATCCCGGGCTCGAGACGAACCTGGTCGACGAGAACGGCGACGTCCGCCGTTTCGTGAACGTGTACGTGAACGACGAGGACATCCGCTTCCTCGACAAGCTCGACACCAAGGTCGCCGACGGCGACGAGGTGGCCATCCTGCCCGCGGTGGCCGGCGGCTGACGAAGGGGAGGCCCGACCATGGCGGTGTACGACTCGATTCTCGACCTGATCGGCAACACGCCGATCGTCGATGTGAGCCAGCTCAGCCCGAACCCGAAGGTTCGGATCCTGGCCAAGCTGGAGGGGCAGAACCCCGCTGGCTCGGTGAAGGACCGGATCGCCATGGCCATGATCGAGGCCGCCGAGTCCGACGGCACGCTGAGCCCCGGGCGCACGATCATCGAGCCGTCGTCGGGTAACACGGGCATCGCCTTGGCCATGATCTGCCGTCTCAAGGGCTATCAGCTCAAGATCGTGTTGCCCGAGAGTGTCACGGTGGAACGTCGTCAGATGCTCGAGGCCTTCGGGGCCGAGATCATTCCGTCGCCCGGCGGGGAGGGCTCGAACGGGGCGGTGCGGATGGCCCAGTGGCTGGCCGACGAGAACCCCGACTGGGTGTTCCTCTACCAGTACGGCAACGAGGCCAATCCCACGGCCCACTACAACACCACCGGGCCCGAGATCCTGCGAGACGTGCCGGAGATCACCCACTTCGTGGCCGGGCTCGGCACCAGCGGCACCCTGATGGGGGTCGGCACCTACCTCAAGGAACAGAAGCCCGACGTCAAGATCTACGCCGTGGAGCCTCCGTCGGGGGAGCGGGTGGAGGGTCTGCGCAGCCTCGACGACGGCTACGTGCCGCCCGTGTTCGAGAAGTGGGGCGGGATGGAGCTGCTCGACGGCAAGCGCATCGTGCGGCCGCTCGAGTCGTTGGAGTGGACCCGGCGCCTGGTGTCCGACGCCGGCATCTTCGCCGGCCCGTCGAGCGGTGCCGCCCTGGCCGGCGCGGTGAAGGTGGCCCAGCGGATCGACGAGGGCACCATCGTGTTCATCGTGTGTGACGGTGGCTGGAAGTACCTGTCCACCGGCGCCTACACCGGTGATCTGGAAGCCACGGCCGACAACCTCGACAAGATCATCTACTTCTGACTCCTCCCGGGTGGCCGGGTGTCAGATGTGGGAGGACGCCGGCGTCAGCTGGCGGCGGGGACAGCCGGGCCTGAGCCTGGCGTCGGTGATCCACCGGTGGGATGCAGGACGCGCGTGCTCACCCGTCGCTGATAGCGGCGACGGCTCCACCAGCCGAGCGAGGCGACGGCCAGATCTCGCTCGCCGAGCAACACAGTGAGGCGGGTGGCGAGCAGCCCCCGTTCCTCCCGCTCCTGATCGAGCTGACGGGCGAGTTCTGCCGCCTGTGCCTCAGCCACCGCCTTGTCCCGTTCCAGCACGGCCTGGGCCCGGTTGGCCTCGACCAGCGCCTGAGCGGCCTGGTCGAGTTCGGTCTGCTGCTGAGCGAGCTCCCGGAGCAGATCCTCCAGGCGGTGGGCCATGGCGCTCAGCTCTCCCGGCTCGGCACCCGACCCGGAGGGGTCGTTGTCCACGTCGAGGGTTTCGGCGGCGCTCACCTGACCAGCATAGGTACGGTCTTCGAGCCAATCGGGGCAATCGCGGGTGCGTTATGCAATCGTCACCGATCGGCAAGAAAGCGGCCCGAAAAAACGGCCGCTCCGGGAGAGCGGCCCCAAAAAACGGCCGCCGGCCGGACCTCATTGTCCAGCCGGCGGCGGGATCACCACCCCAGAAGCACACCCCGAAGGGATGAGGTTCACGGTAGAACCTGGATCGGCGCTGGCCAAGGGGGCGGGAAGTTCCGCCTCCCCCCAGGTGCCGAAGGGCTCATCGCTCGAGAGGAGTTCGCCTGAGGCCTACGTGTGCGCCCGAGGCCTACTCAAGGAACCCGAAGGGTTCCCGCTAGTTTGGCACCGCCTTCTTTGCCGCCCGATCTGGGCCGAAGCCGATCCAGGAGTGGAACCGATGCGACCCGACGGACGAGCCAACGACGAGCTGAGACCGGTGTCGTTCCAGCGCGACTTCACCGACATGGCCGACGGGTCCGTGCTGGTGACCTTCGGCCGCACCAAAGTGCTGTGCACGGCCTCGGTGGAAGACGACATTCCCCGGTGGATGCGCGACACGGGCCGGGGCTGGATCACGGCGGAGTATTCGATGCTTCCCGGCTCCAGCCCAGAGCGGATCCGCCGCCGGGTGTCGGGCCGTGACCAGGAGATACAGCGTCTGATCGGCCGGAGCCTGCGGGGGGTGTGCGACCTGGGGGCGCTGGGGGAGTGGAACATCACGGTGGACTGTGACGTGCTCCAGGCCGACGGCGGCACCCGCACGGCGTCGATCTGCGGTGGCTATGTGGCACTCCACGATGCCATCAGCCGCCTGATGCAGCGGGCGGGCAAGCCCAAAGTCCATCCGCTCACCACGGAGTGCGCCGCGGTGAGCGTGGGCATCATCAACGGTCAGTGCCGCCTCGACCTGCCCTACGCCGAGGACTCCACGGCCGAGGTCGACATGAACGTGGTGATGACCGGCTCCGGCCGCTACATCGAGGTTCAGGGCACGGCCGAGGGTGCGTCGTTCGCCAAGGACGAGCTCGACACGATGCTCGGCCTGGCCGCTGGCGGGATCGAGCAGATCGTGGCCCTCCAGCGGGCCGCCCTGGCCTCCGGGCCGCCGGCGGCTCGGCCCCAGCAACGGTGACGGCCGTGGCAGGCGACAACCTGCCCGTGCTCACGCTGGCCACGGCGAACCCGGGCAAGGTGACCGAGCTGGTGTCGCTGCTGGGCGACCGGTACCAGATCCGGCCCCGCCCGGCCGACCTGGCCGAGACCGACGAGGATCGCGACACGCTGGAGGGCAACGCCCGCAAGAAAGCGGCCGAGGTGGTGGCCCACTGCGGCAGCCTGGCCGTGGCCGACGACTCCGGCCTGTTCGTGGCGGCCCTCGGGGGCCGGCCCGGCGTCCACACCGCCCGCTTTGCCGGGTCGAACGCCACCCACGACGAGAACATCGATCGGCTACTGGCCGAACTCACCCGCCACCCCGACCCCGCCGAGCGCCGGGCCGAGTTCCGGACCGTGATCGTGGCCGCCTGGCCCGACGGCCGGGAGCTGGTGGTGGAGGGCCGGGTGCCGGGCACGATCACGGTCGAGCGGCGGGGCGACGACGGCTTCGGCTACGACCCGGTGTTCGTGCCCGACGAGGGCGAAGGGCTGACGTTCGCCCAGATGTCGCTGGAGGCCAAGAACCGCATCAGCCATCGGGCCCGCGCCATCACCGCCCTCCTGGCCCGGCTCTGAGCTCCCGACGGGCCGGTGCCGGGAGAACGGACATGTGACCCTGGTGGTCCGGGGTGGAGCGGGGAAAGACTGGAACCATGAGCTCCAAGGTCACCGCCTGCCCGTCCTGCGGGAAGAAGAACCGGATACCGGCCAGCGCCGCCGGCACCCCCCGCTGCGCGGCCTGCAAGGCCCCGCTGCCGTGGGTGGTCGAGGCCGGCGACGGGAGCTGGGGCGACGTGACCGAACAGGCGACGGTGCCGGTGGTCGCCGACTTCTGGGCCGAGTGGTGCGGCCCGTGCCGGATGGTTTCGCCGGTGCTGGAGCAGCTCGCCACCGAGTACGCCGGTCGGATCAAGGTCGTGAAGGTCAACGTCGACCAGTCGCCGGCCCTATCCCAGCGGTTCAAGGTGCAGAGCATCCCCATGTTGGGCGTGTTCGACGGGGGCCGCATGGTGTCACAGCAGGTGGGGGCGGCCGGGATCGACCACATGCGACGCTGGCTCGACGGCGCCCTTGCCGCCATCTGAGCGGATCTCAGGGCTCGGGGGCCGGGGCCTCCCGTTCCAGCTCGTCCTGTTCCGCAGCCGCCTCGCCCGGGTCCTTGCCGTCGGTGACCGGCTTGAACTCGCCCTGGCCCACCTGGTTGCCAGGGCCGGCGTTCTGCTGGCTTATCCGGACGGGGTTACCGTCCTCGTCGTCCAGCTCGATCGAGGTCTCGGCTTCCTCCGGCTCGGTCATGGCCCCCGAACTACCCGGCGGGGTCGGGCCCAAACGTGAGGACCCCCGGCCCCGCCGGGCAGTGAGGGATCAGTCGTCGTGGCCGCCGCGGCGGTCGGGAATGAGCACGACCTCGGGGCCAGGATCCACCGGCGCCCCTCGGAACTGGGCATTGGCCGCCACGAGCACGTCGCCCACGAGAGCCACGGTGGTGGCCGTTTCGAACAGCGGGCTGGTGATCGTGCGTTCCACTTCGCCCTTCGCCCGCTTCAGGTTCAGGTCGATGACCACGATCTGATTGTTGGTTCCGGGCGCTCCGCCGTTCTGCAGCACGTACAGGGCGCGGCCAACGAGCAGGATGCCGTCGCCGCCCGCCACTGACGCCCCGCCCAGGTCGATCAGGGTGCTGGCCCCGGTGGCGGCGTCGATGGCGTACAGCTCGCCCTTGAACGAGTTGACGGCGATCAGCGTCTTGCCGTCGGCGGAGGCGGTGATCCCATTGAGGTTGAACTGGCCGGGCACAATGGCGGCCGCCGGGCCCGAGAGGGGCACCGCCTCCGGCTGGCCTACGGTGCCCTTCCGGCCCACCGGGACCTTGTGGAGCACGGCCGACTGGCTGTCGGTGAACCATGCGGCGTTGCGGGTCACGGTCACATCGTTGATGAACGTCGGCGCCGTGGTGAGGGTGAGCGTGGTCACGGCGGCGCCGCTGTCGAGGTCGTAGACGGCGGCCTTGCCGCTGGGCCCTCCGGCCACCCACAGCAGGTCGTGGCGCTCGTCGGCCTTCAGACCCGCGGCCGGGGTGATCACCGGGGCCGACACGAACACCTCCATGGTGCCCGTGCGGAGGTCACCCCGGGCGATGCGCCCGTCGGCCAGCGAGCCCACGTAGAACGTGCGGCCCTCGCCGGCGGCCACGCCCTCCAGGGCGA
Source organism: uncultured Actinomycetes bacterium (assembly GCA_902826025.1). Classification (GTDB taxonomy): domain Bacteria; phylum Actinomycetota; class Acidimicrobiia; order Acidimicrobiales; family SZUA-35; genus CADEDH01. Next base: position 11,271 of record CADEDH010000099.1, read on the forward strand.
ATCCGGCGGGGGCGTCGATCGTGTCGGGGAGTCGGCGGTCGGCCAGGGCTCCCGGGGCCAACGTGAGGGGGCCGGCCACGGCGGCCGCCGCCAGGGCGGTGGCGGCCAGGGCGCGGCGGGTGGACGGACGATGGCGCTGATCCATTGAGGCACTCCTTGTTCCGCCAGGAGGCGGGGTGGTCGGGTTCCTCGTCCCATGCCGGACTGTAGTCCGCCCCTTCCGCTTACGGTCGAGTCAGGTGTTCGTCCAGTGAGAGCTCGGCCACGGCCTCCTCCACCGCGGTGCCGGCGAAGAACCGGGGGTTGGCGCCGGCGTAGAACCGGGCGGCGTTGCCGAACACGAAGTCCTTGAAGTCGGCGGTGCTGAGCAGGCCGTGGTCCACCAGCTCGTAGGCCTCCTCCAGCACCTCGGCCATGTCGGGAACATCCCAATGGCCGATGTCGGAGGAGAAGATGGCCCGGATACGGGCCCCGAACGGGTTGCCTCTGGTGTCGAAGGCCCAGGCGTTCATCGGGTCGTCGGCCTCGCAGCCGAAGTAGAAGTTGGGCACGAAACGGTCGCGGATGTCCTCGGCCCGCTCGATGCCCACGGCGGCGAAATCGTCGAGTCGGTCGGGGTCCTGGAGACCCGGGCCCAGCCGCTGCCACACGTCGTCGACCCGGTCGGCATGATCGCGCATCCGGCCCTCGGCGTGGCGGTCGAACAGTTCGGCGAACATGGGCCGGTCGAAACGATCGGGATCGTAGTTGCGGACCCGCTCACCGCTGCGCTTCTCCCATCGGGCCACGATGGCGGCGAACAGATCGACGCCCCAGCCCACGCCGCCCTCTAGGAACCCGAAGCGGAGGGTGGGGTGACGGCGGGTGACACCGCCGAAGAACAGGGCCTTGCACAGGGCCTCGCTGGCGGCGGCGAAGTGCCCGATGTGGTTGTACATGTAGAGCGAAGGCGACATCCGGCTGCCCCAGCCCATGCCGCCCGAGTGGAACGTGGGCGACACCTGCAGCTCGGCCAAGCGGGCCCACACCGGTTCGTAGTCGTGGTCGGAGTCGACGGCGTAGACGTCGAGGTAGGTGCCCTGGCGGTCGCCCTTGATGCGGCGCAGCACATGGCTCGGCATGAGCACGGCCTTGTGGCCCAACTCGCCCACGGCGAAGTCGAGCTCGGCCAGGGCCTCCTCGGGCGTGTGCATGGGCACGATCGCCACCCCGCACATCTTGTCTTTGTGGGGGCCGAACACCTCGGCCTGGTAGAGGTTCCAGGCCCGGCAGGCACCGAGGCGGATGTCGTCGTCGTTGAAGTGGGCGGCGGCCAGGCCCGTGGTGGGGTAGAGCACGGCGAAGTCGAGCCCGATCTCGCCCATCCGCTCGGCCAGCAGGGCCGGCAGCATCGAGGTGGCCGAGTCGACCGTGTTGGCTGTGGGCAGGGCCCACCAGGGTGGGCGGGTGTACCGCCGGTTCTGGCGCTCGGCCTCGGACAGGGCGTACCAGCGGGGGAACCGGACCCCGAAGTAGTCGGCCACCTTGGGCCCACCAACCTCCCGGAGGATCTCCTGCAGGAGCGGCATGTACTCCACGAAGTGTCCGTCGGCGTCGATCACGGGGTGGCCGAGGCCGGCCCGGATGTCGGCCGAGCTGATTTCGGTGCTGGTCATGGTGTCTCCCTGATGGGCTAGCAGTGGGTCATGTTCACTTGCTGAAATCGGTCACGTAGTCGGTCGTGTCTTCCAGCAGTTCTTCGTAGGGGAGTCGCTTGGCCCAGTTGAGGGCCCCGTCGATGTCGTGGTGCCAGACTTCCTGCGGGAGCTCGTAGAGCACCTCCACGCCGTAACCGTTGGGATCGTTCACGTAGACGGAATGCGTCATGCCGTGGTCGACCCGAAGGTTCATCTTCACGCCCTTGCGGTCGAGGAACTTCACCTGTTCCAGCCAGCTCTGGCGGTCGGGGTAGGTGATGGCGATGTGGTTCACAGCCAAGGGGCTGGCGCCCAGCGTCCACTTCTCGGGCGGCGGGGGCAGCTCAGTGTTCTCGATCAGGGCCAGGTCGTGGTGGTTCACGTCGTCCACCACGCCGCTGTAGAAGCGCATGTTGGCCGGGTTGGGGCGCTCGGGACGGGCCTTCAGCTCGCCCACCTGCTTGAACCCGAGCAGGTCGCACCAGAAGTGGTGCGACTCGTCCATGTTCCGCACGTGCAGGACGACATGGTTGATGCCACGGGGCGTCACCGGCGTGTCCCGGTCATTGATCTGCTCAGCACTGTTCTGCTCGGCCATGGGCCGCCTCCTTCGCTCGTCCCCCTGTGGCGAAAACAGTACGACCCGGCGAGCCGCTACATGAAGTTGCGGGTGTGAAGGGCGGCGATGGCGTCGGCCTCGCCAGGGGAAAAGCCGAGCCGGGCCAGGCGGGCCCGTCGTCCGTCGGCCATCTCCGCCTGCAGGGCCTGGACGTGGCGCCAGCCGCCGGCGACAGCGGTGGGGGAGAGGTCGCCGGCGGCCAGGAGCACGAGGGCGTCGAACACGTCCTCGTTCAAGCCCGCTGTGGCCTGGAGCGACCGGTGGCGGGCCTCGGTCGCCCGGGCCAGCCGGCCCCGCAGCCCGGTGTCGGCTGCGGCGTGCTGTTCCAGGTGGGCCAGCGACAGGGCCACGTGGCGGGCCTCGTCGTTGCGGGTCAGGTGGGCGATGCGGCGGGTGAGGGGGTCGGGGGCGTGGCGTTCCAGGAACGACAGGAGCGACACGAACGTGCCTTCGCCCATCACCGACAGCAGGAAGCTGGCGGTGGCGAAGTCGGGCTCGTCGAGCAGAGTCTGGAGCGACGCCCGGCCTCCGACGGTGGACAAGGCCAGCGGGCGGCTCGTCATCGTGGCCCGCCGGGTGAAGACCTCGATGTGGCGGGCCTCGTCGGCCACGGTGACCGCCAGCACCTGCTGCATCTCCCGGAAGTGGGGGTGGATCTGGCCCAGGAAGCGAGCCGGCACCACCAGCGCCGCCTCCTCGTTCTCCACCAGGAATGTCATCACCTGTACCACCGCCGCCTCCACTTCGGGGCCGTGTCCGATGGGGAGGGCCCAGTCGATGGCGGTGGCCGGATCCCACTGGCCGGCGGCGGCCTGGGCGTAGAGGCCGGCGGCCCGGTCGGTCCACACCTCGTCCCGGTGGGCGAGGCGGAAGCCGGGCTCAGGTCCGCCGGGTTCCACCGCCGCTCCCCGGGCGGCCAGGCCCCAGTGCGCCGGGGGTGCTGCCACCACGGCGTCGCTCTGGGCCGGGTCGGGATCGCCCGCCCGCTCGGCCCCCTGCCACCGGGCCGACGCCGCCGTGCCCCGTTCGACGACGCCGACGGTCTCACTCCCGGGGTCAGCCGGGTGCCAGCGGTGGCCCTGCTGGCGGCACCATATCGCCAGGTGGGCGGCCAGCTCGGGGTGGTGGCCCCGCACGGTCAACCGGTCGCCGGCGGCCAGACCGGACAGGCCCAGCTTGACCAGCACGTGGGCGCCGCCGTCGAGCCCGAGCGGGCCGAGCTCGACGGCGGTGGAGCCGGTGTGTCCGGCCCGTGCGGCGCTCAACGCGGATAGCCCTCGACCAGGATCGAGCCGTCGGGTCCGTAGAACCGGAGCCGGTCGACGGCCGACTCCAGCTGGCGGTAGCCCTCGGTGCGGCCCACCCGCCATTCCCGCAGGCCCTCCAGCTCCAGCAGGGGCCGAACCGCCGGATCGTCGAACGACATCGACAGCAGGAGCTCGACGAACCGGTCGCTCACGCTGGTGTCGACGTCGTCGAGCACGGTCATGGTGCAGTGGTCGTAGGCGGCGGTCTGGGTGAGCACCCGGACGCCGTCGGGTGGGATCGTGCCCTCCCGGGCGAAGGCCAGGCGGTTGCCGTCGATCACGCAGGCGGCGTCGGCTTCGCCCGCCAGCAGGGCCTTCACCGCATCTCGCTCGCCGCCCACATGGTCGCCGTGCTTGGTGACCATGACGTCGAACCGCTTGACCCGGAAACCGGAGCCGGGGTCGAGCCCCAGGCCGGCCAGGTGGGCCAGGGGCAGGAGGGTGGCCTGGGGTGAGTCGACGGCCCCGCAGGCCACCGTCAGGCCGGCCAGCTGGGCGGGGTTGGTGATGTCGGAGTCGGCCCGTACCAGCACCACCGAGGTGAGGTCCTGGTCGGTGTCGCGCATGGCCACCGCCCGGGCCTCCCGGCCGGCGGCTTCGGCCAGGCGCCGGGTGCGGACCCAGGCCAGGGGCGAGTCCCAGGTGACGTCCACGTGGCCGGCCAGGTGGGCCTCGGCCTGGGCCTCGTAGCTGGAGTAGAGGACGTAGTCGAAGGCGAAACCGTGGCCGGCGAACCAGTCGGTGAAGCCCTCCCAGATGGTGACGACTTTGGGGTCGTAGGCGACGGCGCCGAGGGTGAAGGGTCGGGTCATGATCGTGTTCCTCTCGCGGCTCAACCGAACAGGGGCAGGCCGCACACGGCCCGACCGATGAAGTCCTGCAGGGCGTCGACGGTGGGGGCCATCACGGCCGAGGCCCGGGCGTCTCGGAAATGGCGCTCGATACCGACGTCCTTGCGGAAGGCGGCGCCGCCGCCCACCCGCATGGCCTCGTCGAGCACGGCGAGCGCTGTGTCGCCGGCCACGGCCTTGGACTGCAGCATGCGCAGCGGGGCGTCGGGCCGGCCGGTGGCCAGAGCCACCACGGCGTCGTCGACCAGTGTGGCCGCGGCGTCGGCCCGGTTGCGCATGGCGGCCAGGTGCTGGCGGGCCACAGGCTGGTCGGCCAGGGTCTGGTCGAGGTGCTCGAACCGGGCGGCGGTGGCGTGGGCCACGGCCTTGGCGATGCCGGCGTCCATCAGGCCGAGGCTGCACGAGGCGTTGAGGATCTGGAACACGGGAAGCACCACGCCAAGGGCCAGGTCGAGGCCGGCGCCGTCGTCTCCCAGGCGGGCCGACAGCGGGAGGCGTACTCCCCGGGCGTCCACAGGGCTCGACGCATTGCCTCGAAGGCCCAGGCCGTCGAACGGGCCGGCCACGGTCAGCCCGTCGGTCGAGGCGGGCACGAGCCAGAGCGTGGCGCCGGCGTCGGCCAAGGCGGGTTGACTGGTCCACACATAGGAGTCGGCCTCGCCGGCCGAGGTGACCCAGCTCTTGGTGGCGTCGAGGATCACGTGGTCACCCTCGGCGGCGGCGGTGGACAGGGGAGCCCAGAAGTGGCTGCGAGACCCGGTCTCGGAAAAGGCGAGGGTGGACAGATGCCGGCCGGCGGCGATGGCCTGGCGGATGTCGTCGGGGCCGTGGGCCTCGATCACGGCGGTGGCGCAGTAGTGCATGGTCAGCACCATGGCGGTGCTGCCGCAGGAGGCGGACAGGCGTCGAACCACCTGGGCGGCGTCGGCCAACGAGCCTCCGAGGCCGCCGACGTCGGGTGAGCTGAGCAGGCCCAGCAGCCCCTGCTCGCCGAAGGCGGTCAGTGCCGCCCGGGGGAAGCTGCCGGTGCTGTCGACCTCGGCGGCGCGCGGCTCGACCACGGTGGTGATGATGTCCTCGAGCACGTCGAGGACAGGACGGTCAGTCATTGGCGTCTGGTTCCTTTCATAGGGTGGACCATCGGCGGTCTCCTTTCTCCGATGGACGGGGCACGGCCCGGTAGTGTTGCCGATCGGAGCGCCCGGCGCTCGGTCAGGCTCATGAGCCGGTGTTGCCGGGGAAGGCGGCGGCGTTGACCACCCGGCGGGCGAAGCCCCAAGCGCCGTCGATGCGGCGCAGCGTGTCGTCGTAGTGGCCGACGAGGATGATCGATCCCCGTTCGCCGTCGGGCTTGACCATCATCAGGTGGGAGAAGGCAGTCTTCCACGGCGGGGTGGGGCCGTGGCAGGCTGGGATCAGCTATCGGGGAGGACACCACCATGACCGACGATGCCAGCGCCGCGCTCGCCGCCCTGACCGCCCGGGTGCAGCGGCTGGAGGATCTGGAGGCCGTGCGGGCCACCTGGCTCGACTACTGCCACCGCCTCGACGCCCACGACTACGACCGGCTGGGTGACGTGTTCACCGAGGACGCCACGCTGGAGATGGACGGGCTGGGGCCGGGCCTCGACGGCGTGTACCGGGGGCGGGCCAACATCCTCGACGGCTTCTACCGCCGTACCGCGGCACCCCGCCCAGGTGCGGCGGGTCTGCGCCACATGACCGGGCACCTCAGCACGAACATGGAGATCGAACTGCTCGGCAACGAAGCCACCACACTGGCCTACTTCTTCGAGATCGTGGACGACTCGCTCGTGTTGATCGGCACCTACCAGCACCGGATGCGGCGCCACGCCGACCGGTGGCGGTTCGCCTTCCTGCGGATCTCGGTCCGCTACCGGGCCCGGATCGAGGTCGGCGACGTCACCGGCCAGGGGTTGGATGCCATCCTCTCCCGCCCCGTCGGCGGCAGCTGA
>CADEDH010000099.1:17799-19950 GCA_902826025.1 uncultured Actinomycetes bacterium
CCGTTGCTGTCACACTCCCTGCGTAGGGTGGACCCATGGATCAATTCGGCGGTGTCGGTATCGATGTGTCGATTCCTGAGGTGGGGGTGGTGCCGCCGTTGCGGGGTCGGGCGTTGCGGTTCGTCCTGGTCGACGAGTTGATGCGGTGGGAGGTGCGGCGAGGTCGGGTCGTCCGCCTGGGGCGCGGTCGGTATCGGTTCGTCCGGGCTGCCCGTTCGACGGTCCGGCGGATCGGAATCCTGGCGGCCCGTTGCCGCTCCTGGGTTGTCGCTATTATGCGGCGCCCAGTCGTAGTCGGCAGGACGTTGGCCGTCGAAGGTGCCCCACGGGGGATCGAGTCCGGCCCATCGGGGCCTCCTCCCTGGGCCGATTTGGCGTGGCTTCGTAACCGGTGATCGCCTGTGCTGTCCGCTCACAGCGGACACGGGTGAGCTGTCCGCTCACAGCGGACAGTACTCAGGTGGGGGGCGGGATGTTGACGACGACGCTGCCGGGAATGAATCGGCCGTCCACGTAGGTGAGGGGGCCGTCGGGGAGGTCCCAGATGGCGGGGCCGGGCCCGGGGAAGGGGCGCCCGTCCACGTCGATCCACCACCGGATCGGCGTGCGCCACCGGGCCTGCACGAGGCCGTCGGGCAGGGTGGCCCACCGATCGGTGGTCGCCACCTCCACCGGCGCTCCCTGCTCGTCGACCGTGACCTGAGCCTGTACCGTGTGCCCGCTGTCGACGACCGTCACCTGGAATCGGTCGGGGTCGAGTGCCTCCCAGGTGGCCCCGGTGCGCAGCAGCATGGACGGCGCCAGCAGGAGCACGTCGTTGAGCCACGTTGACAGCTCACCGACATCGAATTCCGGCCCCGACCCGTCGGCCACTGTCCATCGGCCGGCCAAGCGGCCCACCATCCGGCCCCGCCCGCCGAGATAGGTGTCGTGGCCCAGCATCGACACCAGCCGGGCGAAGCGCAGGCGCATGGTGAAAATCCGGGATGCCCGCTTGTCGCCGTCGGGCCCCGGCAGAAGCGAGTCGTACTGCAGGGCCTCGGCCACCAGCCACGGGCTCCGGGGCCGGAGGCGGAAGCGCCCGGCGAACCGGGCAGAGAACGACCACACCCGAGCTCGGCCGACCACGCCCATGAAGCGCAGGTACCGCTGGACGGGTTCCGCCAATCCGGCCAGATCGGCCTCCGTGATCGGGGCCCCATCACCAGGGTCGGGGCTGAGGCCGGCGGCAGCCACCCGGCTCCGGAACGCGTCGACCAGACCCCGGTCCCTGGTCCGGCCGGTGCGCCCCGGCCCGGGGGCTGATCGGGCCTCCCGCTCGGCCCGGTCGCGGATCCCGAGCAACATCCGGCGGTCCATGGCGAAGCTGATCGGCTCCACCAGCGTCGGCCCGAACTGCAGACGGGTGGTCAGGTCGTCCGAGGTGGCGCAGCGGTAGCGGCTCACTACCCGGCTGCGGCTGCTGTCGCCCATCGGCTCCACCAGGAACAGCCAGCTCACGTCCACCCAGGTCTCACGGGTGCGGTCGGTGCCGGGCGGCGGTCCGCCATGGGCCACGAACCAGGCGCCGGGTTCCATGGCCGCGACCGGCAGCGGCGGCGCCTTCGGGTGCACCAGCAACTCGCTGTCGGGCCCAACCTGCCACTCGGGATGGACCCTGTCGGCGTTGGCGATGCCGCACCCGAAGAGGTTCTCCAGGGCGGCGTAGCTGTAGAACCCGGCTCGGTCCGCTCCGACCTGGGCCACCCAGGGCCAGACGGCGGCCGGTGGAGCGTGGACGACGATGGCGTGGGCCCACTGCCAGCGGGGCGATGCCACCAAGTCGTCGCCCGGATAGACCCGTCCGGCGTCCTCGTGGTCGACGCCCCAGATGCCACGGCTGGCGCGGCGCCAGGGTGTGGCCAGCGCGGTCGCTATCACTCCGGTCCCGGCAGCGGCCTCGACCAGGTAGCGGAGCCGTCGGCTCAGCTTCAGGGAAGGTGCCATGGGTATCGCCTCCGGAACGATCAAAGCCCGTTCCCGAGCCGATACCCAGGGGCGGAGGTCCGAATCCGGACACCCGCCGCCAGGACGCTCTCTGCTACTTCCGGCTCGACACCGCCGCCGTGGCGTTGAGGATGCCTTCGCCGTACAGGCCGTTGTTGGCCGTGG
>CADEDH010000100.1:0-7257 GCA_902826025.1 uncultured Actinomycetes bacterium
CGCCCCAGGGGGTGCGGCTCGGCGGCCAGAGCGGCCAGCTCTGTGGACCAGGACGGATCCCCGGGATCGAGCGCGCTCCGCAGGAAGGCAGCGGTCATCCGCTCGACGAAGGCGACCCGTTCCGGGTTCTCGTCGGTGGTTTCGGCCAGGTCGTAGCCGGCGACGCCGCCCAGCCCGTGCTCGGCCTCGAACAGCGTGAGGAGCGCCTGCGCCCCGGGCGACAGCAGATAGGGGTCGGTGTACCACGCCGACCCGACCACGGTCAGGTGGGTGGAGGCGTCATCGGCCCCGGCCACCACGAGCGTCGGCGTCGTCATCGTCGAGAAGTAGGCCCCGGCCAGGAACGTGAGGTTCTCTTGGCCGAAGGGCGTGAGGGCGTCGCCGCCGCGACCGGGCGCCGCCAGCATCACGCCGGCCCGGATTCGCGGGTCGGCCAGGCTCACGACCGAGCCGTCGGTCGGATCGGTGAGGCGGGCGCCCAGCAACAGGCTGGCGGTGTGGCCGCCCATCGAGTGACCGACCACGGCCACCCGGCCGGAATCGAGCCGCCCGTGTAGCCCAGGCACCATCGACTCGACGGTGTCGAGCTGGTCCAGGATGCGGCTCATATCTCGGGCCCGGGTGCGCCAGTAGGTGGGTGCCTCGACCGCCTCGGCCTCACGCCGGCCGAGCGTGGCCGAGTCGAGGTGGGTGGGCTGGAGGACGACGAAGCCGTGGGCGGCGTAGTAGTCGGCCAGCGGCGCGTACCCGTAGAGGGAGGACACGTAGCCCGACGGCCCGTGCCCGTGCGAGAGCAGGATGACCGGCAACTCGCCGCCGGTGGCCGGGGCTGAGACCCGCACCGCCAGATCGACCGCCCGGTCGGGGACCGGGAGCACGACCGGCGTGTAGGTCAGCACCGGGGCGGCCCCGTCGACAGCGTGCGGTGTGGGGAGGGTTCGGCTCATGATCGGAGTCCTTTCCGTGCCCGTATGATCAAACCATCTGATCAAACGGATCACTGTTCCGGTATCTGACGATACGGAACATGGTTCCGCTTAACAACCTGCACACGCTGGGAACCCGAGATGCCCACCGACGACGCCCCGACGCCCCCCGCTACCCGACGCCGACGTACCGACGCCCAGCGCAACGAGCAGGCGCTCCTGGCCGCCGCCGCTCGGGTGTTCGCCGCCAGCGGCGTCAACGCCCCGATCCGGGAGATCGCCGCCGACGCCGGGGTGGGCGTAGGCACCATCTACCGCCACTTCCCCACCCGGGCCGATCTCGTGGTGGCTGTGTACCGGTACCAGGTCGACGAGTGCGCCGAGCTGAGCACCCGGCTGCTGGCTGGGCCGGCCTCGCCGGCAGCGGCTCTCCACCAGTGGGTGTGGGCTTTCGTCGACTTCCTGGTCACCAAGCACGGCCTGGCCGACCTGCTCCGACCGGACAGCCACAACATGAGCGCGTTGCACGACTACTTTCTCGATCGCCTGGTGCCCGCCTGCACCGCCCTGCTCGACGCTGCTCGCAGCGCCGGCGAGGTGCAGGCCGACATCGCCGCCTTCGAGTTCCTGCGAGGCATCGGCAACCTGTGCATCGGCGGCACCGGTGACGCCCGGTACGATCCCCGCCACCTTGTCGATCTCGTCCTGCTGGGGCTCGGGACAGATCGGTGAGCCCGGGCGGCCGAGCGACACCGGCTCGAACGCCGCCCCATGCTGGCCTACCATCCAGTCGCTTCGATCAAGGGAGATGGGCCATGGTGGAATCGTCGTTCTCGGCCAGGCTGCCGCACCCGTTCTACGGCGACCATGTGCTCTACCACGCTTACGACTGGGGGACGAACCTGCCCGGCATCCGGGCCTGGGAGTTCGGCGGCTGGCGCCAGGAGAGCACGTCGTGGGTGGACGGGTGCTACATCCACGCCGGGCTGTCCCGCACCGGGCCCACCACGATCTCCGGCCCGGGCGCGGCTGAATGGTTGGAGAGCCAGGTGATCAACAGCTTCGCCACCTTCCCCGTGGGCAGCATGAAGCACGCGGTGATGTGCAACGACGACGGCCTCATCGTGGCCCACGGCATCGTGGAGCGGAAGGCCGACGACCACTTCGAGTCCTTCGCCGGCGGGCCCCCGGGCCGGGTGGCGCCCACCGACGTTCCCGACGGCGTGACGATCGGCCGCCTCGACCACTACCTGTTCCAGATCGCCGGCCCCACCTCGCTCGAGGTGCTGGAGCGGGTGACGGGCGAGAGCCTGCGCGACGTCGGCTTCCTCCGCTTCCGGGACACGACCATCCAGGGGATCCCCACCGAGGTGGGCCGCATCGGTATGACCGGCAACCTGGCCTACGAGCTCCACGGCCCGATGGCCGACGCCTCCGCCGTCTACGACGCCGTCTACCAGGCCGGCCAGGACCTCGGCCTCCAGCGCCTGGGCTGGGGCACCTACCTCGTCAACCACGTCGAGGGCGGGTTCCCCCAGCAGACCTGGACCTTCGCCACCGCCTTCGATCCCGACCGCCATCCCGAGGTCGCCGGCTTCTGGCGCAACGTGTCGGGGTCGGTCGACCCGGCCGACCGCCGGGCCCGCACCCGCACCCCGGTGGAGGTCCGCTGGCACAACATGGCCCGGTTCGACCACGACTTCCCCGGCCGCGACGCCCTCCAGGCCGAGATCGCCAACCCCACCCGCACCACGGTCACCCTGCGCTGGAATCATGAGGACGTGCTCGACACCTACGCCTCGCTGCTCCGTGACGGCGAGCCCTACCAGCCGATCGAGTTCCCCTACGCCCCCCAGCGCTGGCCCATGGCCCACGCCGACCACGTGCTGATCGACGGCCAAGAGATCGGCTGGTCGTCGGGCACGGCCTACAGCTCCCGCTTCCGGGAGGTCATCTCCATGGGCTGCCTCGACCTGGCCGCCACCGAACAGGGCACTCCGGTGACCGTCCTGTGGGGCAACCACGGCGGCCCCCTCAAGGAGATCCGGGCCACCGTCGAACGGTTCCCCTACCTCACCGACGGCCGCAACAGCGACGTGGATGCGGCCCGACTGTAGGTCGCGACACTGAGTCAGTGCCGGTGGGGCGGCGGCCCGTCGTCGGGGCCGGCGCCATCGCCCGACGACGTCCCGGCGAACATCGGGTCGGTGAGCCACTCGTCGAGGGCTTCCACCGCGTAGCCGGCGTAGACCATGGTGGGCCCGTCGCCTTCGGCCACGGCCACGTTCAGCGCCTCGTAGATCTGCTCCGGTGTGCACCCGGCCTTCAGGCAGTCACGCACGTGGTACGAGATGCACACGTCGCAGCGGGCCTGCACCACGAGGGCCAGGCCGATCAACTCCTTGGTGGCCTGGGGCAGGTGACCGGCCTCCATGGCCAGCCGGTTCACCTTCCAGTACGCCCGATGCAGCTCGGGCTGGTGCCGGCTGAGCTTGCGGCCGGCGGCTGCGTTGCGGGCCAGCCGTTCCCGGTACCCCTCGGTTGACGCCATCGGCCGAGACTAGCCCCGCGCTGGGGCGAGGGTCCCCTCGGACGCCCCGAGCCGGGTGGCCATCGTTTCTCGGTGCACCACGCACCGCCGGCGGCGCCTCCTGCAACAGGATTCTGATTCGTCACGCACCGGGTGCACCACGCACCACGGGCGAAGCCCAGCGCACCCGGTGCACCACATGTCACAGTCGAAGCCCAGCGCACCGGGTGCGGCAGGCGCCACCGGGCGGGCGTGCGCTAGGGTCCGCGGGCCGGGGCCAGGGCCGGCCGGCCGATCACGAGCAGGAGGACAGGCACATGGGAGCGCTGGACGGGAAGGTGGCGTTCGTGTCGGGGGCGGCCCGGGGTCAGGGTCGGGCCCATGCCGTACGCATGGCCGAGGAAGGGGCCGACATCATCGGCTTCGACCTGTGCGACCAGCTCCAGACCGTGGTCTACGAGATGGCCCGCCCCGAGGACCTGGAGGAGACGGCCCGCCTGGTGGAGGCCACCGGGCGCCAGATGGTGGCGGGCCGGGCCGACGTGCGCGACCCCTCGTCGGTCCAGGAGATCTTCGAGCAGGGCCTGGGCGAACTGGGCCGGGTGGACATCGTGGTGGCCAACGCCGGCATCTTCGCCGGGCTGGGCGACGCCGGCCGCTCCCCCGCCGCCTGGCAGGACTCGATCGACGTGCTGCTCAGCGGCGTCTACCACACCTGCGAGGTCGCCATCCCCACCCTGATCGAGCAGGGCGATGGCGGGTCGATCATCATCACCAGCTCCACCGCCGGCCTGGGCGGCCTCTACGCCGACCGCAACGCCACCTCGGGCGGAATCATCGGCTACGTGGCGGCCAAGCACGGGGTGGTGGGCCTCATGCGGGTCTACGCCACGTCGCTGGCCAGCCACCGGATCCGGGCCAACACCATCCACCCCACCGGGGTGGACACGCCGATGGTGAACAACTCCGAGTTCGCCCGGTTCTTCCAGGAGTTCCCCAACGCCTTCGACACCACCCGCAACCTGCTGCCGATCCCGTGGGTGGAGCCGGTCGACATCGCCAATGCCGCGGTGTTCCTGGCCTCCGACGCCGCCCGCTACATCACCGGCGTCACCCTCCCCGTCGACGCCGGCTTCTCCACTATCTAGCCCTGCCCAGCGCTCTCCAGCTCAGCCCGGCGGCGCAGGAACTGGCGGCGCTCCGGACCGTCGGGCGTGAGTGCCACGGCCCGGTCGTAGGCCGCTATCGCCTCGGGTATCCGGCCCAGCCGGTGCAGCAGCTCACCACGGGTGGTGTGGAAGTAGCGGTAGGCGTCGAGCGGGAGCCGGTCGACGAGGCGGAGGCCGGCTTCCGGCCCCTCCACCTCGGCCACCGCCACCGCCCGGTTCAGGGCCACCACCGGCGAGCCGGTGAGGCGGCCCAGCTCGGCGTAGAGCACGGCGATGTGGGCCCAGTCGGGTCCGGGGCGGGTGTGGGCCACGGCGATGGCGGCCTGCAGCCCGTAGGGCCCGCGGCCGTCGAGCCCCAGCACCCGCCGGAACACGGCCAGGCCCTCGTCGATCTGGGCCCGGTCCCACCGGGAGCGGTCCTGGTCGGCCAACAGCACCTGCTCCACCTGACCCTCGCCCCCGCCGGCCACCAGCACGAACCGGGCATCGCGGCGGGAGTCGTGGAGCAGCATGAGCGCCAACAGCCCGTGGACCTCGGCCTCGTCGGGCAGGAGCTCGGCCAGAGCCCGCCCCAGCCACAAGGCCTCGGCCACCAGGTCCGGGCACTCACCCCGTGGCCTGTCGCCCGGCGGGAGCGTCCATCCCTGGTTGAACACGAGGTAGACCACGGCCAGCACAGCGGCCAGCCGCTCGGGCCACACCTCCGGGAGCGGCACCCGGAACGGGATGCCGGCGGCTGCGATCTTCCGCTTGGCCCGCACCAGCCGCTGGGCCATGGTGGCCGGGGGCACGAGGAAGGCGGCGGCGATCTCGTCCGTGGTCAGCCCGCCCAGGGTGCGCAACGTCAGGGCCACCTGGGCCTCGAGGGCCAGGGCGGGATGGCAGCAGGTGAAGATCAGCTCCAGCCGCTCGTCCCGGAACGGTGACCCGTCAGGTGACATCCCCGGGGGCCCGGCGTCGGCCGGCCGCTCCGCCGCCAGCAGCCGGGTCTTGGCCGCCAGGTTCTGGCTCCGCCGGATCCGGTCGATGGCCCGGTTGCGGCCGGTGGTGATCAGCCAGGCCCGCTCGTTGGCCGGGGGCCCGAGGCGGGGCCAGCGCTCGGCGGCGAGCGCGAAGGCCTCCTGGGCCGCCTCCTCGGCCAGGTCGAGGTCGCCCAGCGTGCCCACCAGGGCCGCCACCACCCGACCCCACTCCCGACGGAAAACACCCTCCAGGTCGGGAGCAGGATCAGGGGCGGGATGGGCCGGGCCCGGGGACGACGGGCTCACCACTCCATGATCGGCCGCACCTCGATGGCCCCGCCCAGGCGGGCGGCCGGGATGCGGGCGGCCAGGGCGATGGCGGCGTCGAGGTCGTCGGCCTCGAAGATGAGGTAGCCGTTGATCGACTCCTTGGTGTCGACGAACGGCCCGTCGGTGGTGATCGTGCGGCCGCCGTCCACCCGCACCGTGGTGGCCGTTTCCGGCGGCTGGAGCCCGAGCCCGGGGGTGACGCCAGGGGTGGCGTTGATCTCGGAGTAGGCGGCGTAGATGGCCTGCTGCTCCTCGGCCGGGAGGGCGGCCCAGGCGTCGGGGTCGAGCGGGGTGGGGGTGGTGCCCTGGTGGATCAGCAGCATGTACTTCATTTCGGTTCCTCCTTGGGGAGCCTGCTTCTTGCAGGCACGCTGTCGGTTGTCGCCCAGGAGACGAACGGCCCGCCCGAGAATCGACACCTCATCCCGAAAATCCCGGCAAGCCCCGGAAAATCCCGGGATCCCAGTGTGGCGCGCGACACTGGCACCCGTGGCCGATGCGACTGCCGACTTCGAGATCCCCGAGCCCCGCGTGGTAGCCGACCAGCCGGCGTGCTGGATGGCGGCCGACCTGGCCGCCCGCCCCGATTGGGAGCACCACCTGACCGAGGCCGAGGTGACCGAGATCGACGCCGCCCTGGCCCGGGCCGCCGGCCGGCACGGCCTCGACGCCCTGGCCCGCTGGACGGCCGACGACTTCCCCCTACCCACCGTGAGCACCCTGGCCGACCGGGTGCGGCGAGAGCTGGTGGACGGATCCGGCGTGATGGTCCTCCACGGCTTCCCGGTGGAGCGGTTCACCACCGCCCAGCTCCGGGCGGTGTGGTGGGGCCTCGGCCTGCACCTCGGCACCGCCCTGCCCCAGAGCAGCCGGGGCGACCTGATCGGCGATGTGCGCGACCTCGGCACGGGCATCACGGGCAAGGCCGGGCGGGGCTACACGTCCAACGTGGAGCTGGGCTACCACTCCGACGCCGCCGACGTGACCGCCCTGTTCTTCCTCCGCCAAGGGGCCAGTGGCGGCACGTCGGGCCTGGCCAGCTCGGTGGCGGTGCACAACGAGATCGTGCGCCGCCGGCCCGACCTGATGCGCCTGCTGTACCAGCCGATGCCGGTGAGCTGGCAGTCGAACGAGCTGCCGGGTGAGCGACCGTGGTATCCGATGCCGGTCTACGGCCGGGTAGGCGACGACGTGGCCTGTGCCTACGTGAGCACCAACCTGCTGCGGGCCCACGAGAACGCCGGGGCCCCGCCCCTCACCGAGGCCCAGATCGAGGCCATCACCTTCGTGGGCCGAGTGGCCCGCGAGCCGGGGTTCGGGCTGGAGCGCCACTTCGATGC
>CADEDH010000100.1:7357-19467 GCA_902826025.1 uncultured Actinomycetes bacterium
TCGGCGTCGAGCTCGTCGATGATGTCGGGCTCCTCGGCCGCCTTGGCCAGCCATTCCTGCATGGCGGGCAGAGCCAGCACGGCGTCGCAGTAGGCGTTGAGCTGATCGTCGAGCTCCACGCTGTAGGTGCGGAACCGGGTGCACACCGGGGCGTACATGGCGTCGGCCACGGTGGGGGTGCCACCGAAGAGGAAGGGCCCGCCCCACCGGTCGAGGCACTCGGCCCAGATCGCCTTGATGCGGTCGATGTCGGCCTCGGCCCCGGTCCACACCTTGAACTGGCTGTAGCTGGCCCGCAGGTTCATGGGCAGGGCGGAGCGCATGTTGGCGAAGCCGGAGTGCATCTCACCGCTGATCGACCGGCAGTGGGCCCGGGCCCCGGGGTCGGCCGGGAGCAGCCCGGCTTCGGGGTGGCACTCGTGCAGGTACTCGGCGATGGCCAGCGTGTCCCAGATCTCGGCTCCGTCCACCCGGAGGCACGGCACCCGGAACGACGGGGCGATCAACAGCAGCTCGGCTCGGGTGTCGGGGTCGTCGCTCTGCATGAGCTTCTCGTCGAAGTCGAGCCCGGCGAGGCGGCACAACAGCCACCCCCGGAGCGACCACGACCCGTAGTTCCGGCTGGCGATGGTGAGCGACGGCTTCATCGGATGCCTCCCGGCAAGATGGTTGCGATCACCGTGGGCGATATCGCCGGATGGCACCGCGAACGACTTACCACGTATGGTAACGACCGTGATGTACGCGCTCTATCAGCAATATGAGGATTTCGTGAACACCACGAGTCTCTTCGCTGCCAGCGTAACGGCCGGGATCGACCTGCTGCCCGAGCCGGCCCGGTCGAGCCTGCCGGTGCGGGCGCTGCGAGCCAACGCCGAACTGGTTCGCCACACCCGGCTCACCCATGCCCGGCCCGATTTCGAGATCGACTCGGTGGAGGTGGCGGGCGAGGCCGTGCCGGTCACCACCACGGTGGTCGACGCCACCCCGTTCTGCTCGCTCGTCCGCTTCGCCAAAGAGACCACGCTCCCCCAGCCCAAGGTGCTGCTGGTGGCGCCCATGTCGGGCCATTTCGCCACCCTGTTGCGGGAGACGGTGCGCACGCTGTCGCGCGACAACGACGTCTACATCACCGACTGGCACAACGCCCGGGACATCCCGCTGGGGGCCGGCCCGTTCGGGCTCGACCACTACGTCGAGCACCTGATGCGCTTCATCGAGCGACTGGGCGATCCGGTGCACGTGGTGGCCGTGTGCCAGCCGTGCGTGCCGGCACTGGCCGCCGCCTCCCTCCTGGCCCAGAGCAAGAGCCCGGCCCAGCCCCGCACCCTCACGCTGATGGCCGGCCCGATCGACACCCGCATCAACCCGTGCAAGGTCAACGAGTTCGCCACCTCGCAGCCGATCAGCTGGTTCGAGCGCAACCTCATCGCCACCGTGCCCCGCCGTCACCTGGGCTCCGGCCGCCGGGTCTATCCCGGGTTCGTGCAGATCAGCGCGTTCATGAGCATGAACCTCGACCGGCACATGAAGGCCCACCTCGAGCTGTGGGGCAACATGGTGCGGGAGGAAGACGAAGCGGCCCACGCCAAGCGCCACTTCTACGACGAGTACTACGCCGTCAGCGACCTGCCGGCCGAGTACTACCTGGAGACGGTGCGCCGGGTGTTCCAGGAGTACGAGCTGGCCCGGGGCCAGTTCCGGGTCCACGGCCAGCCGGTCACGCCGTCGGCCATGCGCCGCACGGCGCTGCTCACGGTGGAGGGCGAACGGGACGACATCTGCTCGGTGGGCCAGACCATGGCCGCCCACGACCTGTGCACCCGGGTGCAGCCCGCCCGCCGGGCCCATCACCTCCAGGCCGGCGTCGGCCACTACGGCGTGTTCAGCGGCTCCCGCTGGGACGGCGAGATCTACCCCACCGTCAAGAACTTCATCCTGGCCAACGACTGAGGGAACCCTTCGGGTTCCTCGGGTTCGCCTCCGGCGAACGCCGCAGGCTCCGCCTAATACTTCACCCCAACGGCGGTGCAGAGGAAGCGCATCAGGGGGGAGCCGGTGCGGCAGAGCTGGCCGAAGTCGGTGAGGAACGAGGGGGCCGTGATCTGCTTCTGGGTCAGGTCGGCGGTGGCGATGAAGCTCTTGCGCTTCAGGTCGTCGATCAGGGGATGGTCGGCCGTGAAACCCTTGGGCGGCCGCTTCAGCGACTCGCCTCCCAGGGCGAACGTGGAGGCGAAGGGATCGGTCCGGGTGGCGTCGGTCCACGCCTTCTGATTGGCCGCCATGTGATCGCGGATCTGGCCCGCCACCCGGGTCTCGGGCATCCACAACCCCACCCCCATGAAGCACCGGCCCGGCTCGATGTTGAGGTAGATCCCGGGGGCGTGGGCGTCCTTGGCCAACTCGTGGCGGAACTGGACGCCGGTGTTCGTCTTGTACGGGGTCTTGTCGTTGGCGAAGCGGGTGTCACGCTGGATACGGAACAGGGAGCCACCCACCTTGCGGGCGTCGGCTACCAGGTGGGGCGACAGCTCGGCCAGCTCACCGGTGAAGTCGGTGATGAAGTCGAGCGCCGGCTCCCGCACGTGCTCCTCGTAACGCTGCTGGTTGGCCTTGAACCACTCCCGGCTGTTGTTCCCGGCCAGATCCTTGAGGAACCGGAACGTGGCCGGCGTGAAGTACGACGACATGGCGACACTGTACGACCCCGGTACGAACCCCGGGCCCCCGGGTCGGTTCCGAACCGGGATTCGGTTCGCTGTACCATCGACCGGATGCCGACCCCCCACTCCGTCCACCGACGCGTCTACGACTGCGAGGCCTTCGAGGACGGCCCCGACCGCATGCGGGTCCGGGGCCACCTGAACGACACCAAGCCCCTCGGGCTGGGCCTGGCCGACGGCGAGCCGATGGTGATCCACGACATGACGATCGAGCTGGTGGTCACCCTGCCCGACTTCACCATCGTCGACGTCGTGTCCCACATGGAGGTCCACCCCTACGACATCTGCCCCGCCGTGCTGGCCGACTACCGCCAGCTCATCGGCCGCTCGGTCACCCGGGGCTACTCCCGCACGGTGCGCGAGCTGTTCGGCGGCCCCCAGGGCTGCTCCCACCTGGGCGCCCTCCTGCAGGCCATGGGCCCCGTGGCGGTGCAGGCCAGCTGGGGCATGGCCACGCTGCACGAGCCGCCCGGCTCGGCGTTCCAGAGCGAGGACGGCGAGGCCGACCGCCAGCGCCGGCTGGCCATGAACGCCAACACCTGCCACGTGTGGGCCGAGGACGGGGACCACATGAAGTCGGTGATGGCGGGCGACGACGCCGGCCGTCCCGCCTGGGTGACCGAGCGGCTGGTCAAGCTGGGCGTCGACCCCGACGCGCTCTAGCCGCTCAGTCCCGGGGCGCAAGCGTCCCGGTAGCAGCGGACCAAACAGTATCGACCCGGGCCCGGAGACGCTCGACGTCGTCGGGTAGCACGAACCGGCAGGCCACCAGGTCGTCGATCACGGCGTGGGCCCGGGCCCGGTGCTCGGCCTCGGTGACCGGCGGCTCGTCGAACCACCAGCTCGACCCGACGAGGAACAGCTCGTGGTCGGGGGCGCCGATGTCGGGATGACGCAGGTTCCAGCCGGTGTGGACGCCGAGGGGCACAGCCACCTCGGGCAGGCGGATGCCGCCGATCTCGTTGCCGGTGTCGTCGACCGCCGGCACCGGCCCGGGCGGCTGGGCGAACGAGTCGAGCCGGGGCGTGGCCACCCCGTCGTCGGCCCCGTCGGTGGCCCCCTCGCCAGCAAAGCGGGCCAGCACCGCCTCCCGGCTGCTCAACTGCTCGGCGGTGGGGGCGGTCGACGGCTCGGGCTCCACCTCGTCGTCGACCCAGGCGACCAGCTGGGCCAACAGGGCCCGCACCACCGGCCGGTAGTCGACGACGTTGAACCCGTATCGCCCCTTCCATCCCAGGGCGGGCAGGGACCACAGCTGGGGCAGGTAGCCGGGCCCGTGCTGGGTACCGGCCACCAGATGGACCCGCACGGCGTCATCGGCGTCGGGGGCGACCAACGCCCCGTCGCCCCGCCAGTACTCGCTCGACGAGTTCACGGCCATCACCTTGAGCGGGGCCCCGGCCCGGGCCAGCAGTGCCCCGTAGGTCGGGTCGGGGTCGACCTCGGCCGGGTCCGACGGCAGGGTGCCGGGCACGGCGAAGCGGCGGTTGAACTGGCCCCGTCGACCGCCGGCGATCAGGGGCAGGGCTGCGTCGTAGGCCGGCCGCCCGGCCTCGTCGACGTTGAGACCGTCGTGCAGGAACTGGCGGATCACCCGTCCCGACTGCGACACCCCGAACAGCAGCGTCCGCCGCATCCCTTCGGCCTCCCGCAGCCAGGGTGCGATGTCGCGCAGCCCCAACAGGCCGCACCCGCCGACCACCGCCCCGCTGGTCACGTACTCCACCCGGTAGGTGGCGCCGGGGGTGAACCCACCCGGGCGGTGCAACCCGGTGACGGGCCCATCGGGCCGGTCGCCGACCCGAGCGAAGCCCCACGACCCGGCCGGCAGCGGGGTGCCGTCCTCGTACAGCACAGCACCCGCCGGGTCCGTCGGCTCCCACAGGCGGTGGCCGGGCAGCACCAGGGCCAGCCGCTCCGACGGCGCCCCGGCCCGCACGGTGTAGCTCACCGGACCCTGCATGGCGGGATCGGCCAACGCCGGGGCCCGCAGGCCATGCAGGGTGGGCACCCGGATGTCGAACTGCCAGCCGGCGAACACCAGGGTCCACCCCTGGGCCAGGAGGTGGCCGTCGCCCGGCGGCGGCTCTGGCGGCTGGGGGAAGAACGGGGTGTCGTCGAGCTGGAGGTAGGTCGACGCCGTGGGCCCACCCCGGTTGACCACGTCGACCAGGGCCCAGCCGCTACGGGCGGCGAGGTCGGCCGGCTGCACGATCGTGACGTCGTGATCGAACGACACGAGCCCGTCGTCGCCCCGCACGGCGAGGCCGAGGTCCGCAATCGAGGCGTTGGCCCGATGGGCCGGATCGACGGCGTGGCGCACCACCAGCCGGCGGATCACAGCCGCGCCCGCTTCCCCGAACGAGCGGCCGCCCGCGTAGGGCTCCGCCGCCACCTCCTGCACCCCCACCACCGACATGGCCCGACCCTACTTCCCTGCCCCATCAAGGGAAGAACTAGTGTCGTTCACATGATCACCGCACTGCCCCGTATCGCCGTCGCCATGCACGACTTCGAGGGCGCCCTCGACACGTTCGGCCGCAAGCTGGGCATGCCCGTAGTCGACCACTCGCACCGCACCGTGCCCGCCCTGGGGGCCCACGTGGCCATGTGCGCCCCGGCCGTCGGTTCCAACATCGAGCTGATGGCGCCGTCGGACCCCGACGCCCCGCTGAGCCAGGCCCTCCAGGCCTTCCTGAACCGGCGGGGCGACGGCCTCTACGCCCTGATGCTCGAGGCCCCGGTGCCCGACGAGGAGGCGCTGGGGCTGGCCGAACGGGGGCTCGACGTGATGCCCCTCATGCCCGGGGCCCACGGCCGTGACGTCCACCCCCGCAGCACCCACGGCGTGCTGATCCGGGTCTACCCCAACGACTCGGCCCCGCCCCCGCCGGGGCTGGTGAGCGAGGCGCCGAACCTCACAGGGATCACCCGGGCCGTGGTCGGCGTCACCGACGCCTCCCTGGCCGCCACCGCCTACGGCCACGGCTTCGGCCTCGACGTGGGGCCCGTGGTCAACGACCCCGAGCGGGGCGTCGACGCCGTGATCGTCACCCCACCCAAGGGCGGCGTGATCGAGCTGGTGTCGGTGGCCGACACCACCCGCCCCTTCGCCCGCGACATCCAGTCGTTCCTCAAGGAACGCAACCACGGCCTGTTCGCCCTGGTCCTGGAGGCCGACGACCCGGCCGCGGCATCGGCCACCCTGCGGGAGCGGGGCGTAGCCGAGGGCCACACCGAGACCCCCACCTTCGAGCTCTACGGCGCCAAGTTCATCATCGGGTAGAACCGGGGGGCTCGCCGGTCACTCCAGCGCCTCGGCGATGGCGAGTTCGGCGATGCGGTCGTCGTCGTAGCCCAGGATGTCGTGCAGCACCTCATAGCTGTGCTGGCCGTAGGTGGGGCCGGCCCACTCGTAGGCGCCCCGGCTCCGGGTGAGGGCGAACGGGGGCTGGTCGACCACCACCGAGCGGGCGATGGGATGCGGGGTCCAGCGGAACATCTCCCGGTGGGCCAGCTGGGGATCGACCCAGGCGTCGGGCCCCTCCGCCACGTGATGGGCCGGGATGCCGTGGGCCTGGAGGCGGCTGGCCAGGCCGGGGGCGTCCTGGCGGGCCGTCCAGTCGGCTAGCACCTTGTCGAGCTCGTCGCGCCGTTCGATCCGCTCGGCCGCAGTGAGGTCGGCCAGGTCACGCCGCCGCATCTCGGTGCACAGCGACCGCCACTGGTCGTCGGTCTCCAGCGCCACCGCAACCCAGCGGTCGGTACCCGCCGCCGGATAGACGCCGTGAGGTGCCGTGTCGGGATCGAGGTTGCCGGCCCGGGTGAGCTTCGCCTCCCCTGCCTGTCGGGCCAGGAGTGCGGGGGTGAGGAAGTGGGTGGCCGCCTCCATCTGGGAGAAGTCGAGGTACTGGCCCTGGCCGGTGCGGCGGCGGTGGTCGAGGGCGGCCAGGATGGCCATCACGCTGAACCGGGGCGAGGTGAAGTCGGTGTAGGCCATGTAGGGACCGGCGGGGGCCCGGTCGGGCCAGCCGGTGATGTCGAAGAAGCCGGCCACGGCGGCGGCCAGGTTGCCGAACCCGGCGAAGTCCTTCATGGGGCCGGTCTGGCCCATCACGCAGCTCGACAGCATCACCAGACTCGGGTTGATGACCGACAGCTCCTCGTAGCCGAAGCCGAGCGACGCCATCGTGCCCGGGGTGAAGCTCTCGGTGACGAGGTCGGCCCAGCGGGCCAGATCCTTCACCACCTCGCGGGCCTCGGGCTTGGACAGGTTGAGGGCCAGGCCCATCTTGCCGGCGTTGGCCACGTGCCAGGTGATGGCGTTCTCCTGCTCGGGGATGTCGTCGCGGTGGCCCAGCGCGGCCCGCAGGATGTCGGGCCGCCGCTCCGACTCGATCCGCACCACGGTGGCCCCCCAGTGGGCCAGCACCCGGGTGGCCAGGGGCATGGCCGCCACCCAGGCCAGATCCAGCACCTTGACCCCGGCCAGCGGCTTGTCGGCTGAAGGCTCCACGGCCTGGCCGGCCGCCGGGATCGGGGCCGGCTGCGACCGGGGGCTGAGCGCCGTGACCCGGGGACCGGGCTCGGCCGGCGCCTCGCCGAGCTCAGCCAGCGGGGTGGCGGTCGCCTTGACCATGGCCCCCGGATGGCGAATCCCGCCGACCTCTTCCCAGTAGCCGCGGGCCGTCAGCTGGGGGTTGGCCAGTACGTCGTCGAGGTCGGCCACTGGCACGATCAGCAGGGCCCGCTCGGCGGCGGCCGCCGCCAGCTCGGCCTTGGACTTGGTGGCGGTGAAGGCCTCGATCTCGTCCATGATCAGACCGAACTCGTCGAGCGTGTACTCGCCTTCCTGGATCTTGATGGCGAACTCCACGTAGTCCCGGGCCAGGGTCTCGTCCCGGCATGCCCCCTCGGCGTGCATCCACTCGATGAGGCGGCGGGTGAACGGGCCGCCCATGGGGCCGAACAGGAGGCTGACCACCACATGGCCGTCGGTGGCGGGATAGACCCAGCGCACCGGCAGGGTGCCGATCCACACCCCGCCCCCCGACCGCTTGGGCGTGGGCAGCCCGGCTGGCGGGTTGAGGGTGGACGGCAGCGACGCCCCCAGCACGGCGGCCTGGACCGAGCAGTCGACCCCCTGGCCGAGGCCGGTGCGGGCCCGCTCGGTGAGGGCCACCAGCGCCCCCACCGCCCCCTCGCAGCAGGCGTGCATCCAGGCCTGGGGCAGGCTGGTGCGAACCGGGGGCCGGTCGAAGTCTCCGGTGACGGCCATCTGGCCGCTGGCGGCCATCAGCGTGAGGTCGGTGGACAGCCAATCGGCCTTGGGGCCGGTGAGCCCGAACGGGGTGAGGGCCAGGGTGACGAGGGTGGGATCGGCGGCCCGCAGGCGGTCGAGGAAGGCGACATCAGCCGGCGAGCCGTCGGCGATCACCAGGTCCACCCCGGCGGCCAGGCGGGCCAACTCCTCGGGCCCGGCGGCCGTGACCGACGTCTTGCCCCGGTTGTAGGCGGCGAACCAGTGGTCCCGGGGGTGGCCGCCCGGCGGTTCGGCCAGGATCACCTCCGCCCCCAGCTGGGCCAGCAGGAACCCCGCCAGCCAACCGTTGCGCCCGCAAGTGTCGAGTACCCGATAGGGCTCCAGCATCTCGTCCGCTCCCCCTGGTGCGACGTGGTGGGCCCTATCGTGCCACAGCTCTAGTGGTCACCGCCCGGGGCGAGATCCAGCCGGAAGGCCAGCAGGGTGCGGCCAGGGGCGAACGTCCAGTCGTGGTCGGCCTGGCGAGCGAACCCGAGCCGCTGGTACATGGCCTGGGCCACCCGCATCGGCTCGGCGGTGTAGAGCCACAGGTGGCGGTGGCCGCCGGCCCGGGCCCGCCCGATCACCCAACGGACGAGGGCCGTGCCCACCCCCTGGCCCCCGGCCTCGGGGGCCACGCCGAGCATGCGGAAGCTGGGCTCGCCGTCATGGTGCTCGTCGAGGGCGGAGCCCGGTGGGACGTAGGTGACGCAGCCGACCAGCGCCCCATCGAGGAGGGCGACCGCCACCTCGGCCGACCGCACCCGGCTCGGTACGTCGCGCAGCTCGGCCCGGTAGCCGTGCGCCCTTCGGGCGCCTCGGGTTCGCCTGCGGCGAACACCGGGGTCCTCGTCGAGGGGCCAGCCGTCGGGAATGGCCTCGTAGGCCCGCTCCACCAGATCGGCGGCCGCCGCCATCAGGCCGTCGACCCCCGGCTCGTCGCCGGCCAGCGTCCGCACCTCGATCACGGGGCCCACCCTAACTCCGCTAGGGTCGGGCCCTGGCTCCGCTGTCCTCGCTGACCTGGCTGACCGGGGGCGGCGTGCGGATCGGCCTCGGCTGCATGCGCCTCCCGGTGGAACCCGACGGCGACGAGGCGCGCTCCGTGGTGGCCGCCGCCGTGGCCGCCGGGGTGACAGTGTTCGACACGGCCCGGGCCTACGACGGCAACGAGCGCGCGGTGGCCGACGCCCTGCGGGCGGCCGGTGCGCCACCGGACGGGATCCAACTGGTCACCAAGGGCGGGATGGCCCGGCCCGAGGCGCCGTCGGGCCAGCGGGTCTGGGTGCCCGACGGACGGGCCCGGACCATCCGGGCCGACTGCGAGGCCAGCCTGGCCGCCCTCGACGGGTGGCCGATCGGGTTGTGGCTGCTCCACGCCCCCGACCCCCGCACCCCGTGGGCCACGTCGCTGCGGGCCGTCGGCCGCCTGCTCGACGACGGCCTGGTGGGGGCGGTCGGCTTGTCGAACGTGAGCCGGGCCCAGCTCGATCAGGCCCTCGACACCGTGGCGGTGGCCGCTGTGCAGGTGGCGGTGAGCGTGCTCGACGACGGCGCCGTCCGGGGCGGGGTGCTGGCCCGGTGCGAGGAGCGGGGCGTCGCCGTGCTGGCCCATTCCCCGCTGGGCGGGCCGCCCCGGGTGGCCCGCCTACGGCGGGACCCGGTGCTGGCCGAGGTGGCGGCCGCCCACGGCGCCACGCCGGCCCAGGTGGCGCTGGCCTGGTTGCTGGCCCGGTCGCCGGTGCTCGTGCCCCTCCCCGGCGCCCGCCGGCCCGATGCGACCCGGGACGCCGCAGCAGCGGCCGGCATCCGGCTGGAGGCCGCCGAGGTCGCCGCCATCGGTCGTCACTTCGGCTGGCCGCCGGTCGACGACGAGCCCCGGCCGGCAGCGCGCCGGCCGGTTGCTGGACCAGGGGAGGGCGGCGGGGGCGAGGTCGTGCTGCTCATGGGCATCCCCGGTGCCGGCAAGTCCCGGGCCTCGGCCGACCTGGCCGCCGCCGGCCACCACCGCCTGAACCGGGACGAGCGGGGCGGCACCCTCCGCCAGCTGGCGGCCGACCTCGACACCGCCCTCGCTGGCGGCCACCGCCGGGTCGTCGTCGACAACACCTACCTCACTCGGGCCGCCCGCAGCCGAGTGGTGGAGGTGGCCCGGTCGCACGGCCTCGGTGTCCGCTGCCGCTGGCTCGACACCCCCCTGGCCCAGGCCCAGGTGAACCTGGTGCACCGCCTGCTCGACCGGTTCGGTGCCCTGCCCTCCTCCGACGAGCTGGCCACCGCCGCCCGCCGGGAGCCGGGCCTGCTCACCCCCACGGCCCAGATGCGGGCGGCCCGCCAGCTGGAGGAACCCACGGCCGACGAGGGCTTCACCACCATGGAGCGGATCCCGTTCGAACGGGCCGCCTCCCCCGCTGGCGGCCTCCCCGGCCTGCTCGTGGCGGCCGGCGCGCTGGCCATCCCCGGCTGGCCGGCCACGATCGCCGCCGCGCTCGACGGGCGCCCGGTGCCGACGCTCCTGTTCGACTGGCGCCCCGACGGCCCCGCTGACCGCCCTGGAGACGACGCATCGGTCGATGACCTGGCGGCCCTGGCTGGCGAGTTGGGTGGCTTGACCGGCGGCCCGGTCGACGTGGCCCTGTGCCCCCACCCTGGTGGCCCGCCCACGTGTTGGTGCCGACCCCCGCTGCCGGGCCTGCCGATGGCCTTCGCCCGGGCCCGCAACGTCGACCTCACGCGATCGGTGCTGGTGGGGGCGAGCCCGGCCCATCGCACGCTGGCGGCCGCCCTGGGCGCCGTCCATCACCCGGCGCATCAACCGGCGGCCACCGACACCTGACAAGCAGCGCCACCAAAACCCAACCAGATAGGTCATGAATTCATGTATCTGGACGGGTCCCAACTGGTCACGTCTTCCGGGCGGGATGCGAGGAGGGACCGCATGATGATGGCAGTCGACGGGAATGCCGGTCGGGACGTCGGGCCGGTGGATGTTCTGGTGGTGGGAGCAGGGCCGGCGGGAGCGGCGACCGCGGTCGCCTGCCGCCGGCTCGGGTTGTCGGTGGCGATGGTCCACCGACCGGCTGGTGGCCCGGGCGGCGGCCCGGGCAGCCAGACGGTGGAGCACGTGCCGTCGTCGGTGCGCCAGCCGCTGGTGGACCTCGGGCTGTGGGACGCCTTCACCGCCGCCGACAACACCCCGTGCGCCGCCGCGTACACCGCCTGGGGCAGCGACGATCTGGGTTGGGGGCCCCACCCGCCAGCCGAGCAGGGCTGGCTGGTCGACCGGCTCCGCTTCGCCCGGTGGATCCGACAGGCCGCCCTCAACGCCGGCGCCACCCTTCACACAGCCACCAGCCACCCGCTGGCCGAGGGCCTCGGGTTCGCTCGCCCCCGGCGACGACCCGAGGGCCGGTTCACCGTCGACGCCACCGGGCGCCGGGGCCGGCTGGCCGAGCGCTTCGGAGCCAGCCGCCGAGCGGCCGACGAACTGCTCGCCTTCACGGCCACCCTCCATCAGGGCGAGCACCAGCTGGAGGCGGCACCGGTGGTGCTGGTGGAAGCCGTCCGCACCGGGTGGTGGCACACGGCGCCGGCCTCCGGCGGGCGGCTGGTGGCCACGTTCGTGACCGATCCGGCGGTGGCCCGGCTCAGCGAGCGCCCGGCCGAGCAGGTGTGGGCCGGTGCCCTGGCCGCCAGCAACCACACGGCAGCCCGGCTCCACCACCATCGCCGTGACCGCCGGCCGCTCGACCTCACGCCAACCGGCATCGCCGCCCTCGACCGGGCCGCCGGCCATCGTTGGCTGGCCGTGGGCGACGCCGCTCTGGCGCTCGACCCACTGGGCGGAGCCGGCGTCCACCAGGCCCTCCAGGGCGGCCTGGCCGCGGCCCGCACGATTGCGGCCTCCCTCCTGGCTGGAGACCCCACCGCTGGCGCCCGCTACGACGCCGAGGTCCAGGCCCGGTTCGGCTACCACCTGGAGGCCCGGCGCCGGATCTACGAGGGGGAGCGCCGCTGGCCCGCCGCCACCTTCTGGCGCCACCGCACCAGCGGCTCACTTGCCCCTGTGGCCTGAGCCGTCGCCT
>CADEDH010000101.1:0-15709 GCA_902826025.1 uncultured Actinomycetes bacterium
TCGAACCCCCAACCTTCTGATCCGTAGTCAGATGCTCTATCCAATTGGGCTACGAGCGCTGGCTTGTCGGAACAGGCTAGCGGATCCGCCCGACACCGTGACACCACATTCCGGTTGGGGGGCGATCGCTGCTTGGAGGTGGACGTTGTCCCAGGTCAGAGCGCTGCGTCAGAAATCGCCAGCCCAATCGTGTTTCGCTACGCCTGCGGGGTGGCGTGCCGATGGAGGGGAGTAGTCGCGTGGACGCGGCCTGGATGAAGCTGAGGGAGCTGGCCCGGCCTAGCTCTTTGCGCCCATTCCACCGTGTGGTGAGGATCTGGCAGGAGTCGCTGAAGATGAACGAATTGAAATGCCGTGGCTGTGGCGCTGCACTGAGCGAGATCATGGTGGACCTCGGTCCCCAGCCCCTGGCCAATTCTTACGTTCCCCAGGATGCCGCCCGGGCCGGTGAGCTGTTCATCCCTCTGACCGTGTACGTGTGCTCGCAGTGCTACCTCGTACAGCTCCACCACGAGGTCCCGCCGTCGGCCATCTTCTCCGACTACGCCTACCAGTCATCGTGGTCCACCTCCTACGTCGACCACGCCCATCGCTACGTCGACCTGGCCACCGCCCGCCTCGGGCTCGACTCGAGCTCCCGGGTGGTGGAGATCGCCAGCAATGACGGCTACCTCCTCCAGTGGTTCGTGGCCCGGGGCATTCCCGTGCTGGGCATCGAGCCGGCAGCCAACATCGCCGTGCTGGCCGAGGCCAAGGGCATCCCCAGCCGGGTCGAGTTCTTCGAGACCGCCGTCGGCCGCCAGGTGCGCGACGAGGTCGGCCCGGCCGACCTGATGATCGCCAACAACGTGCTGGCCCACGTCCACGAGTTGCACGATTTCGTGGGCGGCTTCCGTGAGCTGCTGGGCCCCACCGGCCGGGTCACGTTCGAGTTCCCCCACCTGCTGCGCCTGGTGGAGCAGGTGGAGTTCGACACGATCTACCACGAGCACTTCTCCTACCTGTCGCTGCTGTCCCTCGAGCCGGTGTTCGCCGCCGAGGGTCTGGCCGTGGTCGACGTGGAAGAGCTGAGCGTCCATGGCGGCGCCCTGCGCCTGTGGCTGGCCCATGTCGGTGCCACGTCCGAGACCCCCAACGTGGAGCGCATCCGCCAGGCGGAGGCCGCCGCCGGGTTGGACCAACTCCACACCTACACCCAGTTCGGCCGTACCGTGGCCCAGCACAAGCGTGAGATGCTGAGCCACCTGATCGGGCATCTCGATGGCGGCCGCACGATCGCCGCCTACGGCGCCCCGGCCAAGGGCAACACGCTCCTGAACTACTGCGGCATCGGCGTCGACATGATCCCCTACACGGTCGACCGCAACCCCGACAAACAGGGCACCCTTCTCCCCGGCACCCGGATCCCGGTCCTGGCCCCGGAGGTCCTGTCCGAGCGGAAGCCCGATGTGGTGGTCATCCTCCCCTGGAACCTGGCCGACGAGATCGCCCCCATGGTGAACGCCGCCTCCTGGGGAGGCGTCACCGAGATCCTCCGACCGCATCCCCAGATTGTCGGCTGACGATCCATTGTCGGTTGATCGGCCATCGTCGGCTAGAACAAGCGGCATGACGCCAGGCCTCGACGCCACCTGGGTCGACCAGTTGATGGACGACCTCTTCCCCCTCTGCCGCAGTATCACCGGCAACGGAAACCGGGCCACCCTGGCCCGGGTGGGCAAGGAGATCGACCTCACCGTTCACGAGGTGCCCACCGGCACCCCCGTGCTCGACTGGCTGGTCCCGAACGAGTGGAACCTCAACCGGGGCCGGCTGTGGGGGCCCGACGGCGACCTCGTGGCCGACACCGACAACTGCAACCTCCACGTGGTGGGCTACAGCCACGCAGTGAAGGGCGAACTGTCGCTGTCGCAGATCGCCAACCACCTCCACTCCAATCCCGACATGCCGTGGTCCGTTCCCTACCGGACGGCCTACTACGCCCAGACCTGGGGCTTCTGCCTCCCCTACGACGACCACGCCTCCCTCCTGCCCGGCATGTACACCGTCGACCTCGACGCCACACTGGAACCGGGAGCCCTCACCTACGGCGAGCTGGTGGTGCCCGGCACCTCCGACCGCGAGGTGCTGGTCTCCACCCACATCTGCCACCCGTCGATGGCGAACGACAACCTCACGGGGATCGCCGCCGCCGTCGCCCTGGCCCGCTGGGCACTGAGCGCCCAGCGCCACCTCACCTACCGCTTCGTGTTCATCCCGGGAACGATCGGCTCGATCACCTGGCTGGCCCGCAACCGTGATGTGGTGCCCCGCATCGCCCACGGGCTCGTGCTCACGGGCCTGGGCGACCCCGGCCCCCTCACCTACAAGCGGTCCCGCCGGGGTGACACCGGAACCGACCGGGTTCTGGCCCGGGTGCTGGCCGATCGGGGCGGCCAGGTCATCGACTGGTACCCCTACGGCTACGACGAGCGCCAGTACTGCTCGCTCGGCTTCGACCTGCCGATCGGCCGCCTGTCCCGCACCATGCACGGCACCTACCCCCAGTACCACACGTCGGCCGACGACCTGTCGTTCGTCAGCGCCGAGCGGGTGCTGGCCGCCGTCGACGTGGCCACTGAGGCCCTGGAGCTGTTCGACGAGCGCCGTCCCCTCACCAACACCGCTCCCGAGGGCGAGCCCCAGCTCGGCCGGCGGGGCCTGTTCGCCAAGATCGGGGGCACGATCGGCAACGCCTCCAAGGAGTCCACCTACCTGTGGCTCCTGAGCCTGGCCGACGGCGACACCGACGTTGTCGATGTGGCCGCCCGGGCCGGCCTGCCGGCCGACGAGGTGGCTCTGGCCGCCGCCCGCCTACGCGACGCCGGACTGCTGGCCCAGGGTTAGCAGCCGGCGGGCGGCTAGCCCGCCGTCACGGTGAACGTGTGGGTGGCCGACGCCGTCTGCCCGCTCGAATCCGACGCCGTGGCTGTGAGCGTGAACGTCTGGCCCACCGCCTCGGCCGCGCTGGGCTGGATCTGGATCGAGCTGATCCCGGGCACAACGTCGAGCGTGCCCTCCCCGAACAGGGGGATGCTCCACTGGCCCGAGGTGGCGTTGGCCGTCACGATGTCGCAGAACACCGTCTCGTTGAGGGTGATCTCGGCCGGGCAAGTGATCGACACCGAGATCCCGGTGACGGTGAAGCTGCGCTGGATCGAGGTGCTGGCCCCGGCGGCATCGGTGACGGTGGCGGTGATCGTGAACGTCTGGCCCACGGCGGTGGCGGCGGTGGGATTGATGAAGATGTCGAACGTGCCCAGGCTCGCGTCGAACGACTCGGGTGCGTTCTTGAAGCCGGGGAGCTCCCAGGTACCCGACTCCGCCCCCACGGTGGTGATGGTGCAGTAGATCTTCGTGTTGAGCTGGATCTGCTCCGGGCACTCGATGCTCACCGTGGCCGTGCTGGTGCCCGAGCCGCTGCTGGTGGTGGAGGCGCCGAGCAGGGTTGTCGACACCCCGCTGACGGTGCTGGCCGTGGAGCTGGTGGAGCCGCCGTTGTCGTCGCCCCCTCCGGAGTTGGCGACGGCGGCTGCGATCCCGCCGATGGCCAGCAGACCCACCAGGCCCGCTCCCGCCAGGGCCACCACCTTGCCCGCCCCACCACTGCGGCGGGCCGGGGCCCCCGACTGGTGGAACGGCGCCGGCCCGATCTCGCCCGGTGAGGGGATCGGCCCGCTGGTGTAACCCTGGGGCGGGACGGGGAACCCCGACGGACCGCTGGGGAACCCTGAGGGCGTGTTCTGGAAACCCTGTGGGGGGACCGTGGCGTACTGGGGGTGGGATTGGGGCAGGGGCTGGGACGGCGGCTGGTACTGGGGCTGAGGTGCGGTGGTCGGCCAGGCCGGTGAGCCGGTGGGGGTCTGGGCGATCAGCGGAGGCGGGCTGGGCACGGCGATCGTGGACGAGCTGGGCGGGGGGGCGCCGGTGGCGGCCGCCTTGAGCTGGGCCGCCATGGCCTGGGCTGTGGGCTGGCGTTGGGCCGGGTCCTTGGCCAGCGACTGCTCGAGGATCCGGGCCACCGAATCGGGGACGCCCCGGGGCCGGAGGTCGGGCGGGGCCTCGGTGAGGGCCCGGGTGATCATCGGCGTGACCCCCTCGTCGCCCGGCCGAATGAACGGTGGCAGGCCCGTGATCAGGTTGAACAGGGTGGACCCGAGGGCGTAGATGTCGACCCCGGGCCCGATCTGCTGGCCCTGGAGCAGCTCGGGGGCGGCGTGGGCCAGCGTGGCCGTAGTGCTCATGGTGGCCGTGGCGTTGTTGGCCACCGCTGCGATCCCGAAGTCGGACAGCTTGGGGTTGCCGTACTGGTCGATCAGGATGTTGTCGGGCTTGATGTCCCGATGGAGCACACCGGAGTCGTGCGCCGCCTGGGTGGCACCGGCCACCGCGGCCATGATCTCCACTGCCTCGGGCCAGGGGAGCGGGCCGGCCGACCGGAGCCGGGCCCCCAGCGAGCCCCCGGTGGCGAGCTGCATGACGATGTAGCCCTCGCCGCTCTCGGTGTAGCCCGACTCGAACACCGGGATGATGTTGGGGTGCGATCCGAGCCGACCCATGGTCTGGCGCTCGCGGTCGAAGCGGCGGCGCTCGGTGTCTCCCAGCGCCCCCTCCAGGACTTTGATCGCCACTTCGCGCCCGTGGGCGGCATCGGCCGCCTTGTAGACCGCGGCGAACCCGCCCTGGCCGATCAACTCGGCGTCGCGGTAGCCAGCGATGTCTCGGGTCCTGCCTGCCACGCGCTCCCTCCCGGGTCCTGCTCTTCGCAGCGTACGCCCCATTAGCCGTTCTGCGGGGGCTGGCGCCCCCGGACCCCATCTGTGCCGGGGGCCCCACCCCGGCCCCAGCTACGCTGTTGTTCTGCGGGGGCTGGCGCCCCCGGACCCC
Source organism: uncultured Actinomycetes bacterium (assembly GCA_902826025.1). Taxonomy (GTDB): domain Bacteria; phylum Actinomycetota; class Acidimicrobiia; order Acidimicrobiales; family SZUA-35; genus CADEDH01. The sequence continues at coordinate 4,927 of CADEDH010000101.1, forward strand.
ATCTGTGCCGGGGGCCCCACCCCGGCCCCAGCTACGCTGGCTGCCATGGCGACCGTCTCCGTCGTGGTTCCCACCTACCAGCGTGAGCAGATGCTGGCCGAGGCCCTCGATTCCGCTCTGGCCCAGACGTACGAGGACTTCGTGATCCTCGTGGGCGACAACAGCGAGAACGACGCCACGGAAAAGCTGATCGGGACGTACGACGATCCCCGCATCCACTACCACCGCAACCGGCCGGGTCTGGGGGCGATGGGTAACTGGCTCGACCTGGTCGAGCGGGCCGACACCCCCCTCGTCGCCACCCTCCACGACGACGACCTGTGGGAGCCCGACTATCTGGCCGCCGTGGTGCCTCCCATGCTGGCCGACCCCGACACGGCGATGACCTTCGTCGACTTCTGGGTCATCGACGAGTTGGGCCGGATCCAGGAGGCCTACACCGAGGAGGAATCGGCGCGCACCCACCGGCGCTCGATGCCGGGCGGCAGGATCGACTACGACCTGGCCCAGGGCATCCGCTTGGTGGCGGTGTGGAACGCCCCCCAGCCCTGCTACGCCGCCGTGGTCCGGCGCGACGCCATCATGGCCATCGACTTCCCCCAGCAGATGGAGCCCTTGTACGACATCTGGCTGTCGTACCACCTGGTCAAGCGTCGGGCCGGCATCCGCTACGAGCCCCGCCGCCTCACCCGGTACCGGGTCCATTCCGCCACTGGCACCAACGACGCCCGCTTCACCGAGGCCGAAGACTGGATCTTCCGCCAGATCATCGAGCAGAACCCAGACGCCGGGCCGGTGGCCGACGAGGTGCGGCGCTACTGGTCGTCGATCCGCTGGTACCGGGGCACCCGGCTGATGGCCGATGGCCCGGCGGCCCGGGAGCGGTCCCAGAAAGAGCTGCTGGCGGCGGCCGAGGGCCTGGGCGGGCCCAGGAAGGTGGCGGCCACCCTGGCCGGCCGGTCCGGCCTGGCGTGGACCGCCGGGAGCCGGGCCTGGCAGTGGCGCCACCGGGCGCCAGGAGTGCACGACATCCGCCACCAGCCGGCCACCTGACCGATCTCCCGGCCCGGCATCGTCGCCGGCCGAACGCCGGCCGATCGCCGCTCGATTGCCGGGGTGATTGCCACCGGGCCGGCTACTGGTTTCAATGGTGCGGGTACGACAGCGGATGTGGTCTCGGCGGGCGGGGTCGGCGGGCCTCCCCGAAGCGGAGCCGTGCCCTGTCCCCCTCTAAGAATCGGTAGGGTCCCCTATGCCAGCTCTCCTCGTGATCGTCGCCCTGTTGGCGGTTGGGTTCCTGGTGATGTGGGTGCGGTCCAACCGGGCCTTCCTCGCCCACCAGGCCCAAGCGGCGGCCACTCAGGAGACGCTCACCACCGAGCGGGACGATGCACGGGCGGAGGCCGCCACTCGCACCACTGAGCGTGACGAAGCGCGGACCCAACTGGCGGCCCGAAGCGCCGAGCTCGACACCAGAACCAGTGAGCTCGAAGGAGCCCGGGCCCAGATCACCCGTCTGGAGGCCCAGAGTTCGCAGCTGTCGGGTGCCGTCCGGCGCCAGGCGAGCGAGATCGACGAGCTCCGTTCGCAGGTGGCCGGCCAGGCGGCCCGGATCGAGGCCCAGTCGAACGAGATCGGCACCCTGGTGCTGGAGAACAACGCCCTGGAGGCCCGGGCCGAGACGGCAGAGGCGGCGGTGGCGGCGGCCGAGGCCCGCAACGCCGGGGTGGTGATCGGCGAGGAGCTGGGCACCGACGAGGGCCTCCCCGCCACCCTGTGGTCGCTGGAGTTGGCCCGGTCCAAGCGCACCTGGCGCACCAGCGTGGCCGCCAACCCGTTCGCCGAACCGACCCCGTTCGAGGAGACCGAGGACCCGGTGCGCCTGGCGGTGGAAGTCGAGGCGGCGGCGCTACGGGAGAACGTGGGCGCCCTGGTCGACATCGACTGGCAGATCGGCCCGGTGACCGACCCCACCCGCAGCCACCTGATCGTCCGGGTGGCTCAGGAGCTGCTGGAGGCGGCGGCCCGCAACCCCGAGCCCCTGCGGCTGGTGGTGAGCGGCGACCCCGACGTCACGCTCCGCCTCGAACCCCGTGACGGCGCCCCCGGCGCCGCACCCGACGGCAAGCCCGTGGACGCCGAACTCAACCTCGCCGAGCCGGTCACCGTCAAAGCGGCCCCGTAATTCGACAACCCGTAATCCCGACAACCCGCAGGCTCCCGACCCGCCGGGCCCGGGCGGCTCCCGGAGCCGCCTGAAGGGCCGGGCTGGCGGGCCCGGCCCCTCAGGGGGCTACGGCGGCGAGGGTGCGGCGAGTCCGGCGCTCGGCCAGGATCCGGTGGAACAGGCGCTCATGGTCGGCCACCATGCGCTCGGCCGAGAACCAACGCTCGGCCCGGTCCCGGCAGGCCTGGCGGCTGATCGTGCCCAGGCGGGTCACGGCGAGGGCCAGGGCGTCGACGTCGTCAGCCAGGAAGCCCGTCTGACCTTCGGTCACGATCTCGGGGGCGGCCCCGTCGGTTCCGCCCACAACGGGAGCCCCGCAGGCCAGGGCCTCGATCATGACCAACCCGAACGGCTCGGGCCAGCGGATCGGGTTGAGCAGAGCCCGGGCCCCCTGGAGCAGGCGGACCTTCTCGGCATGGCCCACTTCGCCCACATAGACCACGTCGTCGCCCAGCTGAGGCTCGATGACCTCGGCGAAATAGCGCTGCTCGGCCGCCTCCCGCATCTTGGCCGCGATCACCAGCGGCATCCCGGCCCGGCGGGCCACCTCGATGGCCCGGTCGATGCCCTTGTCGTGGCACATGCGGCCCAGCGACAGCAGGTAGTCGCCCCCGTCGGGGCCGAACTCGTAGCGGGACAGATCGAGGCCGTGGTGGATCACGGCGGCCACCGGCACCGAGGCCGGGGCCGTGCTGGCCTGGTGGCGAGAGATGCCGATCACGGGTACCCGGTGGGCGACCTGGCGGTAGATGTCCACCAGATCCTCGTTGAACGGGCCGTGGTTGGTGGTCACCACCGGTAGTTCGGGGTACAGCTCGCTCACGAACAGGCCGGCCATCGTGTGGTCGTGCACGATGTCGCACCCGGCCAGGGCCTCGTAGGCGGCGGCCACATGCCGCAGCTCCAGCACGCTGTAGCCCATCCGGTCGGGGTCACACTGCTCGAACAGGTACGAGCGGGGCACGGCACAGGTGGAATCGCCGGTGGTGAACAGGGTCACGTCGTGGCCAGCGGCGTGGAGACCCCGGGCCAGGACGTCGAGCACCAGCTCGGTGCCCCCGTAGCTCGTCGGAGGTACGGGCACCCAGGGCGGGGCGACGATACCGATCTTCAACGGCGGATAGCTGGCCACGTTGACCCTCATGATCTCTCTGCCCCAGGACTCCCGACAGTGGGCGCCCATAGGTACGTCGTCCCAGAGGGGGTAAAAGTTCCCGGGATCGATCATTACGGCGGCAGGATTACACGATTCAGCGCACAGCCATTGCCGTGGAAGGGGGCCGACCGTACCGTCGGCCGTTAGATCGGGATGGGAGCCCTGTCAGGGGCGACTCTGAGTGGGCCCCCATCCCGGATCCGGTGAGCAAGGCCGTCCTTGGGAACGGTTGTCCTCGCCTCGGCATAGTTAAAGGCAGGTTAGGTAGGGCCGCATTGAGTGGACCTACCTATCGACGCGTTCCCCCCAAACCTCCGGGCGGGTCGGCGGCGTTACAAGCGTCCGTCTATCAAGATGAAGGCGATCCGGGCGTTCCGCCCCGACCGGTTGGCCCAGGCGTGGTTCGTTGCCCGCTGTATCAACACGTCGCCGGCCCGCATCACCGTCTCGCCGTCATCCATGATGGCCACCACCTCGCCCTCCAACACCAGGGCATAGTCGACCGTCCGGGTCACGTGCATGCCCGGATGGGGACGCTCGTCGTGCTGATGGGCGTCGGGCAGCAGGTGGCTGAAGGTGGCGGCCATACCCCGGGCCAGCGCCTCGGGGTCGTCGGGCTCGGGCGGGAAGTCGATGATGCGCAGCACGTTGCCCTCGGGGGGTGGCAACACGCCTGTTACCCGATCGAGTGAATCGGGCCCGTCGACCGGTACGGGCATGGCGTCGGTGGCCCACAGGTTCGTTATCCGGTACCCGGGGCGGCCCTCCACCGTGCGCACATGGGGCGACGGGCCATCCTCCACGATCCGGGACCGTCCGTCGGGCCCGTTGCCGGTCACGATCCGCCGGATCGGCCTCCGCTGGTCCGGGTCGGTCATCTCTCACACCCCCCGACGGACGAGGCGGCCCGGACGCTCGCCGGTATCGGCGTCGTCGGCCCGGGTCTGCACCCCGGCCACGAACGTAGCCACGTAGCCGCTCACCGGTTGGAGGAAACGCCAGCCGCCGGCCGGCAGGTCGTGGCGGACCACCGGGCGGCGCACGGTGAGGCCGTCGAGGTCGATCACGTTGAGATCGGCCCGCATCCCCGGGGCCAGCAGGCCCCGGTCGGTGAGGCCGTACAGCTCGGCGTTGCGCCGGGTCTGCTTGGCCACCACCATCTCGATGGGCAGCCGGTCTCCCCGGGTCCGGTCCCGCACCCAGTGGCTGAGCTGGGTGGTGGGGGCGCTGCCGTCGCAGATCAAGCGCACGTGGGCCCCGGCGTCGGCCAGGCCGGTGACCGTATGGGGGTCGGCCAGCATCGCTCCGATGGCATCGAGGTTGCCGTGGGCGTAGCCGGCGCCCCACAGCACGGCCAGGCCCTCGCCGGCCCCGGCGGTGAGATGGTCGTACAGCACCTCGTGAGCTGTCTGGCCCGAGGCGGCGGCCAGCGCCCCCACCCGCCGCTCGGGTGGCGGCTCGTAGTCCACCACCTCGTCGACCAGGAACATGTGGGGGCTCGAGCGGTGCATGCCCCGGGCCATGTTGTCCATGGGGCCGGGCGCTTCGGGCGTCTGGTCGCTCTCGGCCAGAATCCGGGCCCGTACCACCGGATCTCGAAGGCACGCTGCCCGCTCGGCCAGCGGGAGCGACGCCAGGGCCAGGTACGACGGGCGCTGCATGAACGGGTGGTAGCCGTCGAGGGAGGCCAGGATGCTGACCGGGCGGGACCCGACCTGGGGGTGGAGCCTCAGGCCCTCGGCCTGGCGCTCGGCGGCGAAGGCCAGCACCTCCTGCCAGGCGTCGGGATGGTCGACGTTCTGCACAGTGGTGAAGGTGACGGGCACACCGGTGTGGCGGGCGACGGCAGCCAGCAGGCCCAGCTCCTCGTCCTGGGTGAAGCGCTCACCGCCGAGCGAGCGCAGCTCACCGGCCGACGACGCCGGGATGACCTCGAACACGCCACCTCCGCCGTCCACCATGCCCCGGGCCAGCTCCAGGAGCTCGGCCAGCGGGGCGTAGGTGCCGGGCACCGGCAGGCCGTCGAGCGAGCGGTGGAAGACCGTGCGCGACGTGCTCACCCCGAGCGCCCCGGCCGCCACCGCCTCGGCCACGAGCTGGCGCATCTCGGTGAGATCGGCCGGGGTGGCCTCGTCGTCCAGGCTGCGGTCGCCCATCACGGCGAAGCGCAGGGCGCTGTGGGGCACCTGGGCGCCCACGTCCATCGTGTAGCGGCGGGAGGCCAGGAAGTCGAGGTACTCGGGGAACGAGCTCCACGCCCCCCACGGCACGCCTTCGTACAGGGCCGTGCCGGGGATGTCCTCCACCCCTTCCATCAGCTCGATCAGGGCCTGCTCCCGGCCCGGGGGGCAGGGGGCGAAGCCCACCCCGCAGTTGCCCATCACCATGGTGGTCACGCCGTTGGAGAACGACGGGTCGAGCGTGTCGTCCCAGGCAACCTGGCCGTCGTAGTGGGTGTGGACGTCCACCCAGCCCGGCGCCACCACCGCTCCGGCGGTGTCGACCACCCTGTGGGCAGCGAGCGACCCGCCGACCTCGGTGATCACCCCGCCGTCGATGGCCACATCACCGGTGAAGGGGGCCGAGCCCGACCCGTCCACCACCGTGCCGCCTCGTAGAACGATCTCGTGCATCACTGTTGTCCCCGCCTCTGGTTCCCGGACCTGATCTCGTTGAGACCGCATTACCGAACGGTGCTTAGATTAGGTGTCCCCTTCGGGGACATCGAGTTTCGCCTGCGGCGAAACGTCGCAGTGTCGTTTCGGGGAGGCAGCCGGGGCGGCGGGCGAAGCGAGGTAACCTCGGCACCGTGAGCTCCGCTGTCGTCGAGGCGCCGGTGCCGGCACCGCAGCGCACCGTCAGCCTGGCCGGGCGTCGCTACCCGGTGGCGCTACCCAAGCTGCGCGACTCACGGCTGCACGTGGCCTCGGTCACGATCTCGCTGCACGTGCTGGGCCAGGTGGGGCTGCATTTCCAGATCAGCGTTCCCCAGATCCTGGCAGCCATCCTCACCTGCGCCGTCATCGACGCCGTGCTCACGTTCCGCTCCAGCCGCACCATCGCCTGGCCGGCCAGCGCCATGCTCACCGGCAGCGGGGTGGCCCTGATCCTGCGGGTGCCATCCACCCCCATCGGCGACCACTGGACGTTCCACCACTGGTGGTTGTTCTCCGCCGTGGCTGCCTTCTCGCTGGCCACCAAGTACCTGGTCCGTTACCGGGGCCAGCCCCTGTTCAACCCGTCGAACGTGGGCCTGGTGGTCACCTTCATCCTGCTCGGCAGCTCCCGGGTGGAGCCTCTCGACTTCTGGTGGGCGCCCCTCAACGTGTGGATGGTGGCCGCCTACGCCCTGATCCTGGGGGGCGGTGCCCTCATCACCCACCGGTTGCGGCTGCTGGCCGGGGCGGCCGCCTTCTGGGCGGTGCTGGCCGCCGGCACCGGGCTGGTAGCGGCCACCGGTCACTGCATGACGGCCCGCTGGGCCTTCGCCCCGGTGTGCGGCCTCGACTACTGGCGGGCCATCGTCACCTCGCCCGAGGTGCTGATCTTCACCTTCTTCATGATCACCGACCCCCGCACGGTGCCCCGGGGCCGGGTGGGCCACGTGGTGTTCTGCTCGATGGTCGGCGCCGCCTGCGTGCTGCTGATGGCCCCCCAAAACACCGAGTATTGGACCAAGGTGGCGCTGCTGGGCGGCCTCACCGTCCTGTGCCTGCTGCGGCCCCTGCTGGAGCGGGCCCTGCCGGCGGCCGGCTCGGAGGATGACACCTGGGAGCGCTACGTCCGCCAGCCGGCCTTCGTGGGGGCCGGCCTCGTCCTCGTGGTGGGGGCCATGGTGGCCAGCGGCCTGCCTGCCGGTCCGGCCCCCCTGCTCGACGCCGAGAACGCCCTGGGTCGGGTGCCCCACCAGGTGGATCCGGCCACGCTCCCCACGATCACGGTGGAGCAGGGCGTGCTCGACTGGAACCACTCCATCTCGGGCGATGGGGCCACGGCCGTGGTGCTGGCCCTGGTGGAAGACCTGGAGCTGGAGAACCAGGCCCTGTTGCGACGGGACGGTGCGCTGTTGGAGGCGGTGGACCACGGCGACCGACTGGTCGAGCTCCAGGGCCGGTTGGCCGACGCCGAGACCAGCGGCCAGACGGTGATCCACCGCTACGACATCGACGACGTGCGGGTGACGCTGATCGTGCCGTTCGGTCGCCAGGACGGCCTCAGCCTGGGGCTAGTTTCCACTGGTACCGAGACGGTGGAGACCCACAACGCCGACGGCGAGGTCACAGCCACCGAGTCAGCTCCGTTCGCCACCACGTTCGCCGTGCGCCGGGCCACCGGCGACCGGTGGATGATCGTCGGCACGCCCGGCGTCTGAGCTGAGGTGCGCCGTCGGGGCCTGGTGATCGTGGCCGGCGTGGTCGTCGCCGGGGTGGCGATGGCGACGGCGGGGGCCCGGGTGGTGATCGGTGACGGGTCGTCGGCCTCGGATGGAGACGCCGGAGCGGCCCCTCGGATGGTGATGACCGAACTCGACCACCGCTACGAGGGCGAGGCCGGCTACTTCGTGGGCGGGGGTGTTGCCACCTTCGACTGCGACGCCAACGGATATCCCGACCTGTTCCTGGCCGGGGGAGAGGCGTCAACCACCCTGTACCGCAACACGAGCACGGTGGGCGGTGAGCTGCGGTTCGAGCCGGTGACGTCGCTGGCCACCGGCCTGAAGCAGGTGACCGGGGCCTACCCGCTCGACGTCGACAGCGACGGCCTGACCGACCTGATCGTGCTGCGCAACGGCGGGGGCGGAAACCTGGTGCTGCGAGGGTTGGGTGACTGTGCCTTCGAAGATGCCACCGCCGCCCTGGGTCTCGGTGGTGGGAACGCCTGGACGGTGGCCTTCAGCGCCACCTGGGAGGCCGGCAACACGCTGCCCACCCTGGCCTTCGGTCACTACCTCCGGCCCGACACCCACGACTGCGACGGCAACGAGCTGGTGCGGCCGGATGGCGGCGCCCGGTACGGCGCGCCCCAGCCCCTCGATCCGGGCTACTGCTCGCTGTCGCTGCTGTTCAGCGACTGGGACCGGTCGGGCCGGCGGGACCTGCGGGTGGCCAACGACCGCAACTACTACCTCGACGGCAGTGAGCAGCTGTGGCGAGTCGAGGCCGGCCAGCCACCTCGCCTCTACACCGAGGCCGACGGGTGGCGGAAGCTCCAGGTGTGGGGGATGGGGATCGCCAGCCGGGATCTCGACGGCGACGGTTACCCCGAGGTGTACGTGACCAGCCAGGGCGACAACAAGCTCCAGCAGCTCGACACTCCCGACGGGGGACGCCCCGCCTACCACGACATCGCCCTCGATCGGGAGGTCACCGCCACCCAGCCCTACACCGGGGGCGACGCCTTGCCGTCGACGGCCTGGCACCCGGCGTTCGCCGACGTCAACAACGACGGCCGGGCCGATCTGCTCGTGACCAAGGGCAATGTCGAGGCCCAGCCCGACTACGCGGCCAAGGACCCGACCAACCTGTTCCTCCAGCAGCCCGACGGGACGTTCACCGAGGGGGCGGAAGCGGCGGGGATGGTCCGCTTCGAGCCCACCCGGGGGGCGGCGGTGGCCGACCTCAACCTCGACGGCCTGCTCGACGTGGTGCTGGTGCACCGGCGGAGCCCCGTGACCGTGGGGCGGAACATGGGGTCGGGCACGGCTGAGGCCCCGCAGCCGATGGGCCACTGGCTCCAGCTCCGCCTGTCGCAGCCGGCCCCCAACGTCGACGCCGTCGGGGCTTGGATCGAGGTTCGCACCGGCGACCGGCTCCAGGCGATCGAGCTGACCGTGGGCGGCGGCCACGCCAGCGGCCAGATGGGCTGGACCCACGTGGGCCTGGGCTCCGCCACCGGGGCCGAGGTCCGGGTGCGCTGGCCCGACGGCGAGACCGGCGATTGGGCGGCGGTCGAGGCCGACCGGTTCCTGGTGGTGGAGCGGGGAGGGCCCGGCCCCACCGTGTGGTCGCCGGGCTGACGAAGCCCCCCGAACTGTGGCGCCCGGCGCTGGATCTTGCGCGCTGGCGCCACAGATCCCCATGCTTGACGACGTGCTGCACGATCGCCTGGACATCGGACTCATGTTCTCGTTCCGCAACCCGGCCCAGTGGCGGCGGCCCTTCGCCGAGGTCTACGCCGACGACCTGGCCCTCATCCGCCGGGCCGAAGAGCTGGGTGTCGACACGATCTGGCTCACCGAGCACCACTTCGTCGACGACGGGTACTCGCCGTCGGTGGTCACCATCGCCGCCGCCATCGCCGCCGTCACCGAGCGGGTGCGCATCGGGTTCAACCTGCTCCTCCTACCCCTGCACAACGCCGTGCGGGTGGCCGAGGACATCGCCACGGCGGACGTGATCTCCGGAGGGCGAATGGATCCGGGTTTCGGTCAGGGCTACGCCCCCCACGAGTTCGCCGGCTACGGGATACCGCTGTCGGAGCGGCGTTCCCGTTTCGTCGAGGGCCTCGATGTCGTCCAGGGGCTGTGGTCGCAGGACACGTTCTCCTACGAGGGCCGCCATTACCGGATCGACAACGCCCGGCTCATGCCCAAACCCGTGCAGGATCCGATGCCGCTGTGGATCGGGGCCACGACCTCGCCGGGGGTACGCCGGGCCGGGCACCGGGGCGCCAACCTCCTCATGGTGGGCGGCCGGGCGCTCCAGGAGGAGTACGCCCAGGCCCGCCAGGAGGGCGGGTTCGGCATGGCCGACGCCAAGGTGCTCAACCTCCAGTGGGGTCATGTGGCCGGCTCCGCCGACGAGGCCTGGGACGAGGCGGGGCCCCACTTCCATCACCTGATGAGCGTCTACCAGGAGTTCGCCAACGCCTCCGGCGGTGAGGGCGGGCCCCGTCCGGGGCAGGTGCCGCCGGTGGAGAAGCTACGCGACCCGAAGGCCCGGCTCATGTTCCGCCCCGCCGTCGGCGACGCCGCTGCGGTGGCAGCCGTGCTCAACCACTCGATCGGCCGCAGCCCCACCACTCATCTGGCGATGGGACTATTGCCGGGCATGGCCCCCCAGGTCACCCGGCGCTTCATCGAGCGCTTCGTGAGCGAGGTCGTACCCCAGCTCAACTGACGTGAGCTCCCGGCGGCCATCACCGCCCGGATCGACAGCCGCCGGGCCCGCCGGCGAACAACCCCGCCGCCGAAGGCGGTTCTGCTCACATAACGGCCAGCCATGTCGTGGCTAGCCTGTCCTGGTACAACCGCATAGGTCGAGGACCAGACACATGTATTCGAGCAGCCCGCCGCCGCCCGGCTGGTACGACAATCCCGTAGGTGACGGCCAACGTTTCTGGGACGGACAGCATTGGACCAACAAGGTCCGTATCCCCTGGCCGGAGCAAGGGACGGCTCC
>CADEDH010000101.1:15809-19194 GCA_902826025.1 uncultured Actinomycetes bacterium
CGGCGGAACGCCCCGGGCCGCAGCGGAGGGGTGCGGCTGCGGCTGTGGCTGACGGTCGGCGCGGTCGGGGTGCTGGCCGTGGTCGGAGCGGCCGTCGCAGCGGCGAACTCCTCCCGCAGCGAGACCGACGCCGGCTCGGCTGCTGGTGCCACCATCCCGGTGGCGCCAGTGGTGGCCGCGCCGGGTGCGGAGCAGTCGGCCGTAGGGTCCCCGGCCACTGCCGCCCCGACCACCACTGCCGCCCCGACCACCACCGCCGCCCCAACGACCGCGGCGCCAACCACGGCTGCGCCGACCACCGCTGCGCCGACCACGAGGCCTCCCACATCGGCCGCCGTCGTGGCTCCCGTCACGTCGGCCACTGCGCCCCCGCCCGCCCCGGCGCCAACCACGCAGGCCACATCGGCCTCCACAACCGAGGCCCCCGCCCCCTCGGCGGTGGAGACCACGGTGGCCGACGCCGTGACCCCGGGGGCCTTCTGTGCCCCCGAGGGGGCGACGGGCCTGTCACCCAAGGGCACCGTCATGGTCTGTTCCAGCACCAACGACCAGGGCGTTCCCTACGGTGAGGGCAAGAGCCGCTGGCGGTCCAAGTGATGTGCGATCGCTCGATCGGGCTGTCCCCTGGATTCTCAGTCGCTGGGAGTACCACTCGGGCGCCGGTGGGTGCATACTGGTCCTTCGGTTGACATCCCAGCCGTCGCGGTTGACGCAACAGCCGTCCCCATTTGGTCAGATGACCGGTGGCCCTTGCCCCGGTCGAGATTGGGTTCGCGATGAGCAATCAACTGTTTCCGGGGCATTCGTGCTTCCGTACCTCGCTCGAGGTGACCGACCAAGAGATGGTTCTCACCATCAGTGGTGAGCTCGACCTGGCGTCGGCTCCGGCCCTCGACGTCGCCGTGCAGGATGCGTGCTGGGCTGGACCGGGATCGGTGGTGGTCGACGCGGTCGGCGTCACCTTCGTGGATGCCGCCGGCCTCCGGGGGCTGCTCGGTGAGTATCCGCCAGGGATCCTGTCGAGGGTGCCGGTCCGCAACGCCTCACCACCGCTGATCCGGCTCCTGGAAGTGGTCGGGATGCTGCACCTGGTCGAGGGGCGCTCCCAGTGACCTGGCTGGAGCCAGCCACCTTCGACCTCGCCCGCTCGGCACTCACGCCCGCATGTATCCGGGCCGAACTGGCGAGGGGGGCGTTGTTCCTCCGTTACATCGGTCTCGGCGGCTCGTGCTCGTCGAGCCAGGTCGCCGACCACTGCTCGAACGGTGCAGCCCTGCCCGTGCGGGAGCACAACGTGCTGGTGCAGGCGATCAACGAGCGGTTCCTCGAGGTCGGGAACTTCGAGCGGGTGGCGTTCTTCTAGGGTTTTCGCCGCGGGGTTCCGTGGTACCACCATGTCGTGCCTGAGCAGTGGGACGACGACGGGCCGGAACGGATCGACGACGCTCTCGAGCGGGCGCGCGCCCGGTGGTACGAAGCCGAGGTGAGGGATGCCGAAGCCGACGCCAGGGAGGCGGAGGCGGATCGGCGGGAGTTCCAAACGGACGCTCGGGAGCTGGTGCTCGATCGCTGGGAACGCGAGATCGCCGAGCGGGCTGCAGCCCTGGGCCTGTGGGATGAGATCGAAGATCGACGTCGGGAGCAGCGACGGCTCGAACGGTTGGCCGCCGGTCACACCCGGCGTGACCAGGCTGAGATCCGGCGCGACGCCGCCATCGAGCGCGATATCGGTCGCGGTCGGCGTACCGTTGCTTACGCTCCGTCCGCTCCGTCCGCTCCGTCCGCTCCGTCGGCTCCGGATCTGGGCGGGGGCCTGCATCTGCCGGTCTCGTACGGGCAGCTGGCGGCGGCGATGTGCGGCGACGCCCCCCTCACCAGCGTGCTCCGGTTGGTGCTGGTGGCCGCCGTCGACTCGGTGGAAAACTGCGCCGCCGCCACGGTGGCGCTGGCCACCCAGGGGGGACGCATCGAGGTGGCGGCCACCACCGCCCGGTGGGCGGCCGAGCTCGACGAGCACCAGGCGGCGCTGGCCTGCGGTCCGCTGCTGGAAGCGATCGCCGGCGAGCGTACGCTCACCGCCGACCTGGGCTACGACGAGCGGTGGCCAGCCCTGGCCAGGGTGCACGAGGGCCGGGGCCGGGCGGTGATGGCGTACGGGCTGCGGGTGGCTGACCAGGATGCGGGGGCCATGACCGTCTACTCGGAGCGCAGCGGCCGGTTCACCGATCGGGCCGCCGCCACCGCAGAGTTCCTGGCCGGGCAGGCCACGGTGGCGTTGGCCCGTTCCTTCGAGCGGGTCACCTACGAGGCCCAGGCGCAGGCGTGGCAGAGCGCGCTCTCGTCCCGGGACGCCATCGGGCAGGCCAAGGGGATGCTGATGGTGCAGCGATCGATCAGCGCCGACGAAGCGTTCGACGTGTTGCGGGAGACCTCGCAGCGGCTCAACCAGAAGGTCCGCGACATCGCTGTGCATCTCGTGGAGCACCGGCAGCTACCCGAGAAATGACACGGTTCGGTCGCTGGCTCCCATCTGTCTCCCATCCACCATCGTTCACGATGGGGTAGGACGGACACTACCGGGGTAGAGCCGACAGGTGGATCGAGCCGACGTGAGCGACGATGGCAGTTCGGGGCCGGTGGTCCCGCAACGCCTCGAGACCGAAGCTCAGGACCCGCGGGCTTGTTCCGAAGCCCGACGGCGCTTGGTCGAGCAATTGACGGTTTGGCAGTGTGACCATATTGACGATGTGGCGCTGGTCTTCTCCGAGCTGGTCACGAACGCCGTGCTGCACGCAGGAGGGGCCCAGCGCATCTCGGCCTGCCCGGCCGAGGACAACCGTCACGTCCATCTGGAGGTGTACGACAACCTCGTGGCCATACCGGAGCCGTGCGTGGGGGGCGCCAGCGGTGGGTTCGGCCTGCACATCATCGATCACCTCAGTGAGCGCTGGGGTACGACGCCCACCGCCGGCGGCAAAGTCGTCTGGGCCGACATCCCATGCCGGTGCGGCGCCGTGAGACCGGCGGGCTGAGCAGCAGGGGTGGTCAGTCGCCCGCCTCGACCGAGGTCAGCGAGATGGTGACGTCCTCGGGGAGCGGAGGGAGTCGCCGGGCCAGGAGCCAGGTAGCGACGACGAAGGCGGTGGAACCCCACAGCGCCGCCGGTAGGCCGGCCCAGAGGTAGAGCAGGCCGGACAGTAGCGTCCCGACGAGGCGGCCGGCGGCGTTGGCGGAGTAGTAGAAGCCGACGTCGAGGGCGACGTCGTCGTCGGTGGTGTAGGCGAGGATCAGGAACGAGTGCAGCGAGGAGTTGAGGGCGAACACGACGCCGAACACGACGAGCCCGCCGACCACGGCGGCCGTGGTGCCGGCGTCGACCGTCACC
>CADEDH010000102.1 GCA_902826025.1 uncultured Actinomycetes bacterium
CGACACGGCCGTCCGGCGCCGCCCGTTCTGCGCGACGGAACCGCGCCCGACCGGCGAACTGCGTCGAGAAAACCCCCGAAATCCGTAGACAACGTGCCGCAGTTCGGGTGACGGGCGCGGTTCCGTTACGCAGTTCGGGAGGGGTTGGCTGCGGTGACGGGGCCACCATCGCCTGACATTGCCGACTCGGCCAGCAGCCGGCGGACCTCGGCCTCGTGCTGGCCGTAGGTCGGGCCGGGAGAGGCGACCCGGGCCGGAGTGCGGGACAGGTGGAACCGGGGACCCTCGACCACCACCGGGCCGAGCAGCGGGTGCTCGACCGTGCGGTAGTGCTGCCGGTGGGCCAGCTGGGGGTCGCTCAGGCAGCCGGCCGTGTTCTGCACGCGGTGGGCGGCCACACCGAGGGCCTGGAGCTCGTCCTGCACGACGGCGGCGTCGAGCACGGTGGTGCGGGCCGTGATCATGCCGTCGAGCTCGTCGTGGCGGGTGTGGCGCTCGGCGGCAGAGAGGGCGGCCAGGTCGGGCCGGCCCAGCCAACCGGCCAGGGCCCGCCACTGGGAATCGTCGGCGCAGGCGATGGCCACCCAGGCCTCGGTCTCCTCCTCCGGGTCGGCCTCACCATCAGTGCCGGTGTCGAGTCGGGTGCGGTGGACGCCGTGGGGGGCGAGTACCAGGTCCCGGTTCCCTCGACCCTCGAATGGTCGACCGTTGACCTCGGCGTCGAGCAGGGCCGGGGCCTGGAGGTGCATGGAGCTCTCGGCCTGGGACAGGTCGAGGTGTTGGCCCCGGCCGGTACGGCGGCGGTGGTCGAGGGCGGCCAGCACGGCGGCCAGGCCGAAGCGGGGCGACACGATGTCGGTGTAGGCGCCGAACGGTCCGCACGCCGACCGACCAGGCCATCGGGTGGTGGTGGTGAACCCGAACAGGGCGGTGGTGAGGTTGCCCAGGCCCGGCATGTCGAGCGTGCCCGTCTGGCCGGGCAGGCAGCTCGACAGCAGGATGATCTCCGGGTTGGCGGCGGCCAGTGCCTGGTAGCCGAATCCCATGCGGTCCAACGCCCCGGCGGAGAAGCTCTCCACCATCACATCGGCCCACCGCACCAGGTCCCACAGGGTCTCCCGGCCGGCCGGGTCGCCCAGGTTGAGCTCGATGCCGAGCTTGCCGGCGTTGCAGTTGGCGAACAGGCCGCTGCCCTCCATCGGCACCTCGACGTTGCGGGGATGGAAGGGCGAGGTGGTGCGGGTGAGGTCGGGCCGGGCCCGGTTCTCCACCTTCACGACCGTGGCCCCGAAGTCGGCCAGGTTCCGCCCCACGTACGGGCCGGCCACCGACCAGGCCAGATCGAGCACCCGAAGCCCGTCGAGGGCGGGCCGGTCGGCCATCGCCCCGTTGCCGGCGGTGGCCGCGGCGCCGGCAACGCGGTCACCGGCGACGGGATCAGTGGTACGGGGCGGCCACGGTTCCCCGCCGTCGTGGTCGCCCAGCCGGGGGGCCGGGCCGAGTGCCAGCAGCGGTGCGTCCGACGCCACCACGAATCGGCCGGGATAGCGGGCCGGCCGGTCGCCCTCGGGATGGCGGACCTCGTCCCAGAACGCCCGGTGGCTCAGGTGGTCGTTGTCGAGCACCTCGGCCAGGGTGGCGATCGGGGCCAGCAGCACCTTGCGTCGGGCCGCCTCGGCCGCCAGGTGCGCCTTGGTGTGGCGGGAGGTGAACGCAGTGACGATCTCGCCCAGCCGCAACGCCTCTGACGGAGGCACGGTGCCGTCGAACAGGCCCTCGTTGAGGGCCACGAAGTCGGTGTCCCGCGTGGCCTCGTCGCAGCCGCCCTCCTCCCAGATCCAGCGGAAGAGGTTGACGGTGTAGTGGGCCAGAGCGGCGCCGAAGGAGAACGTGATGCTCACCTCGCCGTCGAGGGCGGGGTACGTCCAGCGGATCTTGTAGACGCCGAAGTCGATCCCGTCGCCCGAGCGGCGCATGGCCGGCCACTGCCAGGCCCGGTTGATGGCGTAGCAGAACGAGGCCTGGAGGCACGATGCCTGGGCCGACACGTCGGCCAGCTGGCCCCGGCCCGACCGGGCCCGTTCCTGGAGGGCGATCAGGGCGGCCACCGCCATGTCGGCCGCTCCGTGGAGCCAGGCCTGGGGCGACCCCCACCGCAGAGGCGGTAGCTCGGCCTCGCCGGTGAGCGACATCGAGCAGCTGGCGGCCCCGATCGTCAGGTCGGTGGCGGCCCAGCGGGCCTTGGGGCCGTCGAGACCGAAGGGGGTCAGGGCCACGATCACCAGCCCGGGGTTCACTCGTTCCAAGGCCGCCCGGTCGAACGGTTCGTCGCCGGGGCGCCCGGTCCACAGCAGCACGTCGGCCCCGGCGGCGAGAGCAGCCAATCGCTGACGGCCGGCCGGGGTGGCGAGGTCGGTCGTGACCGACCGCTTGCCCCGGTTGTAGGCCCAGTGCCACAGGCTGGTTTCGGGGTCGGCGCGGTCGCCGGCGAAAGGCGGGAGCTGGCGGGCAGGCGACCCGCCCGGCGGTTCCACCAGCACCACGTCCGCTCCCAGCTGGGCCAGCAGGAAGCCGGCGAGCTGGCCGCGCTCGTCGGTGCAGTCGATCACCCGGTACGGCGACAGCATCATCTGTTCCCCCTTCGGGCCAACCTACCCCTGGGCACTAGCGTGGGCCCAGCTGGCGGGGGGACCGGACAGCCGAGGGGGACGACGACATGGCGGACATGCGGATCGGGGTGCTGCTGCCCAACGTGGGCACGGCGGCGTCGCCGGAGGCGATCGTGGAGCTGGCCCTGGAATCCGAGGCCATGGGGGCGGCGTCGTTGTGGGTGGGCGACCACCTGTTGCTGGCGGCCGACCAGCAGGCCCGCTACCCCTACAACGAGTCGGGCGACTATGTGGTGCCGGCCGATCGCAACTTCCTCGATGCCTTCACCACCCTGGCCTGGGTGGCGGGCCAGACCGGGTCGATCCGCCTCGGGGTGTCGGTGTGCATCGCCCCCTACCGCCATCCGGCCCAGGTGGCCAAGGTGCTGGGCACGCTCGAGTTCCTGGCCCCGGGGCGGATGGTGCTGGGCGTGGGTACCGGGTGGATGCGCGACGAGTTCGACAGCCTGGCCGTGCCGTTCGAGGAGCGCAACGCCGACACCGTGCGCCTGGTGCGGTTCCTGCGGGCGGCGGGGCGGGCCGAGGGGCCGGTGACGATCGAGAACCCCGGGTACCCGACCCACGAGATGTATTTGCGGCCCCAACCGGCCGCCGACCTCCCCATCTGGATCGGGGGCAACGGGCCTCTGGCCCGGCGCCGGGCCGCCCGCCACGGCGACGCCTGGCACCCGGCGCTGCACAACCAGTCGCCGGCCCAGCTGGCCGAGGAGATGGCTGAGGTGCGGGCGCTGGCGACGGAGGCCGGGCGGGACCCGGCGTCGGTCGAGCTGACGGTCTTCGCCGGCGTGGCCCTGTCCGACACCTGGCGGGACCGGCCGTGGGAGCGGGGCCTCATCCGGGGCCCGGCCGAGCCGGTGGTGGACACGCTGGCCCGCTACGCCGAGGCCGGCGTCACCGAGATGATCCTGTCGATCGGCGGCTCCACCCGCCGTCGTCTGGCCACCCTCGAAGCCCTGGTCGACGCCGGCCTGGCCCTGGTTCCGTGATCGCAGTGGGTGCAGCTCAGCGGAACTCGATGAGCTCGATGAAGGTGCCGTCGGGGTCCTTGAAGCAGACGAAACGGGTGTCCCGCCGCATGTTGACCGGCTCCGACACGAGCTCCACCCCGGCCTCCTTGAGCTGGGCCACGTGGCCGTCGAGGTCGGTGCAGTACAGGCACAGGCGGGCCATGCCGGCGTGGAACAGATCGGGCGGCGGCGTGCCCCGGGTCTTGGGGTTCGTCCACTCGATCAGGTCGAGCCGGCATCCCCGGTTGTTGCCGGGGTCGAGCATCATGAGCGCCGCCTTGCCCTTGGCCGTGGGGTCGCCCAGGCCCCGGCCCATCTCCTCGCTGCCCCCCTCGCCCAGATCCACCACCGACTGGAAGCCGAGCATCTCGTAGAACGCCTTCGACCGCTCGAAGTCGGTGCAGTTGATGTTGATGTGGAAGACGGACTTGATAGCCATCGCCGTAGACCCCCCTGGTCGGCTCGAAAGGCCACACTAACCCGGTCCACCGAAGTGCATCGAAGCCCGCCATGGCCCATCATTTCCTGAGTCGGACCGGTTTCGAAGGAGCCTGAACCCATGACCGTCATCGACAGCGCATCTCCCGGTCCTGCGGCCGAGCTGATCGAGCGGGCCCGGCGCCTGGCCCCCGTGCTCCGGGAGCGGGCCGTGGCCACCAACGCCAACCGTCGCCTCCCGTCGGAGACGATCGACGACCTGCGGGCCGCCGGGGTGCTCAAGGTCCTGCAGTCGCCCTGCAACGGGGGCTACGGCCTGTCCATGCGCGATCACCTCGACGTCAACGCCGCCCTGGCCGAAGGCTGCGGCTCCACCGCCTGGGTGGTGGGCGTCACCCACGCTCACTCGTGGATGATGTCGCACTTCCCGGCCGAGGCCCAGCAGGCCACGTACGGCGCCGACCCCGACGCCTTCGTCTCGGCCGTGATCGGCCCCCGGGGCCGGGCCGTGCGCACCGAGGGCGGGTGGCGCCTCACCGGGGTGTGGCCCTTCGCCTCCGGCAGTGAGAACGCCGACTGGCTGTTCCTGGGCGCGACGATGGTCGACGGCGACCAGGAGCTGGGCCCCGCCGAGTTCCTGCTGCCCACCAGCGCCGCCACCTACCGCGACGACTGGCACACCACCGGCCTCA
The DNA here is from genome assembly GCA_902826025.1 of uncultured Actinomycetes bacterium. Taxonomy (GTDB): domain Bacteria; phylum Actinomycetota; class Acidimicrobiia; order Acidimicrobiales; family SZUA-35; genus CADEDH01. The sequence goes on from CADEDH010000102.1 coordinate 4,807, forward strand.
CCGGCACCGGCTCGTGCTCGGTGGAGGTGCACGACCTGTTCGTGGCCGACGCCTTCCATCTGCCGATGATCGAGCTGGCCACCGGCAACTCGCCCGGCGCCCCCCTCCAGACCGAGGGCTGGAACCACCGTGCCGCCGCCATCCCGGTGCTGGTTCTGGCTCTGGCCGGCCCGGCCCTGGGGATCGCCCGGCGGGCCCTGGCCGACTTCCCCTCGGTCATCGGCAAGAAGACGATCGCCTACAGCGACGCCGTCCAGGCTGAGCACACCACCACCCACCTCCACGTGGCCGAGGTGGCGGCCCTGATCGACGAGGCCCACTTCCACCTGTACCGGGCGGCCGACGACATCGACCGTTCGGCCCGCGACGGTGTGCCGCTCGAGCTGGTGACCCGGGCCCGGATCCGGTCCGACTGCGCCGAGGCCACCCGCAAGTGCCTGGAGGCGGTGGAGCTGCTGTGGCGCGACACCGGCGGCTCCGGGCTGTACACCACGAACCCCCTCGGTCGGGCCCTGGCCGACCTGCAGGCCATGAACGTCCACGGCGGGCTGATGCTCGACAGCGCCCGCGAGATCTACGGTCGGGTGCTGATGGGGCTCGATCCCCAGGCCCGGCTGCTCTGAGTACCGAACCCCGACACACCGAAACAGGATCGAAGGAGGCAGCCATGTCCACCACCTCAACCGAACCCACCACTCAGCCCTCGGCCACCGGGCTCAAGCTGGAGGTGGCCCACAGCGTGCTCCATGTGCACGACGTGGACAAGATGATCGGCTTCTACACCGACATGCTCGGCTTCGAGGTCACCGATCGGGGCCCGATCATGGACCAGGAGATCGTCTTCATGTCCCAGACCGCCAACCATCACCACCAGGTGGCGTTCATCACCGGGCGGGGCGAGCCCGAGAAGTCGAACAACACCCACCACACGGCGTACCGGTCGTCGGGCACCCTCGACGACCTGAAGGCCCTGTTGGGCCGGCTCCAGGCCCACCCGGAGGTCACCGGCATCATGCCGCTGACCCACGGCAACGCCTGGTCGATCTACTTCCAGGACCCGGAGCGCAACGGGATCGAGGTCTTCATCGACACCCCGTGGCACGTGAAGCAGCCCCAGGGCAAGCCGCTCGACCTCACCCGGTCGAACGACGAGATCATGGCCGCCACCGAGGCCGCCTTCGCCGACGAGCCCGAGTTCAGCGACCTCGGCGCCTTCTATCAGCGCCGGGCCGACCACCTCGGCGAGCGCGACTGACGGCCCCCGGGGGTCGTCAGGCGGGGCGGCGGTTCAGGGCGCTGGTGGCGGAGCCGGGGTCGTCGGCGGCGGCTTTGGGCTTGGCCCCGGCGTCCCGTAGCGACACCAGCCGGGTCAGCAGGTCGAACCAGAACGGCGCCCCCAGGGTGGCCAGCCCGGCGGTGGTGAGCCAGCCCAGGAGGTAGCCGAAGGCGGCCCAGGAGAACGGCCCGCCCGACCAGGCGTCGCGGGCGGTGTCGTCCCAACCGACGGGCAGGGAGAGCTCGCTGAGCCGGTCGGTGGTCTCGGCCACCGAGTCGAGGTCGGCGCTGGTCGGCGGATCGGCCACGGTGCGACCGGCCGCCGCCACGACGGCCTCCCGGGTGGTCGGGTCCTGCCACAGCCGCTCGGCCACGTGGTAGGTGGAGGCGTTGGCTACCACGGCGACGAACAGCCCGAGGATGAACACCCACAGCGTGACCCACCGCTTGTAGGCGCCCTCCAGGCGGTCCATGGTCTCGTCGTACCATCGCTCGAGCCCGGCCTTCACCGCTGTCATCTGGTCGGCCGGGTGCACGTTGGTCCCGATGCCGTCGGCCAGGGCCCTCATGCGCTGGCCCAGCGGGTTGGTCACGTCGGCCACGTCGGCCAGCGTGGTTCCGGTCGGGGCGCCTGGCTTGATCCCGACCATCTCGGCCACGGCGTCAGCGAAGCTCTTGGCCGACAGGTAGCTCGGCTTCTTGGGTTGCAGGAACAGGGATCGGCCCGACGCCGCCTCCGCCGCCCGGAACACACTGGTCTCCTTGAACTGCTTCCAGACCGTGTCGTTGATCTGGATGCCATCGCGGTTGACGGCGCCGAGCATGTGCCCGAGCACCTCCTCCAGCGCCTTGCCCCGCTTGCCTGTCAATCGCGAGACGGTCTCGGTGGCGGCGGAGACCGCCAGCGCGACAACGAAGAAGAGCAGCGTCAAGCCGATCGCCGTCTCCAGAGCCTGTGAGCCCAGCATGTGATTGTCCCCTTGGAGTCGCCCCCTGCCGCCGGGGATTCTAGGAGGTCAGAGCGCCGTCGTCAGGCGAGGAGGCGCACGCCCACCAGAGCGTCCCGGGTGACGAGATCCCGCAGCTCGTCTTCGCTCAGCGCCTCGGTGCCGGGTGGCCGGCGGGGGATGGTGACGTAGCGGATCTCGGCCGTGGAGTCCCACACCCGGATCGCGGTGTCGTCGGGCAGCACCGTGCCGAACTCGGCCAGCACGGCCCGGGGCTCGCGCACCACCCGGGCCCGGTACTCGTCGGACTTGTACCACTCGGGGGGTGGGCCCAACAGGGCGGTGGGGTAGCAGGAGCACAGGGTGCAGACGATCACGTTGTGGACCTCGGCCGTCTGCTCCAGGGCGATCAGCTTCTCGCCGTGACCGCCTCCGTAGCCGAGCGAGGCGCAGGCCCCGGTGGCGTCGGTATAGAGGTGCCCGGCGAACTCGGGGTCCACCCAGGCCCGGGCCACCACCACCGCCCCGGCCGTGATCTCCTCGCTGCGGGCCACCCGCCGCAGCCGGGCGGCGAACGCCCCGGGGATGATCCAGCCCCGCTCCACCAGCGCCTCCTCCACCGCCCGGATCCGGTACTCGGGGTGGCGGCCATCCCGGTCGTGGTCGTGATCGTGGTCGCGGGGATCAGTCGGCTCGGGCATCGGGGTCCACCTCCCGCAGGTAGGGTTCGAACAGGTCGGCCAGCACCTCGTGATCGGTCGGGAGGTGGCCGGCGGCGGCGTCGGGCCACAGGTCGGTGGCGGCGAAGCGCACGGTGTAGACCCAGGTGGCCTCCTCTGCGTCACCGGCGGCGTTGGTGTCGGGGTAGACCCAGTAGCCGTTGACGGCGGTGACGACACCGGTCCGGTCGCGCAGGTAGCCGGCGAGGCGGGTGTGGCCGGGGGGCCGGCCGGCCCGGGTGCGGATCCGCTGGCCCGGCCGGAACAGGGGGTCGGGCGCCTCGTAGCCGGGATCGCGCTTGTTGTGCGCCAGGCGGCGGGGTGGTTGGTCCACCAGGCGCTGGGGCTCGGGGTACTCGTGGGGCGGAAGCGGGCGAAGACCCTCGGCCCGGCGCCGGGCCCGGTCCTCCAGCTCGGCCCGGGTGGCCACCCCGGCATCGACGGCGCACCGCACCGCCACCTCCAGCCACCGGCCGGCGGGGCTGAGGCGGCGGTAGTCGTCGGGCGGGAGCGTTTCCATGAGGTGGCGGAGGGTGTCGCCGTTCACGCCGGCCAGATTGGCCATCATCGCCGCCAGCGGCCCGGCGGCCTGCTCCCACCAGGTCGTCCAGGGCCGGGTGGCGTGCACCGGCACCGGGCCGAAGCCCGGCCGCCCCCCGAGATCGTGCGCGTCGTCCATGCACCCTCCAGCCTGTCACGCCGGCCGGCCGCGTTCACGATCTTGACGGCCGGGCGGCTGATTGCCAGCCTGAACCGATGGCGGACGCACTGGATCTCCTACTGGACGCGCTCGACCTGCGGGAGACGGGTACCCCCGACTCGTTCGTGGGCCCGGGCGACATCGAGAACGACTACGGGATCTTCGGCGGGCACCTGCTGGGTCAGGGTGTTGCCGCCGCCTGCCGCACCGCGCCCCCTGGCCGCCACATCCACTCCCTCCACGCCTACTTCGTGGCCGGCGGCCCGGCCACCGACGACATCGGCTACAAGGTCGAGCGCATCCGCGATGGTGGCACGTTCGCCCACCGCGAGGTCCGGGCCGTGCGCCCCACCGGCGTCGAGGGGGGCGAGAAGGAGCTGTTCCGCCTCACCGCCTCGTTCCAGGGCCCCGAGGACGGGCTCGACTGGGAGCCGGCCCCGCTGGCCGAACCCGACCTGGCCGGCCCCGACGGCCTGCCCGACCTGCCCGAGCTGTTGGCGGCCAGCGAGATCCCGGTGTTCGACGAGTACTGGACGCACCGGCCCCGGGCGGTGGAGCTGCGCTACGCCCGGGCCCCGTGGGCCGCCGCCGGCCCGGCCGACGACGCCGGCATCCGGGTGTGGTGGCGCACCCGCCGCCCCATCGGCGACGACCCCCACCTCCACGCCGCGGTGGCCGCCTTCGTGGCCGACGAGTCGATCTCCGACAATGTGCTCACCCCCCACGGCCTCACCTGGACCAACGAGTCGATGATGGTGGTCAGCCTCGACCACGCCATGTGGTTCCACCGGCCGTTCCGGGTCGATGACTGGCTGCTGTTCGTGCAGCGCCCTCTGATCACCTCGGCCGGTCGGGGCCTGGCCCTGGGCCAGATCCACGACCGCTCGGGCCGCCTCGTCGCCACCTGCACGCAGGAGGTGCTGGTGCGGGCCGGCGCTCCGGGCTGATCCGCCGCGATCGGACCTGGGGCGGGGGCCGATCTACGCTTCGGGGGTGCCGAACCCTGCCCCGCCGTCCCGCCGCCTCCTCACCCCGCTGGCGGCCTTCATCGCCCTCGCCGTCACCGCGTCGGCCTGCAGCGAGGCCCAACAGGCGGTGGAGGACCAGACCGGGGGCACGCTCGACCTCTCGGGTGTCACCATCCCCGACGACATCGATCTCAACGCCCCCGACTTCACCGTGCCCAACATCGTGGCCCCCGACATCAACATCGACATCGATATCACCGAGGCCCCCGATCTGCCCGTGATCCGGTTCCCCGATGCCATCACGATCAAGCTGCCCGAGATCACGAGCGATGATGTCGAGGTGCAGGAGACCGACGACCAGACGATCTATCGGATCTCGGGCACCGTGCTGTTCGACTTCGACCGGGCCGACCTGCGGCCCGAAGCCCTCGACGTGCTCGACGAGATCCGGGCCGCTATCGAGAACCGGGGCGAGTCGGGGACGATCGAGATCGCCGGGCACACCGACGCCGTCGGCACCGCCGAGTACAACTACGACCTGTCGGTCCGGCGGGCCACCGGGGTGGCTCTGTGGTTCCGGGAGCGGGTACCGGCCGGGCAGGACATCCAGGCCGTCGGCTACGGCGAGACCCAGCCCATCGCCCCCAACACGAAGGACGACGGCACCGACGACCCCACCGGGCGGGCCCAGAACCGCCGGGTGGAGGTCATCGTCGAGAAGACGTAGCCCGCCCGGCGCCGCCGCACCCCCAGAGCCGGCCTAACCGAGGGATCGGGGGCGCATGGCGCGGGCCGGGTTGCCTTCCCAGCGAGCGGCGGGCGGGATGATCTCGCCCTTCAGCAGGAACGAGTCGGCCGCCAGCACCGCCCCGTCGCCCAGGCGGGTGCCGTAGTGGACGAACGCCCCTACCCCCAGGGTGCAGCCGATGCCCACCGAGAGCCGGTCCGAGGTGAAGATCCCGTCCTCCAGCGAGTGACCCTGGAGGGTGGTCCGCTCGTTGAGGCAGGTGCCGGAGCCGATGGTGGTGAGGGACCGCTCCGGAATCAGGCATCCGTCGTCCACCACCCGGCGCCCGATCCCCACGCCGAGCAGTCGCCACACCAGCGGCCGCAGAGGAGTGCCGTTGAAGAGGGCGAACGGCGCCAGCCGACCCCATTTCCAGTGCCGCTCATGCGACCAGTAATAGGGGTCGTAGACCGAGCAGTGCCGGGGTCGCAGGCGGCGGAACCCCAGGCCGATCCACTCGGCCGCCACCGCCACCGTCGTCCACACCACGAGCAGCCCGACCACGGCCGATGCCGAGGCGATGGCCAGGGGGAGCAGGCCGGCCGGGGCCGCCCAGCGGAGGATCGACATCACGGTGGTGAAGGTCAGGACAGCCAGGAGCCACCGGACGGCCAGGAAGCCGGCCATCGACGCCAGGTTGGAGCGCCGCTTGGCTCTCAGCTGGCGGCGGCGTCGATCCGGTTCGGCGAAGGTGTCGACCCCCGTCCGGGCGGCGGTCCGGGGGATGGGGAACGGCGGCGAACCAAGGAGGCCCGTGCCGGAGCGCACCGTGCCGTCCACCGGCACCAGCACCTTCGTGGCCAGCAGGCAGTCGGGGCCCAGCCGGGCCCGGGACGGGACCCGGACGTCGTTGCCGAGAAAGCTGCCCGGCCCCACGCTCACGGTCGACAGGGTGAAGGCGGTGGCCGAGTACTCGAGGTTCATCATCGTCAGCCCGTCGGACACGAGCGTGCCCCGCCCCACCCGGCACAGGCGGGCGTTGCCCTGCTGCTGGGCCAGGCCGAAGTTGACTCCGGTCTGCTCGGTGCGGTCGAGCTCGTATCCGATGAGCCGCAGGAAGCCGAGGATCAGGGCGCTGTCGCCCAACAGCGAGTTGTAGAAGCGGGAGCTGCCCACCCGGGCCACCGTGCGGGCCACGACGAAGTGGAACCCGTACAAGGGGTAGGGGCGTCCCGGGGTGAGGAGCCGTCGCCCGAGGTGGGATGCAGCCGCCACCGGCACCGCTCCTGCGATCACCGCCGTCACCCACGCCGCGGAGGCGACCAGGGCCAGCGCCGCCAGCTCGTGGCTCCGGCCGCTGGCCGGCGACCACGCCTGCGTGGCCCCCGCCAGCCTGACGGCCGACCAATGGGCCAGCCACGGGGTGAGTGCCACCGCCGTGGAGCCGGCGAGGATGACGGCCAGTCGCCACGCCGAGTACGCCGCCCGCCGCCGCCGACCATCGGGCAGGTCGGGCACGAACCGGTAGCCGTGGGGGGCCGGTTCGGCTGGTGACCCGTGCCAGGTCTGGAAGGCGGGAATCCGCTGGCCGGCGGCCACGCACGAGGCGTGGGCCACGGTGGCGTACGCTCCGACCTGGGCCCCCACGTCGAGCACGGTGCCCTCGCCCACCTGGGCGCAGGCCGCTACCGACACCGGCCCGGTGACCAGCTGGCCGCCCTCGAGCGACCAGCCGGTGAACGAGGTGTCCGCCTGCACCACGGCATTGGCTCCGATCGTGAGCAGATCGGTGCACACCGGCACCGTGGTCGACCAGATCGACACCCCGGGCCCGATGCGGGCACCGAGCAGCCGGAGGTGGACGTTGTAGAGCGGCGAACCGGCCAGGAGACGGCCGGGGTTCGCCCGGATCACCGTCCGGGCGGCCCACCGCCGCAGGTAGCCGGCGCTCCACACTGGCACCGCTCCCGGGCGCCACCGGCCGACCAGCGTCCACTTCAGACCGAGAAGGAGGAGCCAGGCGGCGACGGACAGGCCGGGACCGACCACCACCGACCGGCCAGCGGCCGTCCCGATCGTGGCGGCGGCCAGCACCCAGTCACCGGCCAGCACCACGGCGACGAGGGCCAGTGACAGCCCGGCCACGATCCAGGCCGTTTGCAGAGCCCCGCACACCAGGTGTTGCCGGGCGGCCCGGCGGGCGCCGCCCGGGTCGATCGACCCCGGACGGAGGAGCGCTGGTGGTCCGGGGACCGACCTTGTGGTTGCGGCTTCAGCCGGACCCATGGCGCCGGCCGAAGCCGGGCCGTGCGGGGCGTCGGCACCCACCGTGCGGAGGTGGCGGGCCAAGGCGGCCACGCTCGGGTGCTCGTACAGGTCTCGCACGGCGAGCTCGGCGAAACGGGGCTCGGTGCGCAGCTCGTTGGCGATGTGGACGAGCAACAGCGAGGTGGCCGCCAGGTCGTCGAACCAGTCGCCGTCGACGGGAACCGCCTCCAGTCCCAGCACCCGGCCCACCACCGAGGCCAGGTGGGCTTCGAGCCCGTCGGCCGGCGGCGGCGCCGTGCTCTGCGGAGGGGCCGGTTCGGGTCCCGGCCGGGGCTTCGAGCCCCGGGCCGCCGGCTCGGGAAGCCGGGTGCGGTCCACCTTGTTGCTGGGCAGCATGGGGAGCTCGTCGAGCTCGGTGTAGGTGGTGGGCACCATGTAGGGCGGAAGCCGGTCGCGGAGCCACCGATCGAGCTGGTGGGGATCGAGAGCGCCGGCTCCCGGTCGGCGGGTCCAGTAGGCGGCCAACTCGGTGATGCCGGCCGGTGTCGTGCGGTCGACCACCACGGCCTGGGCCACCCCCGGTACCTCGAGCAGGGACGAGCCGATCTCATCGAGCTCGATCCGGTATCCCCGGATCTTCACCTGGCTGTCGATGCGGCCGAGGTACTCCACTTCGTTGGCCGCGTTGATCCGGCCCAGGTCGCCGGTGCGGTAGATGCGACCCGACGGGTTGTCGTCGATGCCGATGAAGTCGTCCACGAAGGCGGCCGCTGTCTTGTCGTCACGGTTCAGGTAGCCGGGGGCCAGACCGGGGCCGGCGATGCCGATCTCGCCCACCTGGCCCCGGGGCAGGGCCCGGGGCGGCCCGTCGAGCGAGAGGATCACCACCGAGTAGGTGGGGAGCGGCCCGCCGATCGTGACCCGCCCGTCGGGCGTCAGCTCGGTCCAGGTGGCCGAGACCGTGGCCTCGGTGGGGCCGTAGACATTCAGGAATCGTCGCCCCGGAGCGTGCCAGCGGTTGGCGAGCTCGTCGGGACAGGCCTCGCCCGACACCAGCAGGAACGTCAGGCCGGGAAGATCGGGCTCCACGGTGGCCAGCAACGTGGGCACGCAGCACAGGGCGGAGATGCGCCTGGCGACGAGGAAGTCGGTGAGGTCGGGTCCGAGCAGCGTCATTCCGTCGGGCGCCGGTACGAGCGTCGCCCCCGACACCAGCGGCACCCAGATCTCCTCCACGGCGAAGTCGAACGCCAGGGTGAGGCCCTGGTAGACCCGGTCGTCGGTGGTGAGGCCGTACAGCTCGGCCGCCACCCGCACGAAGTTGGTGGCGTTGGCGTGGGTGATCGGCACGCCTTTGGGGCGCCCGGTGGAGCCCGAGGTGTAGATGATGTAGCAGAGATCGTCGCCCCCGGCTGCCGTTCTCCCTGGTCGCGGGTTCCGGTAACGCCCGGCCGGCTCGGCCTCTATCGCCGGCCGGGCCTGGTCGAGAGCGATCACCTGGATGCCGATCGACAGCAGGGACGGGGCGTGAACGGCCACGGTGAGGATCGTCGTGACCTTGGCGTCGTCCACCATGTACTCGATGCGGTCGATCGGGAACTGGCGGTCGAAGGGCACGTAGGCGGCACCCAGCTTCAGCACGGCCAGCATCGAGGCGTAGGCCCACACTGACCGGTCCACCAGAAGCCCCACCCGGTCGCCGGCCCGGACCCCCCGAGCGGCGAGGTAGCGCGCCGTCCGGTCGGCCAGGGCGTCGAGCTGGGCGAAGGTGAGCGACTCCGTGCCGGCTTCCACCGCCAGCCGATGGTCTTGGCGGGTCCGGCGCAGCCGATCGCACCGCTCCTCGAAGAGGTGGTGGAGGCGGTCGCCGGTGGGGGCCGGCGTGGCGTGGAGCACGGGGTGCTCGCCGTAGCGGCGCAGGGCCCAGGTGGGCGGGTGGCTGACGGCCAGCTGGATCGTACGGTCGGCGTCGACGACGGTCATGGCCGGCTCACTCCTGCCGGTCGGGCCGGCGGGCCAGCACGGCCATGGCTGCGTCGTGGACCCGGGCCAACCCGTCGGCGAGCAGGGCGTCGGGGGTGGTGAGCGGAGCGAGGATCTTCACCACCTGGCCCCGGGCCCCCGAGGTCTCCACCACCACGCCCCGGGCGAACGCCTCCCGGCAGATTTCCCCGGCCAGCTGGCCGCAGCCGACGTCGAGCCCGAGGAACATGCCCCGTCCCTTCAGCTCGGCACCCGGCAGGTGGCGGGCGATGCCGTCGAGGGCGGTCTGCACGAGGTACGACCGCCGGCGCCCGGCGACCATCAGGGCGTCGTCAGACCAGAACTTCTCCAGAGCGACGGCTGCGGTGGCGAACGCCATGCCGTTGCCCCGGAAGGTGCCGTTGTGCTCGGCCGGGCTCCAGGCGTCGAGGTCGGGCCGCACCAGCACCAGGGCCATGGGCAGGCCGAAGCCGCTGATCGACTTGGACAGGGTCACGAGGTCGGGCTGCACCCCCATCGCCTCGAAGCTGAAGAAGGGGCCGGTGCGGCCGCAGCCGGCCTGGATGTCGTCGACGATGAGGAGCGAACCGTGGCGGTCGGCCAGGTCGGCCAATCGCCGCAGCCACTGGGGGGAAGCGACGTTGAGCCCGCCCTCGCCCTGCACCGTCTCCACGATGAAGGCGGCGGGGGCGGTCACCCCGCTCGACGGGTCGTCGAGCAGGCGGTCCAACACCTCGATCGTGTCGACGTCGGGGCCGAGGTAACCGTCGAAGAAGGCGCGGTCCACCCCGCCGAGGGGGACGTGGGCGGCGGCCCGGTTGTAGCGGTTGCCGGTGGCGGCGAGCGAGCCGAGGCTGACTCCGTGAAAGCCGTTGGTGAAGGCCACCACGTTGGGGCGACCGGTGACCTTGCGGGCCAGCTTGAGCGCTGCTTCCACCGCGTTGGTGCCGGTGGGCCCGGTGAACTGCACCCGATAGTCGTAGCCCCGGGGTTGCAGGATCAGCGCCTCGAACCGCTCCAGGAAGGTCCGCTTGGGAACGGTGTAGAGATCGAGCCCGAGCGTCAGCGACCCGTGCTCGAGGTGCTCCACCAGAGCCTGTCGCATGTCGGGGTCGTTGTGGCCGTAGTTCAGGGCCGAGCAGCCGGCGAGGAAGTCGATGTACTTCCGGCCCGCGGTGTCGATCAGCACGCTGCCCCGGCCGGCGTCGAACACCACGTCGAAGTGGCGGCAATAGCTGCGGACCTCCGACTCCTTCTTCTGGAAGATCTCCGTGTCGTGGTCGCTGTGGCGGTCGTCGTCCGCTCGGCCGGGCGCGGCCGAGCTGGTGGTCGTGGTCATCGTGGTGTCCCCTCCGGGTAGGTCCCCTGGTTCGCCCGGCTGTCTGTTCTCACAGCAAAGCCCGGGCGGGCCGCGGCGGCATCGGGGACATCCCCGTCACGGGGTGGTGGATGGGCGCGCCGGAGTGCCCCGGCGGCGGCCCTCACCGCAGCACTACGGTCGGGCCGGCCGATCGGTTCCCGTTAGCGGCGCTCGGTGGCGAGGCCCCAGCGGCGCAGCACGGCCCGCTCCAGACGGCCGAACACGAGGGTGTCGACCACGATGCCGATCACCAGGATCACGATCATGGTGGCGATGAGCCCCCGGGCGTCGGCCAGGTTGCGCCGCACCTGGAGCACGGAGCCGATCGAGGGCTTCTCGGCGATGATCACCAGCAGCTCGCCGGCCATCAGGCTCCGCCAGGCGAAGGCCCACCCCTGCTTCAGCCCGCCCACGAAGCTGGGCAGCGACGCCGGCAGCACGACGTAGCGCCAGGCGGCGAAGCCCCGGGCCCCGAGCACCCGGCCGGCCCGCAGCAGGATCGGGGGGATCTGGTCGGCTCCAGCGATGAGGCCGTTGGCGATGGCGGGGGCCGCCCCCAGTACCACCACGAACAGGATCGCCTTCTCGGTCAGCTGGAACAGCAGGATGGCGAGGGGGAACCAGGCGATCGAGGGCATGGTCTGGATGCCCGTGATCAGCGACCCGAAGGCGGCCCGCAGCACCGGCACCCGGGCCACCAGGCTGCCCACCACCACCCCGATCACGAGGGCCAGGGTGAAGCCCATCACGGCCCGCACCATGGTGTTGACCATGGCCTCGAAGATGGTGCCGTCGGCCAGCATCGTCCACAGCTCGGCCAGCACCGGCCCCGGGCCGGGCAGCACGTAAGGGGGCTTGACCCCCGACCACACCACCCCCTGCCAGACGCCCAGGGTCAGGGTGATCGCCGCCAGCTTGGGCCACAACGACGACCACAGCGCCCGCCGGCCGGATATCCCCTCGTCGGCCGCATCCAGGGCGTCGAGCCCGGCCAGGTCGGCCGCCGTGGCCGCCGCCTCCCGGGGGCCCGACAGCGCAGGCCGATCGTCGTCGATCACCGCAGTCTCACCGGCCCCGGCTTCGCCGGGTGCAGTCTCATCGGTCTGCGTCACCGGCATGGCGTCGCACCTCCTCCCGCAACTGCGCCGTCACCGACGCTGCCAGCTCGCCCACCTCGGCCTCCTCGATCCGGCGGGGCCGGCTGAGGGGCACGTCGAGTACCGCCGTCACCCGGCCGGGCCGGCTCGACAGCACCACGATCCGGTCGCCCAACCGCACCGCCTCCCGCACGTTGTGGGTCACGAACACCACCGTGAGCTCCCGCTCCTGCCACAGCCGCTCCAGCTCGTCGTGCAGGATGTCGCGGGTCATGGCGTCGAGGGCGCCGAACGGCTCGTCCATCAGCAGCACGTCGGCGTCCTGGGCGAAGGCCCGGGCCAGTGCCACCCGCTGGCGCATCCCGCCCGACAGCTCGTGGGGACGCTTGTCGCCGAAGCCGGCGAGGTGCACGGTGGCCAGCAGCTCCTCCACCCGGGCCCGGCGCCCCGCCCGGGGAATCCCCCGCAGCTTGAGGGCCAGGTCGATGTTGCCGGCCGCCGTGAGCCACGGGAACAGGGCCGACTCCTGGAACATCAGGGCGGTCCGGCCGGCCGCCGTCACCCGACCCGACGTCGGTTGGTCGAGGCCGGCCGCCAGGTTGAGCAGGGTGCTCTTGCCGCACCCGGAGGCCCCGACGACACACAGCAGCTCCCCGGGGCGCACGTCGAGATCGATGCCGTCGAGCGCCGTGACCTGGCGTTGGCCCCGGCCGTAACGCTTGGTCACCCGGTTCAGGGAGACGGCGGGGGAGAGGGTGGTTGTGGTCGTCGGCGTCATGGGATCAGCTCGCCAGGGTGGGCAGGCCCCGGGCGGCCAGCACCTTGTTCAGGGGGCCCAGGTCGTAGATCCCGTCGAGGTCCACCGGGTCCAGCAGACCCACGGCCACGGCGTCGTCCTTCGAGCCTTCGAGGGAGGCGGCGATGGGGTCGTAGGTGAAGGTGAGGTTCTCCCAGGCGCCGGCGATCGTCTCGTCCTTCAGCCGCTTGCCGGTGATGGCCTCGATGCCGTCGTTGGTCTCGGTGCGGGCGGCGGCGGGGTCGGCCTTGATCTCGTCGAGGGAGTCGACGAGGCCGCCCAGCAGGCCCTCCACCAGGTCGGGGTGCTCGTCGAGGTACGTGGTGCTGACGATCAGGTGGGTGGTGACGAACTGGCCGCCGTCCCACAGGGTCTTCTCGTCCACCAGCGTGTGGCCCTTGCCCTCCAGGATCAGGCGGGTGGCCCACGGCTCGGGCACCCAGGCCCCGTCGATCGTGCCGTCGAGGAAGGTGGTGAGGGTGTCGGCGTTCTCCTGGGGCCGGATCGACACGTCGCCGCCGCCCTCGGTGTCGGCGTTGAGGCCCTGCTCGGTCAACCAGGCCCGCAGGGCAACGTCCTGGGTGTTGCCCAGCGACGGGCTGGCCAGAGTTGTGCCCTTCAGGTCGGCCGGCGAGTCGATCCCGTCCCGGACCACGAGGGAGGCGCCGCCCGACGTGGTGCCGGCCACGATCCGCAGGGCCTCGCCGTCGCTCTTGGCGTAGCCGTTGATGGCGGGGTTGGGGCCGATGAAGCTGGCGTCGATGGCCCCCGAGAACAGGGCCTCGATCACTTCGGTGCCGGAGTTGAACGTGGTGAGCTGCAGGTCGACCCCGGGGCCGAGGGCCTGGGTGAAGAACCCGCCCTTCACGCCCACGATGGCCGGGGCGTGGGTGACGTTGGGGAAGTAGCCGAGCCGGAGCGTGCCTTCCAGGGGCTTGTCCGAATCAGGCGCCGCTCCGGTGGCGGCCGACGCGGCGGTGGTAGCTCCGGTGCCGCTGCCCGACGAGTCGCTGCCGCAGGCGGCGGCCAGCGTGGCCAGGGCCAGGAGGGCCAGGAACAGCGGCCAGGGGCTTCTTCGGGGGCGGCGTGACAACGGGAGCTCCGAGAGGGTCGAGGGGAAGAAACCCGAATGGCCGGACAATTGTCGACTAAATTGATCGGATTTATCGATTTGAGCGTACGGTCGGCCGGCCCGATCGTCAACCGGTGACTGTCGACGGGGAGGGGTCGGCCGGCTGGCCCTGGCGTCGAGCCGGCTCCTGGCGCATCAGGGGCAGCAGCTCCCGCCCATAG
>CADEDH010000103.1 GCA_902826025.1 uncultured Actinomycetes bacterium
CTCGCGCCGCCAGCCAGCTCATGACCAGCGCAGGGAAGGCAGGAGACGGGGGACGTGGAGCCCGTCGGGCTGTTGTCCGATGGTCTGGCCGGCTGCTTCGCCGTGAGTGGCGCCAGCAGGTGCTGGTCGTGGTGTTGCTGGCGGTCGCCGTCGCAGCGGCGGTCGGTGCCGCGAGCGCGGTGGACGCCGTCGCACCGGCGGCCGACCGCGCCACCTTCGGTGCTGCGGCCTACCGTTTCACCCTCGACGACGCCCACCCGGCGGCGGTTGATGCCACCATCGATGCCGCGCTGGCCTGGTTCGACGACGTGGAGGTGATCCGCAGAGGACACATCGACGTCGAGGGTCGCGGCGACCCGATCGAGGTCCGGGTTCAGGATCCGGCGGCGCCGCTCGGCGCTCGGATGCTGGCGTTGCGCCATGGTCGACATCCCCTCGCGCTCGACGAGCTGGCGGTGGCCGAGAACCTCGCTCGTGATCTGGGTGTCGGGGTCGGTTCCGTGCTCACTGTCGACAATGGTGTCGAGATGCGAGTCGTGGGCCTGGTGGAGAACCCGAGCGCGCTGTCCGACGGGTTCATCCTCGCCAGCCAGCAGTTCGGGACCGGCTCACCGTCGGTGACGCTGCTGGTCGACGCTGACGCCCACCGCGCCCAGTCGTTCCGGGGCACCGGCGACCCGGTTCCGGTCTTCACCGGCCGGGGAGATGGAACCGGGCTGACCCTCGTGGCGGTGGTGACCATGACCGAGGTGGCGCTCGTGCTGGTGTCGCTGCTGGCCGCCACCGGCTTCGTCGTCACGGCGCAGCGCCGGCAACGCCAACTCGGGATGCTCGCTGCGATCGGGGCGACGGAAGCGCACCTTCGCCTCGTCACCCTCAGCCATGGCGCACTGGTCGGGATCGTCGGCTCAGTCACCGGCGCGGCGGCCGGGCTCGTCACCTGGTTCGCCACGGCACCGCTCATCGGCCAGCGGGCCGGCACCCGGGTCGAACGTTTCGGGGTGCCATGGTGGCTGGTCGGGCTCATCGTCGTCCTCGCCATGGCCATGACGACAGTGGCCGCGTGGTGGCCGGCGAGGATCACGGCTCGTGTCCCGATCACCACCGCCCTCGCCGGCCGGCGACCCCAGTCCCAGCCTGCTCGCCGGTCCATCGCTGCATCCACCGGCCTAATCGGCGCTGGCCTCGCCGCCCTGGCCGTGGCCGGGGACGTCACCAGCCCACGCCGAGACGGCGTCGCCATCCACAACGGGTTCCTGGTCGCGACCGGCACAACCGCCATCGTGGCCGGGGTACTGCTGGTGAGCCCGGCCGCGATCCGTCTCGTCGGCGGGCATGTTCGGGCGTTCGTGCTCCCGGCCCGAGTGGCGCTGCGCGATCTGGCCCGCTACCAGAGCCGTAGCGCCGCAGCCCTCGGAGCGATCAGTCTCGCCCTCGGCATCCCGCTGGCCGTCACCTTCGCCGCCGCGTCAGCCGAGCATGGTCCCGATACCGGGAATCTGTCCTCACGCCAGATCCTGATCGCCACCGAGGATCTCGCCGCACCGCTTGTCGCCGTTCGGACCGAGACCGAACGCCAGAGCCTGGATCGACAGGTGCATGACATCGCCGCCCGGCTACCCGGTTCACGCGTCACCGAGCTCCGCAAGGTCCTCGACCCGCGCCTCGACGTTTCGCCGTTCGGTGCAGAAACGATTCGCATCGACAGCGAAGCCAGCGACGGCGACGGCCCCGCAGTGTTCCTCGCCAGCGACGAGATCATCGACGCGCTCGACATCTCCCCACCTCCGGGCTTCGAGTTGCTGACCGCCCAGACGGGCCGGATCAGCTACGGCGGAGCGGTCGACCCCAGAACGGGCATGCATCCACCGCAACCCATCACCGACGTCGCCATCATCGACCTCGACTACAGCTCACTACCCTCGTCGCTGCTCAGCCCCGATGAGGTAGTGAGGCGAGGGTGGACCTCGACCACCGCTGGATGGTTGATCGAGACCCCCGAATCCCTCACGGACGCCCAGATCACCGACATCCGATCGATGACCCTCTCCGCTGGGCTCGACATGGAGCGTCGCGACGATCAAGCCAGCCTCGTCCAGCTCCGCAACGGCGCAACCGTCGTCGGCATCGTCTTGGCGCTCGGCATTCTCGCCCTGACAGTCGGGCTGCTCCGCGGCGAGGCGGTGCAGGATCTGCAGACCCTCACCGCCACCGGGGCCACGAGCTCGATCAGGCGAGCGATCACCGCCGGCACCGCTGTCGGCCTGGCCGCGCCCGGCGTCATCATCGCCACGATCAGCGCCTACGCCGCCATAGCGGCGGCGAGCACCGATCTGCCCCCCGTTCCAGTCGCCAACCTGGCAGCCCTGGCGCTCGGCGTGCCGGTGCTCGCGTGCCTGGCCGCGTGGATCGCCGCCGGGCACGAACCTGCGACGCTGACCCGCCACGTCATCGAGTGACATGGCCAGGAGGGAGGCGAAGCGCGGGCGTACCCGCTGCAGATCATGGTGTGGCACGAGATCGTGAACGACACGGTGAACGGGATTCCGGTGCCGGTGACCTACTGCCCGATGGCCTTGGCCTCATGGGCCGGCGCGCCGGGGGACGGACGGTGGTCAGGGGTGGAGCTGACGGCGAAGCTGGGATCGGCCGCGGTGCAGGCGAGCCTTGACTGTGGGAACGGGAAGGCCGAGGAGCTCAGCGATCTCGGCGTTGGTGTAGCCGTCGACGTCACGCAGGATCACCACGAGTCGTTGTTGCTCGGAGAGTTGGGCGAGAGCGGCCCGGACCTCCTCGATCCGGCTCACGCGCTCGGCCTGCTGGGCCAGGGGATCGTCGCTGAGCACCGGGTGTCCGGCGGCGGAGGCGGTGTCGAGATCGACCGTGGGGAGAACCCGCCGGCGGAGCCGCATGAGGGCGGCATTGGTGGCGATCCGATAGAGCCAGGTGAACACGGCGGCCTCGGCCCGGAACTCCTCCCGGTGCCGCCAAGCCTGGACGAAGGTGTCCTGGACCGCCTCGTCGATGTCGCGGGGGTCGTCCAGGAACCGGGAGACCACGCTCAGCACCGGGCGTTGGTACCGCTCGACGAGAGCGAGAAAGTCGTCGAGATCGGCCGCCGGTGGAGGCAGTGGTTCACCGTGGGTCGGATTGGTCACGGTCGAGCGCTCTCGGCCGGCCGGTGATGGGAGTCGGCAGGCCCGATCACGGTAGCCGGCCGGGCGCAGGTCGTGTCAGCCGCTACCCGGTTTAGTGCCGTGGCTCCGGGCGAGTTCGAGCCCGAAGTCCCGCAGGCGTTCCAGGGAGTCCGATGGCGGCGGAACACGGTGGCTGGCGAGGGCGGCCTTGATCCGACGGTAGGTGTCGGCCTCGAGTCCGCAGCGGAGGCAGTCCTCGAGGTGGGCCTCGATGAGGGCGGCGGTCTCGGCGGTGGCCGCCCCGTCGAGATAGCGCTGGAGGGTTTTCCCCACGGCCACACAGTCGAGGGCCCGCTCGCCTTGGGCGTTGCGGGGGCGGGGGATCAGGCGGCGTAGGAACGTCATCATTTCCCGCTCCTCGGCGCGAGGCCGGTCTGGTCGAGCCGGCGCCGAAGGCGGCCGCGGGCCCGGTGCAACCGGCTCATCACCGTGCCCGGGGGAATGCCGAGCGCCTGGGCCGCCTCGGCATAGCTGAGGCCCTGGATATCGACCAGGTCGATCACCAACCGGAACGGCTCGGCCAGCCGGTCGAGTGCCCGGACCAGCTCGGCGTCGAGCTCGAGGTCCACGAAGGCGTCGGTTTGCTCCGGGCCGGCGGCCCTGCCCATACGGTCGAAGGTGAGATCGGGATCGCGGAGTAGCTCGGGACGGCGGCGCCGGTTCCGGTTGATGTTGGCGTTGCGCAGGATGGTGAGCAGCCAGGCCCGGGGATGGCGCCCGTCGAAGTGCTCGATGCCGTTGTGGGCTCGGATGAGGGTGTCCTGCACGAGATCCTCGGCGTCGGCGTCGTTCCTGGTCAGTGCGCGGGCAACCCGCAACAGGACCTCGATCTCGGGCAGCACATGCTGCTCGAACGGGGTCTGTCGGGAAGCGTCCACGTTCACTGCGAGGAAACCCGGTCGCCCGACGGGCGATTCCCGCTCGTCGCCGGGCGATGGAGGAGGAAGGGGAGAATCATGACCGGTTTGATGCACGGCCGACCCCGATCGATGCGAATGTGGGGGCCGGCCCCCCAACCCTGGATCGAGATCAGGAGCAGCGAGATGCTACGAACCGGCGACCTCGTCGACGACTTCACCCTCCTCGACCACCGGGCCCGGCCCTGGACCCTGGCCGATCATCGGGGACAGCCGGTGCTGCTGGTATTCCACCGCCACCTCATGTGACTGCCGTGCCAGGAGCACCTGATCGCCGTGCGCGATCGCCTGGACGAGCTCGGCGACACGGTCGTCGCCGCCATCACCTTCGCCGACGTCGGCCGTCTGGCCGCCCATCGGGAGCACCTCGGGCTGCGGTTCTCCCTGCTGGCCGACCCCGAGCGGATCCTCTACCGGCGCTTCGGCCTGGACAGGGCACCGCTGGTGCGGATCTACAACCCGGGAACCCTCCGCCTCTACGCGCAGCTTCTCCGCCGGGGCCACCGGCTGAGACGCCCCCTCGACGACACCCGCCAGCTCGGCGGCGACTTCGTGATCGACGCCACCGGCCACCTGGCCACCGCCTTCCGCCCCCGCTCGCCCGACGACCGCCCTGCGGTCGATGATCTGGTCGCCGCCGTTCGCCGCACCCGCTGACGGCTGCGGGACGGTCGACGGGCCGCCCGCCGGTTCCGGCGGCGATCGAGCTCGCGCATCACGGGCGTCGCCGTCACGCCATGGATGAAGATCGACAGCACGATCGTGGCCACGGTGACCGCCCACAGCTCGTCGCTATGGCTGAACGGTGCGTGGCCGACGGCAAACGAGACGTAGAAGATCGAGCCGATCCCGCGGATCCCGAAGAACTCGATGGCCCGTCGCTCATCGGCCCGGGTCGCCGTCTTCATCAGGGCGAGACGTGACGCCACAGGCCGTATGACGAAGATGACGAGCACGGCGACGGCGACGCCCCGCCAGGTCAGAGCGCCCAGGATGCCGTCGCTGATGGCGCCTCCCAGCACCAGGAGGAGCCCGACGCTGAGCAACTGTTCGATCTGCCCGGTGAACAGATGCAGCGTCTTGTGGTAGCCGTGAGCCGGCTGCCGGTTGCGCAGCGTGACGGCGGCCACGAACACCGACAGGAACCCGTACCCGTGGGCGATCTCGGTGACGCCGTAGGTGATCAGGATGGCGCCGACCGCCACGAAGCCCTCGTTCGTGTCGGCCAGCGGACTGAACGGTCGAGGCGGGTTGAAGATGATGCGGGACAACCCCCGGCCCGCCAGCCAGCCGATCGCCAGCCCGACCGCGACGCGCAGCACCAGGTCGTAGGCCAGCCAGTGGCCGAGCCATTGGGATGGGGCCGCGCCGTGGGTGGCGATGGCGATGGCAGCGAACACGAACGGGAAGGCCAGGCCGTCGTTCAGGCCGGCTTCGCTGGTGAGCGTGAGGCGAACCTGGTCTTCGGTGTCGTTCGGTGCACCGTCGACACTCGGCTCTCCCACCTGGACATCGGCGGCGAGCACCGGATCGGTAGGGGCGATGGCGGCACCGAGTAGCAGAGCCGCGCCCACGCTGAGACCAAGGAGCGTGGCGCCGGCCGCGGCGATCCCAGCGATGGTGAGCACCATCGACACCGTCAACAGTCGCCAGGTCGCCTGCCAGCGCCGCCAGCCCGGGGCCCGGTCGATGCTGAGCCCAGCGCCGAGAAGCGAGATCAGCACGGCCAGCTCCGTGGCGTGCTCGGTCAGCGCCAGGTGGTCTCGGGGGTCGATATCGACGCCGGGTAGGAACACTGCGCCGACGGCCCCGGCCGCTACGAGGAGGATCGGGAGCGACAGAGGCCGCTTGTTGAGGTAGGTGGGGAGCAGTGCCGCGAACAGGACGACCAGGCCGGCGACGGTGAGGCCCAGCTTGTAGGCAGTGATGGTCTATCCCGACGTCGACTGGGCGGCGAGATACCTGGTCTGGTCGTCGGTCAGGGGCATCGCTTCGTCCTTCGGGTTGTCTGCGCCGGCGGGAGGTGCAGTCTCAGCGGGGCCTATGACGCAGGCCCGACCTGTGCTTTCCCCGCTGGCCCGCGATCAATCCCCGGCTCGCCTCACTTGCTCTGCCCGAGGACCACGTGACGAAGCTGCTACTTCTCCCAGGCCTTGTGGGCGACGATCTTTGCCTCCTGTTTGGCGTGCTTGGCTGCCCGCTTCTCCTTGAGTGATCGCCCGGGTTTCTTACCGTTGGTGGGCTGGTTGGTCGATTTGTTGGCCATGGTTCACCTGACTGTCATTGGGGATCGGTCATCTGGTTGCGTGTCCGGCGAGAGCGACACGAGAAGACGTCGGAACTCGTCGGCTGTCACGTGGGCCCCGTGGGCGTCGTGGAGTTGGCGGCCTTCGCCGTCGTGGGCGGTGCTGTCGAACGAGCCGTCGCTGTGCCTGATCAGCCGCCCGTGCCCCTGGCTCGAGGTCACGTTTATCCAGGTGGACCCGGGGGAGCGGCGTCCGCCCACGGTCCAGGCGTAGGTGGCTGCCGCCCTGGCCCGGTTGAGATCGGCCCCGGCGTCGTCCAAGAGGTGGCGGAAGCCGCTGGCGGTCAGCCCAGCCTCCGGCCGGGCGGTCACTGCCGGGCCGTCGGTCGGGTGGGCAGCCGAGGTAGGGGGAGACGTTGCCGCCGGAGGTCGGCCCACATGCGATCGATGGCGATGTCGATGGCCCGCAAGCGGGTGTCATCGGCATCGGACATGCCGGTACCGGACGCCACCCGCCGCCGGATCGTCCGGCGCTCGGCGATGAGATCGGCGATGGCGTCGGTCAGCCCCCGACCGTCGCGCAACCGAACGGCTCTGGGAGGAGCAGGTGTCGGCACCCGATCCGGGTGTTCGGTGAGAGGGGCTGGAACCTTGGGGGTGGCCCTTGGTGCCATTGGGTGGACCTCGCTTCGATCGTGGAGAAGGGCCGCGATCAGAGGTGAGATCGTGGACCCCGGCTCCGGGTATGTCGCCGGGTCGCTGAGTTCATCGTAACAGACCGGGGTCCGCCGGGCCCTATCTACCTCACCGCTGATAGTCAGATAGTGATCATCAGCGGTTGAACACAGATCGCGGTTGCCCGGTTGGGGCCGGAGCCGTGCCTCGAGGCGAGACGGTCAATCCCCGGCCCGGCACACCCCGGCCAGGGAGCCGATGGCGGCCCCTCGCTTTGGCTGGCGAACCTCGTGGCGATCGAAGCCATTGGTGGTGTAGCCGAGCGACAGCCCGGTTGCCGGATCGGCCCAGGCCAGCTGGCCGCCGGCGCCGTTGTGCCCGAACGCCCTTCCCGACACCGTCTTGCCCAGCCCACGCGAGCTGGAGAACCCGTCGTCGCCGGCCACGATCATCCCGATCGACCGGTTGGCCGGGATCTTCATCGGGTCGGGCAACCGGCTCACCACCTCACCCGTGCCCCGGGCCAGCATCTCGGGCTCCCAGATGCCGTGGGTGTTGTGCAACAGCTCCTGGTAGTAGAGGGCCAGATCGGCCGCCCGGCCGAATCCACCGGCGCCCGGCACCCCAACCGTACGGTTCGCCGGCTCGTTGAACCACAGCACGAGTTCCTCCACCATCTCCCGGCCGATGAGCTGGTCGACGCCGAAGGTGGCTCTGATCTCCTCCGGCGTGGCCAGCTCGCCCACCATCTGCATCTCCTGGCAGCTCGCCTGGTCGTCGTCGAGCACCCCCACCATGCGGGGCAGCCCCGCGGGGCCGGTCACCCGTTCCTGGATGTAGTCCCGGAAGTCCTGGCCGGTGAGCTGGGTGATCAACTCGGCCAGCACCCAGTGGGCGGAGGTGGCGTGGTAGATGAAACGCGTACCGGGCTCCTTCTCGCACCGCCAGCTGGCCAGGCGGGCCAGGCGGTTGTCCCTATCGGCCCACTCCGCCGGCGGCAGCGGGGCATTGGGGAAGCCGCTGGTGTGCAACAGCACCTGCTGCACGGTCACCGTCTCCTTCCCGTTGGCTCCGAACTCGGGTAGGTAATGGGCGACGGGTCGGGAGATGTCGACCAGACCATCGGAGATCAGGGTCCAGAAGGCACTGGCCACGATGGCTTTGGTCGCCGAGTAGAGGCAGTACCGGCTGTCGGCGGTGGCGTCGCCGAAGACCTCGTTCACCACCAGCTCGCCCTCGTAGGCCAGCGCCAGCTGCACCGACGGCAGCAGGCCCTCGTCGACCTCGCGTCGCGCCCGTGCCACCAGCGCGTCGACCTTGGCCTGATCCAATCCGGCCTTGCTCATCGCCGTCCCCCTGTTCGTTCTGACCGGTTCAGCGGTCCCCTGGCCAGAGCGTAGAGCGCGTCCCGGTCCGGCCTGAACTTGGGCGGCCGGGCGACCCTCACATGATCGATCGGTCGTGCTCGACGCCGAGCAGGTAACGGCCCACGTTCTCGTAGTGGAACGGCCGGGCGAAGAGCTGCTGGCTCATCACGTGCAGGTCGTTGAAGATCCGGTGCAGCGGCGATGACTGGAAGATTCCGGTTGTGCCGGCCACCCGGTAGAGCGTCTCGACCACGGCCAGGCTGGTCTCGGTTATCGAGGTCACCGCCAGGCGAGCCTCGGCCCTGTCGTCCAACGAGACGCCGCCCTCGGTGGCAGCCGCCGCCATGAGGCGCTCGACAACCCAGTCCCGGTAGGCCGACGCCGCCCTGAGCTGGGCATGGCTCTGGCCGATGACCCGCTGGGTGGTGCCCTGGTCCTGCAGGGGCGTGCGGGACTGTCTTGCCGTCTTGGCTTGCGCCAGCTCCACGAACCACTGGAGCGCGGCCGACGCGCCACCGATGGTGAGTGCGGCGAAGGCGATGTGGGCGAAGGTGAGCGCGGGGATGCGGAACGCGCCGGCCGAACCCTGCGTCGCCATCTCCCACATCGGCACGATGCGTCGGTCGGGCACGAACACGTTGTCGACCGTGTAGGTCCCCGACCCCGTGCCCCGCATGCCCGTGACATCCCAGGTGTCGATGAGCTCGACCTCGTCCCGGGGCACGAGGCACGACATCAACCCGAAGAGGCCCGAGCGCGTGGTCTTGCGCTCGTCCCGGTCGTACACCACCACGCGGGCGTCGAACCAGTCGCTGTGCAGGCTCCCGCTGGCGAAGTCCCAGCGGCCGCTCACCCGGTAGCCGCCGTCGACCACATCGGCCCTGGCCTGGCCCACCGGGAATCCGGCGGCCACCACCGACGCCGGGCCGGGAAAGATCTCGGCCGCCGTCGCCGGGTCGAGCCGGGGCCCGAAGTTGTAGACCGTGGCGTTGGCCTGGACGAAGAGCCAGCCGGTGCTGACATCGGCGTGGCCGAGGATCTCGGCCACGGCCGACACGCCGGCCAGATCGCACTCCTCGCCCCCCACCTGAGTGGGTCCGCAGACCCGGAACAGATCGGCGTCGACCAGCGCCTGGTGGGCGGCCGGGGTGAGGCGCCCACCGCGGTGGATCGACTCACTCTCGGCGGCGATGACCCCGGCGATCGCCTCGGCCCTCTCGGCTGGACGTTGGTATGAGGCTCCCATGGCCTGAGCCTAGGTTGCGGCGTCCGCAGCGGCCCGTCCGATGAAGGTCCCGATCGTCGGCCAGTGGCGTCGGAGGGGCATGAGTGCCGGCGGGCGAGCGCGGCCCGACCGTCTGGGTGTTTTGCCGGAGCCGGAGCTGGGAACAGCACGTTCCATGGTTGACGACGGGGGGTCCGATGCTTGAACCGGCTGGGCCGTCAGCGGGCGCCGTCGCCGACCTGTGGTGGCTGATGGTGGCCCTCGGGACCGCCGTATTCATCCTCGTGGTGGCGCTGCTCGGTGTCGGCCTCGTCCGCTCCGGGGCCAGCGCCGAAGGCAACCAGCGCTCTCCGTCGCCCTGGTGGCTGCTCGGTGGCGGCGTAGCGCTGCCGTCGATCGTGATCACCGTGGTACTGGTGGCCACGGTCGTCACGATGCGGGCCCTACCCGATCAAGCGGGCACGGCTCCCGGTCTCACCATCGAGGTGACCGGCAGCCAGTGGCAGTGGGACGTCGTCTATCCCGACCACGGTGTCCGTTCCGTCAACGAGGTCCACGTGCCGGCCGGTGAAGCGGTCCTCCTGCGGCTTCGGTCGACCGACGTGATCCACAGCTTCTGGGTACCGGCCCTGGCCGGCAAGATGGACGCCCTGCCCGACCACGACAACACCCTGATCGTGGAGGCCGACGAACCGGGCACCTACGGTGGCGCCTGCGCCGAGTTCTGCGGCCTCGGCCACACCGGCATGCGGATCACGGTGGTGGCGCACGACCGGGCCGGTTTCGAGCGCTGGCTCGAGAACGGCGCCCGCCGCGGATGACCGACAGCGCCCCGCTCGATGTGCCCGCCCCCCGGGCGGCGGAGGCCGGCACCGCGTCCGATCTCGACACCCTGTGGGACGACCCGCCCGGGCTGTGGGGCCGCCTGCGGGCCGTCCAGAACGACAAGATCGGCGTCCGTCTCATCCTCACCGGCTTCTTCTTCCTGCTGCTCGGGGGCAGTGTCGACTCGTTCGTGATGCGTCTCCAGCTGGCCGTCCCCGACAACGACATCATCAGCACCCAGCTCTACAACGAACTCTTCACCAACCACGGCTCGGTGACGATGTTCCTCGTCATCCTGCCCATCTTCGAGGGCTTCGCCATCCTCCTGCTGCCCCTCCTGCTGGGGACGAGGGAGATGCCGTTTCCCCGGCTCGGCGCCTTCGCCTACTGGACGTTCCTGATGGGTGGGCTCCTCTACTACAGCAGCACCCTGTTTCAGGCCGTCCCCGACGCCGGGTGGTTCGCCTACACCCCGCTGTCGACCAAGGAGTTCTCGCCCGATCTGGCCCTCGACTTCTGGGTGCTGGGCCTCGGGGTGGCCGAGGTGGGAGCGATCGCGGCAGCCATCGAGATCATCATCGGCGTGCTCAAGATGCGGGCGCCGGGCATGACCCTGGCCCGGATTCCCCTGTTCGCCTGGGCCATGCTGGTCACGGCGTTCATGATCCTGTTCGCCTTCACCCCGCTCATCGTGGGGAGCCTCCTGCTCGAGCTCGAGCGGGGGTTCGGCATGCGGTTCTTCGACGTGTCCCGGGGCGGCAGCTCGCTGCTGTGGCAACACCTGTTCTGGATCTTCGGCCACCCCGAGGTCTACATCCAGTTCCTGCCGGCCACCGGTGTCGTCTCGATGGTGCTGCCGGTGATGGTGCGACGCCGGATCGCTGGTTACGTGTGGATGGTTGCGGCGATGGTGGGCATCGGCTTCCTGTCGTTCGGCCTGTGGGCCCACCACATGTTCACCGTCGGCTTGCCGGCGCTGGTGCTCGCCTTCTTCGCCGCCGCCAGCATGATGATCGCCATCCCGGCCGGCGTCCAGATCTTCGCCTGGCTGGCCACGATCTGGGAGGGACGGGTGCGGTGGAACCCCCCGTTCCTGTTCGTGGTCGGATTCCTCGTGATCTTCGTAGCTGGCGGCATCACCGGGGTCATGACGGCTGCGGTGCCGGTGGACCAGCAGGTGCACGACTCGTACTTCGTCGTGGCCCATCTCCACTACGTCCTGATCGGCGGCGTGGCCTTCCCCATGTTCGCCGGGGTCTACTACTGGCTGCCCAAGTACACCGGACGGCTGCTCGACGAGCGCCTCGGTCGCTGGAACTTCTGGCTCCTGTTCACCGGGGTGAACGTCACCTTCTTCCCTATGCACATCGCCGGGCTGGCCGGCATGCCCCGCCGCATCTCGTCGTACACAGCAGCCGACGGGTGGGCCGTCTACAACCTGATCTCGTCGCTCGGGCTGTTGCTGATCATCCCCGGCCTGGCTGTGTTCATCGTCAACCTCGTCTACAGCTACCGGCGGGGCCGCCCGGTGGGGCCCAACCCGTGGGGTGGCGACACCCTGGAGTGGGCGGTGCCGTCGCCGCCGCTGCAGCACGGGTGGACCGTGCCGCCCATCGTCACCAGCCGACACCCGCTGTGGGACCAGGACGAGCTCCACCAGGGCCACCAGGGTGACGAGGCGCTGGTGCGGGCTCTGTCGCAGTGGCCGCTGCGATGGCGGGCCGTCCTGGTGGTCAGCACCGCCACGGCCCGGCCCGAGGAGGTGTTCCGGGTGGCCGGTCCGTCGATCTGGCCGCTGGTGGCCGCGGTCGGGATGGTCGGTGTGTTCGCCAGCGAGTTGTTCGGTCAGCGGTTGGGGATCGGGGTCAGCGTCGCCGTCATCGCCGGGGCCGTCCTGATGTGGAACCGGCCCGTGCCGGCGCCGATGTCGCCCGAGGAAGAGCAGGAGTTCGAGGCCGCCCACGGGGTGCCGGTGAGGGCCGACGGGAGTCTCGTGATCGCCCGGTGGGGCATGGGTCTCGTCATCCTGTTCGTCGCCATCGCCTTCGGCTCGTTCCTCCTGGCCTACTTCTACCTGCGGCTGGAGAACCCGCAGTGGCCTGCCGCCGGCGTGGCCCTGCCCTCGCTCGGCCCGGCGGGCATCGCCGCCGGGGCGGTGGCCGTGGGTCTGGCGGGCGTGATCGGCGGCCGGTGGGCGGCCAGCCGGGACAGCCAGTTCGGCCTCCGGGCCGGCCTTGCCATCGCCACCGGTTTCGGCCTCCTCGGCGCCGGGTGGTACACCGCCGAGCTGGCCCGCCTCCCCTTCACGCCTCAGGACCACTCCTACGGGTCGATCGTGTTCACGCTCGCCGGGTTCGCCGTGGTGGTCATGGCGGTGGCGGTGGCCATGGCCGGGGCGGTCGGGGTGTGGGCCGCCCGGGGTCACTACCACCGTCTCCGGCTGTCGCCCATCGACAACGTGGCCCGCTTCTACACCGCGGCCACCGTCGTGTGGCTGGTCACCCTCCTCACCCTCACAATGGGGCCACGGCTCACGTGAGCGGCACCGAACCTCCACCGTCCGGCGTCGGACCCGCCGGGTCCGAGCTTCCGCCGTCGAGCCCCACGAGCGCAGCCACCTGGGCCGCCCTTCTCGCCGGGCCCGTCGTGTGGATCACCCACTTCATGGTCGTTTACCTGACGGTGGAAGCTGCATGCGGGCGGGCGCCGATCGTCGTCCTCAGCGGCCGGACCACCTCCGGGCTCGTGCTGGCGGCCACCGGCGTGGCCGCCCTGATCTGCGCGGCTGGAGCCTGGTGGGCGTGGCGCCGGTACCAGGCCCGCCACGGCTTCGAGTCCAGCCTGGGGGCGGCCGGCGTGCTGTTGGCTCTCGGCTCACTGGCGTCCGTTCTCGCCGTCGGCCTGCCGGCGGCCTGGCTCGAGCCGTGTTGAGCCCACCGGTGCCACCCGGCGTGCTGGCCCACGCCGGTGACCTGACCGGCGTCCACGATCTGGTGTGGGCGTGGAACGCCGACCCGGTGCTACTCACCGGCCTGGTTACCGTCGCTGCTCTCGTCGCCCGGGGAAACCGACGGGGCTCCTCCGGTCACCAGGCCCGGCTGGTTGCCTTCGGCGGGGCGCTGGTGGCGCTCGTGGCCGCGCTGGCCTCGCCCCTCGACGCCCTGGCCGGGGAGCTGGCGTCGGCCCACATGGTGCAGCACCTGCTCCTCGTCCAGGTGGCGGCCCCGTTGCTGGCCTGGAGCATCTCGTGGGGTGCCGTCGTGCGAGGCCTACCGGCCGGCCTCCGGCGAGGCGTGGTGCGGGGGGCGTGGCGGATGGGCCTCGGGCCCCGCCGGTTGCGGAGGCTCCGGTCGCCGATCAGTTGGCTGCTGGCCCACGTGGCGGCGATGTGGCTGTGGCACGCCGGGTGGCTCTACGACGCAGCGGTGGCGAACCACACCCTCCATGTGGTCGAGCATGCCAGCTTCCTGGCGACCGCCTGCCTCCTGTGGTCGGCCGTCCTGGGCGCCGACCGGCATCGGGTGTCGCCCGGGGCGGGCATCCTGGCCCTGTTCCTGCTGAGCCTGCAGGGGGTGGTGCTGTCGGCGCTGCTCACCTTCGCCCGAGAGCCCTGGTACGAGAGCTACCGGGCCACGACCGCCACCTGGGGGCTGGACCCCCTGGCCGACCAGCAGCTGGCGGGCGTGATCATGTGGATCCCCGGCGGGTTGATCAATGCTGCCGTCGGCGTTGGCCTGGCCGTCCAGTGGCTCCGCCGGCTCGACACCCCGGCAGCAGGAGCGGTCCGGTCGGGGGCGACTCCGAGGGGTGAAGAGCGTACGAGTTGGGCAGGTGGCGGATGATGACAACCACATCGGACTCACCTGAAACCACATCGAGCAGGCAGGGCCGGGCCGCGTCGGCGCGGGTGCATCCTGCGGTCGAAACGGTCGCCGCCTACGGATGGCGCCTGATCGTGCTGGCCGTCGTGGCAATCGGGATCGTATGGCTGCTCCGACAGCTGTGGGTGGTGATGCTGGCCCTGGTGGTGGGCCTCGTGCTCAGCCGCGGCCTGGCGGCACCGGTCCGATGGTTGCGGGGTGTCGGGTTGCCATCGGCTCTGGCCGCCCTCATCGCGCTGGTCGTGCTGTTCGGCCTCATCGGGGTGGCCGGCTGGCTGATCGTGCCCACCGTGGCCGACGAGTTCCAGTCCCTCGGTCCCACCCTCAACCAGGCGGTCGATGACCTGGAGCGATGGCTCATCGACGACGCACCCGTCGACATCGAGGAGAGCGATCTGGCCCAGTACCGGGCCCAGGCGGGAGAAGCGATCGGCAACTCGTTCCGCTCCTCCAGCGGCTCGCTCGTCACCGGTGCGGTTGCCGTGGTCGAGGGCCTGACCGGCCTGCTGCTCGGTCTCCTGGTGGCGTTCTTCTTCCTGAAGGACGGAGCGGCCATCCGTTCGGCGGTGGTGCGATCGGTGCCGAAGCGTCGCCGTGACCTGGCCCGGCGTCTCACCGCCCGGGCCTGGCGGACGGTGGGCGCCTACCTTCGGGGGGCCGTGGCGCTCGGCGCAGTGGAAGCGGTCGTCATCGGTCTTGCGCTCACGTTCGTGGGCGCCGACCTGGCGGTGCCGGTGGCGGTGATCACGTTCGCCGCCGCCTTCGTGCCGATCGTCGGCGCCATCTTCGCCGCCGCCGTCGCCGTGCTCGTCGCCCTGGCCACGGGAGGGACGGGCCCGGCGTTGGTGGTCCTGGTGGTGGCGGTCGTTGTCCAGCAGCTCGACAACGACATCCTGGCCCCGGTGGTGTACGGGCGGGCCCTGCAGATCCACCCGCTGGTGGTGTTGCTGTCGATCGTGGCTGGTGGCGCACTGTTCGGCGTGGCCGGCACCGTGCTGGCGGTGCCCGTCACCGCTGTGGCCGTGAACGTGATCTCCGAGGCGCAGGCGGCCCGGGCCGACGCCGACACGGTCGATGGCCCGGTGGGTCCCGCTAGTCAGGAGGCGGCAGGATGCTGATGCCGTGATCGGCGGCGATGGCCACCACCGCCGCCACATCGGGGGCGGCGGCCTCGGGTAGCTCGAGCGTATCCGCCCGCTGGCCGACGGACCGGAAGAACCGTTCGGCGCCGGCCGGGGACCTGATGATCAGGAGATGGGCCACGTCGCTGGTGACGGTGTAGGAGTGGGGCACGCCCCGTGGGCCGAATGCGAAACCGCCCGGGCCCACGCCGACGGTTGTGTCGCCCACCGTCACCTCGATCGCGCCGGCCAGAACCAGGAAGGCCTCGTCTTCGTGCTGGTGAACGTGGGGTGGCGGGTTGCCGGCGGGGGTGATCCACTGCTCGTGGACGGTGTAGGTTCCGCCGGTGTCGTTGGCGGTGGCTCGCTCCACCAGCAGGCTGTTCAGCATCCACAGGGCCTGATGGCCGGCGGTGGGTGGGGCGGTCAGGGCGGTATCGGTCGGGGCGAAGCCGGTCAGCTCGACGGTCATCGGCGGTCCTTCTCGTTCGGCGGTCGGGGTGAAGGAGCAGTCCGACGAGGGCTGGTCAGCGTTACACCGACCGGTTGCACCGCCGACCGTCACCGAAGGCGTCGATCGGAACCGAGGCACCGCGGGAGGAGCGCCGGCGCCGCTCGGTATGAACCGCCCGTATCGACCAGCCGAGGACGGCCGCCAGGATGACGGACCAGGGGAACGGGGTGAAGTGGTGCGAGACCATCGTCGCCATGATCTCCAGGCCCAGCACCACGAGAACGCCGGTGAGGGCGGCGACGCGCCGTGGATCGGCTGAGAACCGCCACCGGTTCGGCTGCCCGATGATGCAGCCGGCCGTTGCGCCGAGGTCGGAGCGGGGAGCGACGCTGCCACGGGCGGGGCCCCGATTCGAGCCGTATCCGTAGAGTTCGGCGAGCTCAGCGCCGGTCATCTGCTTCATCGTCCGGTTGCTAGACCTTCGGAGGGGTTGGCGATCGGTGGATCGCCGCAACGCTGACCTTCATCGTCACCGGTCGCTACCCGGGCCGAGGGCGATCCACACGCCAGGAGCCGAAGGCCTTTCGGCCCGGGAGCGGCCGGCACTAGGTTGGGCCCGACAGGGGGAGATGTGCCATGGACATGACGGTGGTGGCGGAAGGCCTGCGGTTCCCGGAGGGCCCAGTGGCCCTTCCCGACGGGAGCGTGCTCGTGGTGGAGATCGCCGGGCAGTGCCTCTCGAAGGTGCACCCCGACGGCCGGGTGGAGATGGTGGCCGACACCGGGGGCGGGCCCAACGGCGCCGCCTTCGGCCCCGACGGCCGGGTGTGGATCTGCAACAACGGCGGCTTCGAGTGGGGGCGCCGCGATGGCCGGTGGATCCCCGGCCCCCAGCCGGCCGACTACGCCGGCGGTTGCATCCAGGCCGTCGACATCGAGACCGGTGCGGTGGAGATCATCTACACCCACTGCGGCGAACACGGGCTACGGGGTCCCAACGACCTGGTGTTCGACGACGCCGGCGGGTTCTGGTTCACCGATCCGGGCAAGGCCCGGGCCCGGGAGCGCGACGTCGGCGGGCTGTACTACGCCACTGCCGACGGATCCACCATCCGCCAGATGTCGTGGGGGCTCGAGACTCCCAATGGGGTGGGCCTGTCGCCCGACGGCACCACGCTGTACGTAGCCATGACCACCACCGGGCGGGTCTACCAGTGGAAGCTCAGCGGCCCGGGCATGTTCGACTCGCCGTACGCCAACGACCGGGGCACGATGCTGATGGCCGATCCCGGGGAGAACGCCTTCGACTCCCTCGCCGTGGACGGCGAGGGCCACGTGTGTGTGGCCACGATCCGGGACGGCGGAATCACCGACGTGTCACCCGACGGCAACTGGACCCACGTACCCACCGGCGACCGCCTGACCACCAACATCTGTTTCGGCGGTCCCGATCTCCGCACGGCGTTCATCACCTGCTCGGCCTCCGGCACTCTGGTCCGCTGCACCTGGCCCCGCCCCGGTCTTCGCCTCCACCACAACCCGTACTAGCGGGCGGTAGCGCGGCGGCCGCCGGGCGCGGTCAGCGGAGCGCGAACCACCAGACGATCGCCACCAGCTGCACGAAGGCGATCGCCCAGAACTTCAACCGGTACGACGTCTTGATCGTCTTGTGCCGGAACGTCACCCGGCCGACCAGACCGCCCGGCGTGCCACCGATCGCTCCCAACCCGAGCAGGGTGAATTCGGGGATGCGGAAGCCCCGGAGCTCAGCCTGGCGTTTGTCCCACCAGTAGAAGACCACGGTCACGACGTTGATGGCCCCGAGCCACCACAGCAGCCACGGGCCCTTCACCACCAGCGCCCCTGCCGCCGTGACGACCAGGGCCATGCCGATGCCCAGGAGGGCTGTGGCCAGCTTGGGCGATGCCTGCCGCCGGCCCGGCACCACCCCCCGGGCCTGCGGGCCTTTCTGGGTGGGCACGGCGGTGAAGTTCACCCGGCGCCCGACGTCGAGAACGCTCCCACCGGAGATCTCCGAGATGTGGACGAACACGTCGGCCGACCCGTCGTCGGGTTTGATGAACCCGAAGCCGCGATCAGGATAGAACCTGGTAACGACGCCTCTCATTGGTGGAGCTCCCCTTCTCGGCCCCGGGACGGTGCCGTTCGCTCATCAGATCCCGTTCTGTATGGTCGGTCGATCCGACGGGTGAGAGCAAGCTGACGGGCGCCTGCGGCGCTGTGCTATCGGGCGCCTGCGGCGCTGTGC
>CADEDH010000104.1 GCA_902826025.1 uncultured Actinomycetes bacterium
CTTCGCCAACCTGGTGCTGGGCGATGAGATCAACCGGGCCCCTCCCAAGACCCAGTCGGCCCTGCTGGAGGCGATGGAGGAGCGCCAGGTGACGGCGGACGGCGGCACCCGTCCCCTCCCCCAGCCGTTCCTCGTGATCGGCACCCAGAACCCCATCGAGCAGGAGGGCACCTACCCCCTGCCCGAGGCCCAGCTCGACCGGTTCCTGATCCGCACCGGTGTCGGCTACCCCGGGGCCGACCACGAGGTGGAGATGGTGCTGCGCCGCGCCCGCCGGGGTGGCGACCGGGTGGAGCTGAAGCCCGTGCTGTCGGCCCATGACGTGCTCGACCTACAGGGCCGGGTGGAGGACGTGTTCATCAGTGAGCCCGTGGCCCGGTACGTGGTGGCCCTGGTGGAGGCGACCCGCAGCTCACCCCGCACCGAGGCCGGGGCCAGCCCCCGGGGCTCGTTGGCCCTGCTCAAAGCGAGCCGGGCCCGGGCCGCCATGCTCGGCCGCTCCCATGTGTTGCCCGACGACGTGAAGGCGGTGGCCGTGCCCTGCCTGGCCCACCGGCTGCTCCTCCAGCCCGACCAGTGGGTGCGGGGCATCCGGGCCGAGCAGGTGGTGGCCGAGGTGGTCAGCCAGGTTCCGGCCCCCACCGCCACCGACCCCGGCGACCGGTCCGGCGCCGCCAACCAGGGAGCGGCGGCCCACGACCCCCGGTGGGCCCCCGGGCGCCAGCAGCCTCCCCATCCGGGCCAGGCCGCCCACCCCCAGGCCCCGGGCCATCCCGGCTTCCCCGCCGGTGGTGTGCTGGGCAACGCGTGGAGCTCCGAAGGTTCCCCGCCCCCCACGGTGCCCGACGGCTACGGCCGGGGCCGATAGCCGGGCGGCGATGAGCCGGCATCTCACCTACCGGTTCTGGCTGTGCGGCCTGATCGGGGCCGGAGGCGTGGCCCTCACCCTGATCAGCCGGCGCTTGGAGCCGGTGGCGCTGGGCTCGCCGTTCCTCGTGACGCTCCTGCTCTCGGTGGTGGACGGCTGGTGGCGCCCGGTGGGCGTGGACGCCGCCCGGCTCAGCGCAGCCCGGGTGATCGAGGGCGACGAGCTGGAGTTGCAGCTCGACCTGGTTTCGGCCGGGCCGATGCCGTGGGTGGAGCTGGAGGTGCAGCTGCCGGCGAACCTGGAGCCCACCGGCCCGGCCCGGTTCGTCACCCGCCTCCGGCGCGCCCCCCAGACCGAGGGCCGGAGCCGGAGCTCTACCTGCCGGGCCTCGTTCCGGGTCCCCCTGCGGGCCACCCGCTGGGGGGCGACCGGCCCCGAGTGGGCGCTGGTCACCTGCCGGGACCGCTTCGGGATCTCGGAGTGGGTGGCCCGCTACCCCCTCCATGTGTCGGTCCGGGTCCACCCGCCAACCGAGCAGCTCAACAGCCTGGTGCCCCTGTACCGGGAGGGGACCGTGACCGGTGAACACCGCAGCCGCCGCACCGGCTCGGGCAGCGAGCTGGCCGAGGTCCGCCCCTACCGTTGGGGCGACCCGGTGCGGGCCATCCATCCCCGGCTGAGTCAGCGCCGGGGCACGCCGATGGTGCTGGAGCGCCACCCCGAACGCTCGTCGGAGGTGGTGCTGGTGGTCGACTCGGCCCAGGACCTGGGGGTCGACCTGGCCACCACCCTGCGCTGGACGGTCACCGCGGCCACCGTGCTGGCCGAACGCCATCTGCGGGCCCAGGACCGGGTGGGGCTGCTCGACGTGGGCTGGGGGGTCCGCTGGCTGCCGCCCCGGCTGGGCCGCCGCCACCTCCACACGATCGTCGACGCCCTGCTGGCCACCGAGGTGAAATCCCGCCACACCCGGGACGACCAGCACGTGGCCATCCCCACCAACCTCCCCCGGTCGGCCACCATCGTGTGCATCTCCCCCCTGATCTCCGAGCTGATCCTGTCGGCCCTGGTGGACCTGCGGAACCGGGGCCACGAGGTCCTGGTGATCAAGCCCGAGCTGCCGGCCCCCGACGAGTCGGTGAGCCTGCTGGCCCAGCGGGTGTTCCGGGTGGGCAACGAGCTGAACCGGCGCTGGCTGCTGGAGCGGGGGGCCATCGTGATCCCCTGGTCGAGCGGCGACTCGCTGGAGCACCTGATGCGCCGGGTCATCCGCAACCTCGGCCGCTCGAGGCAGCTGGCATGAGCGCTCAGATGAGCAGGTCCGTGAACGATGCCGGTACGGACGGCTGGCGCACCCGGCTGGGACGGCTCGAAACCCCCGAGGTGCTGCTCGGCGCCCTGATCACGGCAGGTTGGGCGGCGGCGGCCGCCGTGGCCCTGACCGGCGCCGGCCGCACCGCAATCACCGTGGGTGCCGCGGTGGGGGCCGTGGCGGTGGCCCTGTGGCTCCACCTGGCCGCCGTCGACAGCGGCCACCACAGCCTGAGTTGGATGTCCACCGGGGTGACCGTGCTGTGCGTCGTGCTGGCCCTGGCCCGCCGCGACGCCGGGGCCCTGCCCTTCGCTGCCGGCGGGGTGCTGGCGCTGGCCCACAATGAGCTGATCCGGCTGTCCTACACCCGGCGCCGGGACGCGGTGGTGGACGGAGGCGTGCCCCGAGGGGCCCTGGTGGGGCTGCTCGCCTCCTCCAGCCTGGCCCTGGCCGGCATCGGCCTGGCCCAGGCCGTGAGCGGCGGGACCGGGCGGAGCTGGTTGTGGATGCCGGCCACCGTTGGGGTGCTGGTGCTGGCGGCGATGGTGCTCACGGTGGCCCCCGTGCGTCGGGCCCCCACGCCGTCGCGTGACCGGTGGCGCCCCGGCGACCGCATCCCGCCCCCGCCGGCGGGTGGCGCCACCGCACCGGCCATGGTGGAAACCCCTGATCTCCTCGCCCCCGACCAGGTCCCCAGTGGCCGCCCGGTTGGGGAGCGCCGCCCTGGCCGGTAGCCTAGATGGGTCCGCTCCGCGCTGTTTGATCAGCTGGGGTCCAAAGTCGGATCTGCAAACAGGAACCCGAGATGTCCAAGATCTGCCAGGTCACTGGCCGCAAACCGAGCTTCGGCAACACGATCTCCCACTCGCACCGGTCAACCCGGCGCCGTTGGAACCCGAACATCCAGAACCAGCGGTTCTGGCTGCCCTCGGAGAAGCGGTGGGTCGCGCTCACCGTGAGCGCCAAGGGGATCAAGACGATCAACAAGAAGGGCATCGAGTCGGTCGTGGCTGAGATGCGCCGTCGGGGAGAGAAGGTCTGACATGGCGTCGAAGAGCAACGAGAAGCGCCCGCTGGTGAAGCTGCGGTCCACCGCTGGCACCGGCTATCTGTACGTGACCCGGAAGAACAAGGTGAACACCCGGGAGCGCATCGAGCTGAAGAAGTACGACCCCGTCGTCCGCCAGCACGTGATCTTCAAAGAAGAGCGCTAGGCACCCCCCCACGCCTCCCCGATCTGGTGGCGGCGTGGCCACCGACATGCCCACGAGCCGGAACCGTCCCTACGGTCGCCGGCTCGTGACCGTTTTGGCCGTACTGGTGCTGTTGCCTCTGGCCCTGGCGGCGGCCCCGTTGTGGGTTCCGGTGGCGGTGGTGGTCGATCTGGCTCAGGGCCTGCGCCGGCTCCCGTCGGTGCGTCTGGGGGCGATGGCCGTGGTCTACCTGGCCCACGAGTGGATCTGCCTCGCGCTGGCCCTGGGGTTGACGGTTCGGGACGCCGTCTTCACGGCGCTGGGTAACCGGCCCGACGAGCCGACGGGTTGGCGCCGGGTGGAGGGCTGGTGGATCTCCTCGCTCCTGGTCTGGGCCCGGCGGCTGCTGGCCATCCGGTTCGAGCTGCCCCGGCCCCCGACCTTTCCCGACGGCGGGTTCGTGCTGTTCAGCCGGCACGCCAGCATGGCCGACGCCGTGCTGCCGGTATGGCTTCTCGCCGGGCTCCAGGGCCGCCGGCCCCGGGCCGTGCACTATGTGCTCAAGCGGGAGCTCCGGTTCGACCCCACCCTCGACATCTACGGCCGGCGGCTGGACAATCATTTCATCTCCCGCCGGGGCGCCGACAGTGACGCCGAAACTGCCTCCCTCAACGCCATGGCCCGCCGGGTCCGGCCCTCGGCCGCCCTGGTCATCTTTCCTGAAGGCACCTACGCCACACCCGGGCGCCGACGACGGATCCGGGGCTCCCTGGAACGGCGGGGCTCCGCCGAGTTGGTGCAACTGGCCGACGAGCTCCGTCATCTGCTGCCCCCCAAGCCGGCTGGCGCCCTGGCCCTGTTGGCCGGCCAGCCGTCGTTCGATGTGGTGGTGCTGGGCCACGTGGGCCTCGAGGGGGTGTCGGAACTGCGGGGTCTGCGCCGCCGGCTCCCCCTGGCCGAGCCCGTGACCGTGCGATGGTGGCACCACCGCCGGGCCGACCTCCCCACCGGCGAGGCCGAGCTGATTGCCTGGCTGAACGACCGGTGGCGTACCCTCGATCGCTGGATCGACAGCGCGGGGTCGACTCGACCGGTACGGGGTGGTGACATCCCGGCGGCCGGATCGCCCCGGGACGGAACAGGAGACCATGGATGAGCCGCCTCCAGACCGACGACTACCGGCGCCTGCTCCGGGAGGAGAGCGACCGGCTGGCCGCCATCGGGGCCGACGACCTGACTCTGGCCATACCCCACCTGCCGGGCTGGACAGTGCATTCGGTGGTGGGCCACGTGGGCTGGATCTTCCGCTGGGTCAGCCAGTGTATGGTGGCCACCCCTGACGCCCTGCCGCCCCGTTCCGCCGTTGGCGAGCCGCCGGTGGGGCCCGACGTCCTGGCCTGGTACACCGAGGCGGCCCAGCTGGCGCAGGAGTCGCTCGAGCGCTGCGACCTGAACGAGCCCCGGCCCAGTTGGGCCGGTACCCAGGACGGGCACTGGTGGCTGCGGCGCCTCAGCCACGAGGTGGCGGTGCATCGCTGGGACGTCGACGCCGCCGACGGCTCGGTCAACCCGATCGATGCCGCCCATGCCCTGGACGGCATCGACGAGCTGTTGGAGGTGTACGTACCCACCCGGTTCCGGCTGGAGTCGATGGGCTTGCCCCCGGGCGCGGCGAGCCCCACCATCCATCTCCACGCCACCGATATCGATGAGGGTGAATGGCTGCTACGACTGGGCCCCGACCAGCTCACCTGGGAGCGGTCTCACGCCAAGGGCGACGTGGCGGCCCGGGGGACGGCGTCCGATCTGCTTCTGATGATGTGGAACCGCATCACCCCGGATCGGCTCGAGGTGTTCGGTGACGCCGACCTGCTGGTCAGATGGCAGGCGGCCGCCCGGTTCTGATGACGACCCGGTCAGTGGCGCCCGGCCAGAGGGAGCAGGGGCTCTTCGGGGACGTCGTAGTCGGTGTCCCATCGGGAAAGACGGTTCTTCCAGTTGGAGGCATCACCCACGGAGGCGGCGTAGGCGGCTTGGCGGCGGGCCACCCGGCCGGCGGCGGGGTGGTCCTCGGCTGCCCGGTCTTCGAACTGGGCCTCGATGCCGAGCTTCAGGTTGCGTAGGGCCTCGCTGCGGAGCTGGCTGATGCGGCTCTCGGTGACGCCCAGGAACCGGGCCAGCTCCTGGGAGGTCTTACCCTCCAGGAAGTAGCCCACGATCACGAACCGCTGGCGCTCGGGGAGCAGGCCCACGGCGTCACGCAGGTAGGCGTGGAGCTCGCGTAGCTCCAGCTCGTCCGACGGCTCGACGGCGGAGCGGTCCTGGAGGATGTCGACCAGGGTGAGGTCTTCGTCGGTGTCGTCGCTTGTCTCGTGGTCCAGCGCCAGTACCACGGAGCGGAACAGACGGTCCTGGAGCTTGTTCAGCTCCTGGCGGGTGATCCCCAGCGACGCCGCCATCTCCTCGTTGTTCGGCACCCGGCCCAGTTGGGTGGCGAGCTGCTGCTCGGTGGCTTCGAGGCGGCGGGCCAGCAGGCGCACCGAGCGGGGGGCCCAGTCGGCCGCCCGGACCGAATCGAGGATGGCGCCCCGGATCCGCTGGGCGGCAAATCGCTCGAAAGGAACGCCCCGGCTTTCGTCATATCGACGAGCCGCTTCCACCAGACCGAGCGCCCCGGCCCGTACCAGCTCCTCGCGGTCCACGTGGCGGGGGAAGTGCACCGCCACCTGGAAGACCACGTGCTTCACCAGCTGCAGGTTGGCTTCGATCCGTGCGTTCAGCTCGGCTTCCGTTGTTCCCATTGTCCCGTTGCCCTTCATTTGTCCTCCATGCACGAGAGGAGTTCTCGACACGAAAGGCAGACAACTTGAGAAACTTTTCGACGGTTTTTCCGGCAACGTAGGGGTCGACCGAAACCGGGGCCGACTTGAGCGTTACCCCCCATCAATGAGCACGCAGGGCAGCGGTTGCGGGCCGAACGGCCTCGGCCAGGAGGCCCGAGCCGCGAGGCCTGAGCCGTCCGGGTCAGGCCAGATCGGCGAGGCGGCCGTCGAAGGACGCCACGCGGACCCCTCGCCCGCGCAGATCGGCCAGCAGCTGCCGCCCGGTCGGCCAACCGGCCAGGCCGGCCGCACCCACCGGGGCCCGGCCCTCCAGAGCGGCCATGGTGGCGAGGGCGGCCACCGTGCCGGCCGCCACCGAGGGGTGGTCCATCACCCCGAGGACCACGGTCTCCACCGCCTGGCCGGCCCGGCCCCGTAGCTCCACCCGGATCGCACCGGGGCCGCCGTCGGTGTGGGGAGGCCGCAGCATGGGCAGCCAGGACGTGAGCCGATCTCGCCGGGTAGCCGCCACCCGGGCCGTGATCCGGTGGGCCTCGGGAAACTGCGGTTGGAGGAGGAGCGGGGTGGGCAGCGCCCCCCGGTAGCAGTCCCGGGCCCCGAACGGCTCGGGAAACCAGGCCAGATCCCGGCCCGAGCCACCCCGGCGCAGGATCCAGGTGCCGTCGAGCCACTCCTGACCCGACCGTTGGAGCGTGCGGTGGTGCTGTCGGGCGCAGGCCGGGCCGCCGGTGCCGGCCCGGTAGACGTTGATCACGTCCACCCGGTCGAGCTGGGCCGCGGCGTGGGCCACGAGCAGGCAGCTCAGCCCGGGACAGAACCCAGCTCCCACCACCAGGGCCCGATCGGCCGAGCGGGCCAGGGAGCCGAGGGCGAGTAGCTCGGCCACTTCGTCGGGGTCGTCGCTGATCGACACGACATGGCTGCCGGCCCTCAGGGCGGCGGCCGCCGGCTCCCGGTGGGTGCCGGCCGGGCCGGCCAGGACGAGGACGTCGGCTCGCAGGGTGGCCGGGGTGAGCTGGGTCAGGGGGGTGACGGTCTGATGGGCGGGAGCGACCGCCCGCACCGCCCCCAGGACCTGGTCGAGCCGCTTGGAGGCGGGGTCGCACAGCATGAGCTCGGTCACCGGCGACTGGGTGAGTTGCCGGGCGATGTGCGACCCGGTGGTGCCGACGCCGGCCAGGACGACCCGCATCAGGTCAGGTCGATGTCGGTGACCTCGCGCCAGCCCCCCGACTGGGGCGGCACGCCACCGGTACCCCGCAGGCGGAACAGGGCGGCGATGAGCCCCGCCAAGCTGAGGGCGAACATGACCCGCCGGGCGAGCTGCAACATGGGTAGACCCTACCCAAACACGAATCCCTTGTAGCCTTCGGCGGCGCACTCGTCGAGCCAGCGGCGGTAGCGGGGGGCGCCGCCGTTGTAGATGAGGAACCGGGTCTTGTCCTTGCCCGCCACGTTCGAGTTGTAGCCGGTGAACCACGACTTGGCGTTGCGCATGAGCAGCATGCTGTACATGTCGGCCACGTGGTCGCTCCACTCCTCCTCGGCCTCGGCCGTGGGCTCGATCCGGCTGTAGCCGTGCTCGAG
The DNA here is from genome assembly GCA_902826025.1 of uncultured Actinomycetes bacterium. Taxonomy (GTDB): domain Bacteria; phylum Actinomycetota; class Acidimicrobiia; order Acidimicrobiales; family SZUA-35; genus CADEDH01. The sequence goes on from CADEDH010000104.1 coordinate 7,804, forward strand.
CATCCACTGCACGAGCTCGGTGGCCCAGTCGACCCCCACCTCGATACCCCGGGGGAAGTTGGTGGACACCGAGCCGCCGGTGGGGCCGGCCAGCGTCACCAGGTTGGGGAAGCCCTCGGCCTGCACCCCGAGATAGGTGATGGGGTTGTCGGACCACTTGTCCCGCAGCTTGCGGCCGTCGCGGCCGATGAAGTCGATCCGGTCGAAGGCGCCGGTGATGGCGTCGAACCCGGTGGCGTAGATGATGACGTCGAGCTCGTACTCCTGGTCCGACGTCTTGACGCCCTTGGCCGTGATCCGCTCGATCGGAGTGTCGTTGACGTCGATGAGTTGCACGTTGTCGCGGTTGTAGGCCTCGTAGTAACGGGTCTCCATCGGCACCCGGCGGGTGCCGAACCCGTGATCGGTGGGGATCAGCTTCTCCGCCGTCACCGGGTCGTTCACCCGCTCCCGAATCTTGTTCGCCACGAACTCGGTGAACTCGGCGTTGGCTTCGGAGTCCATCAACACGTCTCGGAAGTTGCCCAGCCAGATGCCGAAACCGGGCGAGGCGTACAGCTTCTCCCAGAAGGCGTACCGCTCCTCCTCCGGCACGTCGGCCATCTTGCGCCGGTCGGGGCCGTGGATGAAGCCACCGGGGGTCTCGGCGCAACGAGCGAAGATCTCGTCGTAGCGGGACCGGATGTCGGCCATCTCCTCCGGCGTGATCTTCGAGTTGTGGAGGGGGGCGCACCAGTTGGGCCGACGCTGGAACACCTTCAGCTCGGCCACCTTGTCGGCGATCTCGGCGATCAGCTGCACCCCGGTGGCCCCGGTGCCGATGATGCCCACCCGCTTGCCCCCCAGCTCCACCGGCTCGTGGGGCCAGTAGTAGGTGTGGAACGACGGGCCCTGGAAGTCCTCGGTCCCTTCCAGCAGGGGCATGGTGGGGGCCGACAGCAGCCCGATGGCCGTCATCAGGAACCGGCAGGTGAGCGAGCGGCCGTCGGCGGTCTCGACGGTCCAGGTGCGGCTGTCCTCATCCCAGGTGCAGCGCTCCACCTTCGTGTTGAACTGCATGTCACGGGCCAGGTCGAACTTGTCGACCACGTGCTCCAGGTAGCGCAGGGTCTCGGGCTGGCCGGCGAAGTGCTCGCTCCAGTCCCACTCCTCCAGCAGCTCGGGGGAGAACGAGTAGCCGTACGACCAGCTCTCGGAGTCGAACCGGCACCCGGGGTAGCGGTTCCAGTACCACGTGCCGCCGGGGCCGGATCCGGCCTCCAGCACGGTCACGTTCAGATTCAGGCCACGGAGCCGGTAGAGCTGGTAGATACCGCACACCCCGGCCCCGATGATGATGACGTCGTACGCTGGCTCCATGTTCGAACCGTAATTCGATTACCGAACCATCGGCAGGGACCTAGGACCCTGGCGCCCGGCCCCTCGCGCCGGGCTCAGTGCGCGGTCACGGCACCAGGGCCAGGAAGATGAAGGCGGCGAACACGGCCAGGTGATGGGTGGCCTGCAGCACCGTGGCCCGGCCCGAGCCAAAGGTGAGGGCGCTGATCACGGCGGTGGCGGCCAGGAGCACGATCTCCTTCGACCCGAGGCCCAGCTCGATCGGGCCGGCCAGCCATATGGAGGCGATGGCCACGGCCGGGATCGTGAGGCCGATGCTGGCCAGGCCCGACCCTAGGGCCAGGTTCAGGCTGGTCTGCATCTCACCCCGGGCGGCGGCCCGAAAGGCGGCCAGCGACTCGGGGGCCAGCACCAACAGCGCGATCACCACCCCTACGAACGACGGGGGTGCACCGGCCCAGGCCACCGCCCCTTCGATGGGATCCGACAGCGTCTTGGCCAGCCCCACGACCACGGTCAGCGCGGCCAGCAGGCGCAGGATCGGCACCACCAGCCCGGCCAGGCTGGCCTCGCCATGCCCGCTGGAGCCGGCGCCGTCGGCCTGGTCCCCGTCGTCGCCGGCGGCCGCTGGTTCGGGCGCCGGGATGGGGGTCGGGTCGAGATCGGGCTCGGTATCGTACAGGAACATCCAGCGGTGGCGAACCGTCTGGATGAACACGAACATCCCATAAACGGTGGCCGAGGCCACGGCGGCGAACGCCAGCTGGGTCCCGGTGTAGGTGGGGCCCACCGAGCTCGACGTGAAGGTGGGCATCACCAGGCTGAGCGTGGCCAGGGTCAGCACCGTGCCCAGTAGGGCGCGCGCTCCCTGCTCGTTGAACCGGACCAGGCGGGTGGCCCGGGCGTTGATCACCAGGGCCATCCCCACGATGCCGTTGCACACGATCATCACCGCGGCGAACACCGTGTCCCGGGCCAGCGTGGCCGACTTGGCCGGATCACTGATCGACAGGCTCACGATCAGTCCCACCTCGATGACGGTCACGGCCACGGCCAGGGTGAGCGTGCCGAACGGCTCGCCCACCCGGTGGGCGATGGCCTCGGCGTAGGTGACGGCCAGCAACACGGCCCCGGCCAGCACCAGCCCCACGGCAGCGGCGCCGATGGTGGGCAGCGATCGCCCCCACAGGGCGGCGGTGAGCAGGAGGCCAGCCAGCGGGAGGAGGCCGGTCAGGCGCCGCCGGGCCGAGCGGAGCCGGGAGCGGGGGGCGGCGGGGGGACGGGCGTCGGCGGCGGCGCGATCGCGGACGGGGGCGGGAGTCGGGTCGCGGGGCCGCGACGGGCTCGGGCTTGCCATCCCGGTTCGGTTTCCCTCTTCTGGACTCGGTCAAACTTGCCCCGGCCCGGCCGGGACAGTCGGCCAGCGGCTCAGCGGCGGGCCAGCTCGGCGCCGAGCATCCGGGCGAAGGCGGCGGCCGCGTCGGCCGGGGCCGGGGATGTCCGCCGGGCCGGGGGTGTCCGGCGGGCCGGAGCGGGGGCGGGGCGATCGGTCAGGTCGATGGCGGCGCGGGGACGGGCGGCGGGCCGGTGCTCCCACCGGGCGAGACGCCGGCCCACGGCCCCGCCGGCCTCGCCCTGGCTGGCAGCGGCCTCGGCCACGGTGGGGGCGGCGCTGGCGGCCGGGCCGGCCGGCCGCGTCGGGTGATGGGGGGCGGCGGTCAGGAGCAGGTCGGCGGCGGCCCGGAGGGTGACGAACGCTTCGTCGGTGCCGTTGGCGTCGGGATGGGCCAGCTTGGCCCGGGCCCGGAAGGCGCGACGGACCTCGTCTCTCGTCGCTCCCTGCGTGATGCCGAGCACGGCCGCAGCCGTCCGTCCGTCCATGGTCCCGTCCTCCGTGACGGTCGTTCCTGCTGTCGTCGAGTCCTCCGACGCCACGGCGATCCTTCGCCGCACCGCTTCTATCGGCCCGGTGCCGCCCCCGGCTTGAGCCCCCGACCGCCGGCAGTGTGGCCTCTTGACCAGGGCCGGAGGGAGTGGGACCGTGTGGCCCATGCGATCCCCGTTCGCCCATCAGGCCGAGGTCGACATGGCGGCCGGCGGCGACCCCGCCGCTCTGGGCGGCGCCATCTCGATGGAAGTGTGCGGCTCGTGGGACCACGCTGGCCCCTGCCCCTTGGCCCCTCACCACACCGAACTGGAGCAGGAGGGCGACCGGGTGCGCCTCCGGGTGCTGTTCGCCACCGAGCCCGAGAACGAGGCCGAGGTCCGACGCCGGATCGCCGTCGCCCTGGCCACCGGCACCCGGACCGGACCCGACGGCCACGTCACCAGCTGGCAGCTGGTGAACGAGCAGGCAAGCGAGATCCACACCAACGAGGTGATGCAGGCCTTCCGCCTCACCACCTCGCCGCGCTGAGCGGCCCCCGGGTCGGCCGGCCGAGATCAAGTCGGATCGGCGGATTGTCGATGACTGCTGGGTAGATCGGCGCCCCGACGCGGGGCCGGCAACCCAGGTGCCACACCTTGACCAAGCGACGGGAAGGACGGAGAGAGACGCTGGCGGTGGCGGCCGCCGTGGCCGTCGCTGTCGCCGTTCTGGGACTGGCGGTGTGGTTGGCCAGCGAAGCACTGGAAGAGCGGCGGGTGGCGGCCGAGGCCGTCGACCTCCAGCTGGCCACGCTCACCGTGGCGTCGGCCGACGCCCTGAACCGGATCGGCCAGCCCATGCCGGTCGAGGATCTCACGGCGTCGATGAGCCGCCTGGACGGAGACCGGTCGCTGGCCCTCCACGCCCTGTCGCCGGAGGAACAGGCCGACGCCAACACCCTGCTCGACAAGATCAGGCGCGCCGGATCGGCCCTGGTCACGGCAACCCACGGCGCCGGGGCCGATACCGACTACCACCGCGCCCTGACTGAACGGGACTACCACCATCTGGCCCAGCTCCTGTCGAAGGCGGCCGAGGGGGCCGAGATCCGGGCCGCCCAGGCTGAGCACCGCCGGGGCATCGCCCTCACGCTGCTCGCCGCCTCGCTGGGAACCACCGGCTGGGTGGTGGTGTGGGCTCGATCCCGGGCCGCCCGCCGCCGGGCCGAAGGTGAGGCCGAGCTGCGGGCCGGCCGGCGGGTGGAGCGGCTCCTCAACGACTCACCCGACATCCTGCTCGTGGTCGACCGGGCGGGCCGGGTGACCTACCGCTCGGCCTCGGCTGATCGACTCCTGCCCCCCGGGCCCTGTGCCCGGGCCGACCTCGACCGCCTGCTCGGTCCCGAGTACCAGGCTGCGCTCGGCGACCAGCTGGCCCCGGCGCCTACCGGCAGCCCCACCCGGGCCACCGAGATCGTCGACCAGCACGGCGAGAAGGGCTGGTTCGAGCTGCGGGTGTCGGACCTCACCGGGGAGGCCCTGGTCAACGGCTACCTGGTGACGCTCCGGGACGTGACCAACGAGGTGAACCTCCGCCACGACCTGTTCACCCAGGCCAACACCGACGTGCTGACCGGCCTTCCCAACCGCCGGGTGCTCGACCGGGTGCTCGACGACGCCGCTATCGGCCTCATGCGGGGCCAGGGGTCGGTGGCCCTCGTGTCACTCGACCTCGACGGATTCAAGGACATCAACGACACCCTGGGTCACGCCGCCGGCGACGAGCTGCTCACCCAGGTGGCCGAACGCCTGCAGCGGGTGACCCGCTCCGAGGACGTGCTGCTGCGGCTCGGGGGCGACGAGTTCGCCGCCGTCCTCACCGGCCTGACCGACGAGGCCGAGGCCCTCCAGGTGGCCGAGCGGTTCCTCGAGGTGCTGGCCCGGCCGGTTCGCCTCCGGTCCCGCCTGGAACAGCTCCGCACCAGCATCGGGGTGGCGCTGGCCACCGAGCCGGAGCGGGTACGGAGTCTGGTGACCGAAGCCGACCTGGCCATGTACGTGGCCAAGCGGGCCGGCGGATCCCGGATCCGGCTGTTCGAGCCGACGATGGAGGACGAGACGGTGGCCGCCAGCCGGATCGGCCGGGCCCTGCGGATGGCCAACTACGACAACGAGTTCAGCCTCGTCTTCCAGCCCATCGTGACGGTGGATGGGCACCGGTTGGTCGGCCTGGAGGCCCTGTTACGGTGGGACAGCCCCCGCCTGGGCCGGGTACCACCCGACCAGTTCATCCCCCTGGCCGAGCGGTCGGGCGACATCTGCGCCATCGGCGACTGGGTGCTGGAGCACGTGTGCCGCCAGATCCAGCAGTGGGAGAGCTCGGGCTACCTGGCCCCCCACCTCACGGTGTCGTGCAACGTGTCACCCCGCCAGCTGGCCCAGGCCGACTTCGTGTCCGCGGTGCTGGCCACCACGGCGGCCCGCTCGGTGACGCCCAGCCGGTTGGTGGTGGAGATCACGGAGTCGGCCGTGCTCGACGGCACCGGTGTGGCGGTGGAACGGCTCCACGAGCTGCGGGCGGCCGGGGTGAAGATCTCGATCGACGATTTCGGGTCGGGCTTCTCCAACCTGGGCCAGCTGCTCCGGGTGCCGTTCGACGTTCTGAAGATCGACCGGTCGTTGCTCGTTCGGCTGTCGGAGATGCGGGCCGCTGCCGCCGGCGACATCCAGGCGCCGTGCGCCATCATGGAGGCGATCGTGTCGATCGCCTCGGTGTTCGACGCCCCGGTGGTGTGCGAGGGGGTGGAGACCGACGACCAGCGGGAGTCGCTGGCGGCGTCGGGCGTCACCCACGTGCAGGGCTATCTCACCGGCAAACCGGCGGGAGCCGATGAGATCGCCGACCTGCTCCGCAGCGCCAACGCCCACACCCCCCACCCGATGCCGGTGGAGAACGAGCTGGTGGCGATCCAAGAGAGTTACTGGGCGCCGATGTCGACCTGGTAGGCCTCGTAGATGAGATCAGCTCCCCGCTGGCGGTGACGCATGAGGGCGGACATGAGATCCAGGGCCTGGGTGCGCACGTCGTTCCCGCGCTCCACCACGTCATGGTCGGAGATGGTGGCGAGGGCGTGCTGCAGCCGTTCGACCGCCTCCTGGAGGGGGCCGTGCTCCTGGGCCAGCCGCTCGGCCCGGCAGGCCATGCGGGGATCGTCCTGTACCACCCGGTGCAGGAAGCCGTCGGGGGCTTCGGTCTGGCGGACGTGGTGGTGGAGGCGGTGGGCGGCGTGATCCACCGCCATCGCCACCCGCAACCGCCAGTGCGCGGCGTCCCCGATCGGGGTTGTGAGGGCGTCCTCCAAGCCGACGAGGGCCTCGTGCAACGTTTCGCGTCGCACGCGTGCCGCTTCGAGGTGAGCCTGCTGTGCCATCGCATCCTCCCCTGTGGTGCCTATGCACGTAGGTGCTGCCCGCGCCTCGTTTCCGTGATGGTACGACATCATGAGCAGGCCTGCCCACGGACTGATGGCCCTGGACGATGCTGGTTGGATCATCCAACGCTGGAAGCGATGGCCTGACGACCTGGAATGGTGCTAGAACGGAGTGGTGGGCAGGCGTACGACGGAGGTCCCACCTATGGCTGTCGATCCGGTGCTGGTGCAGCGCCCCTGGCCGTTTCACACCTGTCCCTCGTGCGAGTGCTCCGACTTCGCCGCCGAGGGGCACCCGGCCACGGTTGTGTTCACTTGCCTGGGCTGTGGCACCCGCTGGCGCTACACGCTCGGCTACCTGCATCGACTCGATCCCGACCAGGCCACGGAGTTGCTGGCGGGCCAAGCCTGACCTCATTCCCCGGGGTTGGGACCTCGGCCCCTCTTCGATCAGGCCGATCGGGGGTAGGACCGGGGCATGAGACGACGCGAAGGAACGCCCGCCACGGTGAGCGATCTCATGACCGAGGATCTGCTGGCCGTCCTGCCCGACGACCGTGTGGGCCGGGCCCGGGACGTGATGCTGTCGGTCGGGGTCCACGCCGTGCTGGTAATGGACGGCAACGAGGTGCTGGGCATCGTGACCAGCACCGACCTGATCGACAACTGGCCCGACGACGAGCCGATCGCCACCGTGATGACCGCCGCCCCCGCCGCCATCAGTGTGGAGGCCACGGTTCGGGAGGCGGCCGAGAGCATGATCTCGTCCCGCACCCACCATCTCCTGGTTGAGGACGGTCGCGAGGTCGTCGGGATCCTGTCGAGCTTCGACCTGCTCGACGCCCTGACGGTGGGCGCCGACGTCTGACACCCGGGCTCTCGCCTGGGAGGACCAGGAAGAGGGGAACTACGCTCGGCGCCATGCCAGTGGAGATGATCGGGTGGATCGCGCCTCAGGTCTCGTCGGAGATCGTCCGCCCCCAGGGGCCGGTGTTCGACCCGGCGGTGATCGCCGAGACGGCCCGGATCCATGAGGAGGCCGATTTCGACCGGGTACTGATCGGCTACTTCTCCAACGCCCCCGACGGGTTCCTCGTGGGGGCCCACGCCGCCGCCCACACCAGCCGCCTGGCGTTCCTTCTGGCCCACCGCCCGGGCTTCGTGGCCCCCACGGTGGCCGCTCGCAAGATGGCCACGCTCGACCAGCTCACCGGGGGGCGCCTGGCCGTGCACCTGATCTCGGGCGGCAACGACGAGGACCAGGCCCGGGACGGCGACTTCGCCGACCACGCCGCCCGCTACCGGCGCACGTCGGAATACGTGGAGGTGATGCGCCGCACCTGGACCGAGCGGTCGGCGTTCGATCACGACGGCGAGTTCTACCGGATTCGGAGCCAGCGTTCGATCATCCGCTGTGTGCAGGAGCCCCACATCCCGGTCTACGGAGGCGGCGGGTCCGACGAGGCCATCGCCGCCTTGGCCCCCCACGTCGACATCTTCATGCTCTGGGGCGAGCCGCTGGCCGAGACGGCGGCCTTCATGCAACGGGTCCGGGCGGCGGCCGCCCCCGCTGGCCGTCGGCCCGAGTTCAGCGTGTCGACCCGCCCGATCCTGGGGGCCACCACGGCCGAGGCGTGGGAGCGGGCCCACGACATCGTCGACCGGATCAACGCCACCCACGACCGTCGCCCCCCGCCCGACCCCACCAACCGGGGCTCCCAGCGGCTGCTGGCCCTGGCCGAACGGGCCGAGGTGTTCGACACCTGCCTCTACACCGCCCCCGCCTCGGCGTCGGGGGCCCCCGGCAACTCGACGGCCCTGGTCGGCACGCCCGATGAGGTGGCCGAGGCCCTGGTCGCCTACTACGACCTGGGGGTGCGGGCCCTGCTCATCCGGGGTTACGACCCCCTGCCCGACGCCGTGGCCTACGGCGAGGAGCTGATTCCCCGGGTCCGCCGACTGGTCGCCCAGCGAGACAACTGACCGGGACCGGCCCTCACCAGCCGGTGAACGGGGTCGGGAGACGCTGGAGCTCCTGGATCAGATCGGGGGGCACGGCGGTGGGGCTCACGGTGGGCGTGGAGAGGCCGACGGCATCGCTCAGCCCACCGAAACGCTCGGTGATCGCCCCGACCAGCTCGTCGAAGCGGCCGACGGCGGCGAACAGGCGCACCACCTCGTCGCTGACCCGGCCCGCCATCTGGTCCCACCCTCCGGTGCGGGACAGGTGGAGCAGTTCGTGACCCAGGTCGTCGAGGCCGTGCTCGGCCAAGACCGGCCAGTAGGCCTTGGTGGAGCCGTAGAACCCGACCCGGGTGCGGACCCACTCGAGCGACGCCGCCACATCTTCGTCGGTGGCGCCAGTGGCCACGAACCCGCCCCCCGACACCTCGAACCGTTCCCGCTGCCGCCCGGTCCGGGTCATGCCCTCGGCCACCCGGGGCAGGATCTGGTTGGCCAGATAGTCCCGGGTGCAGAACGGGTGGAGCGACACCCCGTCGCAGGCCTCTCCCGCCAGGCGCAGCATGTGGGGCCCCACGGCCGAGATCCGGATCGGCGGGGGTGGGCCGTCGAGCGGGGCCGGGGTGAAGTTCGGGGTCATGAGGTTGAGCGTGTAGTGCTCGCTCTCGTAGTTGAGCGGCTCACCTGTGGCCCACGTGGTCCAGATCGCCCGCACCGCTCCCACATAGCTCCGCATGCGGGGCACGGGCGCCGTCCAGGGGGTGCCGAAACGGCGCTCGTTGTGCGCTTTGACCTGGGAGCCGAGGCCGAGCACGAACCGGCCGCCGGAGGCGGCCTGGAGATCCCAGCCCACGTTGGCCGTCATCATCGGGCTTCGGGGGAAGGCGATGGCCACCGCCGTGGCCAGCTGGATGCGGCTGGAGTGGACGGCGGCCACGGCCAGGGGCAGGAACGGGTCGTGGGCGTTCTCGGCCACCGAGACGCCGTCGTAGCCGGCGGCCTCCATGGCCGTGATCCGCTCGGGGACCCGGGTGAGGCTGTCGTTGGGCAGGCCGACGTAGACGCGCATCGCTGCTTCCCTCCGGGGGGCTAGGCCGTGACGCCGCCGTCGACGGGCACATGGGCTCCGGTCATGTACGACGACTCGTCGGACGCCAGGAACAGCGCCACCCGGGCGATCTCCTCGGGCTCGCCCACCCGGCGCAGGGGGGTGGCCCGCACGATGCGATCGGTGGCGGTGGGATCGTCGGAGGCCACCATGGGGGTGTCGATCACGCCAGGATGGATGGAGTTCACCCGGATCTTGTCCCGGGCCAACTCGAGCGCGGCGCAGGCCGTCATCCCGGTGACGGCGTACTTGGTGGCGGCGTAGGCGAAGGAGTACTTGGTGGCCCG
>CADEDH010000105.1 GCA_902826025.1 uncultured Actinomycetes bacterium
GGCGAAGCGGCCAGGGCGGTTCACTCATAGGAACTCGGGCGGTTGTCACCCATCAGCCAGACTTGACCCGGCTCCACGCTTGTCGGGACGAAGTCGCCCTGCTCGACGGCAGCAAATGGCAGGGTGGCATAGGGCTCTGGCAGCGCGACGCATCGACGAAGGCCGCACCACCGTTGCTCTCTACCGTCGCCGACCCAAGGGCGATGACCCGCAGCACACGAGGCCCATCGACGCTAGAGACGACAACAATGTCTCCTGCCTCAGGGGTCTCAACCGGCGAGAGCATCAACTCATCGCCCGCTTCCACCAGCGGCTCCATCGCTGGACTATCGATAGAGATGCTGACAGCGTCACCCGCGCCTCGGCTGCACGAAGCATGGCAGGACGTTACTACGCGACCGACACGGTGAGGTTACGCATCCCTGCCGTCGGAGCCGTCGGAGCCGTCGGAGCCGATCAAGGTACCGAGACAACGCTCATTGAGCGTCTTGATCGGCCGGGCCAGCGGAGTCGAGCCGGCCGGCCCGGCGGAGGGCGTCGCGCAACAGGAACTCGATCTGGGCGTTGACCGATCGCAGCTCGTCGTTGGCCCAGCGCTCCACCGCAGCATGGACCTTGGCGTCGATGCGAAGCGGGAACGCCTTACGGGGAGCCACGCCGCCTCAGTACAGCGAGCCGACGTTGACGACGGGATGGGTCTGATGCTCGCTGGTGAGCACGACCATCAGGTTGGAGACCATCGACGCCTTGCGCTCCTCGTCGAGCTCCACGATGTTCTGGACCGACAGCAGCTCCAGCGCGTCCTCCACCATGCCCACGGCCCCGGCCACGATCGTCCGGCGAGCGGCCACCACGGCGTCGGCCTGCTGCCGTCGGAGCATCGCCTCGGCGATCTCGGTGGCGTAGGCCAGGTGGCTGACCCGGGCCTCGATCAAGCGGACGCCGGCCGGAGCCAGCCGATCCCGTAGCTCGGCCGCCAGCTTCTCCGCCGCCTCGTCGGGGTTGGCCCGCAGCGAGTGGGTTGTCCCGTCGTAGCTGTCGTAGGCGTACTCGGTGCCGAGGTGACGCACGGCGGTCTCGGTCTGGAGGAGCACGAAGTTGTCGACGTCCTCGACGGCGAAGGCGGCCCGGGCCGTGTCGGCGATCTGCCACACGATGATGGCGCCGATCTCGATCGGGTTGCCCACCGCATCGTTGACCTTCAGCGTCGGGGTGGTCAGGTTGCGGATACGGAGCGAGATCTTCGACTGGTTGCGCTTCTCGCCGGTGGTGGTGCTGCCGTCCTTGTCCTTCCGCACCGCCCCCGACGCTGACACCGACGCACTGATCACGGCGAAGGGGTTGGCCCAGTACCAGCCGTCCCGCTTCACGGTCCCGAGGTAGCGGCCGAGCAGTACCAGGACCCGGGCCTGGCCGGGCCGGACGACGAAGAAGCCGAACGGCACGATGAGCAGCCCGATGGTGGCCAGGGATCCGAGCACGAGCAGGGCGGCCACCACCAGCGGGGAACCGCCGTTGGCGCCCACCACGCCGGCCGCCACGAACAGCGCCACGGTGACGGCCGACAGGGCCAGGACCATGCCCAGGCCGATGATGCCGGACCGGGTCGTGATCTCCCGCTCAGCGGGGACGGGCGGCGTATCGACCAGGTCGGGGGTTGACGCAGACCGGGTGGTTGGCGACGTGACGGCCATCAGTGACAGACCTTCCTGAACGGATCTTCCCTGAGTGAAGATCTCAGTATGATATCATACTGATACAAGCATCCGCCGGCAAGAGGGCCGAGCCGTTACCCGACACGTAATCGCTCCCGAGCGATGTCGGGAGGACAGTGTCGGCATGAGCATCGACACCAACACCAACTCCGCCACCAACCTCAGCCCCACTGCCGGCCGGCCGGTCGACGCCCGGCGGTTCCTGCCGCTGGTGCTGGAGGTCAACGCCGCCACCTCGCTGGCGGCCGGCGCCGTCGGCCTGATCGCCGGGCGCTGGAGCGCCGACCAGCTCGGCCTCGACACCACCACCTGGGTTCGCCTCGTCGGTGCCGGCCTGATCGTGTTCGCCCTGGCCGTGGCAGCGGCGTCCCGCCTCCGGGGGCCCGACCTGGCCCGGGCCGCCCGGGCCATCTCGGCCGCCGACCTGGCCTGGGTGGCCGCCACCGTGGCCGTGGTGGCCAGCAGCGTGCTGTCGACCGGGGGCGTGGTCATCGCCCTGGTCATGGGCCTCGGCGTGCTCGACCTCGGCCTGGCCCAGCTGTGGCTGGCCGGCCGCCTGGCCCGCTGACATGACGCCGGCGCCAGCCATGAGCCCAACCCCAGCCGTGAGCACGGCCGGCCGCCGCCCTATCGTGAGGCGGGTGAGCGCCACGGGCCGGCACCAGGGGGTGGGCGAGCTGATCCGCGACTGGCGGACCCGGCGGAAGTACTCCCAGCTCGACGTGTCGTCCGAGCTGGGGGTGTCGACCCGCCACCTCAGCTTCGTGGAGACCGGCCGGTCCCGCCCCAGCCCGGAGCTGATCCTCACCCTGGCCGACTTCCTCGACGTGCCCCTGCGAGAGCGCAACACGATGCTGCTGGCCGCCGGCTACGCCCCCCGCTACAGCGCCCGCAACCTCACCGACCCGTCGATGGCCACCGTCACCGCTTCTCTCCAGCGCCTGCTCGACGCCCACCACCCCTACCCCGGGGTGGTGGTCGACCGGCAGTGGAACGTGCTGCTGGCCAACCAGGCGGCCGGCGCCTTCGTGGTCGGCGCCGCCCCCGAGCTCCTCGATCCCATCAACGTGTTCCGCCTGTGCCTCCACCCCGACGGCGGCCTGGCGCAGCGCACGCTGAACTTCGCCGACTGGGCCGCCTACCTCCTGCGCCAGCTCCGCCGCACCGTGCAGCTCACCGGCGATCCCGAGATGGCGGCCCTGGAAGCCGAGGTGGCGGCCTACCCGACGCTGGAGGGGATCGAGCTGCCCCGGGAGACGTCGTCGTGGGATGACCCACCCCTGCTGGTGCCGTTCCGCCTCGACGCCGGCGACGGGCGGGAACTGTCGTTCTTCACCACCCTTACCACGTTCGGCACCCCGCTCGACATCACGTTGGCCGAACTGGCGGTCGAGCTGTTCTTCCCCGCCGACGACGCCACCGCCGCCGCCTTGCGGTAACCCGGCGGGCCGCAGGCCCGCCCGGTGGGATGGGGCCCCGAAAGGCTCAGCGGCAGGCGCAGGCCACGGTCTGTTCCAGGGCCTGCCAGCGGAACCGGACCATGGGCGACGTCGCCCCGCAGCCGGTGCAGGTGAGCTGCCAGTTGGGCCCGGCGGCCGAGATCACCAGCGGGGCCTCGCCCGTCGACAGCCGCTTGGGCGGCTGCTTGGGCTGATGCAGCTCGGGCAGGTCCGACAGCTCGGGCTCGAGGTAGGGCAGGCTGGCGACATCGTCGGGTTCCTCCGGCGGCGGGGGGAGACGGGCCTCCAGAGCGCGTGCCGCCACCAGGCCGGCGCCGGTGGTCTCGGGGCGGGCGAAGGCGGCGTAGGCGTACACCGCCTCCACCCCGTGATCGTCGGCCAGGGCGGCCACGGTCTGCTCGGCGTCGAACGGCATCCCGTCCGCCGGGATCGCCACCAGCTCGGCGTACCGGTGGTCGAGGTTGGCCAGCCGCTCCGGCTCGGGCACGATGGCCGGGCCGGGCTGGCCCATGAACGCCTCCAGCTCGTCGAACCGCTCCGAGTCGAACACCCCCGCCGACTCGGCGATCCGCTCGATCTCGTCGAGGAAGCCGTCACGGTCCATCCGGTTGGCCGGGTCCTCCAGGGTGTCCTGGGCGAACATGATCACGAACCGGGCCGCCACGCCGGGCCGCTTGCGGCGCAGGATGCGGCCCATGCGCTGGATCATCTGGCGCCGGGTGCGGCTGGCGCTCATCACGATCCCGAGGTTGGCGTCGGGCACGTCGATGCCCTCGTCGAGCACCCGGGGGGCGGCCACGGCGTCGAGCCGCCGGGTGCGCAGGTCGTCGAGGATCACCTTGCGGTGACGGCGGGCGGTGGCCCCGGTGATGAGGTCGATCGACACCAGCGGGTCGAGCCGGTTGATGGCGTGGTTGGCCGCCCGAACGGTTTCGGTGAACAGCACCGCCCCTTCGGCCGCCTTGATCACCGGGGCGAACCGGCCCAGCAACTCGTACTTGGCCACGCTCTGGGCCACGATCGAGCGGCGCTTGGCGAAGGCGTCGAGGTAGTCGCGGGCGGCCCGGCCTTCAGGGCCGGCATCGTGGTCGGCCAGGTGGGCCACGGCGGCCAGGAACGCCCCGAACGGCTCCAGGGGCATGCCCCGGATGCGGCGCAGAGCATGGCGGGCGTCCACCAGCTGCTGTTCGGTGGCGATGTAGTCATCCCGTTCCTCGGCCGAGAGGGGCACGCCGACCAGGGCCACCCGGGGCGGGGCGCACACCCCGTCGGCGATGGCGTCACCGAAGCCGTAGCGGTGACAGATGCCGCCGAAGAAGGGCAGGAGAAGATCGGTGACGGCGTCGTCGCTGCGCTCCAGCGTGGCGGTGAGGCCGAGGCGCTCCTCGTACTGGGGCAGGAGGGCCCGGCGGAGGATCCCGCCGCCGAGGCCGTGGCACTCATCGGCGATGAGCAAGCCGGGGCCGTCGTCGGGCGGGACGGGCTTGTGGGCGGCGGCCGAATGACGGGTGGCGATGAGGACGTCGCAGTCTTCGGGCTGGTCGTGCAGGGTGTCGCCCAGGCGCCCGATCCTCCGGTGGGGCAGCCAGGCCGTGAGCCGCCCGTGCCACTGCTCCATCAGGACCCGCGACGGCACCAGCACCAGCACGAACCGGCCCCGGCGCAAGGCATCGGCGGCGGCGGCCAGAGCCACGTCGGTCTTGCCCGATCCGGTGACGGCCTCCACCACTCCCCGCCGGCCGCACCGCAACCAGCTCGTGAGCGCGTCGTACTGCCAGCGGTAGAGATCTGGTCGCTCGGGGCGGGCACCGAGGTTCATGTGCGGGTCTTCGCCGATGACATGCAGCCTTCCAGGCTACGGGGCGGGCGGGCCCGCACCGCCCCGTGGCCCGGAACGGCGGGCGGACAGGTCGGATCAGGCGGCCACAGGGGCCGCCAGCGTGCGGCCCAGCTCGTCGCCCCAGGCCCGGGCCCGGCCCAACTCGCCCGCCACCAGCGGGCCGTCACTGCCGGTGACCAGGAACGACCGGGGGTCGCCGATCAGGTGCCAGCCCTGGGCCCGCAGGCGCCGGGCCACGGCTTTGGCCGCCGAGCCGGTGAGCCAGCGGGGTTTGTCGACCCTGGTGTCGAAGGCCACGGCGGGGCGCCCGGCCCCGGGGCCGATGGTGTCGAGCCAGTCCCGCACCCGGGGTGCCGTGGTGCGGTGCTCAGCCGTCAGCCCGTGCTGGGGCTGCCAGGTGCTGTCCCGGGGCAGGCCCCAGGCGTGGGTGGGGGTGCCGACCACCAGCAGGTCGACGCCGGCCAACTGGCCGGAGCCGAGCATGGCCGGGGTCATGACCCGGGCCGGGCCGTATCGGGCCAACCCATCGGCGACCGCTCGGGCCACCGCTTCGGTGTTGCCGTAGAGCGACTCGTAGACGACGACGCTGCGCATGATTGCTGCCTCCTCCGTCTCTTGGTTCATCCACCCGCCGCATACATCGTGCACCCATGGAGGCCGGAGCCACAGGGCCGAAGGACCCCAGCCCGGCCGGCACCCGTTTGGATGGCTACAGGCCCTGGCCCCACCTGCCGATCACGGGATGTGCCGTATCCAGCCCTCGACGCGTCACCGGCCCCCGCCGCTACCGACACCGCCCCGGCCCCGGCCGTGCGCCTGGAGGCCGTGACCAAGGTCTACGGCCGGGGCGACCGGGCCGTCACCGCTCTCGACGGGGTGGACCTGGAGGTGGCGCCGGGCGAGTTCCTGTGCGTGGTGGGGGCATCGGGCTGCGGCAAGAGCACTCTGCTCGGGCTCCTGTCGGGCCTCGACGAGCCGACCGCCGGCCGGCGGGAGGTGAACGGCACCGTGGGCCTCATGTTCCAGGAGTCGGCCCTGTTCCCGTGGCTCACGGCCGGGGCCAACGTGGAGCTGGCCCTCCGTCTGCGGGGTGTGCCCCGACGGGAGCGGGCCAGCCGGGCGGCCGAACTGCTGCGGACGGTCCATCTGGAGGGTTTCGCCGGCAAACGCCCCCACGAGCTGTCGGGCGGGATGCGCCAGCGGGTGGCGCTGGCCCGCGCCTTCGCCCAGGACGCCGACGTACTGGCCATGGACGAACCCTTCGCCGCCCTCGATGCCATGACCCGCGACGTCCTGCACGACGAGCTGGAACGCCTGTGGCGGGAGCGCAACCTGACCGTGGTGTTCGTCACCCACAACGTGCGGGAAGCGGCCCGCCTGGGCGACCGGATCGTGGTGCTGACCAGCCGCCCCGGCCGGGTGGCGGCCGAGATCCCGGTGGCCATTCCCCGGCCCCGCCGGATCGAGTCGCCCGACGTGAGCGAGCTGGCCGGCACGGTGACGGCCCTGCTGCGGGAGGAGGTGCGCCGCCATGCCGGTGATCCCTGACAGCGCCGGTGCCAGCGCCGGTGCCAGCGCCGGGACGATCGGGGAGGAGCGGCACCGGGTGGTGGCCGAGGCCGAGCTGGCCGGGCTGGACGCCCTCGACCGGCCCCGGTCGGCCGGGTCGACCGCCGGCCAACCGGGTGTGGGGCGGGCGTGGTCGGCCCTGTGGCCCAAGCTGGCGGCCTGCGGGCTGGGGCTGGGCGCCTGGCAGGCCGTGGTCAGCGCCGGGTGGAAGCCCCGCTACGTGCTGCCCGGCCCGGCGGCCGTGGGCCGGGAGCTGGTGGCCATGACCACCGACGGCACCCTCCCCCGGGCCGTGACCAACACCCTGGTCCGGGCCGGCATCGGCTTCACCGTCGCCCTCGTTCTGGGTGTGGCCGCGGGCAGCCTCATGGCCCGGCACCGCCTGCTGCGCAGCGCCTTCGGGTCCCTGCTCACCGGGATCCAGACGATGCCCTCGATCGCCTGGTTCCCCCTCGCCATCCTGCTCTTCCAGCTCAGCGAGAAGGCGATCCTGTTCGTGCTGGTGCTGGGGGCCGCCCCCGCCGTGGCCAACGGTCTGATCACCGGCGCCGACCAGATCCCGCCCCTGCTGCTGCGCACCGGGCAGGTGCTGGGGGCCCGGGGGTTCGCCGCCTACCGCCACGTGATCCTCCCTGCCTCGCTGCCGGCCTTCGTCGGCGGGCTCAAGCAGGGCTGGGCCTTCGCCTGGCGCAGCCTCATGGCCGGCGAGCTGATCGTGGTCATCGCCGAGAAGCCGTCGATCGGCTCCATCCTCCAGACCCGGCGCAGCCTGGCCGACGCCGAGGGTCTGATGGCCACCATGCTGGTCATCCTGGCGATCGGCATCGTGATCGACGGTGCGGTGTTCGGCCGCCTGGAGCGAGCCATCCTGAAGCGTTGGGGCCTGGGTAGAGGTTGACGGGCGGGGCGTGCTAAGCCCTGCCCATGAGCGCCTACTTCATCGTGAACTGCACCATCAAGAACCTCGACCTGCTGAACGAGTACATCGCCGGGGCCGGGGCCAGCCTGGGCGTGGTGCCCCTCAAGCTGCTGGCCATGGACAACGAGTCCGAGACCGTGGAGGGCACACCGGCCGGGAGCCGTACCGTGATGCTCGAGTTCGAGACGAAGGAAGCCTTCCGCACCTGGTACGACTCCCCGGAGTACCAGGCTGTGGTGGGCAAGCGGCTGGAGGCCACCGACGGCTTCGCCGTGCTGGTGAACGGGGCCTGAGCCCCGGCCCGCCGCTCGACGTCGTCCTCGTCGAGCCGTATCACAGCGGGTCGCACGCGGCCTGGGCCGAGGGCCTGGCCGCCCACAGCCGTCACCGGGTCCATCTCGTCGCGCACCCGGGGCGGCACTGGGCGTGGCGGATGCAGGGCGGTGCCCTCACCCTGGCCCGGGCCGTGGAGTACACGGTGGCGGCCCTGGCCGGCCAGGGCCGCCAGCCCGACGTGCTCCTGGTCAGCGACATGGTGCACCTGCCGGCGCTGCTGGGACTGGCCCGCCGCGCTCTGGCCGGGGTTCCGGTGGTGCTGTACCTGCACGAGACCCAGCTCACCTTCCCCCGGCGCGACCAGGCGGCCGCCAGCGGCGGCGGAGCGGCCGGGGCCGACCTCACCTACGCCATGACCAACTGGCTGAGCATGGCCGCCGCCGACCGGGTGGTGTTCAACTCCGAGTACCACCGCCGGGTGTGGTTCGGGTCTCTGCCCGCCTTCCTGGCCCGCTTCCCCGACCAGCGCCACACCGCCCTGGCGGCCGAGGTGGAGGCCCGCTCGTCGGTGCTGCCGGTGGGGATCGACCTCGCCCGATTCGCCGCCGCCGACCGGGGTGCCGGCCCGGAGCCGGACCCGGGCCCGCCGACGGTCCTGTGGAACCATCGGTGGGAGCACGACAAGGACCCCGACGCCTTCGCCGACGCCGTGGAGGCGGTGGCGGCCCGGGGCGTCGACTTCCGCCTGCTCCTGGCCGGCCACCGGTTCCGGGCGATCCCCGACGCCCTCGTCCGCCTCCGCCGGGGCCCGGCGGCGGGCCGCATCGCCCACGACGGCTCCGCCCCCGATGGCGCCTACCCCGCCCTGCTGGCCCGGGCCGACGTGGTGGTGAGCACAGCCCGCCATGAGTTCTTCGGAGTGGCGGTGGCCGAAGCGATCGCCGCCGGGGCCCTGCCCCTGCTCCCCCACCGGCTGGCCTACCCCGAGCTCGTGCCCACCCCCGACCCCTACCTCTACGGCTCACCGGCCGAGCTGGTGGACCGGCTGTGCCGGGCCCTCACCGACCATCCCGGCCGCCGCCGGGCCGCCGACGCCGCCCGCCACCACATCCAGCGGTTCGCCTGGCCCGTCGTCGCCCCCCGCTACGACGAGCTGTTCGCCTCGATCGCCGCCGGCTGAACGTCGACTGCTGGGTCGAGCGACCCGGGCGGAGGCGCCGGCCGGCCTGGGGTGGCAGGCTGAGGTGATGGAGACGGCGCTGCTCATCGTGGCCGGCTGGACGTCGGGCATCAACGCCTACCTCACCGTGCTCATCATCGGGCTCGGAGGCCGCCTGGGCTGGGTCGACACGCCCCCGTCGCTCGAACAGACCTGGGTGCTGGCCCTGGCCGCCGTGGCCTTCGTGCTCGAGTTCGTTGCCGACAAGCTCCCCCTGTTCGACAGCGCCTGGGACCTGGTCCACACCCTCATCCGGCCCAGCGTGGCCGCCGCCGTGGGGGTGGCCGCCGCCGGGGTGCCCGGGGCCACCCTCAGCCGGCCCCAGGCGGCGGCGCTCACCGCCGGCCTGGCCCTGGTGGCCCACCTGTCCAAGGCCACCACCCGTCTGGCCCTCAACGTGTCGCCCGAGCCCCTCACCAACCTCGCCGCCAGCTTCACCGAGGACGCCGTGGTGGGCGGCCTCATGGCCCTCGCCCTGGCCCGGCCCCGGCTGGCAGCGGTGGCGGCGATGGTGGCCATGGTGCTGTTCGCCCTGGTGGCACTGGCCCTGATCAGGCTGGCCCGGCGGGGTTTCCGGTTCCTGTTCCGCCAGGTCCAGGGCCCCCGCCTGGCCCGCTACGGCTCGGCCCGGTAGCTTCCGGCCATGGCTCAGCCCCTCCGCTTCGGCATCGTCCATGACCTGCGCAGCCCGCCCGGGAGCGACACCCCTCTCCCCCTCATCTACGCCGAAGCCATGGAACAGGTGCGCCTGGCCGAGCAGTGGGGCCTCGACCTCGTGTGGTTCACCGAGCACCACTTCCTCGACGACGGCCACCTGCCCAACTTCGTGCCGGTGGCCGGGGCCGTGGCCGCCATCACCGAGCGGGTGCGGATCTCCACCGACATCCTCCTCGCCCCCTTCGCCCACCCGATCCGCCTGGCCGAAGATCTGGCCATCCTCGACAACCTGTCGGGCGGCCGTATCGAGCTCGGCATCGGCATGGGCTACGCCGCGCACGAGTTCGCCGGCTTCGGCGTACCCCAGAAGAACCGGGTGTCGCTCACCGAGGAGCTGGTGGAGATCCTGCGCCTGGCCTGGCGAGGCGAGCGGTTCAGCTTCCACGGCAAGCGCTACCGGTTCGACGACCTGCTGGTCACCCCCGCCACCGTCCAGCCCGGCGGGCCGCCCCTGTGGATCGCCGGCATGAGCGAGGCGTCGGCGGTGCGGGCCGCCCGGTTCGACACCCACCTCCTGCCCCAGGGCCCCCGCCACACGGTGCTCGACCCATGGCGGGAACAGCTCCGGGCCTCGGGCCGCGACCCCGACGACTACCGGGTGGGCCTGATCCGCTCGGTGTTCGTCACCGACGACCCAGAGCGGGACTGGGCGCCGATCAAGGCGGCCGAGCGGTACCGGATGAGCATCTACGCCCGGTTCTCCACCGAGACCCCCGACAACCTGGCCGCCCTGCAGGACCCCCGGTCGTCGATTCCCCAGGGCTGGCTGATCGGCGACGAGGACCGCTGCGTGGCCGAGCTCACGAGCTACATCCAGGAGTTCGGGATCACCGACCTCGTCACCTGGGGGGCACCCCCGGGGATGGCGCCGTCGGTGATGAACGCCTCCCTGGAGCGCTTCGCCCGCAACGTCGTGCCCCGGGTGCGGGCCGCCGTGGAGGGCGGCGACTGAGAACAGGCGGCCGACAGCAAAGGGCCGGCCCGCGTTTGCCGGCGGGGCCCGTCGGGTACCGCGCCACGGATGCGCACCACCTCCTCCGCCGCCGCTCCCCCCACCTCGGACGCGACGCAACTGCTCCACATCTATCTCCGTGACCACTGGGCCCTGGCCGGGGCGGGGGCCGCCCTGGCCCGACGGGCCCACCGCCACAACCGGGACACCCCCTGGGGCCATCAGCTGGAGCGGGTGGCCCGGGACATCGCCGACGACCAGGAGCAGCTCGACGCCATCCGCCACGCCCTCGCCGCCGACGGCGGCCAGGCCCGACGGGTGGCGGCCCTGGGGGCCGAACGGTTGGCCCGGCTCAAGCTCAACGGCCGGCTGCTGCGGTACTCGCCCCTCAGCCGGGTGTACGAGGCCGAGGGCCTGTGCAGCGGGATCACGGCCAAGCGGCAGCTGTGGCTCGCCCTCACCGAGGCGGTCGGCCCCTCCGGCGCCGGAGCCGACCTCGGCGCCCTGGTGGAGCGGGCCGACGACCAGCTGGCTACCGTGGCCGGGTTCCACCGCTGGGCCGTGACCGAAGCCTTCCAGCCCGCCGGCCCCGACCCCCACGAGGCCCGATGACTGCCGTGACCATCGACGTCCGCCCCGCCGCCAGCCGGTTCCACACCCGTCTGGCCTGGCTCGACAGCCACCACAGCTTCAGCTTCGGCCCCCACTACGACGCCGCCAACGTTGGCCACGGCCTGTTGCTGGTGTCCAACGACGACGTGGTGGCGGCGGGCGGTGGTTTCGGCACCCACGGTCATACCGACATGGAGATCGTCACCTGGGTGCTCTCGGGCGAGCTGGAGCATCGCGACTCGGCTGGCAACGAAGGGGTGATCTACCCCGGCCTGGCCCAGC
The DNA here is from genome assembly GCA_902826025.1 of uncultured Actinomycetes bacterium. Taxonomy (GTDB): domain Bacteria; phylum Actinomycetota; class Acidimicrobiia; order Acidimicrobiales; family SZUA-35; genus CADEDH01. The sequence continues at coordinate 11,562 of CADEDH010000105.1, forward strand.
GGATGAGCGCCGGCCGGGGCATCCGCCACTCCGAGACGAACCACTCGGCCAGCGAACCCGTCCACTTCCTCCAGATGTGGGTGCCGCCCGACAGCGAAGGCATCGACCCCGGCTACGAGCAGCGCGACGTGCGGGATCGGTTCACCCCCGGCGGCGGCCTGGTGGCCGTGGCCTCGGGCCAGGGCCACGACGGTGCTGTGCACCTCCACCAGGCGGAGGCCGTGATGTGGGTGGCCCGCCTCGCCCCGGGCGAGAGCGTCGCCGTGCCCGACGGCGACCATGTCCACGTGTTCGTGGCCCGGGGCGATGTGGCGATGGGCGGGCGGCCGCTCGCCACGGGAGATGCCGCCCGCCTCACCGCCGCCGGCTCCCTGCCCCTGGAAGCCGAGACCGCGGCCGAGATCGTCATCTGGGAGTGCTGACGGCTGCTCGGCCCCCCGGGTTGTAGAGCTTGCTGAGCTCGAGAACCACGAGGAACACGGCGCCGACGGCCACCGCCACGGCCAGGTCGGCCGCACCGATGGGGTCGAGGTCGAGGAAGCTCCGCAGCGGGGTGTAGACGGCCGCCAGCTGCAGGCCGACGACAACCGCCCCGATGCCGAGCATCAGCGGGTTCGACGCGAGCCCGATCCGCCACAGCGGCTCGGTGGTCGACCGGGTGCCGAACGCCTGGAACACCTGGAGGAAGGCCAGCGTCATGAACAGCATCGTCTGCCACTCCGGTCGGTCCATGGCCTGGTAGACCAGGCCCACGGCCAAGGCCAGGGCTCCGATCAGCACCCCGTTCCACGCTGTCTGGCGGCCCAGGCCACCGGCCCAGATCGAGCCGCCGGGAGCGTGGGGTGGGCGCCGCATGACCGAACGCTCGGCCGGTTCCATGCCCATCGACAGCCCGAGCAGACCATCGGTCATAAGGTTGAGCCACAGGAGCTGGAGCGGGAGCAGGGCCACGGCGTCGTCGAGGTCGCCCCCGGCGATCAGGAGGGGCAGGGGCCACCCCAGCATCACCGCCATCTTGCCGATGTTGCCGGCCACGGCGAACTTCACGAACCGCCGCAGGTTGTCGTAGATGACCCGCCCCTCCTCGACCGAGGCCACGATGGTGGTGAAGTTGTCGTCGCGCAGCACCACGTCCGACGCCTCTTTGGACACGTCGGTGCCGGTGATCCCCATGGCCACGCCGATGTCGGCCTTCTTGAGGGCGGGGGCGTCGTTGACGCCGTCGCCCGTCATGGCCACCACCTCGCCCTGGCGCTGCAGGGCCTCGACGATGCGGAGCTTGTGCTCGGGCGACACCCGGGCGAACACCGACGTGGTGGCCACAGCCCGGTCGAGACCGGCCTCGTCGAGCCGGTCGAGGTCGGCCCCGGTGAGGGCCGGTGCGCTCCCGCCCCCGGCGGCACCGCCGGAGGCGACATCGGCACCGCCGGAAGCCCCGATGCCGAGCTGGGCGGCGATGGCCCGGGCCGTGATCGGATGGTCGCCGGTGATCATCACCGTGCGGATCCCGGCCCGGGTGCAGGTGGCCACGGCGTCGGCCACCTCGGCCCGGGGTGGGTCGATGATGCCGGCCAGGCCGAGCAGGGTGAGGGTCTGCTCGGCCTCGGCCGGCCCGCCGGAAAGAGGAAACCCGGCGGAATCCGGGGGGAGCTCCCGGAAAGCGATGGCCAACACCCGCATCCCGGCTGCCGCCAGCTCGGCGTTGGCGTCCAGCACCTGCTGGCGGCGGTCGCCGGTGAGGGGCACGGGCCCGCCGGCGTGGGGGTCCCACACCGCAACCGCCCGGTCCACCAGGCCGTCGGGTGCCCCCTTCACGAAGGCCAGGGGCGCGCCGGCCGGCAGGGCCCGCAGCGCTTCGGGGGCGTCGGGGCCGAGAGGACCGTGGATGGTGGTCATCCGCTTGCGCTCGGAGTCGAAGGGGTGCTCCCCGATGCGGGGGACGGCGGCCCGCAGGCCGACCACGTCGACACCGAGCTTGTCCGCCCCCACCAGCAGGGCCGTCTCGGTCGGGTCGCCCAGTACCACCGGCCCATCGTCGGGGGCTTCCACGCCGTCGGTCCCGGAGCGGCGCAGCTCGCCGTCGTTGCACAGGCTGGCGGCGGCCAGGGTGAGGGCGGCGGCCCGTTGGGCCGTTGCCGTGCGGTCGGCGGTGTCGCTCCCGGCGCTGGCACTGTCGGCGTCCCCGAAGGCGTGGCGGTGGCCGGCCACGTCGACCACGGTGACCGTCATGCGGTTCTCGGTCAGGGTGCCGGTCTTGTCGGAGCAGATCACGGTGACCGACCCCAGCGTTTCGGTGGCCGGCAGACGGCGGATCAGGGCGTTGCGGCGCAGCATCCGCTGGGCCCCGATGGCCAGCGTGAACGTCACCACCGCCGGCAGGCCCTCGGGGATCACGGCCACGGCCACGCTGATGGCGGTGAGCACCAGCTCCGACACCGGCTCGCCGGCGACGAGGCCCATGGCCACCACCAGGGCGGCCACGATCACACCGGCCACGGCCAGCTGCTTGCCCACCCGGTCGAGACGCTCCTGGAGCGGCGTGGCCGACGCCCCCACGCCTTGGAGGAGGGTGGCGATCCGGCCCAGCTCGGTGGCCATGCCGGTGGCCACCACCACACCCCGCCCCCGACCGAAGGTCACCTGGGTGCCGGAGAAGGCCAGGTTGCGGCGGTCGCCCAGGGCCTGGTCGCCCGGCGGGAGGGCGGCGGCGTCCTTGTCGACCGGCTCCGACTCACCGGTGAGAGCCGACTCCTGGATCCGCAGGCTGGCCGTCTCCACCAAGCGGAGATCGGCCGGCACCACGTTGCCCGCCTCCAGCACCACCAGGTCACCCGGCACCAGGTCCACAGCCGGCACGTCCATGGGCTGGCCGCCCCGGACCACGCGCACGTTGGGCACGGCCAGGCGGCGGAGGGCGGCGATCGCCTTCTCGGCCCGGTACTCCTGGAGGAAACCGAGCAGGGCGAACAGCACCACGATGGCGCCGATGGCCCCGGCCTCCAGGAACTTGCCCAGGGCCAGCGACAGGGCGGCGGCCCCGATGAGGATCAGGACCATCACCGCCGTGAGCTGCTCCCACAGCAGGCGCAGGGGGCCGGTGGCGCCCTTTTCCACCAGCTCGTTGCGGCCGTGGCGGACCAGGCGGCCGGCGGCCTCGGCCTCGTCGAGCCCGGCCGGGCCGCTGTCGACGGCTTCAAGGGTGGCGTCGGCCTCGAGATGATGCCAGGCCACGTCCGACGGTGGCTGTTCCATCGTCGGCCGGCCGGTGTGGGGCGGGGCGGTGTCGGTCGGTGCCGACATCAGCGGATCCCCAGCCCGCTCCCGGCCCCGTCGGCCGTCGGCGAGGGCCGGCCCAGCAGGCGGGCCACCCGCTCCTCGGTGGGAGGGTGGGTGAGGAACAACCGGGCGAAGCTGACGTGCCGGCCGGTGAGGGGATTGACGATGTAGGCCGTGGCCTGGGCCGGGCTGACGTCCATCGGGGTACGGCGGGCCATGGCGTCGATGCGGGTGAGGGCCGACGCCAGCGGGCGGGGGTCGCCCAGCAACTCGGCGCCCAGCCGGTCGGCTTCGTACTCCCGGGACCGGGACAGGGCCATCTGCATCACCGTGGCTGCCATCGGGGCCAGAAAGGCCAGCAGCAGCAGGGTGATGGGGTTGGGGCCATCGTCGTCGTCGCTGCCGCCGCCGAACATCCCGGCGAACATGGCCATGTTGGCGATGGCCGAGATGCCGGTGGCCACGGCCGCCGCCACCGACCCGATGAGGATGTCACGGTGTCGGATGTGGGCCAGCTCGTGGGCCACCACACCCCGCACCTCGTTGCGGTCGAGGTGATGGAGCAGGCCGGCGGTGACGCACACCACGGCGTGGCGCTCGTTGCGCCCGGTGGCGAAGGCGTTGGGCTGCGAGTCGGGCGACAGGAACACCCGGGGCTGGGGCAGGCCCGCCCGCTCAGCCAGGGAAGCCACGTCGGCCCGGAGCCAGTCGAACTCACCCGGGGGCAGCTCCTGGGCCCCGGCCGATCGGACGGCCAGCTTGTCGGACCACCAGTAGCTCGCCCCCACCAGAGCCAGGCCGGCCACGAGGCCGATCACCAGGCCGGTGGGACCGGCCAGCTGGGAACCGATCACCACGAACAGACCGGCCAGGCCGGCTAGCAGGGCAAAGGTCTTGACGGTGTTGCGGAACATCGTTCGCTTGTCCTCCTCGTCGATCCGGGGCGCGGTCAGACGCGAGCCTCCACCGCCGGGAGGGCGGTGGAGGGTGCGGACCCGTCGGTGGAAGCTCGCGGGGGGAATGGAGGGGACATCTTGGGTGACTCCTGTCGACGGTGGCCGGACGAACCGGCGCTTCGCTACGAACAGGAGGTCTTCCCCGACCCGTCGGTGGAGACGGGCGGCTGTGCCGGAGCGGTTCCGACCCGCTGTGGGACGGTTCGGAGCCGCACGTGTTGACGACACAACGCTTGGGTGGGGTACTCCCCTCCAAGGCTTGACGATAGTGGTAAGGGGAGCCTAAGTCAACCTTGAAACACGAAAGGAGCTTCGTGCTTTCGTGGCGTCGCTCGGATCAGGCCGTGCGGCTGGCCAGCTCCAGCGTGGTCTCCGCCGCCAGCACCTCGAGCAGCTCGCCCACCTGGTGGGTGGCCTCCAACGGATGGCGCAACGGGCGCGAGTCCTCGATCGTGTACTGGTTGCGGCGCCCGATCCGCTTCACCTGCACATAGCCGGCCTCGGCCAGGTCGGCCACGATCTTCTGGGCCGCCCGCTCGGTCACCCCCACCTGCAGGGCGATGTCGCGCAGCCGGATCCCGGGGTCCCGGTGGATGCACAGCAGTACGTGGCCATGGTTGGTCAGGAATGTCCACGACGCCGCTGTGCTCTCTTTCATGACTCGAGTATAGGAGCCACCGGGCGCGGAGTTCCTGGACACACAGCAGCACGGTCGCATCTGGTGTACGACTGGCTCATCCGCCACCGGGGCAGGAGTCCGACACCCCCACCCCTTACCTTGTTGGTAGGCCCTGAGCGAATAGGTTGGGGCTGACCGCTCGACA
>CADEDH010000106.1:0-11368 GCA_902826025.1 uncultured Actinomycetes bacterium
GCCGCCGTAGGCGGCGGGGGCGCAGCCCCCCGGAGGGGCGCGTAGCGCCGGTCAGGGGTTGGGGCCCCGGGCCCGATGGGGAGCCGCCGTAGGCGGCGGGGGCGCAGCCCCCCGGAGGGGCGCGTAGCGCCGGTCAGTAGGCCGGTCAGGAGAGGGTGGACGACGACACCGCCGGGGGGCTCTGGCCCAGGAAGAAGATGCCGGGGAAGCCGGCCGTCTCGAACCCGTCGCTCGGGTTGCGGCGCAGGGTCGAGCCGTCCACCCGCATGGTGCCGGTGCGGTCGTTGCTCACGAAGAAGACGGCCCCGCCGCCCTCGTTGGCGTGGTTGTCCTCGATGCGGGTGCCGGTGAGCTGGAGGGTGAAGCGGTTGCCGTCGAGGTAGATGGCGCCGCCGCTGCCCCCGCCGGGGGTGCCGCCCTTGGCCGGGTTGGCGCCCCGGCCCACCGCCTCGTTGTGGGTGAGCACGCTGTTGAGCACCACCCAGGACACGCCGATGCTGGAGAAGGCCCCGCCGTTGGAGCAGACGCCGCCCTGGCCCGGAGCGCCGCCGAACGTGCTGTTGACCACGTAGACCGGCTGGCCGTGGTACTGGTCGAGGACCCGGAGGGCGGCGCCGCCCAGGTCGGGGCCGGTGGTGTCGCACCGGTTGCGCACGAACGTGCTGTTCACCACCTTGAACCGGCCGCCCCGCACGAAGATGGCGCCGCCTCCGCCGCCCTCGGTGGTGTCGCCGGTGGCGTTGCCGTCGGCGAAGGTGAGGTTCTGGACGGTCAGGCGGGGGGTGTCCTGGTCGTTGCAGTGCGAGGTGGTCCAGCCCTGGGCCTTGTCGCAGGTGTTCATGTAGAGGATGCGGCGTTTGCCCCCGCCGCTGAGCGTCACCTTGTTGCCGCCGTCGAGCACCACGTCGGGGCCGTTGGCGTTCACCACCTTGGCCGTCGCCGCCATGGTGATCGTGACCGGGGCCGGCCCACAGTCGAACGTGATGATCCCGCCCGCCGCCACCGCCTCCACCACGGCGGCCGAGGTGCAACTGGCAGGGGTGCCGGTGCCCACCACCCGGGTCGGGCGGGACGTGTCCACCGCCTGGGCCTCAGCCGGGACCGCTGCGCCGCCGGTGGGGTTCCCGGCCGGTCCGGGGGCCCCGCCTCCGGTGGTGGCGCCGCCGGTGCCGGTGCCGGTGTTGCCCTGGTTGCTGCCGCTGCCGCCGGGGGCGGTGGTGCCACCGGAGCCGCCGGTCGTGGCCCCACCGGGCGCGGTGCCGCCGCCGGCGACCGTGGTGCTGCCGGCGGCCGGGGTCCCTCCGGCTGGGGTCGGGCTGCCGTTGGGCGAGGTGCCGCCGGCCGACGAATCGGCCACCGGCAGGCCGGGAGTGCCCGACGTCTGGGGGGCCGGCGCCGTGGCCGTCGCCGGGCTCGCCGTGTCCGGGGCGGTGGTGGACGCCGTGGTCAGTTCAGCGGCGATGCCGTCGCCGGTACCCGAGGAGCAGGCGGCGGGGGCGACCAGGACCAGGGCGGCCAAGGCGGCCCGAACGGTCGGGCCGAGCCGGGGGCGTGTCGATCCGCCGAGATCTCGCACGGGCGACACCCTAGCTGCCCGACCACATGCGAAAACCGCGACACGGCGCCGAACTTTGTCACCGTCTGCCGCCTCTGCCGGCATTTCTTCACAAAGTTCGCCCCGTTGTGGCGGTTTTTCGGGCCCAACGGCGTCGGCCCTACGGTGGTGGGGGGACGGCGAGGCGGGGGCGGTCGCCCGAGGCCCGGCGGCGGGGGCGGTCGGCCCCCCGGAACAGGCGGCGGCCGGGGTCGGGGAGGGCGTCATACGCCTCGGCCGTCAGGGCCGGCCGGTCGAGCACGAAGCGGTACCAGGGGCGGGTGTAGAGCAGGGCCAGCATGGGGCGGGGAGCGGGGCCGACGTTGGGCGAGCCCCGGTGCCACACCCGGGTGTCGCGCAGCAGGATGCTGCCGGCGGGAAGCGTGCAGCGGAGCGGCTCGGCGCCGGGGTCGGGCTGGTGGGGGCCGGGGAACAGCTCGAGCGGCCCGTTGGCCTCGTCGACGTCGACCAGCGGCACGTTGAGAGCGATGGCGTAGGGTGGCGGGCTGGTGTTCCAGCCGGGGAACAGGGGGCCGCCGTCCTGGTGGGCCGGTTGGTGCTCGGCCCCGGGGAACGGGGTGTCGGACCCGTAGTAGGTGCATTCGAAGTCGGGCCCCAGCACGGCGTCGAGCACGGCCAGGACGGTGGGCTGGCCCCACAGCGCCGGGTCGTTGAAGGGCGGCTCGAACGGGACGTACATCTGGTGGCGGTTGACGCCCCGGTTGGGGTCGGCGGAGGCGAGGTGACGGGCCAGCAGGGGCTCGAAGGCGGCGGCCAGCTCGGCCACGAAGGCCCCCGGCAACTGGTCGGGCAGCACCACCCAACCTTCGGTGGCCAGCACCGCCGCCAGGTTGCCGACCGGAGTCCCCACCGCCACCGACCCGAGCTGCGCGTCCATCGGCTCACGCTACGACGCCCGGCCCACCCCGGTACAGCCCGCCCGGCCTGCCCCGGGGCCCGGAGCGGGCGGCTCCGTAGGCGAATCCGAGCCATCCTGCAGCAAACATCGACGTCAGGCCGATGCCGGAAGGGCGAAACCCTGGCGTCACCCGGGCGCCCACCGGCGGAAACCTGCCCCGCCGACACTGGAGGTATGACGAGCTCCCAGTACTTTCAACGACCTCGTCCCCGCCGCCGACCCACCGAAGGCGGGGCCGTGGCCCGCCGGATACACGATCTCCTCCGCTCCCGGCTTCTGGCCGGCGAGTTCGGCCTCGACCGACTGCCCGACGACGGCCAGCTGATGCGGGAGTACCGGGCCGGCCGCAGCGCCATCCGGGCCGCCCTCAGCGCTCTCCAGCGCGACGGCCTCATCGAGCGCAAGCAGGGCACCGGCACCTTCGCCCGCAGCCTGAAGGCCCGCCACCGGCTGATGAACGCCAACGGCTTCCAGGCCTCGATCTCGCCCGCCGCCTCCCGGGTCAGCACCCTGCTGCTGGCGGCCGAGGAGCAGCGGGCCCCGGCTGAGGTGGCCCGGGAGCTGGGCCTGGAGCCGGGCGCCCGCTGCCTGGCCGTGGACTGCCTCACCTCGATCGACGGCGAGCCGGCCGTGGTGCTCACCTCCTACCTGGGCCATGAGGGGGCCCGGGACCGGGTGACCGACGTGCTGGCCTCGGGCATCTGGTCGGGGGACTGGTACGACGCCCTGGCCGCCGCCGGTCTCCGTCCCCGCCGCCGGGAGGTGACGGTGGAGGCGGTGGCCCTCGGCGAGCTGGTGGCCCCCCTGCTGGAGGTGGCGGTGGGGACCCCGGCCATCCGGTTCCAGCGCCACCTGTGGCTGGGCGAGACCGAGATCCCCGAGTACGGCTTCTCCTACAACCGGGGCGACCTCATCACCTTCCTCGTCAACGACCTCCGTACTCCCTGAGCTCCGCCCTGATCCGCCCCACCGCTCGCGGCGTTCGCCGCAGGCGAACCCGAGGCGCCCGCAGGGCGCACTCAGTGGGTGTCGAACAGGGCCTGGTAGGCGGCCACTGCGGCCAGGGTTGCCGCCGTCTCGGCCTCGGTGGGGTGGAAGGGATCGGCCGCCGGCGGTAGCGCCCCCAGCTTGAGCAGGGCCGCCATCAGCAGCATCCGGGCCTTGGTGGAGGTGAGGTTGTCGCCCACGATGAACTGGGGCTCCATGTGGTAGGCCATGCCCCCGGTGTTGCCCCGGCCCACCTTCACCACGGGGTAGCCGCAGTAGATGGCCACGGTGAGGGCGTTGTCGGTCGTCTGGTTCATCAGCCCGTAGGGTGACGCCCCCTCGCCCACGAACCCGGCGAGGGCGGCACCGGCCAGGTTGGCCTCTACCCGGGCCATCACCTCCACGTCGAGACCGGGGTCGGTGCGGCTGTCGACCGGCATGTACCGTCCGTATTTGGCGATCGATACCTGGGGCATGGCCGATGCCAGCAACTCGCCGGCGGCGTCCTTCACCCGGACCCGGGTACCCACCACCCCGCCCGGGGCCGGCCGCCCGGTCACTCCCGCCACCTCGTCGGGCAGCTTGGTCAGGTTGACCTCGCTGCGGTGGGTGTGGAGCCGGGTGGGCAGGTAGGTGAGCTTGGGCGGGCCGTAGCCCCCCATGTCGGCCACGATCCCGCCATGGCCCCCGGTGGCCTCGTAGTTGCCGGGCCGGGCGTCGGTCTTCGTCACCTCCCGGGCGGCGAACACCACCTCGTCGACGATCATCACCGCCCCCACCCGGTCGGTGCCGGTCTCGTCGAGCGCGATCCCCGACAGCAGGTACTTCACCCCATCGACGATGTTGCGGTCTCCATCGGCGCTGGTCGACTGATGGGGCCGCTGGGCCGAGTGCCCCACCAGGGGCACGGTGGTGTCGATCAGAAGCCCCAGCCAGTACATGGTTTCCTCGGTGGTGGGGCTGCCCTCCAGCCACTGGGCCCCGGCGTAGAGCCCGGCACCATCGCTCAGCACCTGCTGCACCAGGTTGGTGGCCCGGGCCAGGGTGATCAGATGGGGCTCGGCCCGCAGGTGGTAGGGGAAGTAGATCCAGTAGTCCTCGCCCAGGGTCTCGGGGCCGATGTCGCCCGAGCCCTCGTCGGTGCGGGCGGAGGCAGCCAGGCCCTTGGTGTAGCCGCCCGACGGGGCAGCCCGGAAGAACCGGAAGTCGGCCACCGTGCTGAGGGAGCTGGCGAAGCCCTGGCCGTCGATCCCGAACCGGTCGATCTCCTCGTAGATGCGGGAGGCGTCGGGGTAGAACGTCTGGCGGGATCGCTCCCGGGGAGCGAACGGCTCGGCTGTGGCGTCGTCCCAGGCCGACCCGTCGGCCTGTCGGGCCATATAGGGCAGGAGGTACAGCCCGTCATCCGGGGCGAGCGTGGCCATGTAGACCGGTGTGCCGGCGATCGTGGCGGCTGTTGCCGCCGCCGGGCTGTAGGGCACGAAGGTGCCGTCGGCCGCCAGCCAGCCGTCGGGTGGGGCGTACAGCTCGGCGGCGTCGCCCTCCAGCGGGTGGGCCGAGTGGGCGGCGATGTACACCGTCACCGGGGCGGCCAGGCGCTGGGCCCGCAGCACGTCGAACCGCCCCGGATGGACCGGTAGGTCGTGGCGGGCCCGGGCCTGATTGCTCGTGACCAGCGGCGGGCTGTTGCCGATCGTGGCCGTCGGCCCCGAGAATACGGCGATCAGGGGCCGGGCCTCCCCGGGGCCGACGGCGCTCACGCGCCGACCCCGGCCAGAAGCGGCGGGGTGGCCCGATGGTGGCTGGTGAGGCGCTGGAAGGCGTCTCCCGCCTGGAGCACGAGGCCGTCGGCGAACGCCGGCCCGGCGATCGACAGCGACAGCGGCATGCCGGTGGCCCCCAGCCCCATGGGCAGCGACAGCACCGGACACCCCACCGGGTTCCAGTACGGGGTGTAGATGAGGCCGACGATGGCGCCCATGTCGAGCCCGTCGTACGACGGCGACCCGGCGGCACAGGTGGGCATGGCCATCAGGTCCACCGTGGAGAACAGCTCGGCCAGCTTGGCCGCCCCGATCCGGCGCACCTTCTGGGCCTGGGCGTAGTCGGCCGCCGTGTACAGCGCACCGGTGCCCACCCAGCTCCGCATGCCGAGCCCGTAGTCTCCCCACCGCTCGGCCATCCACCCCCGGTGGAAGGCGAACGCCTCCACTGCCATGGTGATCATGCAGGCCTGGGTGAGCTCGTCGAACATCGGCAGGGTGGCATCGACCACGGTGGCCCCGGCCTCGGCCAGGGCGGCCACCGACTCGTCGAGCCGGGCCGCCAGCATCGGGTCGGCCCCCTCCTTGCCCAGGTGGTTGGCCCGGTCGACCCCGATCCTCATGCCCGACAGGTCGCCGGTGAGCATCGTCGGGTAGTCCTCGCCGGCCACGCCCGGGGGCATGGACGGGTCGGCCGGATCGAAACCGGCCATGATCCCGAGCATGGCGGCGGCGTCGGCCACCGAGCGGGTCATGGGGCCGATGTGGTCGAGCGTGACCCCCAGCGGCAGGCAGCCGGCCTTGGGCACCAGCCCGTAGGTCTGCTTCATCCCCGTGATCCCGCAGAAGGCGGCCGGGATGCGGATCGACCCGCCGGTGTCGGTGCCCAGCGCGGCCATGAACATGCCGGCGGCCACTCCGGCCCCCGAGCCGGAGCTGGAGCCGCCGGGCCAGGTGGCTGGATCCCACGGGTTGCGGGGCACCGGGTAGGGCTTCGTCACGTCGGGTAGGCCGATGGCGTACTCCATGGTGGTGACCTTGCCCGTGAGCACGGCCCCGGCCGCCCTCAGCCGGCTGATCACGGGGGCGTCGGCCCCGGCGTACCAGTCGGGGTCGTAGACGACGGAGTTGGCCGTGGTCTCGCTCTCGGTGCAGGCGATGATGTCCTTGATGCCGATGGGGATGCCGTGGAGGGGGCCTTTGTCGGTGCCGGCGGCCAGTTCGGCGTCGGCTGTGGCGGCGGCGGCCAGGGCCGTGTCGTCGTAGCGTTTGATGTAGACGCCGAGGGTCTCGTCGAAGCGGTCGGCGGCGGCGAAGCAGGCCTCGGTGAGTTCGACGCTGGTCACCTCCCCGGCCCGCAGGGCCGCCGCCGCCTCGGTGATCGTGAACGGTTGGGGCGAGCCGGTCATGTCAATCGGCCGGCCGGAACACGAGGATGCCGTCGGTCAGGGGCGTGTCGGGCACGGCGTACAGCAGGTCGAGCGAGGCCCGGGTGGCGGGGTAGCCCTCGATGAAGGCGGCCATCTCGGCTTCCGGCGGGCTCACCCCGGCCAGGTTGAACAGGGTGCGTACGGTGGTCTCGGCGTCCATTGGGATCGGTTCTCCTTGGGTTTGTCTGGTCAACGTTCGGGATGTGGCTGGCGTGAGGTCGTCGGGCGGGATCCGCTCAGGGGGCGACGGCCGGGGAGGCCAGGGCGGGCAGGGCCAGGTGATGGCCGGTGCGGCGCTGGTAAGCGTCGCCCGCCTTGAACACGAGGGCGTCGGCGAAGGGCTTGCCGCTGATCTGGAGCCCGAGGGGTAGCCCGCCGGCGGTGAACCCCATGGGGACCGACAGCGTGGGGTTGCCCACCGAGTTCCAGTACGGGGTGAACAGGGTGTGCATCAGCGAGTCCCAGTTGAGGGTGTCGTAGCTGATGGCCCCGGTGGCGCAGGTGGGCCCGACGATGAGGTCGACGGAGGTGAACAGCTCGTCCAGCGCCGCCTTGCCCAGCCGGCGGACCTTGAGCACCTGGTCGTAGTCGGCCGCCGTGAGCAGGGCCCCGTTGCCGATCACGGCCCGGGTCCAGCGGCCGTAGTCTTCCCACCGCTCGGCCAGCCACGGCTGGTGGAAGACGAACGCCTCCACCGGCCAGCACAGCATGGTGGCCGCCGCCACCTCGGCGTACAGCGGGATCTCGACCTCCACGATCGTGGCCCCGGCCGCCGCCAGCTCGGCCACGGCGGCGTCGAAGATCTCCACCAGCCCTGGATCGGCCCCGGGCCGTCCCAGGTGGTTGGCTCGCTCCACCCCGATGGTCAGGCCCGACAGATCGCCGGTGAGCGCCGCCCCGTAGTCCTCGCCGGTCACCCCGGGGGGCATCGACGGGTCCGACGGGTCGAACCCGGCCATGACCGTCAGCATGGCGGCGGCGTCGGCCACCGAGCGGGTCATGGGGCCGATGTGGTCGAGCGTGACCCCGAGCGGGAGGCAGCCGGCCTTGGGCACGAGGCCGTAGGTCTGCTTCATCCCCGTGATCCCGCAGAAGGCGGCGGGGAGCCGCACCGAGCCGCCGGTGTCGGTGCCCAGCGCCCCCAGGAACAACCCGGCCGACACCCCCGCCCCCGACCCGGAGCTGGAGCCGCCGGGCCAGGTGGTGGTGTCCCACGGGTTGCGGGGGATGGGGTACGGCTTGTCGGGATCGGGGAGCCCGCAGGCGTACTCCATCGTGGTGAGCTTCCCGGTGATCACCGCCCCCGCCGCCCGGAGGCGGGCCACCACCGGCGCATCGGCGCCGGCGTACCAGTTGGCGTCGTAGACCACGGAGTTGCCGGTGGTCTCGCCTTCCTGGCAGGCGATGATGTCCTTGATCCCGATGGGGATGCCGTGCAGCGGGCCCCGGTCGGTGCCGGCGGCCAGCTCAGCGTCGGCCTCGGCCGCCGCCGCCAGCGCCGTCTCGTCGTAGCGGGCGATGTAGACGCCCAGGGTCTCGTCGAGGCGGTCGGCGGCCGCCATGCAGGCCTCGGTGAGGTCCACGCTGGTCAGCTCGCCCGAGCGCAGCGCAGTCGCGGCGTCGGTCATGGTGAGGGGTAGCTCGGTCATGTGTTCGTCGTCTCCGTTCGTGAGGGGCGGGGCCGGGTCACGCCGTCACCGCCACGGCGCTGGTGGCGGCGAGCGGGGGTACGGCCAGGTGGTGATCGGTGAGGCGCTGGAAGGCGTCGCCCGCCTTCAGTACGGCGGCGTCGGCGAAGGCCGGCCCGGCGATGTGGAGGCTGAGGGGCAGGCCGCCCACGGTGAAGCCCATCGGTACCGACAGGGAGGGCAGCCCCACGCAGTTCCAGTAGCCGGTGTAGAGGATCTTCCAGAAGCTGTCCCACTCGATGCCCTCCAGCACCGGGGCCCCGGCGCAGGCGGTGGGGGTGATGACCACGTCGACGGCGCTGAACACCTCGGACCGCAGCCGGGCCCCGCCGATCCGGCGCACCTTCTGGGCCTGGGCGTAGTCGGCCGCCGTATACAGGGCGCCGGCTCCCACCGAGGCCCGGGTGAAGCTGCCGTAGTCACCCCACCGCTCGGTCATCCACGGCCGGTGGAAGGCGAAGGCCTCGGTCATGGCCGTGACCAGACAGGCCGCCCCCAGCTCGTCGACCAGGGGCAGCGTCACCTCCACCACGGTGGCTCCGGCGGTGGTCAGCGCCGTCACCGCCGCTTCCATGCAACCGGCCAGGTTGGGGTCGTCGAGCTCGTTGCCCAGGAACTGGCCCAGGTCGATCCCCACGGTCATGCCCGACAGGTCGCCGGTGAGGGCGGCCGAGTAGTCCTCGCCGGTCACGCCGGGGGGCATCGACGGATCGGATGCGTCGAACCCGGCCAGCACGTCGAGCATGGCGGCGGCATCGGCCACCGAGCGGGTCATGGGCCCGATGTGGTCGAGCGTGACGCCCAGCGGCAGGCAGCCGGCCTTGGGCACGAGGCCGTAGGTCTGCTTGTGGCCGGTGATGCCGCAGAAGGCGGCCGGCATCCGGATCGACCCGCCGGTGTCGGTACCCAGCGCCCCCAGGAACAGCCCGGCGGCCACCCCCGCTCCCGACCCGGAGCTGGAACCGCCGGGCCAGGTGGTGGTGTCCCACGGGTTGCGGGGGATGGGGTAGGGCTTGGACGGGTCGGGGAGCCCGCAGGCGTACTCCATCGTGGTGAGCTTCCCGGTGATGATCGCCCCGGCGGCCCGGAGGCGGGCCACCACCGGGGCGTCGGCCCCGGCGTACCAGTCGGGGTCGTAGACCACGGAGTTGGCCGTGGTCTCGCTTTCCTGGCAGGCGATGATGTCCTTGATGCCGATGGGGATCCCGTGGAGGGGGCCCTTGTCGGTGCCGGCGGCCAGTTCGGCGTCGGCTGTGGCGGCGGCGGCCAGGGCTGTGTCGTCGTAGCGTTTGATGTAGACGCCGAGGGTCTCGTCGAGGCGGTCGGCGGCCGCCATGCAGGCCTCGGTGAGGGCCACGCTGGTCAGGTCGCCAGATCTGATGGCAGCGGCGGCATCGGTGATCGTGAGCGGTATCTCGGTCATGGGCGGGGTTCTCCGTTCGACGGGCGGGGGCGGGCAGTGGGGATCGGGAGCAGAAGTCGCATCACGTTGCCGCCTCGACCGACACGCCGGTCAGGTCGACGAACCACGACTGGGGCATGGCGAAGCCCTTCACCGTGGGGGCGGTGGCCCGGGGGTTCTTGTCGCTCACGATGAACAGCCAGGGGGCTTCGTCGGTGATGATCTTGGCCGCCTGGGCGTAGACCTCGCTGCGGGCCTCGGGATCCACGATCGTCTTGGCCTCGGCCAGCAGAGCGTCGAGCTCGGGACTGGAGTACTGGCTGGCGTTGGTGGCCGACCCGGTGCCGTACCACGACTGCCAGAAGCCCTCCTGCTGGTAGCTGAGGGAGATGTTGACGGCGTCGGCGTCGGCCGTGATCTTGCCCACGAAGAAGTCGGTGAGCATGGCGGCCCACTCGATCGGCTCCAGCGTGACCTTGATGCCCACCTTGGCCAGGTCGCTCTGGAGCGCCTCGTTCATGGGGATCGGCACCATGTTGCCCGAGCCCGACGTGGGGAAGGACAGGCGGAACTCGAACCCGTCGGGGTAGCCGGCCTCGGTCAGCAGCTGCTTGGCCTTCTCCGGATCGTAGGTGTAGGTGTCGTTCGTCGCCCGGTAGGCGAAGTTGGCGGGGGGCGCCGCCTGCACCAGGGGCGACGCCGTGCCCTGGAGGATGTCCTTGGTCAGCGAGTCACGGTCGATGGCGTAGTTGAGGGCCTGGCGCACCCGCACGTCGTCGAACGGGGGGCGGCTCGTGTTCAGCACCCACGGCCACTCGTGGTCGTAGGCGTTGAGGTGCACGGTGAAGCCCTCGGCCTCCAGCGTGGCCACGTCGTCGGGGAGCGGTACCTCGATCCAGTTGACCTCGCCCGACCGCAGGGCGGCCACCCGGGCCGTGGGATCGGGGATCGGCCGCAGGATCAGGCTGTCGAGCTTGGGGGCGTCCCGCCAGTAGTCGGCGTTCTTCTCCAGCACGAGCCGCTGGCCCTGGACGTACTCCACGAACTTGAACGGGCCGGTGCCCACCGGGGCCTTGCCGAAGCCGTCGTTGCCCAGCTCCTGGATGGCCTTAGGGGAGCCGAAGAAGATCGTTGCCAGGTCGGCCGGCAGGTGCGACCAGGGCGCCTTGGTGGTGATCTTGACCGTCATGTCGTCGACCTTCTCGGCCGACTGCACGCCCACGATGGCCAGGCCGGCCTGGGCGTTCAGCTCCGGGTAGTACTGGGGGGCGTCGGAGTTGAGGATGCGGTCGAAGGTGAACATGGCGGCATCGGCGTTCCACGGCTCGCCGTCGTGGAAGGTGACGCCGGAGCGGAGCTTGAACGTCCACTCGGTCAAATCGGCGTTGGGCTCCCAGCTCTCGGCCAGGGCGGGCACGATCGGCGGGATCTGGCCCGGGTCCGCCAGGTCGAACCGGGTGAGCGCGTCGTACATCTGATTGCCGACGAACCGGATGCCCTCGTAGCCCTCGTTCTGGCTGAGCGTGGTGTCGAGCAACGGGATGTTGGTGGCCGTCATGCCGATCACCAGGGTGTTGCCGGCGCT
>CADEDH010000106.1:11468-16003 GCA_902826025.1 uncultured Actinomycetes bacterium
GGGGCGGCCGACAGCAGGGCCTCGGTGTAGGGGTGGCGGGGCCGGGCCCACAGCTGGGCGGCCGACGCTTCTTCCACCACCCGGCCCAGGTACATCACCAGCACCCGGTCCGACAGATGCTCCACCACCGACAGGTCGTGGGAGATGAACAGGTAGGCCATGCCCAGGTCCTGTTGCAGCTCCACCAGGAGGTTCAGCACCTGGGCCTGGATCGACTTGTCGAGAGCCGACACGGCCTCGTCGCACACGATCAGCTCGGGCGAGGTGACGAGGGCCCGGGCGATGGCGGCCCGCTGGAGCTGGCCGCCCGACAGCTCGTGGGGGAAGCGCTGGCCGTAGGCGGCCGGCATCCCCACCCGCTCCATGGCCTCGTCCACTCGCCGGCCCCGTTCGGCGGCGGCCACCCGTTGGGCCCGCAGGTTGAACTCGATCGACGAACGGATCGACAGCCGGGGGTTGAACGAGGTCTGCGGATCCTGGGGGACGAGCTGCATCCGGGCCCGCACCTCGCGGAGCTGGCGGCCCCGCACGGCGGTCAGGTCGTCGTCGCCCAGCAGGATCAGGCCGCTGTCGGGCGCGAGGAGGCGCAGGATCATCTTGGCCGTCGTCGACTTGCCGCAGCCCGACTCGCCCACCAGGCCGAGGGTCTCGCCCCGGTGCACGGTCAGCGACACCCCGTCGACGGCCCGCACCCCGTTGCCGAACGTCTTCACCAGGTCGTTGACCACCAGCAGTGGGGTGGGGTGGAGGGCCCCGGCCGTCACGTCGTCGGTCAGCTCGGCCGTGGTGCTCATGCTGCGCTCTCCTCTCCGGCTGGAGCCGGGGTCTCGACGCTGGTCTCGGTCGCCGTGCTGTCGGGGCCGCCCGTGCTGTCGGGGCCGGCCGTGCTGTCGGGGCCGGCCGTGCTGTCGGTGTCGGTGTCGGTGTCGGTGTCGTCGGGGTCATCGGTGAGCAGGTGGCAGGCGGCCAGGCGGCGGCCGGGCAGGTCCACCAGCACCGGGTCGGCGGCCCGGCACCGGTCGTGGGCCTCGGGGCAACGGGGGGCGAAGGCGCAGCCGGGGGGCAGCTCGCCCGACACCGGCGGCTGGCCCGTGATCGAGCGCAGCTGCCCCCGCTCCACCCCGGGGGTGGGGATCGAATCGAGCAGGGCCCGGGTGTAGGGGTGCCGGGGATCGCCCAGCACCTCGGCCGCCGGCCCGTACTCCACGATCCGCCCGGCGTACATCACCCCGATGCGGTCGCCCACCTCCTCGGCCACGCCCACGTCGTGGGTGACGAGAAGCACGGCCGAGCCCATCCGGTCGATCAGCGAGCGGAACAGAGCGAGGATCTGGGCCTGCACGGTCACGTCGAGGGCGGTGGTGGGCTCGTCGGCGATCAGCACCCGGGGATCGCAGCTCACGGCGATGGCGATCACGGCCCGCTGGCGCATGCCGCCCGAGAGCTCGTGGGGGAACGAGCGGTACACCCGAGCCGGGTCGGGGATGCCGACCTGGCCCAACAGCTCGAGGGCCCGGGCCTTGGCCGCCGCCCGGCTGGGCACCGCCTTGTGCTGGCGCAGCACCTCGACGATCTGGGCCCCGATGCGGCGCAGGGGGTCGAGGGCGGCCGACGGATCCTGGGGGATGAGGGCGATCTCCGGCCCCCGCACCGACAACATCTCCTTGGGTCCGGCCGCCAGCAGGTCGCCCCGCCCGTCGAGTACCACCGTGCCGGCGAAGCTGGCGTTGGCCCCGTAGAGGCGCATGATCGACTTGGCCGTCACCGACTTGCCCGATCCCGATTCGCCCAGCAGCACCGTGATCTCGCCCGGGTGGAGGTCGAGGTCGACCCCCCGTACGGCGTGGACGGTGAGGCCGCGGGAGCTGAACGTGGTGTGGAGGTCGCGGAGGCGCAGCGTGGTGGTGTTGTCGCCGTCGGTCGGGGAGGAGTCGGGGCTGGCGTCGGTGTCGGCGTCGCTGGTGGTGGTCAGGGTGGTCATCGTCCGTCGCCCTTCACGTCGAGTAGGTCCCGCAGGCCGTCGCCGAAGACGTTGAAGGCCACGGAGGCGATCAGGATCACCACCGCCGGCACCAGCGAGATCCCGGGGGAGCTGAAGGTGAACTGGCGGAGGTCGTTGACCATCAGCCCCCATTCGGCGGTGGGCGGGGCCACGCCCAGGCCGAGGAACCCGAGGCCGGCGGCGTACACGATCGACAGGCCCACCAGGGCGGTGCAGTAGACCACGATGGCCGGGGCCGCGTTGGGCAGCACGTGGCGCAGGGCGATCGACCACCAGCCGGCACCAGACACCCGGGCCGCTTCCATGAAGGCGGCTGACCGGATGCGGGCCACCTCCGACTCGGCCAGCCGGGCGATCGGCGGGATCAGGATTACCGACAGGGCGATGATGGCGTTCGACGTGCCCGAGCCCAGGGCGGCGGCGATGGCGATGGCCAGCAGTACGGCGGGGAAGGCGTAGAACACGTCGAGGGTGCGCATGATCACCGTGTTGAGCCGGTGGCTGCCGAGCCCGGCCACCAGCCCCAGCAGGGTGCCGATGATGCCGGCCACGAACACGGGGATGAGGCCGGTGAGGATGGAGGGGCGGGCGCCCCAGATCACTCGGCTGAGCACGTCGCGGCCCTGGCCGTCGGTGCCCAGTAGGTGGCCGCCGGAGAAGAACGGTTGGAGCCGGTTGGAGCGGTCGTCGGCGAGGGGGTCGTAGGGGGCGATGAGGGGGGCGAGCAGGGCGGCCAGGAGGAACGTGACGCATACGCCGCCGGCGATGCGGGCCGGCCAGCCCAGCCGGCGCCGCTTGAGGGCGGGCTTGGGGGTGGCCTCGGAGGGGGAACCGTCGCCCGGTGCGGGGATGACGTCGGCCGCGGTGGGTTCGGTGGGGGTGGGGGCGGTGTCGTCGCCGACTAGCTGCGTGGCGGTCACTGGGTTCCCTTTCTCATCGTCGGATCCGGGGGTCGAGCAGGCCGTGGAGCGTGTCCACGATCAGGTTGATGACGACGAAGGCCAGGGCCGACACGAGCACGCCGGCCTGGATCACGGGAAGGTCCCGCTGGCTGATCGACTGGAACACCACCAGCCCCAGGCCGGGCCAGCTGAACACCACCTCCACGAAGATCACGCCGCCCAGCAGGTAGCCGACCTGGAGGCCGGCGATCGTGAGCACCGACGGGAGTGTGTTGTGGAAGGCGTGCCACCGGATCTTCCATTCGGGTAGGCCCCGGGACCGCAGGGCCTCCACGAAGTCGGCCGACAGGGCGTCGAGCATGGAGGACCTGACCATGCGGGCGATGATCCCGAGGGGGACCAGGGCGGCCGACAGGCCGGGCAGCCACAGATGGCGGATGAGGTCGGCCACGGTGCCGGCGTCGGCCCCGGTGGTGTTGCGCATGCCGCCGGTGGGGAACCAGCCCCGGCCGGCGGCCAGGTAGACGATGAGGATCAGGCCCACCGAGTACTGGGGGGCCGACACGGCGAACAGCGACACCCCGGAGCTGATGGCCGATGCCACCTTGCCCCGGCGGGTGGCGGCGATCACGCCCAGGGCGATGCCGCCCACGATGGCAACGGCGGCGGCGAACAGCGAGAGCGTGATCGTGTTGCGGAACGCCTCCCACACGTAGGGCAGGGCGTCGGTCTGCTTGGCGATCGACCGGCCGAGGTCACCCTGGCCCACCCGGCCCAGCCAGGTGACGTACTGCACGGGGATGGGCTGGTCGAGCCCGAGCTTGTGGGTCAGCTCTACCCGGGCCTCGGGGGAGCCGGTGGGGCCGAGGAGGGAGGCGACGGGGTCGCCGGGGACGATGCGGATCGTCACGAAGATCACGAGCGACACGCCGAGCAGGGTGGGGACGGCGAGGCCGAGCCGGCGGAGCAGGAACCGGATCACGGGGTGGGGGAGAGGGGTCGACGGGGAGGCACGGATCGAGCGTCCCAACCCGTCGTGTCGCCGGTGTGTCCCGCCGGATACGCCGGAGTTACGCCGTCCGGGCGGCGGTAGCGGCCCAGGTTCCGGCGCCTGTGATGCCTCTGTTGATCGCTGGTTCGCCAATCGTGGCGCCGGTTACGCCGCCATCGCACCCGCCCCCTCCCGGATCTCTGACATCCGGTACCGCCCGGCGCCACGCCGCGTCAGAGTTCGCGGGGGTTCAGCCGGCGACGGCGTCGATGGCGGCGCGGATGGTGGCGGCGCTGTGGCGGAGGGCGGCGGTCTCGGCCTCGTCGAGGGGGACGTCGACGACGGGGCCGGCGCCGTGGCGGCCCACGATGGTGGGCAGCGACAGGCACACCGGGCCAACACCCTCGATGTCGTGGGCGGTCGACACGTTGAGCACGGCCCGCTCGTCGCGGCCCACCGCCTCGATGATCCGGGCCGACGAGAACCCGATGGCGGTGCTGGTGGCGCCCTTGCCCCGGATGATGCGGCCAGCCGCCCCCCGCACCTGGTCGAGGAGGTGGTCGAGACGGTTGCCGGACCAGCCGGCCTCGGCCAGCCACCATTGCAGCGGCGCCCCGCCGGCGGTGGCGCTCGACCACAG
>CADEDH010000107.1 GCA_902826025.1 uncultured Actinomycetes bacterium
CCCGAGATCGCCGCCTTCGCCGACGACTTCCGGGCCTTCCTCGACGAATACGGCTGGCGCAGCGACGCCGTGTACGACGTGGCCGACGTGAGCTGGCGGGAGGATCCGTCGATCCCGATCGACGCCCTCCGGGGCTACGCCGCCCTCGAAGACGGCCAGGATCCCGAGGCCGCGTTCGCCCGTACCGTCCGGCGTCGAGAGGAGCTGCTGGCCCGGGCCCGGGCCCGGCTGGCCGGCGATCCCGAGCAGCTGGCCACATTCGAGCGCTACTACGAGGCCGGCCGTCACAACCTGCCCCTCACCGAAGACCATGCCTTCTGGATCGACCAGAGCGGCGTGGTCAACGTACGCCGGTTCGTGCTCCAGGTGGGCGAGCGGCTGGTGGCCGATGGCTGCCTCGCCGCCCCCGACGACGTTTTCTTCCTCCACCACCCGGAGGTGACGGCGGCCCTGCTGGAGGGAGGCGACCAGCGGGAGCTGGCGGCCCGACGGCGGGCGTCGGTGGAGGCCGCCGCCGGCCTCGACGCCCCGCCGACCCTCGGAGTGGCCGTCCGACCACCCGACGGCACCCCCATGGACCCGCTGCTGGAGGCGATCCTTGTCCGCCTGGCCGGCCGCCGCCCCCCGCAGCCGATGGAGGAGGCGCAGACGGTACTCACCGGCCATCCGGCCTCGGCCGGTGTGGCCACCGGAACCGCCCGCGTGGTGCGCAGTCTGGCCGAGGCAGCCAAGCTCGAAGAGGGCGACATCCTCGTCTGCGAAATGACCCTGCCCCCCTGGGTACCGCTGTTCGCCCTGGCCGGAGCGGTGGTGGCCGATACCGGAGGCCAGATGAGCCACTGCGCCATCGTGGCCCGGGAGTTCGGCATCCCGGCCGTGGTCGGCACACAGGTCGGCACTCGGGTGATCGCCGACGGCGCCACCATCACGGTCGACGGCACGCGGGGTGAGGTCCACCTGCCCCACTGAACTCTCACGTCACTAGAGAGTGTGACTCATGGCGCCGCGCAGCCGGATCGGACTTTGATGGGTAACATGACTCGCCGGGGCGGTGCGAGGACCACCAGGGAGTGGCTTGACACGTGGATGACGACGTGGAGCACGAGGAAGAGACGGGGCGCGCCGGAACCGGGATCGGCGCCACGCTTCGGGCACTGGTCCCGCGAATCGGCCACGGGCTACGGGCCGTACCCCACGAGGCCACGGCCAGTCGCTGGCGTCTGCTGACCACGATCGCCCTGCTGGGCGTCGGCGCGTTCCTGCTCACCACGATGGTGACGAGCAGTCCCCACCCTCCTCTGCCTCCCCAGCCCGAGGAGGACACGTCGACCACCGAGGTCGACGCCGCCTCGTCCCGCATCGGCACCGCACCAACGCTCGCCTCCACCACGACCACCGCCGTCCAGGAGGGCGCCAGCTCCAAGGTCCTCGAAAAGGTGGCCGAGACCCCGGGCCCAGCCCCGCTCGACTCCTACTGCAAGAACCCGGTTGTCAACGTGTCGGCCCCGGCCCCCGACCTGGCCGGCACCGTGGCCAACGCCGCCCCCGGCACCTGCTTCAAGCTCCAGCCCGGTGAGTACCGCTTCCGTGACGTGGTACCCAAGGACAACATGACGTTCCTCGGCACCGACCGGGGGTCGGTGGTGGTGGTGGGATCGGGCGACGCCGAGAACGCCTTCCACGGTACGTCCAAGGGGGTCACGATCGGGCGCATGACCCTCAAGGGCTTCCAGGGCACCGCCGGCCAGAAACCCCAGCAACAGGCGGCCATCCGGGGCTCAGCCGGCATCTGGAAGACCGACCCGGGCACGTTGGCCAGTGACTGGCTCATCGAGGACATCGAAGCCTCCGGCAACTACGCCCTGGGAATCTTCATCGGCGACCGGTTCACCGTTCGCAACAGCACCATCGCCGACAACGGGGTGGCCGGCATCAGCGGTGCCGAGTCGCACGGCGGCCTGATCGAGGGCAACGTGGTACGCGGCAACGGGGAGCGCCAGCTCGAGGGCTATCAGGCCAACGGCGGCGGCATGAAGTTCACCGAAGCGACGGGGGGAGACAACCCCCTCGTCATCCACCGCAACGAGATCCACGGCAACAAGGGCGTGGGCGTCTGGTGCGACATCGGCTGCAACGGCTTCCACGTGATCGACAACTACATCCACGACCAGGACAGCCACGGCGTGATGTTCGAGCTGTCGAGCAACGCCCTGGTCAAGGGCAACCTGATCGTCAACGCCAACACCTGGACCGACTTCTCCCGGGACTTCAACGCCGGGGCCATCACAGTGGGTGAGTCGAGCGGGGTGACGATCGAAGGCAACTACGTCGACGGGGCCAAGGCCGGGGTCGTGGTGCGCCAGACACGCCGGCCGGTGCTGCCCCAGGAGCAGTTCCTCTACAACTACACCTACGTCAACTGGACCTCGGGCGACGTGCACGTGAAAGACAACGTGATCGTCAACACCAAGGCCATGGGCATCTCCACCGGCAAGACGGGCGGCGGGATGATCTCCAACCCCGGCAGCATCCGCTACGAGGCCAACACCTACGGCAACCCCGGCGCGATGGAGTTCTTCTGGGACGGCGGCTACCGCTACAACTACCAGGAATGGCAGGCGTCGGGCCGTGACCACGGCGGCGATGCCCAGGCCCCGGCCCGGCCGGCCTGGACGGCGCTGAGTTCCTGATCGCCTTTCAGGCGACCGTGTTCTTGATCGCCTTTCAGGCCCTGAGCAGGGCGTAGACCATCGAGTCGGCCAGGGCCTGCCAGGACGCCTCGATGATGTTCTCGCTCACCCCGATGGTGGTCCACCGGGCATCGCCGTCGGAGGCGTCGATCAGCACCCGGGTCACAGCGCCGGTGGCGGCGGCCGAGTCGAGGATGCGGACCTTGTAGTCGGTCAACCGCACCCGGTCGAGCTTGGGGAACCGCCCGGCGATGGCCTGACGGAAGGCGGCGTCGAGGGCGTTGACCGGACCGTTGCCCTCGCCGGTGGCGATGATCCGCTCGCCACCGATGTGGATCTTCACCGTGGCCTCGGTCTCCACTCCGTCGGTGTGGCCCCGGAGGTTGTCTTCGGCCGAGACCGACCGGTCGGGCCGGTGCTCCACCGCCACCCGGAACGACTCCAGCTCGAAGAACTCGTTGCGCCACCCGGTGGCCCGGCGCATGAGCAGCTCGAGCGAAGCGTCGGCCGCCTCGAAGTGGTAGCCGGCGTGCTCCAGGGTCTTCAGCTCGTCGAGCACGGCCTTCATCTGCGGCCCGTCGAGCTCCAGCCCCAGCTCCTTGGCCTTCAGCTCGATCGTGGCCCGGCCCGACAGGTCCGACACCAGGAACCGGGTGCCGTTGCCCACCAGCGACGGGTCGACGTGCTCGTAGGCGTCGGCCCGGCGGGCGATGGCCGAGGTGTGCAGGCCCGCCTTGTGGGCGAAGGCGCTCTTGCCCACATACGGCTGGGCGTGAACGGGCGGCAGGTTGACCAGCTCGGCCACATGGTGGCTGACCGCTGTGAGCTGGGCCATCCCCCCCTCGGGGAGGGTTCGGATCCCCATCTTCAGCGTCAGGTTGGGCACGAACGTGGTCAGATCACAGTTGCCCGTGCGCTCGCCGTAGCCGTTGATCGTCCCCTGGACGTGGCGGGAGCCGGCCACCACGCCGGCCACGGCGTTGGCCACGGCGCAGCCCGTGTCGTTCTGGGTGTGCATCCCCACGATCAGCTCGGGGAACATGCCCACCGCCACCCGGGTGGCGGCCTCCACCTCGTGGGGCAGGGAGCCGCCGTTGGTGTCGCACAGCACCAGCACCTCGGCCCCGTTGACGGCCGCCGCCTCCAGGGCCCGGAGGGCGAACTCAGGGTTGCGCTTGTAGCCGTCGAAGAAGTGCTCGAAGTCAACGAACACCCGCCGGCCCTCGCCGGCCAGGTAGCGGACCGAGTCGGCGATCATGGCCAGGCCCTCGTCGAGCGTGGTGCGCAGGGCCTCGATCACGTGGTAGTCCCAGCTCTTGGCCACGATGCAGCAGATCTCGGTGCGGGCGTTGAGCAGGTTGGCCAGGGTCTCGTCGGCGTCGACCTTGCCCAGAGGCCGCCGGGTGGAGCCGAAGGCCACCAGGGTGGACGTGGCCAGCTGGAGTTCGCCAGCGGCGGCCCGGTTGAAGAACTCGTCGTCCCGGGGGTTCGACCCGGGCCAACCGCCCTCGATGTAGTGGACGCCGAGCAGATCGAGCTGCTCGGCCACCCGCAGCTTGTCGTCGGCCGTCAGGGCGATCCCCTCGAACTGCGAGCCGTCCCGGAGGGTGGTGTCGAAAATCTCCACCGCCTCGGGCCAGGCCGGATCGCGCCGGCCCAGCCGCTCGATCGTCATCGACGACGTGGTCGAATCGGATTCGTTCGTGGCGCCTGGGTTGCTCATGGGGGATTCCTGACGGTCGTCGTGGTGGGACGGGCCCCCGCCCGGAGGCGGGGGCCCAGCCGGTTCACAGGTTGGCGATCACCGCGTCGGCGATCTCCGAGGTGGAGCCCTGGGTCTGACTGGCGGCTTCGCACGCCTTCACGATCCGGGCCGCCGGCTCGGTCTCGCCCAGGAAGTCGAGCATCATCGCTGCACTCAGTATGGCGGCAATCGGGTTCGCTTTGGCCTGGCCGGCGATGTCGGGGGCCGACCCGTGGACCGGCTCGAACATGGACGGCCCGGTGCGGGCTGGGTTGAGATTGGCCGAGGCGGCCAGCCCGATTCCGCCCGAGATGGCCCCGCCCAGGTCGGTCAGGATGTCGCCGAACAGGTTGTCGGTCACGATCACGTCGTAGCGCGACGGGCTCTCAACGAAGTAGATGCAGGCGGCGTCGACATGGTTGTATGCCGTCGTGACCTGGGGATACTCGGCCGCCACCTCGTTGAACGTCCGCTCCCACAGGTCGCCGGAGAAGGTGAGCACGTTGGTCTTGTGGACCAGCGTGAGGTGCTTGCGCCGCTTCATGGCCAGCTCGAAGCCGTAGCGGACGGCCCGCTCGGCCCCCATGCGGGTGTTGACCGAGCCCTGGGTGGCGATCTCATGCGGGGTGCCCTTACGCAGGAAGCCGCCCTCGCCGGCGTAGGTGCCCTCGGTGTTCTCCCGGATGACCACGAAATCGTGGTGGGGGGTGGTGAAGGGCCGCAGGTTGACGTACAGGTCGAGCTCGAAGCGCATCTTGAGCAGGAGTCCCCGCTCGATCACACCCGGCGGCACCTCGGGGGTGCCCACGGCGCCCAGGTAGATGGCGTCGAAGGCCCGCCACTCATCGAGCACCGAGTCGGGCAGGATCGTGCCGTCCTTCAGGTAGCGGGCGCCGCCCAGGTCGTAGTCGACGGTGTCCAGCACCACGCCGGCCGCCTCGATCGTGCGCAGCCCCTGGGCCACCACCTCCGGGCCGATCCCGTCGCCCCCTACCACTGCCACCCGATAGCTCACGTCTTACTTCCTATCTGTCGTTCATCTCTGTCTCGGAAGCCGTCAACCCTACTGGTTCCGCCGAAACCCTCAAGGGGGGCCGGCATCGGTCCGACAACCTTTCCAAGGAGAACGCTTGTGGGAACCGATCACGACCTCGATTTCTCGACCAGCACCGCCCCCGAGTCGTGGTACGAGGCGGCGGCGCAGGCCCCCAAGGGCGACGAGCCGCGGCCTTTCGCCCAGCCCGGCGTGCTGCCGGTCCTGCCGTCGAACCACCGCATCGATCTCCTGATGACGGCGCTGACCTCCGTGGCCATGTCGGTGGTGGCGGGCTATGCCTGGTACCAGATGGACGCCAGCGGGACGCTGCGCACCCCCTGGCTGGCGGTAGGCCTTGGCGTCCTGATCGCCGTGGCCGTACGACTGGGCGGGGGCAAAGGCGACCGGGGCAGTCGGGCCATCGTGGCCGGCATTTTCTACACCGTGACCCTGGTGGTCGTCACCTGCTTGGCCGCCCGCCACAACTGGACCGTTCTGTACGGCGACAACGGGCTCGTGAGCTACGAAGAGGATCTGATGCGGCGGATCGCCGACCCGATCACCCTCGCCGCCTGGGCCCTCGGCGGCTTCGCGACGGTCAAGCTCAGCCTTCTGCTGGGCAACCGGCACTGACCGCCAACCAGCGGCCGGTACGCTACAGCGGGTGCCACCAGATGTGCAGAAGCTCTCCCGCGAGGCGTTCGAGCGGCTCCAGGCCGAGTACGACGACCTGACCACCCGGGGCCGCATCGAGATCGCCCAGAAGATCGAGACCGCCCGCGAGCTGGGCGATCTGTCGGAGAACGGCGACTATCACGCGGCCAAGGAAGAGCAGGGCAAGATGGAGGGCCGGATCATCCATCTGGCCAAGATCATCGAGAACTCCGAGATCGTGGAGCTCGATGCCAACGCCGAGCGCAAGGTCCAGCCCGGCTGCGTGGTGTCGATCCGCTACGAGGGCGACACGGAGGTCGAGACGTACCTGCTGGGCTCGATCGAGGAGCGGCGCGACGGCCTCACCGTCATGTCCCCCGGCTCTCCCCTGGGTCAGGCCATGACCGGCGCCAGCGTGGGCGACGAGGTGACGTTCCAGGCGCCGAGCGGCCCCATGAAGATCACCGTCGTCGACATCGACTTCTAGCTGCGCCTTTCGGGGGCTGCGCGCCCCCGGCGGCCTCCTCCGTCGGCCTCCCCCACCCACGTCGGGGCCCCCACCCCGCCGTGCCGCCTCCGGCGGCCATACTCGGGGGCTCGGCGCCCCCAACGGCCTCCTCCGTCGGCCTCCCCCACCCACGTCAGGGCCCCCACCCCGCCGTGCCGCCTCCGGCGGCTCCGGGGCGGGCTCTACCCGCCGGCTCGAAGGGCGGCACTGACGGCGGCGGCCGCCTCCAGCACGGCGGGGCCGTAGCGGGCGGCGGGGTCACGGGTGGTGCGCTCCACCGGGCCCGACACGCTGACGGCGGCCACCACCGTGCCGTCGACCCCCACCACCGGGGCGCTGACCGACGCCACGCCCCGCTCCCGCTCCTCCACCGAGGCGGCCCAGGTGCCGGCCGGGGCATCGCCCCGGAGCACGGCGGCAGCCGATCCGGCCGCCATCGTGAGCCGGGAGCCCACGGTCACGATCGTGCGCAGCCCGTGGGCCGACTCGGCGGCCAGGATGCAGACCCGCTCGTTGCCGTCGCGCACATAGAGCTGGGCGCTCTCCCCCGTGGCGTCCCGCAGGGCGGCCAGGTGGGGTTCGGCCACCTCCACCAGCGGAATCTGACCGGCCGCCTGCTGGCCCAGGCTGAGCAGGCGGTAGCCGAGGGCGAACCGGCCGTCGGGCCGGCGCCGTAGCAGCCCATGGCCCTCCAAGGCCACGGCCAGGCGGTGGGCGGTGGCCCGGGACAGGCCGGTGGCCGTCACCAGCTCGGCCAGCGAGCGGGGGCCCGACTCCACCGCCGTCAGCACGGCCAGCGATTTGTCGAGCACGCCCACCGTTGGAGCACTGTCGCCCGTTGGTACCATGAGTTGAGATACTAGTCTCAATATGTGAGACACCGGCAACAGTGGCCAGCAACGATGCGGGCCACGGGAAGAAAGCGAGGGGAACCTCCATGGCCGACGAAGCCAGAACGCTCGCCGAGAAGGTGTGGGACGCCCACGTGGTCCACAAGGGAACCGGCGGCGAGCCCGACCTGCTCTACATCGACCTCCACCTGGTGCACGAGGTGACCTCGCCCCAGGCCTTCGACGGCCTCCGCCTGGCCGGCCGCAAGGTCCGCCGGCCCGAGCTGACCGTGGCCACCGAAGACCACAACGTCCCCACCGAGAACATCGACCAGCCCATCGCCGACCCCATCAGCGCCCGCCAGATCGAGGTCATGCGGGCCAACGCCGCCGAGTTCGGCATCACCCTGCACAAGATGGGCGACCCCGGCTACGGCATCGTGCACGTGATCGGCCCGGAGCAGGGCCTCACCCAGCCCGGCATGACCGTGGTCTGCGGCGACTCCCACACCTCCACCCACGGCGCCTTCGGCGCCCTGGCCTTCGGCATCGGGACCAGCGAGGTGGAGCACGTGCTGGCCACCCAGACCCTGCCCCAGTCCCGGCCCAAGACGATGGCCGTCAACGTGAACGGCCAACTCGGCGCGGGCGCCAGCCCCAAGGATGTTGTGCTGGCCATCATCGGCCGCCTGGGTACCGGCGGCGGCATCGGCCACGTGATCGAGTACCGGGGCTCGGTGTTCGAGCAGATGTCGATGGAAGGCCGGATGACGGTCTGCAACATGTCGATCGAGGCCGGGGCCCGGGCCGGCATGGTCGCCCCCGACGACGTCACCTTCGCCTATCTCGAAGGCCGGGAGCACGCCCCCCGGGGGGCGGCCTGGGAGCGGGCGCTCGACGCCTGGCGGGCCCTGCCCACCGAGGCCGGCGCCGGGTTCGACACGGTGGTGGACCTCGACGCGTCGGCCATCGGCCCCCACGTCACCTGGGGCACCAACCCGGGCCAGGTCACCCGGCTCGATGGCGCCGTGCCGACACCCGACTCGTTCGACGACCCGGGGGCCCGCGACGCCGCGGCCCGGGCGCTGGAGTACATGGGACTCACCGGCGGCACCCCGATGCGTGACGTCAAGGTCGACACCGTGTTCATCGGCTCGTGCACGAACAGCCGAATCGAGGACCTGCGAGCGGCGGCCGAGGTGGCCCGGGGCCGCACGGTGGCCAACGGGGTGCGGACCCTGGTGGTGCCGGGCTCGTTCGCGGTGAAGGTGCAGGCCGAGGCTGAGGGTCTGCACGAGATCTTCCGGGCCGCCGGGTTCGACTGGCGGGAGCCGGGCTGCTCGATGTGTCTGGCCATGAACCCCGACAAGCTGCAGCCCGGGGAGCGCTCGGCGTCCACGTCGAACCGCAACTTCGAGGGCCGGCAGGGCCGGGGCGGGCGCACCCACCTGGTGTCGCCGGCCGTGGCCGCCGCCACCGCCATCGCCGGCCGTTTCGCCGCCCCGTCGGACCTGAGCTGAGATCGAGGAGTAACAGACATGGAAGCAGTACGCATCGTGAGCGGCCGGGCTGTTCCGCTGGACCGGTCCGACGTCGACACCGACCAGATCATCCCGTCCGACTGGCTCAAGCAGGTGGAACGCACCGGTTTCGAGAAGGGCCTGTTCTCGGAGTGGCGTGACGATCCCGCCTTCGTCATGAACGACGAGCGTTTCGCCCAGGCCTCGATCCTGATCGGGGGGCCGAACTTCGGGGTCGGCTCGTCGCGGGAGCACGCCGTGTGGGCCATCCAGCAGGCCGGGTTCAAGGCTGTGATCTCGCCCCGGTTCGGCGACATCTTCCGCAACAACTCCACCAAGAACGGCCTGGTGCCGGTGGTGGTGTCGGCTGAGTTCGGGCGCCAACTGCTCGACGCCGTGCAGGCCGACCCGTCGCTCGAGATCACGGTGGACGTTGAGCGCCGCCTGGTGGAGGTGCCGGCCCTCGGGCTGTCGGAGCCGTTCCCCCTCGACGACAGCACCCAGGAGCGGTTCCTGGAAGGACTCGACGACATCGGCCTGTCGCTCCGCCATGAGGGCTCGATCGGCACGTTCGAGGCCCACCGCCCCGACTGGATGCCCGCGACGGCTGTCTGAGCATTCTTAGGAGCCTGAGTGGCGCTGAGCGCAGGCGCTTGCGCACCTCAGGCTCCTTTTTTCGTTCTACTGGAAGGCGGGGAGGACCTCTTCGGCGAAGAGCTTGGCCGGGACCTTCGTGTCCCGCCCGAAGAACTCGATCACGAACATCGTGCAGCCCTTGTCGATGTGGCCCTGCATGCGGCGGATCACGCCGTCGGGGTCGCCCCAGATGCCGTGGGCCTCGATGCCGGCGCCGAGGTGCCCGCCGTAGACCTTGACCGCTTTGCCCAGGTTGTCCTGGGCATCGGCCTCGGTCTCGCCGATCACCACGATCGTCTGCTGCGACACCGTGATCTCGGACGGGTCCCGCCCCACGTCTTCACAACGCCGGTGCAGGGCCTCCACCTTGGGACCCAGCTCACCTTCGGTGACCTGCAGGTTGTTCCAGATGTCGGCGTGGCGGGCGGCAATCCCCATCAGCCGCTTCTCCCCCGAACCCCCGATCAGGATCGGCGGCTTGCGGGGCGGCTTGGGCTCGCACACCGTCTCATGGGCCCGGGCCCAGGTGCCCTCGTAGGTGACGGTGGGCTCGCTCCACAGCCGGGGCAGGAGCTCACACGTCTCCTCCAGGGCGTCCATCCGCTCCTTGAGCGACGGGAACGGCCGGTCGTAGCCCTCGAACTCGTCCTGGTACCAGCCGGCGCCGAGGCCCACGATCACCCGGCCGTTGGCGATGTTGTCGATGGTGGCGATCTGCTTGGCGAACAGCGCCGGGGTGCGGAACAGCGGCGGCGTCACCAGCGAGCCCAGCTCCACCCGTTCGGTGATGGCGGCCACCGCCGTCAGCTCGCTCCACGCCTCCAGGATCGGCGTCTGCGCCGTGGGCACCCCGTAGAGGTGGTCGCAGACCCACACCGAGTCGAACCCCAGCTCCTCGAAGGTCTGGGCTGCAACCTTGGCTTCGTCCCAGGTGCGCTTGATCTGGGGCAGCGTGACCCCGACGTGAATATCCCCCATAATCCGCCGACGCTAGCACCGGCCCTCAGACGGCGACGATCTCGACCAGGTCGCCCAGAGCCTGGAAGTCATCGGGGTTCCTGGTGTAGAGCGGCAGGCCGGTGGCACTGGCGGTGGCGGCGATCAACAGGTCTACGGCCCGGGCCCCTCGCGCCTTTCGCCCGGTCGCCGCCACCGCGGCGTAGATCCGCCCGTAGGCCCGCGCCGCCTCAGTGTCGAAGGGCACCGCGTCGAACGTGGCCTCGGCCCGTTGGAGCCGGTCCTGACGACGGGCCCGCTCGTCGGGATCGGTGGTGGCGTGAGGGCCCGCCGCCAGTTCGGCGAGCGTGATGGCGGCCACCGCTACCTCCCTGGGCAACGATGCGACGTCGAGTTGATCGAGATCGATCACAACCGACGTATCGAGCAGCCCGCGCTCGTGGACCCTAGGTCGATCAGGCACGAGGTGCTGCGTCTTGTGAGACGAATCGGTCTACGTCGGAACGGAAACGGGCGGCATCGATCGACGGGGCGGACCGGAAGGCGGCGACGGCGGACTCGGCGCTGACGAAACGGCGCCGACGCAGCGGTAGCAGTTCCGCCACCGGGGTACCGTTTCGGGTCACGACAAACGCCTCGCCCTGGTCGAGCCGGCGCATGATCTCGCCGCTGTCGTTGCGCAGCTCCCGCTGCGTGATCGGCTGAGGTTCCGGACTGGACATCGGTTCAGTGTAGCACGCGTGCGACGGCACCAATTGAACCGATGCTCAGCTCTCGAAGCCGAGGCCGAGGCGGTCGAGCGTGCGGAGCCAGAGGTTGCGCTTGCCCGTGCGGTCCTCGGCGTCCATCGACCAGCGGGTGGCCTGGATGCCCACGAACCGGAACGGCTCGGGTGGGTAGGGCACCGGCTTGGACTTCACGAACTCCAGTTGGGTGGCCGCCGTCTTGCGTCCGTCGAGCAGGTCGAGCGTCACCTCGGCCCCGAACCGGGTGGCAGCCACGCCGAGGCCGGTGTAGCCCAGGGCATAGGCCACCCGGCCGCCCAGGGCCGTGTCCCAGAACACGCAGAACCGGCTGCAGGTGTCGATGGCCCCGCCCCACACGTGGCTGAAGTTCAGGCCCTCCAGCTGGGGGAACGTCTGGAAGAAGTGCTGCGACAGCTTGGCCCAGGTCTCGGGCCGGTTCTCCAGCTCCTGGTGCACCTTGCCCCGGAAGTAGTAGATCGTGTCGTAGCCGCCCCACAGGATCCGGTTGTCTTCGGTTAGCCGGTAGTAGTGGAACTGGTTGGAGATGTCGGTCAGGCCCTGGCGCTGGGTCCAGCCGATGTCGGCCATCTGGGCCGGTGACAGCGGCTCGGTGACCATGCAGTAGTCGTACACCGGGGCGATGTAGTGCCCGATGCGGCGCAGCAGCGGCTTGTAGGCGTTGGTGGCCAGCGCCACCTTGGCCGCCCGCACCCGGCCCAGCGGGGTGGTGACCAGCACCCCGATCCCGTCCCGCTCGATCCCGGTGGCCTTGGTGTCTTCGTAGATGCGCACGCCGAGCTCCTCGGCCGCCGCCTTGAGCCCCCACACCAGGCGGGCCGGGTCCACCAGGGCCGCCCGGTCCTTGCGCCACAGCCCGCCAACGTAGGTGGGCGAGTTCACGTGGGCCCGCACCTCGGCCTGGTTCAACAGCTCCACCCGCTGGCCCAGCCGGCGCAGCAGACCCATGTCCTGGCGCAGCTCGTCGACGTAGCTCGGGACGTGCTGGGAGGTGGCCACGTCGATCACGCCGGTGCGCTCGTAGTCGCAGTCGATCTTGTAGCGGCGGATGGCCGACTCGATGGCCTCCAGGTTCTCCAGGCCCAGCTGCTCCAGCACGGCCAGCTCGTCGGGGAACCGCTCCTGGCCGTTGGCGATGCCGTGGGTCAGGCTCGACTCCATGAACCCGCCGTTGCGGCCGCTGGCCCCGGAGCCCACCTCGCGAGCGTCGATCAGCACCACGTCCCGCTCGGGGTCGCGCTCCTTGGCGATGAGAGCGGCCCACAGCCCGGCATAACCGCCACCCACCACGCACAAATCGCAGGAGTCCGTCCGCACCAGAGTGGGGTTGGAGTCGGGCTCGTCGACGTCGTCGTACCAGTAGGGATAGGGGTAGGCGTCGGCGATGGCGCTCAGGTGGGGCTCGGTCACAATGCTCCGATCAGGGTGCCCCGAGCGTACCAAACGTGATTTTTCCGGTCCGGACGGAACCAGGAGGCGCGGCCCCGTCGTCACAGAGCCATGACCACACGAGCTCCTGCCCTTCTGGCCTCGGTGCTGGCGGCCGTCGCCATCGGGGCCACCGCCTGCTCCTCTGGCGGCGACGACACCACCATCGGCGACCACGAAACGCTGCCTCCGGTCACCGTGCAGCTCGATGCCGGTGACATCGTGCTCACCGCCGGGTTGCAGACGGTGAGTAGCTGCGACGACCTCCTGACCCGGATCAAAGCCGAGGCGCTCGACCGGGTGGGCCCCTATGGCTTCGCCCCCACCGGCGGCCCGATCCTCCTCGGGGAGGACATGGCGGTCACCGGCACCGTGGCGCCCAACAGCATCCCAGCCGGTGCCCCGGGCGCGGCCCCGCCCACCACCGCCGTCCCGCCCATGGCGACCGCCGGCGGCGACGCCGTGGCGTCCGCCGAGAGGGCGGCCGCCGCCGGAGACGGGGCGGCCGCGCCCGCCCTGGCCGACCAGAGCGGCGCCGCAGCAGCCGAGACCTCCGGCACCAACAACCAGGAGGCCGGGGTCGACGAGGCCGACCTGGTGAAGACCGACGGCAAGCGGCTGGTGGTGGTGTCGGGCAGCGAGCTGCGGGTGATCGACACCACCACCGCCACCCCCGAGCTGGTCAAGGTGATCACCCTGCCCGACGGCACCGCCGGGGGCGAGTTGTTCCTGGCCGGCGACACGGCGCTGGTCATGACCACGGGCTGGACCGACCGGCCCTACGTCACCGACGGCTCCCGGGTCTACCCGTCCGACTGGTACCCCGGCTCCCCCACGGCCCGCCTGATCGAGGTGGACCTGGTGGACGGCGACGTCACCCGCACGCTCGAGCTGGAGGGCTCCTACCTGTCGGCCCGGGAGGTCGACGGGACGGTGCGGATCGTGGTGTCGGCCAATGCCGAGCGGTTCGCCTTCGTCTACCCGTCGAACGAGCAGGCGGAGGCGTCGGCCGAGAAGGCCAACCGGGCCCTGATCGAGGAGTCCACGATCGAGCAGTGGCTGCCCACCTACCGGGTGGTCGAGGACGGCGTGACCACCCACTCCGGACCCATGGTGGACTGCGAGCGGACCTACATCCCGCCGGACTTCGCCGGCTTCGGTTCGCTGGCCCTGCTCACCGTGGACCCGGCCCAGGGGCTCAGCCTGGTCGATGCCACGGCCGTGCTCACCGACGCCCAGACCGTCTACGCCTCCACCCAGCTCGTGGCCGTGGCCACCCCCCGCTGGCCCACCTATGACGAGCGTGGTGTCATCATCGACGACGGCACGGCGTTCACCACTGCGGTCCACACCTTCGACATCACCGACCCCACCGAGGCCTCCTACGTGGCGTCGGGCTCGGTGCCCGGTCACCTGCTGAACCAGTACTCGCTGTCGGAGCACGACGGCTACCTGCGGGTGGCCACCACCGCCGGGTCGCCGTGGGGCGGCGGCGGGGGCGCCGGGTCGGAATCGATGATCACCGTGCTGGGCCGGGAAGGCGGCGCACTGGTGTCGGCGGGTGAAGTGCGGGGCCTGGGCCCCGATGAGCAGATCCAGGCCGTACGGTTCCTGGGCGACAAGGCCTACGTGGTCACGTTCCGCCAGACCGATCCCCTGTTCGTGGTCGACCTCGCCGACCCCACCCGGCCCCGCGTGGCCGGCGAGCTGAAGATCCCCGGGTTCTCCAGCTACCTGCACCCGGTCGACGACGGCCACCTGGTGGGGGTGGGCACCGACGGCGACGAGCAGGGCAACACCTTCGGCACCGTGGTGTCGCTGTTCGACGTGACCAACCCCACCGATCCGACCCGTACGGCCAAGCTGTCGCTCGGCCCCGAGGGCGAGGGCAGCAACGGCTTCGGCAACGACGGGTCCTGGACCCCGGTCTCCTCCGACGCCCGGGCCTTCACCTGGTGGGAGGGCAAGGCCGTGGTGCCGGTGAGCTGGTACCGGTTCGACCCCCGAACCGGCCAGCAGGCCAACGGTTCCGACGCCGTGGTGGTGGCCGTGGACGAGGCGAGCGGGGACCTGACCGAGGTCGGCCGGATAGCCCAGCCCGCCAATCGGCAGTGCGACCCCGGCGTGCCGATGCCCATCGAGGGCGACGGCGGCATCGGCGGATCGGCCCCCGGCGGGTCGACGACCACCGCCGTCCCCGCCCCGGCGCCGGGCCCGATCATCTCCGGCGGCGGCTCCGTCTCCGGCTCGACCGGCGTGATCGCCCCGTCCCCCGACTTCTGCTACGCGGTGCCGAGCGAGATCTACCGCACGGTGGTCATCGGCGACGACCTGTACACGGTGTCCAGCGTCGGCGTCGGCGTCAACCGCTTCGACGGCTCGCTGTCCGAGGTCGCCTGGATCCCGTTCAGCTGATCGCCGGCTGGCCGGGCGCCCGCCCGGCCAGCCGGGCTAGGGCACCGGGCGCACGTCCATCACCGTCGTCATGAACGAGACCGAGCCGTCGC
>CADEDH010000108.1 GCA_902826025.1 uncultured Actinomycetes bacterium
CCAGGTCGCCCGACCGGTAGAACCGCTGACCGTCCAGATCCACGAACGGCCCGGAGCCGTCGGCGCTCCCCGGCTCGGTGCCGAGGTAGCCGGTGGTGAGGTAGCCGGTGGTGAGGCCGGGCGATGCGATCAGCAGCTCGCCGGCCGCCCCCAGGGGCAGGCGCTGGAGACCGGAGCCGACCACGCGCAGCGTCACGCCGGGGGCCGGACGGCCGATCGGCACCTCCAGATGGTCGCCCAGTCGGCCGGGGTCGACGCGGTGGATCATGCAGCCGACCACGGCCTCGGTGGGTCCGTACTCGTTGAAGATGGCCAGGTCGGCGTTGTGTCCGAGGAGGCGGCGGGCCAGCCCGGCCCCGAACGCCTCGCCCCCCACCACCAGGGTGGCCAGGGCGTGGTCGGCCGGCAGGAGCCGGGTGAGCACGTCGAGGTGGGACGGAGTGGCCTTGGCCCACGTGACCCGACGCTCGGCCGCCACCGCCGACAAGCCGGCCAGGCCGTCGGGCTCGATCACCACCAGCTCCCCGCCCTCCAGCAGGGGCAGGAACAGGCTGGTCATCGTCAGGTCGAAGGTGAGGGCGCTGAACAGGGGGACCACCAGGTCCCGGGCGCCGTCGGACCCGGCCGGGTGGTGGCCCAGGTAGCTGTCGGCGGCGAAGCGGAGGTAGCGGGCGATGCCGAGGTGGGTGATCGGCACCCCCTTGGGCTCTCCGGTGGAGCCCGAGGTGAACAGCAGGTAGGCCTCGTGATCGGGCTCGGGGTCGGCCATCTCCGGCGCCGCTGGTGCCTCCGGCGCCGGCAGGCGGCTCACGTCGGGCAGGGACGTGAGCACGAGGCGACAACCGGCCCGGGCGGCCAGGGTGCGCAGCCGTTGCTCGGGTTGGCGGGGGTCGAGGGGAACGAACGAGCCGCCGGCCACCAGCGTGGCCAGGATGGCCGTCACGGCCTCGGCGCCGCGGGGCAGCTCGACGCCCACCCGCTCCCCGGGGCCGACGCCCTGGGCCCGGAGCCAGCCGGCCAGCGCCGTCACGTCGCGCCACAGCTCGGCCCCGGTCCAGGCCCGGTCACCGTGGCGGAGGGCCACAGTGCTCCGCCCGGCCAGGGCGGCCCGTAGTCGGGGCACCAACCCCGAGGCCGGGGGAGACGGCTCCGCCGACTCCCAGCCCTCGATCAGGGCCAGCTCGGCCGGGTCGGGGAGCGTCAGCGTGACCGGCCGGTCAGGGTTGGCCACCATGGCGGCCAGCAGGGCCCGGAAATGCCCGGAGGCCTTGGCCAGGTGATCGTCGTCGGCCCCGGCCCGGTTAACATCGAGGGCCAGCCGGCTGCCCTCGTCGTACGCCGTGAGCTGCACCCGCAGGAGGTGGGAGGCGTCGATGGTGCCGGAGTGGACCCAGTCGGTGGTGGCATCGTACGGGCCGAAGCTGCCCACCGCCCCCCGAGAGATGACGTTGACCACGGCGGCGTAGTCGGCCGCCGGCGACGTGCCCGGCACGGCCTGGGCCAGGGTGGCCATGACGGCCCGGCTCACCCGCTTGTGCAGGCGGCGGAAGGTGTCGCCCGGCTCCACCGACACGTCGACCGGGAACACCTCCATCATCGGCCCCACCAGCGCCTGGGCGGCGGCGTCGGACCGGTTGTGGACGGGCAGGCCGATGGCGAAGGCGTCGGCCCCCGCCACCTGGTGGAGGTGGGCGGCGGCCACCGTCATCAGCAGCGCCGTCCAGCTGAGGTCGGGGCTGAGCAGGCGCAGATCACCGGCCAGCCGCTCGGCCACGGCAGCCTCCAAACCCTCGGCTGCCAGGTCCACCGGGAGGCGGGAGGCGGCCGGGGCCGGTTCCCGCACGGGACGGTAGAGGCGGGCCAGGCCCGGGGCTGCCGGGCGGGACCGCCAGTGGGCCAGCGCCCGCTCCCGCCGCGTGTCGGACCGCTCGTCCTGGGCCCGAGCCCAGCGATAGTAGGGGTCGAGGCTGGGCGGTGTGCCGTGGTAGGCGGCGGCGGTGGCGGCGAACACCAGCGCCGACGAGGTGGCATCGGTGATCGTGTGGTGCAACGCCAGGTACCAGCTGAGCGTGCCGTCGGGATGGCGGAGGAGGGCTGAGTCGTAGCCCCGGACGGCCATGTCGATCGGGGTGGCCACCCGCGCCTCGGCCCAGGCTCGGGCGTCGGGCCGGGGCAGGTCGACGATCTCGGCCGGCTGGGGCTCGGCGTCGAGACGGACCAGGGCCGTGCCCTCGTCGTCGGCGATGCGGGTGCGGAGGGCGTCGGATGCCGCCACCACGGCGGCGAAGGCCTCGGCCAATCGGCCGGCGTCCACCGGCCCGTCGATATGGGTGAGCAGTGCCATGTTCTGCACCGGCGCGTCGGGGTGCCGCCGCTGCGACACCCACAGCGCGCGTTGCATCGCCGTCAACGGCCGACCAGGCCGGAGACGCACGGTGGCTCCCGGTTCCACCACGCTCGTCATCTCTGCTTGTTCCCTCTCAGTTGTCGCATCGGCCGCCCTGACCTCGTGGCCGGAGCGGCCCCGATCACCGGCCTAACCGGCGGTGGAGGCCACCACCGGCGAATCCGATGGCGCGGCGTCGGCGGCCGCCGGTGGATCGTCTATCGGCAGCAACCGGCCCCGGCGCTGCTCGAACCAGTGCACGGCCGCCGCTAGGGCGGTGAACACAGCCGCATAGGCGAAGATCTCGGGCACGTGGACCATGGGCTCGATCACGGCGCTCACCCCGAGATCGGTCTCGAAGACCCGTTCGATCATCCAACCGATCGAAGCGACGGCGAACAGGATCGACATCGCCACGAAGAACGGCCGGAACACCCGGGTCCGCCGCAGCAGGAACAAGCCGGGGAAGAACAGCAGCACGACCACCGTCTGGCCCACCTCGATGCCGGCGTTCCGGCCGAGCAGCGACACCAGTTGGGTGGATCGGGGCACGTCGAGCGACTCGACCAGTGAGGCGAAGCCCATGCCGTGGAACAGGCCGAAGGCGAAGGCGATGAGCCATTCCCGGTTCGGCATCAGCGGCCGGATGTTGTGGAGGGCGGCGGCGGCGATGGAGATGGCGATGATCGACTCCACCACCCGGGGAGGGGGCAGCGGCAGGATGTCCAGCCCCGCCAGGGTGAACGTGATCGAGTGGGCCACGGTGAACATGCTCACCACCTTCAGCACCCGCCACAGCGAAGCGCCGAAGGATGTGGTGGGCCGCCATCGGGAGGCGGAGAACACCAGAACCGACGGCAGCAGCAGCACGAGCACGAACAGGATGTGGTCGGGGCCGGTGCGGATGTGGTTGATACCCAGCTTGGCGCTGGCGGCGAAGTTCTTGTACCAACCGGCCGATCCGAGATCGATCGACTGGGTCCGGTTCTGGGCGTCGAACGCGGACCGTACCTCGTGGCCATTCTCTACCACGCCGCCCTGCCAGTCGTTGCCGATCAGCAGCAACCCGTCCCGACCCTCGATCTCGTCGAAGAACGGGTCGAACGTCACGTCGATGACTCGGGGCACTTCACGGTCTCCCACGTCGGCGGTGAAGCGGAAGATGATGTAGTTGTCGTCTTCCTCGGGCAGGTCGGAGTAGAACAACTCGGTGGCGGTGAACGTCACCGGGTAATCGACCCCGTCTCCGCTCAGGTCGAGGTGGTCGGCGAAGTAGCGGTACAGCAGGTCCTGGTTGGCCGCGAGTCCGGCTGTCACCTGGGCGTCGTCCTGGCCCAGGTTCCCCAGGCCCAGGGCGGACTCGATGTCCCTCAGCGGGGCCTCGATCCGCCCGCTCAACGTGGTGGGCGTGATGTCGAGGTAGAGGTAGGACTGGTTGCCGGCGTGAGCCGCCGCCGGGCTGGCTCCGTTCACCAGCGTCAGGGCCGCCAGCACCAGGGCGGCGGCCAGCGCCGCCAGGCGGGTTGTAGCACGACGGTGTTTCACAGCAGGGCTCCGCTCGTCAGGGGTGGTTGGGTCGTGGGTGGTGGGGCCTGCCCGGCGGGGGAGAGCAGGCGGTGGTAGGGGTCGTAGGGATCGGTGGTGGCGGGCTGGAGCTCCACCACCGTGCCGAGGCCGAGCCGCTCGCAGTGACCGGCCACCAACTCCGCCGCCACCAGGTCTTCCAGCGCCCAGCCGGTGGAGTCGAACACGGTGAGCTGGCCGCGGTGGCCCTCCCACTCGGCCCGGTTGCGGACCAGGGCGGCCAGGTCGGGCCCCAGGTCGGCCGCCGTGAGCTGCTGGGCCTCACCCTCGGCCAGGCACTGGGCCGGCACGTCGGGACACACCAGAGCAGCCTGCTGCAGCAGGCCCGCCGGAAGCTCGCGCTTGCCGGCGAAGTCGGCCCCCACCGCGTTCACGTGGAGCCCGGGCCGGTGCTCACCCTCGGGCACCACCGGCCCGGCGCCGGGGGCCACGGTGGTGCAGGTGCACAGCACGTCGACCTCGGCCAGCAGCCGACCCAGCCCGAGTTCGTCCACCAGCTCCACAGCCACGCCGGGCAACACCGGCGCCAGCCGGCGGGCCAGGGTGGCGGCCACGGCCGGGTCGGCGTCGTGGGCGATCACCCTGGTGATGGGGCGGACCCGGCTGATGGCGTGGACCTGGGTCACGGCCTGGGCGCCGCAGCCCACCACGCCCAACACCGCGGCCCCCGCCGGGGCCAGCACGTCGGTGGCCAGGGCCGAGGCCGCTCCGGTGCGCAGGGCGGTGAGGATCGTGGCTTCGCAGATCACAGCCAGGCGGCCATCCGCGGTGTCGTAGAGCGAGGTGGTGGCGAGCACGCTGGGCGTGCCGGAGGCAGCGGGGTTCGCCGGGTGGTAGCCCACCGTCTTGATCGACACCCGCCGGCCCACATCGAGCGCCGGCATCCACTCGATCAGGCCGAGGGTGGGGGAGAGATAGTCGAAGCCGGTGCGGTCCTGGGTCACCAGGCGGGCCGGGTCGAGCGTGCCGAGGGTGTGGCCCAGGGCGGCGATCAGCTCGTCGACGAGCGCGTCGAGGCCCACTGCGGCCACCACCGACGCCAGGTCGTCGACGCTGATGAGCCGGGTCAATCGGCCGCCAGGCCCTGCTCGGCCTGCTGCTTGCCCACGTAGGTGAGCATCCGCTCGATCGTCTGGAAGTTCTCCAGCGTCACGTCGCCGGGGTCGACCATGATGCCGGTCTCGTCTTCGAGCCACTGGGTGATGCGGATGACACCCAGCGAATCGACAGCTCCGGTGAGCAGGAGGTCGGTGTCGAGCGCCAGATCCACGCTCCCGTTGCACACATCGTCCTGAACGAACGCCAACAGGCGTGTCGAGATATCCCTCACGTGACTACTTCTCCTCTGATCGGTACCGGGCGGCGAGCTCTGCCCGGATGGTGCGGCGGTCCAGCTTCCCGCTACCCGTGGTGGGCAGTGCCGTGAGCGGGAGGAAGGCGACGGGGACGGCGTAGGCCGGTAGATGGTCGGCGGCGTGGCGACGGAGCGCTTCGGTGTCGGGCGGGGTCGGGGCCCCAGCCG
This sequence comes from uncultured Actinomycetes bacterium, assembly GCA_902826025.1. GTDB lineage: Bacteria > Actinomycetota > Acidimicrobiia > Acidimicrobiales > SZUA-35 > CADEDH01. The sequence goes on from CADEDH010000108.1 coordinate 5,493, forward strand.
ACACCACCAACCCGGCCACGATCACATCGGCCCCGTCGCCGGGGCGGGCCACGGCGGCCACGGCATTGGCCACCCCGGGGGCGTCCTCCAGCACGGCCTCGATGGCCTCCAACTCGATCCGGTGACCCCGGACTTTGACCTGGTGATCCACCCGGCCGGTGAAGACCAGCTCGCCCCCCGGGCGGCGGTAGCCGAGGTCGCCGGTGCGATACCAGTGCCGGCCGTCGGGGTCGGTCACGATCGATCGCTCGTCGAGATCGGGCCGCTCCCAGTAGCCGGCCATCATGGTGCGGGCGCAGACCCAGATCTCGCCGGGCTGGCCGGTGGCCGGCTCGGCTCCCGGGCCGGCTGCGTTCCTGTCCACGTCCATCAGGCGGACCTCGGTCGTGTCGACCGGGCCGCCCACAGGTATCGGTTCCTCGCCCCGGGGCGGGCCGTCGAGATGGTGCACGGTGCAGGCGTTGACCTCTGCCGGCCCGTAGACGTTGGAGAAACGGGCACTCGGCCAGTGGGCCATCAGCGCCGCCAGCACCTGGGGTGGGAACATCTCGCCCCCGAACAGCACCCAGCGCAGAGCTGACAGGTCCCGCGAGTCGAGCTGGCCCCGGTCGAGGAGCTGAGTGAGAAGGTACGGCACCGAGTACCACACGGAGATGCCTTCATCGGCCGCCAGCTGCGACAGGCTGGCCGGCAGCATCTGATGGGGCTCGGGCACCACCACGTTGGTTGCCCCCACCGCCGGAGTGACCCACAGGGCCAGGGTGGAGATGTCGAAGTGGTTGGGGGCGATGTCGCTGATGCGGTCGTCGGGCCGCAGGTCGTAGGCGGCTCGCTTGAAGTCGACGTAGGCCAGAGCCGAGGCGTGGGTGTGGGTGATGCCCTTGGGCACCCCGGTGGAGCCCGATGTGGTGATGATGTAGGCCGGCTGGTAGGGATCGACGTCGACGGGCGCCACCGGGTCGAGCCCGGCGATCTCATCCGGCCCGACGCACCGCACGGTCCCCGTGTCGGCCCCGGGGGCCAGCCCCACCAGGGTGTGAACGGGCGGATCGTCGCCCGTGCACAGGGCCAGGGCCGAGCGGCGGCAGGGGCCGTGGGTGATCACCACGGAGCACCCGGTGCGCTCGGCCACGCCGGTCAGGTAGGCCGGAGCAGCGGTGGGATCGAGGGGCACGGCAATGGCCCCGCGCTGGACAACGGCGTGCATGGCCAGGAACGCCTCGGGGCTCTTGCGGACGTGGACGCCCACCCGGTCGCCGGGGCCGACGCCGGAGGCGTCGAGCGCGGCGCTCAGACGGGCCGCCTGCTCGGCCGCGTCGGCCCAGCTCAGCGTGGCGCCGCCGTGACGAACCGCCGGCGCTCCACCCTGCCGTTCGGCCGCCCGGGGCAATAGCTCACCCAGCGTGCGCGCGTTTCCCACTGATCCCTCTCACCGTCCCGTAGCTCTTCCCCGGCCAGCTTTCGGACTGTTCACAGCCGACAGTACGGCGCCACCCCCAAAATTGGATGCGCCCATCTCTTAGGTGAATACACCCCCTTCCCCTGATGCCGCTCTGGTACCCAGAACGAGGCGGCATAAGCCGTCTTCGGCGCGAGGGTGTGGCCCGTGCTACACCTGCACGTCATGCTGACGCCCTACCGGGTCCTGGACCTGACCGACGACCGTGGCCACTTCGCCGGGTTTCTCCTGGCCCAGCTGGGGGCCGAGGTGATCGCAGTGGAACCACCGGAGGGCCAGCGGGCCCGCCGGCAGGCGCCCTTCGCCGGCGGCACCATCGATCCTGAGCGCTCGCTCCAGCACTGGGCCTACAACCGGGGCAAGCGCTCGGTGGTGTGCGACGACCCGGCGTTCCTGGCCGAGCTGGCGGCCGGGGCCGACGTGTTGATCGAGTGCGGGGCCCAGCCGGTGGACCTGGAGGCGCTGCGGGCCGCCAACCCGGCCCTGATCACGGTGTCGCTGACGCCGTTCGGAGCCGATGGACCCAAGGCCGATTGGTTGGGCACCGACCTGGTGATCAATGCCGCCGCCGGGGAGATGGCGCTGAACGGCTATCTCGACCGGCCTCCGGTGCGGATCTCGGCCCCCCAGGTGTGGCTGAACGCCGGGGCCGAGGCGGCCTGCGCCGTGCTCGTCGCCCTCACCGACCGCCGCAGCAGCGGGCTGGGCCAGCACATCGACGTGTCGGCCCAGGAGGCCATGATCCTCACCGCCCAGGGCTGGCTGGCCCCCGCACTGTGCGAGAACCCGTCGGCCCGGCGCAGCGGCGGCGGCCTCGAGTTGCTGGGTCTGGTCCGGTTCCGCTTCGTGTACGAGTGCGCCGACGGCCATGTGACCCTCACCTTCCTTCCCGGCGTGCTGGTCGGGCCGTTCACCAACCGGATCGTGGCCTGGGCCAAGGCCGAGGGCACCCTCAGCGACGAGCTGGCCGCCGTCGACTGGACCGATCTGCTGATGGGTCGGGAGCTGCCGGTGGTGGCCGACCTGGTGAGCCGCACGTCCGACGCCATCGCCGAGGCGTTCACCCGCTACACCAAGGCCGAGCTGTTCACCATGGCCCAGCGAGACAAGCTGCTGCTGGTGCCGGTGACCACCCCGGCCGACGTGGCCGGATTGGAGCACTACGCCGCCCGGGGGTTCTGGGACGAGGTGGCCATCGACGGGATCGATGGCCCCGTCCGCTTCCCCGGCCCCTGGGCCCATGGCGACGCCGTCGGCCTGGAGCGCCTCGGCTCCCCGCCCAAGCTGGGCGAGCACACCGAGGCGGTGCGGGCCGAGGTCCGCTCCGAGCCCCGCCGGGCCCTGGCCCTTCCCGCTGCCCCCGAGCCGCCCAAGGCCCGCCCGCTGGAGGGGATCCGGGTGATCGACTTCACCTGGGTCTACGCCGGGCCGTTCGCCACCAGGATGCTGGCCTACTACGGCGCCGAGGTGATCCGAGTCGAATCCCAGACCCGGCCCGATCAGGTGCGCACGTCGGGCCTGTCCCGGGTGATGGGCGACGACGGCCCCGAGGTCAGCCAGCAGTGGCACTCGATCAACGCCGACAAGCTCAGCCTCCAGGTCAATCTGAAGGTGCCCGAGTCCCGCCAGGTCGTGCTCGACCTGGCCAAGGCGTCCGACGTGGTGATCAACGCCTTCTCTCCCGGGGTGCTCGAGCGGATGGGCCTGGGCCACGACGACCTGATGGAGGCGAACCCCGGGCTGATCGCCGTGTCCACCACCCTGTTCGGCCACTCGGGCCCGCTGTCGCCCGTACCCGGCTTCGGCAACATGGGGGCGGCCATGGGCGGTTACTACGAACTGACCGGCTGGCCCGACCGCCTCCCCGCCGGCCCATTCCTGGCCTACACCGACGCCACCTCGCCCCGGCTCACCGCAGCCATGATCCTGGCCGCGCTCGACTGGCGGGCTCGTACGGGCAAGGGCCTCAGCCTCGACTTCTCCCAGGCCGAAGGCGGCGTCCACTTCCTCACCGAGGCAGTGCTCGATCACCTGGTCAACGGCGACGCCCAGACCCGGATGGGCAACGCCGACCGGTTCCTGGCCCCTCACGCCGTCTATCCCTGCGGCGACCCCGAGGCCGACCGGTGGGTGGCCATCGCCTGTGAGACCGACGCCCAGTGGCGCACCCTGGCCGGCATCGTGGGGGCGTCGCCCGAGTTGGCTGGTCTCGGTGTCGCCGAGCGGTTGGACCGTCAGAGCGAGCTCGACGAGCTGATCGCAGCGTGGACCCGGCCCCGGGAACCCGAGGCCGTCCAGACCCTGCTCCAGGCGGCCGGGGTGCCGGCCCACCAGGTACAGAACAGCCCGGAGATGGTGGCCGACCCCCAACTCGTGCACCGCGATCACTTCCACCAGGTTCCCCATGAGGTCTACGGTCACACCTGGGCCGAACAGTTCGGATTCCGCCTGTCCCGCAGCGACGGCACTCCCCGGCGACCGGGCCCGATGTGGGGCGAGCACAACTACGAGATCCTGTCGGAGATCCTGGGCTACGACCCCGAGCAGATCGCCGAGCTGGCCATCGCCGGCGTCCTGGAATAAGAAGGACCATGCCTGAAGCTGCGCTCCATCCCGCCATCGAGGCCACCAAAGACCTCGTGCCGATCCCCGACATCGACGCCCAGGTGCTGCCCGTGCTGCGGGCCGGCCCCCTGGTGGCCCCGGTCGAGCTGAGCGACGACGTGGAGCGGACCGAGCACGTGGTGTCGGAAGATCCCCGGGTCGTGGTGCGGGTGCACCGGCCCAAGGGGGCCACCGGACCCCTGCCCTGCGTCTACTCCATCCACGGCGGCGGTTACATCATCGGCAGCTACGACATGGACGACGCCAAGTTCGATGTCTGGTGCCGCCAGCACGACATCGTCGGCGTGTCGGTGGAGTACCGGTTGTCTCCCGAGACCCCGTACCCGGGCCCGCTGGAGGACTGCTACGCCGGCCTCAAGTGGACCCACGACCACGCGGCCGAGATCGGGGTCGACCCGGCCAAGATCGGCATCACCGGTGTCAGCGCCGGCGGCGGCCTGTGCGCCGGGCTGGCCCTGCTGGCCCGGGATCGGGGTGAGGTGCCGGTGCAGTTCCAGCTGCTCGACTGCCCCATGATCGACGACCGCCAGGACACCCCGTCCAGCCAGCTGGAGGGCCTGATCGTATGGTCCAAGGTGTCGAACACGTTCGGCTGGCGCTCGTACCTGGGCGATCTCTACGGCACCGGCGACATCCCGCCCTATGCGGCGGCGGCCCGGGCCACCGACCTGGCCGGCCTGCCCGAGGCCTACGTGTGCGTTGGCGGAGCCGACGGCTTCCGCGACGAGGACGTGATCTACGCCATGCGGCTCTACGACGCCGGGGTGCCCACCGAGCTCCACGTGTACCCCGGGGCGCCCCACGGCGTGGCTGTCTGGGCCGAGACCGATGTGGCCCAGCGCTACAACCGGGACCAGCAGGACTGGCTGCGCCGCCAGCTCGAGCGGCTCAACGGCTGAACGTCGGCGGTTCATCGTGCCCCATCCTCTCGTTCCCGTTCCCACGCCCGAGACCCGGCCCTACTGGGAAGGGCTGGCTGAGCACCGGCTCGACCTGCCCCGCTGCCGCCGGTGCGAGCAGGTGTTCTTCCCGCCCACCGCCATCTGCCCCCACTGCGCGTCGAACCAGATCGGGTGGGTGACAGCCAGTGGGGAGGCCACCCTGTACAGCTACGTGATCCACCATCGGCCGCTGAAGCTGTGGCGCACCGAGGGCCCCCGTTCGGTGGCCCTGGTCCAGCTGGCTGAGGGGCCGATGCTGGTGTCGTCGGTGGTGAACTGCCCCCAGACCCCGGACGCCCTCCAGCTCGACATGCCGCTGCGGGCCACGTTCGAGCCGTTCGACGAGCTGACCGTGCTGTGTTTCGAGCCGGTGGGTGCCGCCGACGGAGAGGGGAGCGGGGCATGATCCCGTCGGGAGCAATGGCCATCGTGGGGGCGGCCGAGAGCACCGAGATCGGCACCGTCCCCCACCTGTCGGCCCCCGGCCTGGCCCTCGACGCGGCCGCCAATGCCCTGGCCGACGCCGGGCTCGGACCGGGCGACATCGACGGCGTGACCTGCGCCTACTTCCCGGTGGCCGACATCTCCCACCAGCTCGGCGTGTTCCCCACCTGGGTCGACAACACCCAGGTGGGGGGCTGCTCGTGGATGCTGCAACTGCGCAACGCCATGGCCGCCATCCACGCCGGCTGGTGTACCACCGTGCTCGTGGTCTACGGCGAGAGCGGCCGCAGCCACCCCACGCTGGCCACCACCTACGACGGGGCCAAGGCCGGCAACATGGCCAACCAGTTCGACCAGTTCTACGGGGGTGGCACGCCGGCCGTGCTGTTCTCGCTCAACCTGCTGCGCTACATGCGGGAGACCGGCTTGACCGAGGAGCAGCTGGCGGCCGGGCCGGTCAACCAGCGGCAGTGGGCCGCCACCGTGCCCCGGGCCACCAAGCGTGACCCGATCACTGTGGACGACGTGCTGGGGTCGAACATGATCGCCTGGCCGATCCGGCGTGACATGTGCTGCCTGGTGTCCGACGCCGGGGGCGCCCTGATCGTCACCTCGGCCGATCGGGCCGCCGACTTCCCCCGCCCGCCCGTCTACATCCTGGGGGCGGGGGCCGCCATCGAAGGCGGGGTGATGAGCCCGGCCGGCATGCGGGACTTCCTGCGCCCGCCCTACATCCGCACGTCGGGTGAGGCTGCGTTCGGCCAGGCTGGGATCACTCCGGCCGACGTCGACCACCTGATGATCTACGACGCCTTCGCCCACAACCCGATCTTCGGGCTCGAGGGCCTGGGCTTCGTCGGCTTCGGCGAGGGTGGCCCGTTCATCGCCGAGGGCCATACGGCACCTGGCGGGAGCCTGCCCATGAACACCAACGGCGGCGGGATGAGCTACGCCCACTCCGGGTCGTACGGGATGCTGTGCATGCAGGAGTCGATCCGCCAGGTGCGGGGGGAGGCGGCCAACCAGATCCCCGACGTGGAGGTGGCCGTCTGTCACGGATGGGGCGGCGTGTGGTCGGCCTGCTCCACGTTCGTGTTCTCCAACTCGAGACCGAGCTGAGCAGTTTCGGCCGAGGCGCCGGTCTGCTGCTCAGCAGGTGACGCCGCCCGGGTCGACAACCACCACGATGTCACCGAAGCGCCGTCGTCAGGCGGTGGCCGGAGCCGGGGCGTCGTAGCGGCACGGTCTGGATCGTAGGTGCGGGATGCTGCCGGAGGGTGTCAGCTCGCGTCGGTGTCGGCCAATTGCGGCCCGCCCGAGCCGACGGACGTGCGACACTTCCGTTATGACCGAACCGACGGCCACCGGGCCTGCTCCCTACCCGTCCTGGATCGTCGAGGACGAGTACACGCCGAGGTTCCCGATCTGGACCCGGGGCAACGCCGGTGAGGTGTTCCCCAACGTCGTCACCCCGCTCGGGGGCACGATCTACGCCGACGCCCCGGCGATCGGACACCGTCGCAACTTCGTCCACATGGGCCTGTTCACCGAAGACGAGATCGGCGAGCACGGGATCGTGGTGTCGGGGGTGTTCGGCGGCTACCTCTACCTGAACATGTCGGTGTTCCGGCTGATGGGAGTGCGTACACCGGGCATGACGCCCGAGATGACCGACGAGCAGGGCTTCGGCGTCAACGACGCGCCGCCCTACCGGCCGATGCCGGGCGACAAGAGCCTGGGGGCCACCGTGCGCATGTCACGGTGGGCGATGCGGGCGTTGCGGCGGCCCGATACGACGGTCATCGACGACGCCCGGCGTCGGGCCGATGACTGGGTCGCCTCGCTGCCCGATGTCCGTACCGCTTCCGACGAGGAGTTGCTGGCCCTGGTGCCCACATTCACCGCCCGCATCACCGACTTCTTCGTGCCCCTGGGCCAGGCCACCGCCCTCGCCGGCATCGGCCGGGGCGGTCTGGAGCAGATGCTGCGGCGGGGCACCAAGGGTGATCCGACGTTGCTCGTCAACCGTATGACCGCTGGGCTGGGCACGATCGAGTCGGCCCTGCCGGCGCGCCGGCTGTGGCGGCTGGGCCGGATGGTGGCCGCCGACCCGGCCCTGATGGCGCAGTTCGATCAGGGGCTCGACGCCGTCGCCGGGTCGGTGCCGGGCGGTGTCTTCGCCGACGCGTTCGCATCGTTCCTCCATGACCACGGTCACCGCGGCCCCGACGAGTACGAGTTGGCAGCGCCGTCGTGGGCGCTGGAGCCCCGGATCGCGCTGGCCCTCGTCGATCGGCTCCGCCTGGCCCCGGAGGACCGGGACCCGGAGGTGGTCGCGGCCCGCCTGGCCGACGATCGGGCCGCTGCCGTGGCCGAGGCGTTGGCCCTCGTCCCCCGGCCGATGCGCCGGATGCTCCGCCGGGCCCAGCACGTCAGCGAGGTGGGGGCCGCAGCTCGCGAGCGGGCCAAGGATGCGATGGTACGGGAGCTGGCGGGCATCAAGAACGTGCTCCACGAGCTGGCCCGCCGGGCCCGTGACCGGGGTGGGCCAGCCGACTTGCGTGATGCCTTCCTCGTCACCGTCGACGAGCTGGCGGGCTTCGTCGCCTCACCGGCCGACTTCGCCGGGGTGATCGCCACCCGGCGGGAGCAGCGGGACTACCGCCAGGCCCGGATCCCCCCGTTCTGGTTCGAGGGCGAGATCTCCGATCCGTCCACCTGGCCGTTGCGTGCCACCGATCCCGGCGCCGCCCCTGAGTCGCCCCCGGCCGTGCTGCGGGGCATGGGTGTGTGCCCCGGCGTGGCCGAGGGCCGGGCCCGCGTGGTGCTCGATCCAGCCGATCCCCGCGGGCTCCAACCCGACGAGATCCTCGTCGCCCCGATCACCGACCCGGCGTGGACGCCCCTGTTCCTCGGGGCGGCGGCGGTGGTGGTGGAGGTCGGCGCTCAGCAGAGCCACGCCGCCATCGTGGCCCGTGAGCTCGGCATCCCCGCCGTGGTCAGCGTGACCGGTGCCACCCGACTGATCCCCGATGGTGTGTGGCTGCGGGTGGACGCCAATGCCGGTGAGGTGCACATCACCGCCGATCGGCCGGAGCCGACCCAGTAGCCGGCCACCGGTTGGCTAACTTCGATACGTGGGAGGCTGGACGGTGTGAGGATCAGACAGCGACAGGCCGATGACCACCCGGCGCTGGACCTGCTGGCCCGACGGGTGCACCAGCTCGACGGGTACCCCGTGTACATGCCCGACGACGACTTCCTGGCATTCGTGGTATCTGAGCAGGCGCTTGACGGCTGGGTTGCGGTAGATCAAGAGCAGGTTGTCGGCCACGTTGCCTTGCACCGCCGCTCGTCTCCTGGAGTGGTTGCCTTGGCGGCATCCCGGCTCGGTTTACAGGCCTCGGAGGTTGGCGTGGTCGCCCGCCTCCTGGTCGCACCAGAGCAGCGCCGTACTGGTCTCGGCCGAAGGCTGCTCGGTCACGCAAGCGACGAGTGCCGACGGCGGCAGCTCGCTCCCATCCTGGACGTCGTCGACGGCACCGGGCCTGCTATCGCCCTCTACGAACACGCCGGCTGGAGGCACCTCGGCACCGTTAGCTTCACGCTCCCTGACGGATCGGAGCTGACGGAGCACGTCTACGCCGCCCCCAACCAGTGACCGACAAGGCGCCGCCACCGAGCGTTTCCCGCAGATAAAGGGTTCATTGGCCGGTAGCTCTCAGTACCCCAGGTGCCGCTCGCCATCTGGCGGCGGTTCTCACCCCGTCGCCCCGCAAGCAGCGGTAGAGCTACCCACGGTGTTGGGGGTCGGCGCCACATGGCACACCCAGGGGTACACGGTCGCTCCCGGCGGCTACGAGCTGAGGGTTGTCATGCCTGTAGCGAGTGCTGCCTACGCCAGCGACCCGTCAGCGGTGGCTCGATACCGCAGACAGCGTGTCCCAGTGATTGTTCGCCAGCCAGAACACTGATGGCGGCGGCCGTCATTTCCGATTGGAGCGACCGGGCCACTTCGCCGGTGATGTCGTGCTACGTCGCCGTACTGTGCTCTCGTGGTTGATCTAGATGAGTTCGCTCGACTCGTGGAGGAACTGAGGCCAGCCTGGAGTTCTGCAGGCTATGCGGTCCGCTTCGGATGGTCACCGCTCGATGGACGGAGCAAGCATTCGGCGTGGGTCGACCTCCAGGGCCC
>CADEDH010000109.1 GCA_902826025.1 uncultured Actinomycetes bacterium
CTAGTTCCGGGCTGAAACCAACTGGCCGCCGGGGTGTGTCGAAGCCTTACACTGGACGGCATGGCTGAGACGAACAGTGGCACCCCCTCCCCGCAGCGTCACGATGGCACGGTCCGGGTGAAGCGTGGCCTGGCCGAGATGCTCAAGGGGGGTGTGATCATGGACGTGGTCACCCCCGACCAGGCCAGGATCGCCGAGGAGGCCGGCGCGGTGGCCGTCATGGCCCTGGAGCGCGTCCCGGCCGACATCCGGGCCGACGGCGGTGTGGCCCGCATGAGCGACCCCGAGATGATCGAGGGCATCAAGGCTGTCACCACCATCCCGGTGATGGCCAAGGCCCGGATCGGACATTTCGTCGAGGCCCAGATCCTCCAGGCCCTCGGAGTCGACTACGTCGATGAGTCCGAGGTGCTGACCCCGGCCGACGAGGCCCACCACATCGACAAGTGGTCCTTCACCGTGCCCTTCGTGTGCGGCGCCACCAACCTGGGCGAGGCCCTGCGCCGCATCAGCGAGGGTGCCTGCATGATCCGCTCCAAGGGCGAGGCCGGCACCGGCAACGTGGTGGAGGCGGTGCGTCACCTCCGCTCGATCCTGGGCGATATCCGCAAGATCACCCAGGCCGACTCGGCTGAGCTCTTCGAGTGGGCCAAGCGGCTCCAGGCCCCGCTGCCTCTGGTCCAGGAGATCGCCGAGACGGGCAAGCTCCAGGTGCCCCTGTTCTGCGCCGGCGGCCTGGCCACCCCGGCCGATGCCGCCCTGGCCATGCAACTGGGGGCCGAGGCGGTCTTCGTGGGGTCCGGCATCTTCAAGAGCGCCGACCCGGCCCCTCGGGCCAAGGCCATCGTGGAGGCCACCACCCACTACAACGACGCCGAGATCCTGGCCAAGGTGAGCCGCGGTCTGGGCACTCCCATGACCGGCATCGGCATGGACGAGATCAACGTCCGCATGGCCGACCGGGGCTGGTGAGTCCAGTTCCCGTCGTCGGCGTCCTCGCCCTGCAGGGCGCCTTCGCCCGGCACGTCGATGCCCTGCGCCGGCTGGGCTTCGACCCGGTGGAGGTCCGACGCCCCGAACAGCTGGCCGGCATCGACGCCCTGGTGATGCCGGGCGGCGAGTCGACCACGATGATCAAGCTTCTCACCGGGTTCGACCTGGTGGAGCCGCTGGGTAAGCGGTTGGCCGACGGCATGCCGGTGTTCGGCACCTGTGCCGGCATGATCCTGCTGGCGGCGAACGTGCTCGACGGCCATCAGGACCAGCTGTGCTTCGGCGCCATCGACGTCGACGTGCGCCGCAACGGCTACGGCCGACAGGTCGATTCCTTCGAGGCCGACCTCCGAGTCGCCGCCGTGGGCGATCCGCCGGTGCGGGCCGTGTTCATCCGGGCCCCGGTGGTGGTGCGCACCGGACCCACGGTTGAGGTGCTGGCTGAGAACGACGGGGTGCCGGTGCTGTGCCGCCAGGGTCCGATCATGGTGTCGTCGTTCCATCCCGAGCTGACCGACGACGACCGGCTCCACCAGCTCTTCCTGCGCTCCCTGGGCTAGAAACGCCGCCCTCCCTCTAGAGTGGCCCGGGTACGTTCGAGACCGGAGAACGGGGAGAACACACGGTGTCAGGTCACTCCAAATGGGCCACGATCAAGCACAAGAAGGGGGCGGCCGACGCCCGCCGGGGCAAGGTCTTCGCCAAGCTGATCAAGCAGGTGGAGGTGGCCGCCCGCAACGGCGGGGGCGACCCGGCGTCCAACCCGACGCTGCGCACCATGTTCCAGAAGGCACGCGACAACTCGGTGCCGCTCGACACGATCGAGCGGGCCGTCAAGCGGGGCACGGGCGAGCTGGAAGGCGTCAACTACGAGGCCATCACCTACGAGGGCTACGCCCCGGGGGGTGTGGCCGTGATGATCGAAGTGCTCACCGACAACCGCAACCGCACCGGTTCCGAGATCCGCTCATTGCTGTCCAAGAACGGTGGCTCGCTGGCCGAACCCGGCGCTGTGGCCTGGCAGTTCGAGCGCAAGGGCGTGGTGCAGGTCAACCGCAAGGCGGATGAAGACGAGCTGATGATGGCCGGCCTGGAGGCCGGGGCCGAAGACCTGAGCGACCTGTCCGAAGCGTGGGAGCTCACGTGCGATCCCAGCGACGTCACCTCGTTGCGGGGTGCGCTGGAGGAGGCCGGGTTCGACGTGGTGGAGTCCGACGCCACCATGAAGCCCAAGAACACGGTGCCCCTGACCGATCCCACCGACGTCAAGGCCGTGCTTCGGCTGCTCGATCTCCTCGACGACCACGACGACGTGCAGGCCGTCCACTCCAACGTCGACATCCCCGACGACGTGCTGGAAGCCGTCAGCTGACGGCGGCCGGGCCCGAAGTCTTACGTCGGCCGCCACCCCGGGTCAGGGCCATGCCGCCCACGGCCAGGGCTGCCACCACGACCCCCAGCCCGGCCACCCGCTCGACCTTGAACCGGGCTTCCTCGTCGGCGATCTGTTCGTAGCTCTCGATTGTGATGGGGCAGCCGCTGTCGTCGTCGACGAAGCCGGACGACACCTCGCCCGGCCGGGCGCACACCACGTCCACCTGATTGAAGGGAAAGAAGATCAGGAACAGGCCGACCACCAGGAGCAGGCCGGCGACAGGGAGCAGCACGCGTCGATTCATGGCCAGGAGCTTGCCTGTTCAGAGGAAGGCCGGCAAGGGCTTCGATCCCCTCACAGCCCCGGGCCCACGCCCAACAGTCGGGACCGGGTGACGGCCCGCATGCCTCGGGCCAGGCTGATCAGGGCCACGGCCCAGGCTCCGGCCCCCATCCACAGCGGGAGCCAGCCGGCCCCCATCAGCACGCCAGTGGCCTGGCTGTAGGCGATCCCGATGAGGGGCAGGCTGACCAGGCCCGAGGCCTGCTGGGCGGCGGCGGTGGAGCTGACCCGGGCCGACAGCCGCAGCACCAGGCTGAGGCAGATGGCGAGGAACGGGGGCAGGACCCACAGGATCATCACCCACCACTGGGCGGTGGGGAAGAACCAGCCACCCACCTCGGGGCCCACCGTCACGTTCACGATCAGGGAGTACACGCCGAAACCGATGGCCACCGTGCCGTAGCCGGGCACCAGGCTGGCGATCAGCTTGCCCAGGTAGATCTCCCGGGCTGCGGCGGGGGAGTGGGCCAGGAACTCGCCCGTGCCCCGCTCCCGCTCACCCACCAGCGTGGCCGCCCCCACCGCGGTGGAGATTGTGAGCGGCACGATCACGGCCATGGGGGCGAAAAGGAACACGGCCAGGGCGTAGCCGGTCTGGCCGGCGGCCGAATCGCCCCGGATCTGGGAGCGGGCCGTCTCGGGCAGCATCTCCAACGCTCCCGACACCCGGGCGATCACCTCGACCGAGCCGATCCGCCCGATCGTGGTGAGCAGCACGGCGGGCACGATGGCGTAGAACAGGGCGCCGAGGAACGTCATCGGCATCCAGAAGTCGCGGGCCTGGGCCAGCTGGCGCAGGTCGGTGCGGGCCACGGTCAGCACCCGGCCCCACCGCAGCGGGGTCCGGTGGCTCTGGCGTCCGGGGCTGGCCGTTCCTTCGACGGTCGTGGCCGTCATCGTCCCACCTCCACCGGGGGATCCAGCGGCGTCTCGGCCCCCGCCGGTGCGCGTGCCGGTGCCGATTTCGGGGCCGGTGCCTGTGCCGGCGTCGGGGCCGATGAGGCCGTCCGGCGCGAGGCCTGGATGGCGAAGTACAGGTCTTCCAGCGTGGGCCGGTGGGGTTCCACCGCCTTCAGTCGCACCCCGTCCCGGCTCAGGCCCATGACCAGGTCGGCCACCCGGCCGGCGTCGTCGAGATCGACCACGGACCGGTCCTGTTCCCGCTGGTAGCCCACCACGCCGGGCCAGGTGGCCAGACGGTCCAGGTCGGCGGGGCGCTCGGCCACGAACCGGACCTGGGGATGGGGCCAGTATCCGGCAGCCAGAACAGCGGGAGAGCCGGTGGCCACCGCCGTGCCCCGCTCCAGCACCACAACCTCGTCGGCCAGCCCGTCGGCCTCGGCCAGCAGGTGGGTGCACAGCAGCACGGTGCGGCCGGAGCTGGTCATGGCCCGCACCAGGTCGAGCACGGCGGCAGCCGACTCCGGATCGAGGCCCGACGTCGGCTCGTCGAGCAACAGCAACTCGGGGTCGTGGGCCACCGCCCGGGCCAGGGCCAGGCGGGTCTTCATCCCCGTGGAGTAGCCGCCAACCGCCTGGCTCAGGGCCTCGTCGATCCCGAACTGGGCCGCCGCCGCCCGCAGCCGGCGATCCACGTCGTTCCCCCGGCCCAACCCGTACAGCTGGGCGGCGTAGCGCAAGTTGTCGAGTCCCGACAGCCGGTCGTAGAGCGACGGCTTGGCCGTCACCACCCCGCACCGGGCCCGCACCGCTTCTCCGTCTGCCGGCCGGCCGGGGTCGAGGCCGAACACCCGTACGGCACCGCCGTCGGGGTCGAGGGCCCCGGTGATCAGGCGCAACGCCGTGGTCTTGCCTGCGCCGTTGGGACCCAGCATGGCGGTGATGGCCCCGGCCGGTGCCCCGAACGACAGCTCGGCCACGGCCGGCTGACCCCCGAACGAGCGACTGACCCGGTCGAGCAGCACGGTGAAGGGGCGGATTCCGGTCATCACCCCCCGGTATCGGCGCCTCGGGGTCACCCCTTGAGCCGGCCTCAGCGGCTAGCGTCGTACGGGTGTTCGTACTTGGGATCGATCCGGGGCTGTCGCGTTGCGGCTACGCCGTGGTGCGGCCGCTGCCCCGGTCCCGGGCCGAGGCGGTGGCCATCGGGGTGATCCGCACCCCACCCAGCGCCGAGCTGCCGGCCCGCCTGGCCGAGCTGCAGGGCGAGCTGAAGTCGTTGCTCGACGAGTTCCGCCCGGCGGTGGTCTCGGTGGAGCGCATCTTCTTCCAGAACAACGCTCGCACCGCCGTGGGGGTGGCCCAGGCCTCGGGTCTGGCCCTGGCCGAGGCGGCGGCCCGCGGCATCATGGTGGTCCAGTACTCTCCTTCGGCAGTGAAGTCCGTGGTGGCCGGCGACGGGCGGGCCGACAAGATCCAGGTGCAGACGATGGTGCAGATGCTGCTGGGGCTGTCCGCCCCGCCCAAGCCGGTGGATGCGGCCGACGCCGCCGCCCTCGCCCTGTGCCACCTGGCCCACGACCCGACGCTCCGCCTCGGGGCCCAGCTGGCGGTGCGGCCGTGATCGGCTCCCTGCGGGGGCGGGTGATAGACCGGGACGCCGTGATCGACCGGGCCTCGGCCGCCCAGATCGTGATCGAGGTGTCCGGCGTGGGCTACCGCGTGGCCGTCACCCCCCAGACCCTCGACCGGCTCCCCAACGACAGTGATGTGCTGTTGCACATCCACCATCACATCCGGGAGGCCGACCAGAAGCTGTACGGCTTCCTGGCCAAGGAGGAACGGGTGGCCTTCGAGGGGCTGCTCGCCGCCCACGGGGTGGGCCCGGCCCTGGCCCTGGCCGTCCTCACCACCCACCCGGCCGACCGCCTGGCCCGGATCCTGGCCGAGGACGACCTGAACGCCCTGTGCCAGGTGCCGGGCGTGGGGCGCAAGACGGCGCAACGGCTACTGGTGGAGCTGCGCTCCAGCCTCGTGCTGCTCGACGGCGATGGCGGAGCGGGGGGCGCCGCCGGCATCGACCTCACGGGCACCGCCGCCCCTGGGGCCCTGGCCGACGTGCGGGAGGCTCTGACCAACCTGGGCTACAGCCCCGATGAGGTGAAGGCGGCCATCGCCGGCCTGCCCCGAGACCTGCTCGACGACCCGGCGCTCGACGGCGGCCAGCTGCTCAAGCGGGCCCTGCGGGTGCTGGCCGGCGGCTGAGGGAGCGGCTGCCCATGCCCCGCGACGAATGGCTCGACCCCGAGCGCACCGACCATGACCTGGAGCCGGCCGTCCAGCCGGCACTGGACGCCGGCTGGCCACCTGACGAGCTGGCCACGGTGGCCTACGAGCGGGCGATCCGGCCCCGCACCATGGACGAGTTCGTGGGTCAGGCCGAGCTCAAAGAGCAGCTGGGGATCATCCTCGGTGCGGCCCGGGCCGCCTCCCGCCCGGCCGATCACCTTCTGTTCGCCGGGCCGCCCGGCCTGGGCAAGACCACGCTGGCCGGGATCGTGGCCGCCGAGCTGGGGGCCCACCTCCACGTCACCTCAGGGCCCGCCATCGAGCGGGCGGCCGACCTGGCCGCCATGCTCACCAAGCTGTCGCCGGGCGACGTGCTGTTCGTCGACGAGATCCACCGGCTGCCCCGGGCGGTGGAGGAGATCCTCTACCCGGCCATGGAAGACCGCCAGATCGACGTGGTGCTGGGCAAGGGCCCCGCCGCCCGC
The DNA here is from genome assembly GCA_902826025.1 of uncultured Actinomycetes bacterium. Lineage (GTDB taxonomy): Bacteria > Actinomycetota > Acidimicrobiia > Acidimicrobiales > SZUA-35 > CADEDH01. Next base: position 6,385 of record CADEDH010000109.1, read on the forward strand.
TCGCTCCGGTTCGATCTGGAGCCGTTCACCCTGGTGGGGGCGACCACCCGGACCGGGTTGATCACCGGACCCCTGCGCGACCGGTTCGGGTTCAACTTCCGGCTCGACTACTACGCCCCGGCCGACCTGGAGCAGATCGTCGTCCGGGCCGCCACCGTGCTCGGGGTGGTGATCGACGCCCCCGGTGCGGCCGAGATCGCCAGCCGGAGCCGGGGTACGCCCCGCATCGCCAACCGGCTCCTGCGCCGGGTGCGGGACTACGCCGAAGTACGGGGCGATGGCGTCGTCGACCGGCTGGTGGCGGCCGACGGCCTCGCCCTGTTCGGCATCGACGAGATGGGCCTCGACAAGGTGGACCTCCAGCTGCTCACGAACCTTTGCCGCCACTTCGACGGCGGCCCGGTGGGCCTGTCCAACCTGGCCATCAGCGTGGGGGAGCCGACCGAGACGGTGGAGGACGTCATCGAGCCGTTCCTCATCCAGCAGGGCCTGCTCAAACGCACCCCCCGGGGCCGGATGGCCACCCCGGCCGCCTGGCGTCACGTCGGCTACGAGCCCCCGGCGGCAGCCCCGTCCGACGGCGCCCCGTCGCTGTTCACCTAGAGCTCGGGCATCCTGGGCGGGGTGACCGCTCCCACCCGACCCCAACCAGGCGCCGGACCCGACGGCGGCGGCGCCGGGACCGACCCCGGCGACCTGGCCTGGTTCGACTACGACCTGCCGGCCGAGCGGATCGCTCAGATGCCGGTGGAGCCGCGCGACTCGGCCCGCCTCCTGGTCGACCGGCCCCACGCCCCCGGCGGCCCCGTCGCCGACCATCGGCGGGTGGCCGACCTGGCCGACGAGGTGGCTCCGGGCGACGTGGTGGTGGTCAACGACACCCGGGTCATCCCGGCCCGCCTGCTCCTGCGGCGGGCCACCGGAGGAAAGGTGGAAGTGCTGGTACTGGAGCCCACCGGCCGGCCCCGCGAGTGGCAGGCCCTGGTGGGGGCCGGGCGCCGGGTGGAGCCCGGCACCGAGCTGCGCCATGACGGCGAGGTGGTGGCGGTAGTGGGCGACCACCTGGGCGACGGCCGCCGGCTCGTCACCCTGCTGGCCGACGACCTGGTGGAGCGGGTGGGCCGGGTGCCGCTGCCGCCCTATATCCACGCCGAGCTGGGCGACGCCGAGCGGTATCAGACCGTGTTCGCCCGCCACCCCGGCTCGGTGGCGGCGCCCACCGCCGGCCTCCATCTCACCCCGGCGCTGCTGGAGCGGCTGGCGGCGGCCGGGGCCGAGGTGGTGCGGGTGGAGCTGCGGGTGGGGCTGGGGACCTTCCGCCCGGTCACGGCCGAGCGGGTGGCCGACCACCACATGCACGGCGAGTGGTACCGGGTGGACCCCGGGGTCTGGGATCGGATCCAGACCGCCCGCCGGGTGCTGGCGGTGGGCACCACCGTGGTACGCACCCTGGAGACGGCGGCGGCCACGGGCCAGCTCACCGGCACCAGCGAGCTGTTCATCCGCCGGGGGTTCCGCTTCCAGGTGGTGGACCGGTTGCTCACGAACTTCCACGTGCCCCGTTCTTCGCTGCTGGTGCTGCTCGACGCCTTCGTCGGCCCCCGGTGGAAGAACCTGTACCGGATGGGGCTGGACGAGGGCTACCGGTTCCTGTCGTTCGGCGACGCGATGTTGATCGAGCGGGCCGAGCCGGTGGGCCAGGACGAGGTCGGGGCGTGAGGCTGTCGATCGAGCTGGAGGCCACCGACGGACAGGCCCGGGCCGGCCGCATCACCACGCCCCGGGGTGTGATTCCCACCCCGGTGTTCATGCCGGTGGGCACCCGGGGGGCGGTCAAGCTGCTCGACACGATGGACCTCGACGCCCTCGGACCCCCGATCGTGCTGGGGAACACCTACCACCTGATGCTGCGGCCCGGTTCCGAGCTGATCGCCGGCCAGGGCGGCCTGCACCGGTTCATGAGCTGGGGCGGTCATGTGCTCACCGATTCCGGCGGCTACCAGATCTTCTCCCTCAGCCCGAAGATCACCGAGGAGGGGGCCCGGTTCCGTTCCGTCTACGACGGCGCCTTCGTGGACCTCACGCCCGAGCGGTCGGTCCGCATCCAGCAGGAGCTGGGGTCCGACATCGCCATGGTGCTCGACGTGTGCCCCGCCCTGCCCGCTCCCCGGGCCGAGCTGGAGGCGGTGATGGAGCGCACGCTGCGGTGGGCCGAGCGGTGCCGGGCCGTCCACGACCGGCCCGACCAGGCCCAGTTCGGCATCGTGCAGGGTGGGGTCGACCCCGAGTTGCGGGCCGTGTCGGCCCGGCGCACGGTGGACATCGGCTTCGACGGCTACGCCGTGGGCGGCCTGTCGGTGGGGGAGCCCCGCCACGAGATGGTGCCGGCCCTGGCCGCGGCCACGGCCGAGCTGCCGGCCGGCCAGCCCCGGTACATCATGGGTCTGGGTGACCCGGTGGGTCTGGTGGAAGCGGTCCGCAACGGGATCGACATGTTCGACTGCGTGCTCCCCACCCGGCTGGCCCGCCACGGCACCGCCCTCACCTCGCAGGGCCGCCTCAACCTGCGCAACCTCCGCCACGCCACCAGCGACGAGCCCATCGATCCGGGGTTCGCCCATCCCCTGACGAGCCGCTACTCCCGGGCCTACATCCGCCACCTGTTGGTGGCGGGGGAGCCCACGGCGGGCCGGATCCTCACCCTGCACAACCTGGCCTGGCTCGCCGATCTGGTGGCCCGTATGCGCCAGGCCATCGTCGAGGGCCGCTTCGAGGCGTTCCGGGCAGGCATCTGGGCCCAGTGGGCGCCGGGGGAAACCCCACTACCCTGAGCTAACCGGCCAGCCAGAGGAAAAGGTCGCACGACCGACACGGGCCTGGCGTCGGATAGAGACGGCCAACCGGTACCGTCTCGTCGCTGGAGGTTCGGCTCGATGGCTCAGTTTCTACCGATTGTGGTGCTGGGGGCGCTCATGTACGTCGCCCTCATCCTTCCCCAGCAGCGCAAGACCAAGGAGCACCGGGCGCTTCTGGCCAGCCTGCAGGAGGGTGACGAGGTGGTGCTGAACTCCGGCATCCACGGCTTCGTCCAGGCCATAGACGGCACCGTCCTGTGGATCGAGGTTGCCGACCGGGTGGAGCTGAAGGTGGAGCGCAGCGCCGTCGCCACCAAGCTCCGGACCGACGAGCCCGAGCCCCCGCCCACCAAGGGGGACAAGGCGGCCAAGAGCGACAAGACCGAGGACAAGCCGGACGACAAGGCCGACAAGACCGACGACAAGGCCGACAAGGCCGACAGCTGAGATGGCGCGTAGTCAGAGGTTCTCTGCCCTGTTCGTCGTGCTGCTGGCCGTGGCCGGCGTCATCTACACCTTCGCCTCCGGCAACAGGCCGCTTCTCGGCCTCGACCTTCAGGGCGGGGTGTCGGTGGTGCTCCAGCCCACCACCGACGTCGACAGCGAGGCGCTCGACCAGAGTGTCGAGATCCTCCGCTCCCGGGTCGACGCCCTGGGCGTGGCCGAGCCCGAGATCGCCCGTCAGGGCGACACGATCGTGGTCGACCTGCCCGGTATCAAGGAACAGGGTCGGGCCCTGGCCCTGGTGGGCCAGACGGCCGAGCTCCGGTTCCGCCCGGTGATGTACGAGCTGCCGTCGGCCGACGCCCTCGACGCCGCCGTCACCACCGGCACCGACGTCACCACCGGCGACAGCACGCCGGCCACCGACACCGTCGACACCGCCGGGGGCAGCGACACCACCGTGGCGCCCGGCAGTGGGATCACGGTCGGGGGGGTCGACACGACCGCCACCACCGCTGGCTCCACCACTACGGGCGGATCGGAGCAGGGCCTCGGCTTCAACGGCCGGTTCGGGGCCCAGGCGCCCACCCAGGACACGACAGCCACCACGGCGGCCGCCGACGCCTCCACCACCGTGGCCGATACCGCCGGCACGGGCACCACCCTGGCCGACACCGCCGGCACGGGCACGGCCAGCACCGACGTCCCGCTCCCGCAGGGCACGCTCGGCCCGGATCAGTTGGCCCTCATCGAGGCCTGCGGTCAGGGCGAGCCCACCGCCCCCGAGGCCGATGTGGCCGACAAGCCGGTCCTGCTGGAAGACCGCGACGGCACCCTGCTGTGCCTGGGGCCGACCCTGCTCACGGGCGATGCCGTGGAGACCGCCGGAGCGACGCTCGACCAGGCCGGTCAGTGGGTGGTCAACCCGGTGTTCAAGTCCGGCGCCAACGGCATCGATCTGTTCAACCAGGCGGCCCAGCGGTGCTACGTCTCCAACCCTGATCCCAACATCTGCCTCGCCGGCCGGCTGGCCATCGTGCTCGACCACAGGGTGGTGTCGGCCCCGTCGATCCGGGAGGCCAGCTTCGGTCGGGACCAGATCGTGATCTCGGGCGACTTCGTCGAGGACGATGCCAAGGACCTGGCCTCGGTGCTCCGGTTCGGTGCCCTGCCGGTGGAGCTGGAGACCCAGCAGGTGCGCACGGTGTCGGCCACGATCGGCACCGATGTGTTGCGGGCCGGTGTGATCGCCGGCCTCATCGGCCTGGCCCTGGTGGCGCTGTATCTGCTGCTCTACTACCGGCTGGCCGCGCTGATCACGATCAGCGGCCTGGGCCTGTCGGCGGCAATGATCTGGACCGTCATCTCCTATTTCGGAGCCGAGCGGGGCCTGGCCCTCACCCTCGGCGGTGTGGTGGGCCTGATCGTGTCCATCGGCATCGCAGCCGACTCCAGCATCGTCTACTTCGAAAACGTGAAAGAGGCGTACCAGTCGGGCCGCAAGATGAACTCGGCGGTGGAGCGGGCGTACAAGACGGCGTTCTCCACCGTGATCAAAGCCGACTTCGTGAGCCTCATCGCCGCCGTGCTGCTGTACTTCCTCACGGTGGGGGCGGTGCGAGGTTTCGCCTTCTACCTCGGTCTGGCCACTCTGTTCGACCTGTTGAACGCATGGCTGTTCATGCGTCCGGCCCTCACGTTCCTGGCCCGACGCAAGGGTCTGGCCGAGCGGCCCGACCTTCTGCTCGGCGTGCGCAAGACGTCGGGGGCCACGGCATGACCGGCAACCGCCGCCCCGAGCGGGCCGCAATCGACGAGGGGCAACGATGAGCTTCCTGGGCGCTCTGTACGCCAACCAGACCAGCATCGACTTCCGCCGGCTGTGGCGGTACTCCACGATCGTTTCGGGCGCCCTGGTAGTGCTCACCGTCATCCTGCTGGTGTTGCGGGGCCTGAACCTCAGCATCGACTTCGAGGGCGGCGGCGTGTGGACCGTACCGGTGGCCGACGGGGTCACGGTGGCCGAGGGGCGGGAGGCCTCCGGGCTGCCCGAGGCCCGGGTCCAACTCGTGGCCGATCCCGATGGGGGCAACTTCATCCGGGTCCAGGCCGGCACCGAGGCCATCGAATCCAGCCCGGAGGTGGTGGCGGGCCTGGCCGAGCTGGGCGACGTGTCGACCGACGAGGTCAGCGTGTCCACCGTCGGGCCCACCTGGGGCTCCCAGATCACGGCCAAGGCCGTCCGGGCCCTGATCCTGTTCTTCGTGGTGGTGTCGCTCTACCTGGCCTGGCGGCTCGAGTGGCGCATGGCGGTGGGGGCACTCGTGTCGGTGATCCACGATCTCGGGATCACGGCCGGCGTCTACGCCCTGTTCGGCTTCGAGGTGAGCCCGGCCACCGTGATCGCCCTGCTCACGATCCTCGGCTATTCGCTGTACGACACGGTGGTGGTCTACGACAAGGTGCTGGAGAACCAGGGGACCATGGGGGCCCGGGTGAGCCCGGTGGAGCTGGTCAACCGGTCGATGAACCAGGTGTTGATGCGGTCGCTCAACACCACGCTGGCCACCATCCTGCCCGTGGTGTCGATGCTGGTCATCGGCGTGGTGCTGCTGGGCGGCGACACCCTGTGGGACTTCGCCCTCGCCCTGTTCATCGGTCTCATCCTCGGCACCTATTCCTCGGTGTTCGTGGCCGCCCCGGTGCTCGTCTGGCTCAAGCAGCGCGATCCGGCACTGGCCGAAGCGGCGGCCAAGGAGGCGGCCAAAGGCACCCGCCGCGCCACTCCCCGCAGCGGCCCGTCCACTCGGGCCACCGGAGCAGCACCCGCCGCCCGCCCGGTTGACACCGACGAGGTCGATGACGACGAGGCCGACGGCGGCGAAACCGGGGCCGGTCCCGATCGACGGGGCGTGGCCGCCGGGGCCGGGCGTCCTGGGGCCGGAGCGGTGCTGGTGGAGACCGAGTTCGCCCCTCGCCCCCGCAAGAAGAAGCGGCGCTGATCTCCCTGACCGGCCACTCGGTTCCGGTCCCGTCCACTGATGGGGAATTGGCTACAGTGGATGACAGGTTTCAACGGCACTGAGCTGTCCCAGCGGGAAACGAGGTGAATCCCTCCGCAATGGTCACGGTCGAGCGCGTGTTGCCCTGGCGTCGTGAACGACGCCAGACCGAAGAGCAGATCGCACCGCTGATCCACGTGTTCCGCGGTCCCGATGCCGAGAACCAGATAGACGTCGTGGCCCGGGCCTACCGCATGGCGGCCAAGGCCCACGACAATCAGCGCCGCCGCTCGGGCGAGCCCTACATCGTCCACCCCTTCGGCGTGGCCAAGATCGTGGCCGACCTGGGGATGAACGACGCCTCGGCGGTGGCCGCCGCCCTCCTTCACGATGCGGTGGAAGACACCCGGATCGAGCTGGAAGACATCCAACGGGCCTTCGGGTCCGAGGTGGCCATGATCGTCGACGGCGTCACCAAGCTCGATCGTCTCCGGTTCGACTCCAAAGAGCACCAGCAGGCGGCGTCGTTCCGCAAGATGCTGGTGGCGATGGCCAAGGACATCCGGGTCCTGATCATCAAGCTGTGCGACCGCCTCCACAACCTGCGCACGATCGCCGCCCTGCCGGCCTGGAAACAGGAGCGCACGGCCCGCGAGACGCTCGACATCTACGCCCCGTTGGCCCATCGCCTGGGTATGGAGGAGCTGAAGGTCCAACTGGAAGACCTCAGCTTCGCCGCCCTCCACCCCAAGCGCTACGCCGAGATCGACCACATGGTGGCGGTGCGGGCGCCCGAGCGGGAGTTCTACCTCACCCAGGTGCTGGAGGACGTCCGCAACCGGGTCACCGAGCTCGGCATCCCGGCCGAGGTGGCGGGGCGGGAGAAGCACCTGTATTCGATCTACGAGAAGATGGTGCTCAAGGGCAAGGCCTTCGATGAGATCCACGACCTGGTGGGCATCCGGGTGGTCGTCGACTCCGTGCGAGACTGCTACGCCGCCCTGGGTTCGATCCACGCCATCTGGAAGCCGGTGCCGGGCCGGTTCAAGGACTACATCGCCATGCCCAAGTTCAACCTCTACCAGTCGTTGCACACGACGGTGGTGGGGCCTCAGGGCAAGGTGATCGAGGTCCAGATCCGCACCCGCGACATGCACGACCGGGCCGAGTCGGGGGTGGCCTCCCACTTCGCCTACAAAGACGGGGCCGAGGCCAACAACGTCGACCTGCCCTGGCTCAAGCGCATCATCGACTGGGAGAAGGAGACCTCCGACCCCGACGAGTTCATGGCCAACCTCAAGGTCGACCTCGACCAGGGTGAGGTGTACGTGTTCACGCCGCAGGGAGCGGTGACCACCCTGCCCGCTGGGTCCACGCCGATCGACTTCGCCTACGCCATCCACACCGACGTGGGCCACCGCTGCGTGGGAGCCAAGGTCGACGGGAAGCTCGTACCCCTGTCGGAGCAGCTGCACTCGGGTCAGGTGGTGGAGATCTTCACCTCCAAGGTCGAGGGGGCTGGCCCGTCGCGGGACTGGCTGAAGTTCGTGTCGTCCCAGCGGGCGTCGTCCAAGATCAAGCAGTGGTTCTCCCGCGAACGGCGGGAGGAAGCCACGAAGGAGGGGCGCCTCCATCTCGACCGCGCCCTGCGCCGGGAGGGGATCACCCGGGCCGACCTCAACCGGCTGGCCCGGGCCGGTACCAACCACAACGGCACCCCCCGCACGCTCGACGCCATCGCCCAGGACATGAACTTCGCCGATCTCGAGGCCCTGCAGGCCGCCATCGGCGACAGCCGGCTGTCGGCCGAGACGGCGGCGGCCCGGATCGCCAAGGAACTGGTGGCCACCGAAGACCCGGCGCCCACCCCACCCATCATCACCCGGACCTCGCCCCGGGCCCGCCGGGATCCCACGTCGGCCGGGGTGCGGGTGGAGGGCTACGACGACGTGTTCGTGCGCCTGTCGCGGTGTTGCACCCCGGTCCCCGGCGACCGGATCATGGGGTTCGTCACCCGGGGCCGCGGGGTGTCGGTGCATCGCACAGACTGTGCCAATGCGGAGTCGCTGGCGTCGTCCCAGCTCGACCGCCTGATCGACGTGGAGTGGGACTCCGACGGCAAGGCCGACAGCTTCGTGGTGTCGCTCGAGGTGAAGGCGTACGACCGCACCCACCTCCTGGCCGACGTGTACCAGGCGGTCTCGGACCAGCACATCAACATCCTGAGTTCGGCCTCGTCCACCTCCGAAGACCGGATCGCCAAGCTCGCCTTCGAGTTCGAGATCTCCGACCCGGCCCACCTGGACTGGCTGATAAGGGCCATCCGCCAGGTCGACGGCGTGTACGACGTCTACCGGATGATGATGGGCCAGCCCGTGAGCCGG
>CADEDH010000110.1 GCA_902826025.1 uncultured Actinomycetes bacterium
TCAAGGTGGCGCCAGTATCGATGAACAAGCCTGTCCGGGCAATTGAAACGGCCCGGGGCTGTTGAGCCCCGGGCCGTCGCTGGCTTGCTCAGTTGTGGGTGGTGAGCGTCAGCCGCCGGCCAGGGTGGGCAGGAAGTGCACCTCGGCGTCGGCCGGGAGCGACTCGAAGATGGCATCGGCGATGATCTCGCCGTTGACGGCCACCGACGTGCCGTGCTCCAGCCGCTCTCCGATACCGGGGAACCGGGTGTCGAGGGTGCGAAACAGTTCCCGCACCGTCGACGCCTCGACCTCCACATTGGCCTGGCCCCCCGTGAGATCACGCAGGGCCTGGCCGAAGTGCACCCGGATCACGACTGCTACCTAGTGCCCGTTGCCGCCGTTGGACTTCTGGTTCAGGGCGTCGAGGACCCGCATGGGCGACATCGGCAGATCGGTGAGCCGGCAGCCGGTGGCGTTCGACACGGCGTTGGCCACGGCGGCCAGCGGGGGCACGATGCCCACCTCGCCCACGCCCCGAACACCCCAGGGGTGGCCGGGGTTCGGGACCTCCACGATGATCGTGTCGATCATCGGCAGGTCGGAGGCCACCGGGATCCGGTAGTCGAGGAACGACGGGTTGTCCATCGTGCCCTCGGCGGTGTGGACGTACTCCTCGTTGAGGGCCCAGCCGATGCCCTGCACGACACCGCCCTGGAACTGGCCCTCCACGTAGCTGGGGTGGATGGCCCGGCCGGCGTCCTGGGCCGTCAGGTACCGCAGCACCCTCACGATGCCGGTCTCGGGATCGACCTCCACGTCGCACACCTGCGTCGAGAAGGCCGAGCCCACGCCCCGGGCGTTGAGGGAGGCGGTGGCCGACACCGGGCCGCCGGTGCGGCCCCAGCCCCGGGCCAGCTTGGCCATCGACAGCGGCGGCTCGGAGCCGTCGAGCTTCTGCACCTGGCCGTCGACCCATTCGACGTCGGCCACGTCGCAGTTCCACGTCTTGGCCGCCCGGGCCATCAGATCGACCTTGACCTTCTCGCAGGCCTCGGTCACGGCCTGGCCGGTGGCCAGCGTGGTACGGGAGCCGCCGGTGACGTCGTTGAAGCCGACGGTCTCGGTGTCGCCCACCAGAGGCTGGACCCGGGCCACGTCGATGCCGAACGTCTCGGCCGCCATCAGGGCCATCGAGGCCCGGCTGCCGCCGATGTCGGGCGAGCCGACGATCACGGTGACGTTGCCGTCTTCGTTGAGGTGCACGGTGGCCGACGAGTTCATGCCGGCGTTGAACCAGAACCCGCTGGCCACACCCCGGCCCTGGTTGGGGCCGAGGGGGATCTGGTAGTTCGGATGGTTCTTGATCGCTTCCAGCGTCTCGACGTAGCCGATCTTGGGGAACTTGGGGCCGTAGGCGGCCTGGCTCCCTTCCACCGAGGCGTTCTTGAGCCGCAGCTCGATCGGGTCCATGCCGATCTTCTGAGCGATCTCGTCGATCACGCTTTCCACCGCGAAGGCGGCCATGGGGGCCCCGGGGGCCCGGTAGGCGGCCACCTTGGGCTTGTTGACCACCACGTCGTAGCCCTCCAGCAGGAGGTTCTCGAACTGGTAGGGCGCGATCATGGTCATGGTGGCGGCACCGACGGGGGAGCCGGCGAAGGCCCCCGCCTCGTAGCCCAGCCAGGACTGGCAGGCGGTGAGCTTGCCGTCGTTGGTGGCCCCGATCTTGACCGTGATCTTGGTGCCCGACGCCGGGCCGGTGCCCTTGAACACCTCGTCCCGGTTCATCACGATCCGGACAGGGCGGCCCGACTTCTGGGACAGGCGTCCGGCCAGCGGCTCCAGGTAGATGCTCAGCTTGCCGCCGAACCCGCCGCCGATCTCGGCCGGGGTGACCTTGATCCGGGTGGGGTCGCAGCCGAGCACGGTGGCCGTCATCGTCCGCATGGCGAAGTGGCCCTGCGACGAGCACCACACGTGCACCCGCCCGTTGGGCATGGCGTCGGCCACGGCGGCGTGGGGCTCGATGTAGCCCTGGTGCACCGGCTTGGTGGTGAACGTGCGCTCCACCACCACGTCAGCGGCGGCGAAGCCGGCGTCGAGGTCGCCCAACTGCTGGACGACCCGGCTGATCACGTTGGAGTCGGCCTCGGGGGCCGGCTCCACGTTCTTGGTGCGGGTGCCGGGGTGGAGGATGGGGGCGTCGGAGGCCATGGCCTCGTCGACGGTGAGCACGTGGGGGAGGACCTCGTAGTTCACCTTGATGGCCTTGATGGCGGCCTGGGCCTGCTTGCGGGTGTCGGCCGCCACCGCCGCCACCACGTGGCCCTCGTAGAGCACCTTGTCGCGTGCGATGACGTTGACCGCCAGGTCGAGGTCGGCGGCGCCGGCCCCGGCCTCGGCCAGGTCGGGGAAGTCGGCCCCGGTGACGATGGCCTTCACCCCCGGCATCGTCTCGGCCTCACTGGTGTCGATCGACACGATGCGGGCGTGGGCGTGGGGGGAGCGCAGCACGGCCCCCTCCAGCTGCCCCGGGAGCATCATGTCGGCTCCGAAACGGGCCTTGCCCGTCACCTTCTCGTAGCCGTCGGGCCGGATCGGGCGGGTGCCGATCCATTTGAAGCCCGGGTTGGTGGTGTCCTGTTCGATGATCGCCATGGTGGGTGTCCCCTTTACCCTTCAGATCCGTTGTAGTCAGCAGCGGCCAGTACGGCCCGAATGATCTTGTCGTAGCCCGTGCAACGGCAGAGGTTGCCGGCCAGGGCGTAGCGCACCTCGGTTTCGGTGGGGTGCGGGTTCTCGTCGAGCAGGGCCTTCGCCGCCACCAGGAATCCGGGGGTGCAGACCCCGCACTGCAGGGCCGCCCCCTCGAGGAACGTCTGCTGCAAGGGGTGGAGCTTGTTGCCGTCGGCGATGCCCTCGACGGTCACCACCGTGGCCCCCTCGGCTTCGGGGGCGAACACCAGGCAGGCGCAGGTGAGGGCGCCGTCCATGATGACCGAGCAGGCACCGCAGTCGCCGGTGCCGCAGCCTTCCTTGGACCCGGTGAGGCCCACCTCGTCGCGCAGGGCGTTCAGCAGGGTGGTGTCGTCCTCACAGAGGAACTCCACCTCGTCGCCGTTGATGGTGCAGGTGACGTGGGTGCGGCTCATCGCGTCTCTCCGTTGTTGCTGGCTCCGTTGGTGCTGGCGGCGGCCCGTTCAGCGGCGGCAACCACGGCCCGGCGGGCCAGGACGCCGGCCACCTGACGCCGGTAGGCGATCGTGCCGCGCTTGTCGTCGATGGGGTTGCAGGCGGCGGAAGCGGCTTCGGCCACCGCAGCCAGCGTGGTGTCGTTTATGGGGTTGCCGACGAGGGCCTCCTCGGCCGCCGGTACCCGACGGGCGGTGGGGGCCACGGCGCCGATGGCGACGGTGGCGGAGGCCACGTTGCCGGCGTCGTCGAGGGTGATGCGGACGCCCGCCCCCACCACCGCGATGTCCATCTCGGTGCGGGGGATGAGGCGGAGGTAGGCGTCACCGGTGCGGGCCGGGGCGTGGTCGAGCTCGAAGCTGACCACGAACTCACCGGGCTGCAGCTGAGTACTACCGGGGCCGGTGGGGATGTCCTCCACGGCCACGGTGCGGGTGCCGCCGGGGCCGGCGATCACGGCCCGCATGCCGTTGGCGATCATGGCCGGAACCGAGTCGGCAGCCGGGGAGGCGTTGCACAGGTTGCCGCCGAGCGTGGCCCGGCTCTGCACCTGGTCCGACCCGATCAGGCCGGCCGCTTCCACCAGCCCCGGGAACTCGGCAGCCAGGGCCTTGTTGCCGGTGAGCTTGGCGGTGGCGGTGGCGGCCCCGATCGACCAGTGACCGCCCTCGTCGGACACCGAAACGGCCTGGCTGATCTTCTTCAGGTCGACCAGCGCCTCCGGCTCGGGCCGCCCCGCCTTGAGCTGCGGGATCACGTCGGTCGCACCGGCGAAGACCGTGGCTCCGGGGTGTTCCGCCAGCAGTGTCGTTGCTTCTTCCACCGTCTTCGGTGCCAGATACTTCACACCATCTCCTTGTCGTCGTCGGTGCGGTCTCGTCGGTGCGCCCCCCAGACGCCCCGGAGTGGTGGTTCCCGGGACGCGCATCGGGCCGAGCGTCGTCGGTCAACCTATCGCGAGAGGCCGGGCGCGATCGAACGGGCTGGTCAGGCGGTGCTCTGCGACCACCGTGCCTCGACCGCGGCCCGGAGCTGGGCCCGGTCGAGACCGGCCTTCGAGTGGAACATGGCGCCGATGTGTTCAGGCAGGGTGCAGTCCAGCAGCCTGTCGATCTCGGTCCGGCTGCCCATGGGCTCGTTCCAGCACATGTTCAGGATCGGGTCGTCCCACGGGTAGTGCCCGGCCTGATCCAGGCCCAGCGCCTCCTCGGCGAACACGCCGTAGAGCGTGTACTCGCTGAACCGCAGCTCCCGGGCGATGTTGGCCGCCCACCCGCCCCGGTGGTGGGCCTCCACCCGGGCCACCATGGCCCGGGCCACGTCCCGGCGCCAGGGGATGAGGTTGGACACGTAGTTGACGGTGGCGAACGACTGCGGGTGGCCGAGGCCCAGCAGCCGGGCACTGGCCTGCCGCCAGTGGGGCAGGTCCTCGAACTCGGACCGCACCCGCGACAGGGCCACCCGGCGGCTGTCGGTGAACCGGTCGATCCCGAACGGGCGTAGGAACACGACGTCGGAGTCGGCGAACAGCAGGTAGGGGCGGTCTGAGTCACAGGCGGCGGCGATCTTCATCAGCTGCTGGGCGATCCAGTTGCGCACCGGCGGGAACCGGGTGCCGGCCCAGGCCGACCGGCCAGCGACCCTGATCTTGCGTACCCGGCCGGGAAGCACCTCCTCGGCCGTCGTGAGCCGCATACGGTCGTGCCGGAAGCCCTCGAAGAGGGAAAGGTCGGCCCGGTCGACGATGACCTGGTGGATCAGACCCGGCGGGGCGAACCGCAGGAACGATTCGTTGAGCAGGGCGAACTGTTCCCGATCACCCCGGTAGGTGGGTGTGACCATGAGCCATGACCCAGCCTGATCGACACCGTCGACGTCGCCCACCTCGAACCCCTTCGCCCAATCGAGCTCGTAAGGGATCGATCATAGCGATGTGGGTGAGCAAATCGTGGCGATGTCTGTTGGCGGGTGGTCAGGCGGAGGAGTTGGCATTCTTGCGCTGCTTGGCCGCCCGGCCCCGCACGTTGGGGTCGAGCTCAACCTTGCGCAGGCGGATGCTGGTGGGGGTCACCTCGACGCACTCGTCGCTGGCGATGAACTCCAGCGCCTGCTCCAGCGACAGGTTCCGGGCCGGGGTGAGCTTCACCGTGTTGTCGGAGCCGGCGGCCCGGTGGTTGGTGAGCTGCTTCTCCCGGGTGACGTTCACGTCCATGTCTTCCGAGCGGGAGTTCTCGCCCACGATCATCCCGCAGTAGACGCCGACACCGGGGGCCACGTGCATGTCGGCCCGCTCCTGCAGGCTGATCAGGGCGTAGGCCGTGACCGGGCCCATGCGGTCGGCCACCAGGGAGCCGGTGCGGCGGGTGCGGATCTCGCCGTACCAGGGCTCGAAGCCCTCCATCGACTGGTTGAGCACGCCGGTGCCCCGGGTCTCGGTGAGGAACTCGGTGCGGAACCCGATCAGGCCCCGGGCCGGCACCAGATAGTCGAGCCGGACCCAGCCCAGGCCGTGGTTGACCATGTCGGCCAGCCGGCCCTTCCGGGCGGCCAGCAGCTGGGTGACGGCTCCCAGATGCTCCTCGGGCACGTCGATCGTGACCCGCTCCACCGGCTCGTGGACCACGCCGTCGATCTCACGGGTGACCACCTCGGGCTTGCCAACGTTCAGCTCGAAGCCCTCCCGCCGCATGGTCTCCACCAGCACCGCCAGCTGGAGCTCGCCCCGGGCCTGGACCTCCCAGGCGTCGGGCCGGTCGGTGGTGAGCACGCGGATGCTCACGTTGCCCACGAGCTCGGCATCGAGCCGGTTGCGGATCATGCGGGCGGTGACCTTCGACCCCTCCTTGCCGGCCAGGGGCGAGGTGTTGCAGCCGATCGTCATCGACAGGGCGGGCTGGTCGACCTCGATGATGGGCAGGGGGCGGGGATCGGCCATGTCGACAAGCGACTCGCCGATCATGATGTCGTCGATGCCGGCCACCGCCACCAGGTCGCCGGGGCCGGCCTCGTCGGCCGGGACCCGGGTGAGGGCCTCGGTGAGGTACAGCTCCGACAGCTTCACCGAGTCGAGGCGGCCGTCGACCCGCTGGAGGCCTACGGTCTGGCCCCGCTTCAACGTGCCGTTCATGACCCGGCACAGGGCCAGGCGGCCCAGGTAGGGGGAGGCGTCGAGGTTGGTAACCCAGGCCTGCAGGGGGTGGCCCTCGGTGTAGGTGGGGGCCGGGATGGTGTCGCGGATCGTCTCGAACAGGGGACCCAGGTCGCCCCCGCCATCTTCGAGGATGGGGGAGGCCCAGCCGTCGCGGGCGGCGCAGTAGAGGATCGGGAAGTCCACCTGGTCGTCGCGGGCGTCGATGTCGAAGAAGAGCTCGTACACCTCGTCGACCACCTCGGCCGCCCGGGCGTCGGGCCGGTCGACCTTGTTGATCACCAGGATCACGGGCAGGTCGCGGGCCAGAGCCTTGCGCAGCACGAACCGGGTCTGGGGCAGGGGGCCCTCGGCCGCGTCGACCAGGAGCACGATCCCGTCGACCATGGTGAGCGCCCGCTCCACCTCGCCCCCGAAATCGGCGTGGCCGGGGGTGTCGACGATGTTGAACGTGAAGTCCTTCCACCGCACCGAGGTGTTCTTGGCCAGGATCGTGATGCCCTTCTCGCGCTCCAGATCGCCGGAGTCCATCACCCGGTCGACCACGGCCTCATTCGACCGGAACACCCCGGTCTGGCGGAGCATGGCGTCGACCAGGGTGGTCTTTCCGTGATCGACATGGGCCACGATGGCCACGTTTCGCAGGTCATGGCGCGAAGCCATCCCATTCACCTCGTTCTGGTTGGCCTTGGCCACCGAACGGCAGTAGGCACAGCCCTCCAGCCTATCCGGCGTAAGGCGATCCCAGTCAGTCCGGGGCGCGCGCCTCAGCTCGACGGGGGGCGTTCAGGGGCTGGGGTGGCCTCGGTCCAGTAGTCGGGGCGCACGTCGAAGGCTTCGATCATCCGCTGCCAGCCCGACGCCACCGACAGGGCGTAGCCCAGCTCCAGGATCTGGCCGTGGTCGAAGTGCTCCAGCAGCTCGGCCATGAGGGCCGGGGCCACCTGGGGCTTGCCGTGCTCGGTGAGGGCGTCGGCCAGCTTGAGGGCGGCGATGGTGGCCGGGGGCAGGACGCCGACGGCCTGGGCCAGGTCGCCGGCGGCGGCGTCGGCCTCTTCGGCGGTGAGTCCTTTGCGCACCAACGATGCGCTACGGGCGAGGCTTCAATGGACGCACTCATTGCGGAAGGCGAGCCGGATCCGGCCCAGCTCCACCATCTTCGGGTCGAGGCTGGATTTGTCGGTGTAGATGAACGTCACCCAGTTGAGGAACTGGTTCAGTACCTCGGGCTTGCGGGCCAGGGTGAGGAACAGGTTGTCGTCGGTGTAGGCCTTCTCGAACCACACGTCGAGCCGCTTGCGCAGCTCGGGGTCGAGCTCCGCCGGATCAGCCTTGGGGAGCATCCCGTGATCGTTCGCCATGGCCTGACGGTACCCGCCGCCGAACTCCGCCAAGAAATACGGCGTAGGGCCGTAGGGCGCCGGATGGTGCGGCCTCGGCTAGCGGTCGCCCCGGCCGACCTCTTTGACCTTGGCGTAGACGTTGGCGTTCATACGCGACGCCCCCACCACCGGGATCTCCTCGTCGGCCAGCTCCGGCATCCAGTTCTTGCGTTGCAGCGCCGCCTCCACGTAGGGGGCGAGGCGTTCGGCCTTCTCCGCCTCCACCCGCTCCCGGGCATCGACGAAGCCGGGTAGCACCTCGTCGCCGAACAGCTGCAGGCTCTCGCAGATGTGCTCGTGGCGGTTGAGGCCGCCCTGCTGGAGGAAGATGACCTGGTCGATCCCGGCCGCCTCGTAGTCGCGCACCAGGGCGCCGAAGTCGGCCGGGGTGCCGATGCCGGGGGCCCGCCGGGTGAGGGGCTTGGCCTTGGCCTGGGCCATGTAGTCGGCCCACAAGGTGGTGCGGCCCGGCTTGTTGTCCTGGGTGACCAGGGCCCCCATGGCGTAGTTGAAGAACCGGAACCCGTGGATGCCCCGCTCGACGGCCTGGTCGGGGTCGTGGTGGAGGGAGAACGGGGCCACCATGGCGATGTTGGCGTTGACCACGTGGGTGAGGGGCACGCACTCCTCGGAGCGGATGATGTCGTAGTAGACGTCGGCCCAGCGCTTGGCCTCGTCGGGGTCGAGGAAGCTGAACGCCAGAGCCCCCAGCCCGTTGCGGGCCGCCACCTCGATCGTCGAGCGGTTGGTGCAGGCGATCCACATCGGAGGGTGGGGCTTCTGGAACGGCTTGGGCAGGACGTTGCGGCAGGGCATGGTGAAGCCCTCGCCCTCGTAGCCGGGGTAGGGGTCCATCACCATCATGTTGGCGATCTGCTCCGCCGCCTCCAGCGACAGGTCCCGCTTCTGGCGGGCCGATATCCCGAAGCCCCGCAGCTCCATGCGGGTGGCGCTCTCGCCGATCCCGAAGTCCACCCGGCCCGACGAGATCAGGTCGAGCATGGCCACCGTCTCGGCCGTGCGGGCCGGCGGGTTGTACTGGGGGATGACCTGGCGGATGCCGAAACCGACCCGGATGTTCTTCGTCCGGGCGGCCAGGGCGGTCAGGAACACGTCGGACGCCGAGCAGTGGGAGTACTCGTCGAGGAAGTGGTGCTCGACGGCCCAGGCGTGGTGGATGCCCAGCCGATCGGCCAGCTCCACCTGCTCGATGGCCTCCTGCACCAGCTGGTGCTCGGCCCCTTCGCCCCACGGCTTGGGCAGTTGCAGCTCGTAGAACACCCCGAAGCGCATCTCGTTCTCCTCGTTCGTTTTCGAAACGTGATCAGACCCGGTGTGCCCGCCAGTCTGTCTCGCCCACCCCGCCGAGAGAAATCGCCGGCGTCCTGTGTCCGGCGTCCGGCGTCCGGCGCGTGGTGTGTGGCACACCCGGTGCAGGGAGCACCGCCGGTGGGGCGTGGCGCACCCGGTGCGGGGAGCATCGGGATCTCGGTGCGTGGTGGGTCGCCGGCGGTGCTCGGTGCACCGGGAACTGGCGGCGGCTCCGGGGAGGCGTCAGGCGGCGGTACCGAGGAGACGGTCGATGAGGCGGGAGGTGATCCCGAAATTGGTGGCGGCGTCCCGGTGGTGGTGGCGGAGGTGGCTGGCCCGCAGCTGGCGGAACCAGGCGGTACGGCCCCGGTATCCGCTGTGGGACAGGAGGTGGACCCACTCGTAGGCCAGGAGCCCGGCCTCACCCGCCGCCACGGCTGAACCCACGGCCACCGGACCGCCCACGGCCGCCCCGATCCCGGCTGCGGCCACGGCCACCACTGCCCCGTTCGACGCGGCGAAGCTGGTACCCAGCAGGGCACCCCCCACGTCGTCGGGCACCTGGTGGTGACCCCGGTGGGTCGCAGCCGGGTCGAGCCGCCGTCCGGCCACCATGCGGGCCGGCATGTGCAGGAGGAACCGGTGGAGGCCCCACTCGATGACGGGCTGGAGGGCGACCACAGCCAGCACGGCGGCGGCGTCGCCCCGACCCGGCCGGGGGCCCCTACCCCGCAACGCCAACCCGCCGGCCATGGCGGCCGCCAGCACGTAGCCCGACCCGTGGTGGGCCAACTCGGTGGCCACCTCCCGCTTGGTGGCGAGCTCCCGGATGTTGACGGCACGTGCCATGTCCCATTGTGGCTCGTGGCCGCGCCCGGCACTGCGTCGGGCGGGGTCGTTCGGAGGGATCGCCCAGCGCCACCAGCTCCCTGGCCCACGCCGGCCCAGGTCGACCGACCCAGCGTCGGGGCCGACATGCTCAGGGCCGGGGCGAACCGTCCGATGGGCACGGGTGGCACCACAGGAGCTGGCAGTATCCCATGAGCCGAACGGGCCGGCGGCCTCGCCGTTCGGCCTGCTGTCCCGGGAGCCGATGGCACCGGTGGACCCCCGCACCGAGCCCGATGAGCCGGGCCCGCCCCGCGGGCTGAGCGGGGAGCTGGCCCGCCGGGTGGAGGAGCTGGGCGGCCTCGCCACCGACACCTTCCAGGCCACCGACCGGGCTGCCCTGGTGGCGGCGGCGGCCCGCCGGATCGGTGCTTGCTGTCCCCTCGATCATCTGGTCGTCGGGGTGCTCGACGACGGCAACTGGCACCCCCGTTCGGCCGTACGCACGGCGGCCGAGACGGGCGAGCTGATCTACGAGCCCGACACCGCCGTGTCCCCCTACCCCGATGTGGCCGAGCTGGCCGCCCGGGGCCTGCTCAGCGCCGTGGTGGTGCCGATGCGGTCCCTGGAGCAGCCGGTGGGAGCCTTGCTGGCGGCCCGGGCCACGATCGGGTTCACCGGGCCCGACCTCATGACGCTGGACCAGGCGGCCTCGGTGGTGGCCGCCGCCCTGGAGCTGTGCCGGACCACCGAGATCGCGCTGCGGGCCGAGACCGAGCGGTCCAAGGCGGCCCTGATCGCCGACCGTCGGGCCGACGAGCTGGCCGCCCTCCACGTGGTGGCCAACGCCTTCGACCGGCTCGACGCCGGTCACGCCGCCGCCGTGGCTGCCGGGGAGCTGGCCGCTCTGCGGGGGATAGAGGTGTGCCGGGTGTGCCTGGTTGCCCCCGGCGGCGAGCTGGTGACGGTGGCCTCGGCCACCAGCCACGGGTCGCCGCTCCCGCCCCTCGATCCCTGGTCGCCCGACGCCCTCGCCCTCACCACCGGCGACCTCGTGCTGTGGCGCCGCCCCGACGAGTCCGACGTGGTGGCGGCGGACGGGCTGGCCCGGACCCGGTTGACGTCGGCCTTCGCCGTGCCGGTGGTGGCCGACGACAAGGTGGTGGGCACGATCATGGCCGGCTCCACCGGCGGTCATCGCCTCGTCACCGACGAGCACCTCCTGCTGGCCGACCTGGCCGGCCAGCTCCTGGTGGAGGCGGCGGGCGGCCCCGAGGGACTCCACACCCTGGCGGCGAGAACTCTCGTCCAGTAGCCGGGCCCATCCACCGCCACCGACTCCGTCGGGCGGGCTAGAGTTCGGCAGGCCCCTGGCGCGGCTGGAAGGAGACCATGGCTTCCGATGCCGCCGCTCGGAGCCCGTTGGAGGCTGTCCTCCCCGAGTACGAGATCCGGGGCGAGCTGGGCCGAGGGGCCATGGGCGTGGTGCTGGCCGCCCGCCATCGCACCCTCGATCGGGAGGTGGCGATCAAGGAGTTGCCGTTCGGCTTCGCCCTCGACGACACCGTGCGCCAGCGGTTCGTTCACGAAGCCCAGACGCTGGCCTCCCTCAACCACCCCCACGTGGTGCAGGTGTTCGACTTCG
Source organism: uncultured Actinomycetes bacterium (assembly GCA_902826025.1). GTDB lineage: Bacteria > Actinomycetota > Acidimicrobiia > Acidimicrobiales > SZUA-35 > CADEDH01. Next base: position 11,489 of record CADEDH010000110.1, read on the forward strand.
TCGACCGGGCCGGCCACCTGGCGCTGATCATGGAACGCCTGCCCGGGGGCACGGTGTGGGAGCGGTTCACGTCCCGGGGGGTGACGGCCCCGGTGGCCTGCGGTCTGATCCTGGCCGCCGCCGCCGGCCTCGACCATGCCCACCGTCACGGCGTCCTCCACCGTGACGTGAAGCCCGACAACCTCATGTTCACCGGGCAGGGCTGGCTCAAGGTCACCGACTTCGGCATCGCCAAGGTGATGGGAGGCGACCGGACCCTGGCCACAGCCGACGGGGCCATCCTCGGCACACCGGCCTACATGGCCCCCGAGCAAGCTGAGGGTCTGGCCGTGGGGCCGGCGGCCGACGTCTATGCCTGCGCCACCATGCTCCACGAGATGCTGTGCGGGCTGCTGCCCTTCGCCCGGGCCGCCACCCCCATGGCCACCCTCATCGCGAGGATCAGGGACGACGCCCCGCCCCTCGGCCCCCGCGCCCCCCACGTGCCCCTGGCCATCGCCGCCGTCGTCGACCGGGGCCTGGCTCGTTCGGTGGCCGACCGCCACCCCACGGTGGAAGACTTCGCCGTGGCCCTGGGCCAAGCGGCGGCCGGTGCGTGGGGGTCGAACTGGCTCGCCGCCACCGGGCTGTCGGTGGCCATGTCCGACGCCATCACCTGGGCCTGCCGCACCCCCAACCCCGGCGGCGGGGGCACGCTGGCCCCCGGCGTCTCCGTCCCGATCGACCCCGGCCCGGCCCCGGCCACTGTGGTCGACCTCGGGCGGGCCCGGGTGTCGGTCGACCTGACCGGTGTGACCCCCTCGCAGGTGGTGGACGTGCGCCACGTCGCTGCTGGATCGGGGGCGGGGGGCGGTGGCGATCCCGGCTATCCCGGGCCCCTGGCCGCCGGGGCGGAGACCCGTCGCCGCCGGCGATCCAGGGGCGACGCGCCCCGCCGGCGGCCGATCGCCGCCCCGTTGGCGCGACTACTGGCGGCACTGCTGGCGGTGGCGGTGGCAGTCGTGGCTCTGCGGAGCCCCGGGTCGGCGGCCGCCGCCGACCCGGCCATCGTCCCCGGGACCGTCCTCCCCTTCGCCGTCGATCTGTCGGCCGAGTCGGCCGTCCTGCCCATCGTCGATCCCAGCAACGGGAGCTCCCGGTCGCTGGTGCGATTCAGCGTCCTGGGCCTGCCGCTGGGGCGGGTCGAGAACGATCAGGCCAGCAGCCGGGGGGGCCGGGTGGGCTTCCTGCCCGGCTATCTGCGGTGGACGGTGGCGGGCACGGTGGACGCGTCGGCCCAGGTCGTCGACAGCACCGATCCACCCCGCCAGGTCGAGGTCCGGGCCACCCAGCCCTGGTTCACCACCGCCCCCACCATCGTGCTCACCCTGGTGGCCCTGTTCGGGCTGGCCAGCGCCTCGTCACACCGCAAGGGGCTGGCTCGCCGGCCCGAGGCCATCGGCTCGCTGCTCGGCCTCGGTCTGGCCGGGGCCGTGCTGGGGGTGGCGGCCGCTGGCTTCGCCTGGGTGGCGGGCGACCGTCGTCTGGCGGTGGCCACGATCACCGCCTGCGCCGTCCTCGGCGGCCTGGCCGGGCTCAGCCTGGGGTGGGCGACGCGGTCGCGCCGGCCGGCCACATACCGCTGAGGTTGGTGGTCGGCTGGCGGAGGCGGGGCGGCTCGGCCCCCAGGCCCTGGTCGGGGGCGATCGCCTCCTGATCGGGGGCCGCCGCCCGTTCCCGGCCTGGCAGCGGGGCTACGCCCAGCAGGCGGATCGACGTGGTGCCGAGGGTGATCGTGGACAGCGGTTCGAGCACCACCGGCGCCCGGACCCGGAGGCCGTCGACGAAGGTGCCGTTGCTGGAGCCCAGGTCGGCCACCACCATGCGACCCTCCACCAATTCAAGGCGCAGGTGGAGGCGCGACACCCGCTGGTCGGCGAGCAGGAGGCCGTCGCACTCCCGGCCCACGTCGAGCCGGTCGACCACCACCACATGGAGGGGAATGCGGCCGTCCTGGCTCACAGCGATGAGGGCGCCGGTCCGGGTGGGGCTGGCGGTGGCCGCTGTCACAGCGCCTCCTCGTCGGCCCAGCCGGCCCTGCGGGCCCGACGTCGGCCGAACGGCTCCGGCCGGCCGACCAGCGCCGCCATCGACGCCAGCCCCATGCCCCCGGCCAGCAGAATGCTGTTGGCCTCGCCCCGGGCCGCCCCGTTCTGGCGGAAGATGCTCACCGTTGCCTCGGCCGGTGCCTTGCCCCGGCAGTCGAGCTGCAGGAGATGGCTGCCCACGGCCAACCGGGCCGTGTCGACCACCACGACCGCCGGATCGGATGAGGTGAGACGGGTAAGGAGTACCGGCGCCCCGAGGTCGGCGGTGTCGGTGGGGGTGGCTACCACCCCGGTCACATCGGGGCAGCCGTCCGGAAGGTCGATGGTCAGGGGAACGCCGCTCCGGGCGGTGGCCTGGGGCCCGGCGGGGCCACCACCCGGCGAGGTTGCCCGGTTGGGGGCCGCGGTGGTCGACGACCCGGAGGCCGGGCCGGCGGCGCTGAGCGGGGCCCCGGGCGGCACGAGCACGGTGGACAAGGTGGCCTGGGGGGCAAACGGCGCCGGCCCGGCGTCGGGGGAGGTGGAGGTGGGGGGTGAGGTCTCGGTCGTGGAGCGGGCCGGGCGCCGGGCGGCGCTGGTGGAGGTGGGGCCGGCGGGTGCCCGATCGGTGGGGCCCGGCGTCAGCTGCACCACCAACGAGCTGGGACTGGCGGTGGGTACCGGCGTGGCCGGCGCGGCGGGGATCAGGGTGAGGGTGGGCCGAGCGGCCGTGGTGGAGACCGCGGCCCGGGTGGTGGCGACCACGGGGAAGACGGCGGGAGCGGCGGTGGTCGCGGCCCGGCCCACGGTGGTGGCGGTGGTGGGGCGGGTCGTGGTGGCCACGGTGGTGGCCGGGGTCGGGGGGACGGTGGTGGTTGTGGAGACGCTGATGGTGGTTGTGGAGGGGGCGGTGGTGGTCGTGGCGGGGGCGGTCGTTGTGGGAGCGGCCGTGGTGGGCGCGGCGGTGCTGATCGGGGGCACCGACGGCGGGGGGCTGGCGGGGGTCGTGCTGGGGGCGGCGGGGGTGGGCGGCGGGGGCGTGGTGGTCCTCGGTTGGGGGCTGGGCGTGTTGGAGGCGGTGGTGGGCGGCGGGCCGACGTCGGGAGGCGTGTTCGGCGGCACGTCGCCCTGAGGCCCCCCCGGCGGGCTGAAGCCGCCTCCGATGGTCA
>CADEDH010000111.1 GCA_902826025.1 uncultured Actinomycetes bacterium
GTGCCCGCTGGGCTTGGGCCGTGGGCTTATCGAGCGTCTCGTCCTCGGCTTGGCCTGCTGCTTGGCGTGGGCCACGGGGCGATCGTCTGAAGCTGGTGGGCGAGTTGCAGGATTGCCAGTTCGTCGTTCGGCCGTCCGCAGAGTTGGACGGCTCGGGGTTCACCTGTCGTGCCGGTGCCGGCGGGGATGGAGGCGGCTGGTTGGCCGATTGTGTTCCAAGGAATGGACCAGGCTGACACGTTCGAGATCCGGAGAGAGCGGAGGGCCCCGCTCTCGGGCAGATTGTCGATTTCCGGCACCGGCTTGAACGTGATCGGAGTGATGATCAGGTCGACATCGGCAAAGGCCTTGTTGATCCGCTCTGCGATCACACCCTCGCCCTGTCGTGCCCGGTTGAGGGTGCGGGGAGGGATGAGTCGTGCCAGTCCAGCGAGACGCCGGGTTCGTGGTTCCAGCTGGTTGGGGTCGGCGGCCTGATCGGCATCGTGTTGGGCGCCCTTGAGATAGCGCACTGTGGAGTTCCACAGGGCGCCTCTGCCGTAGTCGATTCGGACGGTTGAGAGCTGATGTCCGAGATCACGGAGGAGATTGGCGACATGATCGATGGCCTCGTTTGCCCGGTCGGTGACGTGTGCTCCCGAGCCGGGAGGGGGGTCGAGCGCGATGCCGATGCGAAACGATCCCGGGGGTGAGTCCAGCCCTTGCAGGTAGCCGTTGGGTGGTGCCCCGTCGGCGGTGGCGTCGAGGAAGGCAGCGGCGTCACGCACGGACCGGGTCAGCGGTCCGTAGGCGATGAGTCCATGCCACGCGCCGCCATGGTGGCCGTCGAGGGGGATCCGGTCTCTCTGGGGTTTGATCCCAAACAGGCCGGTGAGGGCGGCTGGGTAGCGCACCGAACCGCCGCCATCGGAGCCCAATGCCATCGACGCCATCCCGGTCGCGACCGCGACGGCCGACCCGCCAGAGGAGCCGCCGGGCGTAGTCGCCGGGTTCCACGGGTTGCGCGTGGTTCCCCATGCGTGGCTGGATGTCCAGGGCCAGAGTGTCAACTCCGGAACGTTGGTCTTGCCGATGATGACCGCTCCCGCGGTGCGGAGCCGGCCTACGACTGCAGCATCACTGGTGGCCGATGCCCCGAAGGCCTTGGAACCGCAGGCCGTGATCTGCCCTGCGATATCGGTGTCGTCCTTGATCGCGATCGGTATCCCGTGGAGCGGAAGCCGAGCCTCTGGTCTGACCTGGTCGAGTTTCTCGGCGTCGTCCAAGGCCTGTTCTGCCATCACGACCCGGTATGCGTTGAGCGTCGGATCGAGACGGTCGATCGCGGCCAGGGTGGCGGCGACCAGTTCCCGAACGGACAGCTGGCCCGATCGGATCAGTTGCGCTTGCGCTGTTGCATCGAGCGCCAGTGGATCATCGCTGGTCACAGTTGGGAGCCGTCCTTGAGGAGCAGGGAGTAGAGATGGGCCCAGGCGTCGACCAACCGTTCATCGCTCACCGACCCGGGCCGGCGACCGGCCAGCGCTTGGATGACCTTGACGTTGACCAGGGAACCGACCAGCAACGTGGCCAGAGCCTCGGTGTCGAGAGCGGGGGCAACGGCAGCCATCCGCCGAGCCGCGATGCGGTAGGGGCCCTCGATCAACCGATCGATGACGGGCTCGAACAGCTCGGGGAATTGATCGATGTCACGCAGCAACAGGCGGGTGAGATCGCGCAGCTCATCCATACGGGCCAGTGCGGTTCGAGCGGCATCCTTGAGCGTCTCGGGCTGCGGGGCCACCTGCTCGTCGGTACGGGCAAGCACCTCGGCCACCGCCGCTTCGAGGATCGCCCGCTTGGACTTGAAGTGACGGTACGTACCGCCAGCGCCCGGCGACAGACCAGCCTCCGTCTCGATGTCGACGATCGTTGTGCCAGCAAACCCCTTGGCCGCGAAACACCGCAGAGCAGCGGCAACAACAGCGTCACGACCAGCAGACATAGTAAGTGAATACTTACTTGATAGGCAGGCGGTTGTCCAGAGTCACGCTCATCGCGCGTATAACGGCTACACCTCGCGTGCCTTCAGACCGAGGATGATCGGCACGACCATCGCCCTCGGGATCGCCCACCGCTCGGCCAGGCGTCGATCCCGTATGGCTGGCGGCGCCGTTACCGAGCGGGCTGCCCGGGCCACTTCGCCGGATACCAGGTGGTAGCGGACAGGTGCCTTCTACCCGCTTGACAAGCCGACCGCTTCGGAGCTCCACCTCGTATGCATATCCGAGCTGCTTACCTACAAGGCAGGCATGCACGGTGTCTTACTGACGGGATGGATGGGCACAAGTACATGTTCGCCTCCGAGTCTGACGCTGCCGAGTTCGACCGACTTGAGAATCAATCGCTGATTCACGACTGGCTCGCGATCGGTCGGGCAAGTGCGTTCGGCCTTGGTGTTGGTTCTACTTGTCTTGAGGTTGGCCCTGGTGCGGGCTCCATGGCAAGGTGGATGGCTGGAGTCGTTGGGCCCAGCGGGCGAGTCGATGCCATCGATATAAGCGAGAGATTCTTTCCAGCGCTGCAACTGCCCCACATAAACAAACGACTCGGAGACATTCGTAGCATCGAGCTTGAGGAGTCAATCTACGACATTATCCATGCCCGACTTGTACTTCTCCATCTACCTCAGGCCGATCGAGTGCCTGTGCTTGAACGACTACGGCGGTCCCTGAAACCGGGCGGCAGCATAATAGTGTGCGATCCCGGCCACGATCAGAGGCTCAGCCTGGAGCCAAACGAAGCGGAGATACTTTGGGACAGGCTTCTTAAGGGGATCGTCCAAGTGTTTATCGAGCAAGCAGACTACTCGCTTGGCACGAGACTCCCCGAACTGCTAGTTGAGGGAGGCTACGTGGAAACCGGAGGGGTGTACTACATGACACTACCTACGCCAGGAAGTGTCGTTCAGGACTATATGATTCCGATTATTGACCTGGTTCGCCGTCTTACGGCGGGCCGGACTGACTTGCCCTTCTCCAACGAAGACCTCGATCAGCTATCTGGTCGGATTGCCGAGTGTAGGGTTGCAGTCCCTCTTGGATTCGCCTGGGGTCGACGGGGCCCCGCGGAAGGGCAAGACGACCTTGCGGCTCCCGCCGAATGACTCCTGGCTTGAGGCGGTATAGGCGGTTGCTCGGTGCTCGTGGGCCGTTCTCGCTAGGTTCAGATTACTTCGATGATCACGTTCCGGGAGTTAGCCGAGAGCGCTCCGAGGTCAGCTTGGTCGCCAGTGAGGACTGTGCCTCCGGGCTCCGCCATGGCTACAACGATGGCGTCAACAGCCGAGCCGCCGTGAGGCCGTCACTGTCGAGGACCAGCACCTCAGACCGCTTGATTGAGGTGGCGATCCCGGATCTGTCGAACGATCGCTTCGGCCCTGGTCTGGTGGCGAGCGGCGGGTTCGCCTACCTCGGCCTCCAACTCAGCAAGGTACTCCTGCGTCGCGTCCAGAGCGTGCCGACGCTCAACCTCAGCTCGCACTGCGACCTGGAGCAACTCCGACGCCGGCAGGTCGCGCCGCTTCAGCTCGTCGTACAGTTCATCCGGAAGGTACACCTGAAGTATCGGCATACGCCTACATATACGCCTATCGCAGTCTTCGCGCTCCGGTCGGCTGCGGTGATATCGAGCGCTTCAATGGGGCTGCCGTCGGGTGATCAACGGAATCACTTTGGCCGGCCGGTGTTGGAGGGCGGCTACAGCGGTGACGGCGCAGATCGTGATCGCAGCGCCGGTCCATTGACGCTGCGTAAGTCGCTCGTTGAGGAACACCGTTGCGGTCGCGATGCCAAAGATCGGGACGAGGTTGATGAACAAGCCGGCGACTCCTGCGCTGCAGGTCCGTAGCCCGTGCAGGTAGAACCAGAATGCGACGCCGTAGTAGAGCGCGCCGGCGCCGAGTGCGCTGAACCAGGCTCCGGCGGACACGTCTCGAAGCGATCCACCGTGGCCCGAACTGAAGGCGATGATGGCCAGCACGAAGGCGAACGTAAGTGCCGCCGCTTGTTGCACGATGACGACACTGAGCGCAGTCGAGTCAGCGAGGTAGCGGCTGGACAGGACGGTGTAGACCGCACAGGCGATGACGCCAGTGACGGTGAGCGTCACACCGATCGCGCTCAGGCCGACACCTCGTTGGGCGACGACCAGGAGCACGCCGCCGAGTGCCAGCGCAGCGCCGCCGACGATCGGCCGAGTCGGGCGCTGGTGTAGCACTGCCCATGCGAGGGCGAGGATGAGCACCGGTTCCAGCGCCCAGAGCAGCGCCGAAGCACTGGCTGTGACGCGTTGAAGCCCGGCGAGGCTGAGCGCGTACGACACACCCGGGTTGAGGACCCCGAGCCAGGCAAGTTGGGCTCGATGTTCGGTTGGGAGATGAGTGTCTCCAGTGGCGACGGCGGCGAGGCCGAGCACCGCGATACTGATGGCAAGTTCGATGGGAAGCAGCGTGGTCGGAGCGATCTCATCTACGGCTCGCTTGCTGATGGCGGTTGCGATGCCCCAGCAGGCAGCGGCAGCGACGAGTGACCACGCAGCAGGAGGATCCTGCGACATGATGAGCGACCTTTCGGAGAGAGGCGAAGAACGACTGGAGGCGGGGCTGTCAGGTCGTTCTGTCGTCGTCGTCGCAGCAGGCGTAGCTTGGCGGCCTGGCTGGCCGACAGGCGTGCAACGCTCTCCGGGTCACAACGCCCAACGTAGCATCAGGAGGCCGACGACAACTTCAACAAGCTATCGCTTGTACAAGCGAAACCTTGTGTTAGGGTGGCGGTCATCACGCAACCGGACCTCCTCGATCTCTACGATCGCACGCTGAAGCACACCTCGCACGTGGTGGCCAACATCTCGCCCGGGCTTCGCACTGCGCCAACACCGTGCTCCGAGTGGACGGTGGACAACCTGCTAGGACATATGGTCGGCACGCTGCTGGCCAGCGTTGCGTTCCTCGACGGCACGCCACTTGACTTCGCGACGATGAGCGGCCAACCGCTGGCCGACGAAGACCACGCCGACGCGTTCAACTCTGCTGCGGCGGCATCGCTCGCTGCGCACCAGGCCCCCGGGGCACTCGCACGAGAGATCGACGCTCCACCCGGGCGGATGCCAGCCGCAATGTTCTTGAACTTCCCGCTGATGGACATGTGGGTTCACAGCTGGGATCTCGCTCGCGCCACCGCACAACACCCCGACTTCGACGAGGAGATCACCACCTACGTGCTTGGTTTCTGCCAGCAGGCGTTCGGCACGAACCGGCCACCGGCACAAGTGATCGGACCCGAGATCGACGTCGATCCGACTCGGCCGTCGATCGAGCGCCTGGTCGGCTTCGTCGGCCGTCGGCCAACATGGACCCCGTGACACCAGCCGCCATTCAAGTGTCCGTGGGAGCGCCGGCGTGAACGCAGCTGCCGACGATGACGTGTTCAAAGCGCTCGCCGAACCCAAACGGCGAGAGATGCTCCGACTGTTGCGAAGCGACGCGATGTCGGTCAACGAGATCGCCAGCAGGTTCGACATCACCCAACAAGCCGTATCGCTCCACCTCAAGGTCCTGCACGGTGCCGGCCTTGTCTCCGAGCGTCGCGACGGCACACGACGGCTCTACCTGGTGCGGCCCGAAGGGCTCCTCGGGGTCAACCAATTCATCGACGAACTCTGGCCAGCCGCGCTTCGCCGCCTCAAACACGCCGTGGAAACCAACCGTGACATATGAGCCGACGCGCACCGTGCGCCATACGATCACGATCGACGCGACCCCGGTCGAAGTGTTCCCCTATCTCACCGACCCGACGCTGATGACCCGATGGATGGGCGACTACGCAGTACTCGACGCAGTACCGGGCGGCACGTTTCTCGTCGACATCAACGGCGTCCCGGTCCGTGGTACCTACCTCGAAGTTCAACCACCCCATCGGGTCGTCGTGAGTTGGGGCATGGCGGGCAGCACCGAACTCCCTCCCGGCGCCAGCACCGTCGAGTTCGTTCTCACCCAACACGGCACCACGACCGACGTCGCCGTGACCCACAGCGGGCTCCCACCCGAGATCGCGGCGCAACACCAACTCGGATGGCAACACTTCGGCGACCGCATCCTCCTCGCAGCCTCCGGCCGCCACCCGGGCCCTGACCCGTGGGCAACCGAACCGACACGGCCAACATGACCAACCGGTCTTCGCAATGCTGTGCCGGGACGAACTCGTCGTCAAGATCCCTGCCCACCGAGTCGACCAACTCGAAGCCGACGGGACCGCCACACGCTTCCACTCGGGTCCGAATCGTGATCGCCGCTGAGAAAGAGAGGCGGCTAGCTTGGGCCACGATGAGAGAGACCACCTCGCATGGGGCCCGATGACAGCGAGCCTTGTTGCGATAGCGGTGAACGCAATCGCACCGGACCGACTCGCTCAGTTCTGGGCGCACGCACTGCACTGGGGCACGCGGGAGGCCGACGGAGGCGACATCGCTCTCGTGCCCACGGACCTCACCAGTTTCCACGTGCTCTTCCGGCCCATCGCAGACGAGAAGACCGGCCAGAACCGCATCCACTTCGATCTGACGACGACCTCACCTGACGACCAGGCCGACACCGTCGCCGAGTTGCTGGCGATCGGAGCGAGACGCGTCGACGTCGGTCAAGATCCAGGCGAATCTCATGTCGTGCTCGCTGATCCTGAGGGCAACGAGTTCTGCATCATCGATCCCGACAGTCGCTTCCTTGCGAGCTGTCCCCGCCTTGGAGCCGTCAACTGTGATGGCACACACGCCCTCGGGTGCTTCTGGAGCGAAGCGCTCGGATGGCCGTTGGTGTGGGATCAGGACGAGGAAACGGCGATCCAGGCACCCGACGGCACTGGCCCGAAGATCACCTGGAGCGGGCCACCACTGATGCCGACGTCGGGGGTGGAGCGGTTCCACTTCCACGTGGCCCCCGGGCCGGGAGCCACCATGCTCTCCACGCTCGATCACCTCGTTGCGCTTGGCGCCACCCGCCTCGCTGTCAGTCAGGCCTGCCCTGGCGCGACAGCGCTCGCTGATGTAGACGGCAACAAGTTCTGTGTCATCGAGACATAGAGCGATGGAAAGGCAGTGAGGCTCAGTCGTTGGCTTTCTGGGTGCCGACTTTGAGGTCCTTGAACGGGACCTGCACGTCGACCGAGATGTCTCGCGGCAACCCCAGTACCCGGTCGCCGATGATGTTCTTCTGGATCTCGTCGGTGCCGCCGGCGATGTTGGCCGAGAAGCTCCGCAGCACGCTCTTGGCGTGCTTGTCGGTGTCTTCGGAGTCGGCGGTCCAGGCGATGCCCTCGGGCCCGGTGATCTCCAGCACCAGCGACCGCGACATGCGGGCGATGCGCCCGGCGTGCAGCTTGCCCAGCGACCCGCCGGGCCCCGGGGTCTTGCCCGCCTTCAGCTCGTCTCGCGTCCGCATGGCCACCAGGCTCCGGGTGGTCTCCTCGCTGTAGAGCTGCACCAGCCCCTGGCGCACGAGCGGGTCGGCGTTCTTGCCCCGCTGGGTGGCCTCCTTGGCCAGGTACTTGAAGGTCGGCGTCGAGATGCCGCTCTTCGACCCGGTGCCGATGGCCACCCGCTCGTACATGAGCATGGCCGTGGCCAGCCGCCAGCCCTCGTTGAGGGGGCCGATCTGCCAGCTCTTGGGGATGCGGACGTCGGTGAAGAAGATCTCGTTGAAGTGCCGCCCACCGTCGATCTGGTTGATGGCCCGGATCTCCACCCCCGGCGCCTTCATGTCGAGGATGAACATCGAGATGCCGCGGTGCTTGACCTGCTCGGGGTCGGTGCGGGCGATGACGATGCCGTAGTCGCACAGGTGGGCCAGCGTGGTCCACACCTTCTGGCCGTTGAGGATCCACTCGTCGCCGTCGAGCACGGCCCGGGTCTGGAGGCTGGCCACGTCCGACCCCGCCCCCGGCTCGGAGAACATCTGGCACCACAGCGTGCGGGCGGCGATGTTGTCGCCCAGGAACGCTTCTTTCTGCTCGTGGGTGCCGTACTCGGCCAGCATCGGCAGGCACATACCGTGGCTGATCGTCAGCTGGGTGGTCATGTCGGGAGACTTGCCGTACTCCTCCCGCCAGATCCGCTCGTGGGCCTTGGTGAGCCCCGCCCCGCCGTACTCGGCCGGGTAGGTGATCCCGGCCAGCCCGGCGGCCGCCGCCGCCTGCTGGAACACCTTGTTGATGGCCAGCTCCTTTTCGGAGCGGGGGTCGGGGCCGTCGATCGTATAGCCGGTGGCGTGCTCGTCGAGGAAGGCCCGGCACCGGGCCCGGAAGGCCTCGGCTTCGGCCGGGTCGAGCTGCGTCTCCAGATCGCTCACCGCTATCTCCTGGTCCGTCGTTTGTCTATGTCGGGTTGGGCCGGTCCCCGAGCTTAGCGGTCGCCCGCCGAACGCTCGCCAGTCGGGGCGGACCGGTCGATCAGGAGAACGCCGTCTGCGGCCGGGCCTGGGGCTCGCCGTCCACCGCCACGTCCACGTGCTCGTCGTAGAAGCACAGCAGCCCGGCGATGGGGGCCGACTCCCGCACCGGGCTGGGGTAGGACCACACCACGTCCCGCAGCACCTCACCGCCATCGGGCAGGTGCACGCTCCAGTACACGGCCTCGCCCTTGTAGGGGCAGCGGGTGCGGGTGGGCGACGGCCGCAGCAGGTCCATCCGCACGTCGGTGAGCGGCAGGTAATGGCGGCGGGGGAGAGAGGTCTCGAACAGCATCGTGGGCCGGTGGCTGTCGGCCACCACCACCCCGTCCACGCTCACCGTCACGTGGCGGGTGCTGCGGAGGATGTCGACGCGCTTGTACGGGTCCCGAGGATGGACGAACACCTCCTCGTCCTCCTCCAACCAGTGGTCGAACGCCTCCCACCGCAGGGCGACGTGGTCGGTCAGTTCCGGCGCCGGGTGGGCGTAGGCGGCGTCGCCCGCTGCGATCTCGCCGTCGACCGCCGCCAGCGGGAAGTAGTAGGTGGGGTAATGGGGCCGTTCCCACACGAGCAGGGGCGACGACGCATCGGCAACGAAGCGTCCGGCGAGCATCACCCGCACCCGTTTGGCCGAGGTCTCGATCCGGGGTGTCGTCATCCATCCCCCAACCGCCCGGCCCGCCGGCCTGTTCCCCCGGGCACTAGGGTGAACCTCGTGGCCAGCGGCGCAACCCCCCGTAGCACCGACAACGGCTCGAGCGAGCCGCCGCCCGCCACGCCGCCCCCCTGGAAGGTGGAGGGGGCGCCCCCGGCCGACAAACCGGTTCCCCCGCCCAAGGGCCCGAACCTGATGCGCCGCCCTCGATGGTGGCTGGTGCTGCTGGCCGCCTTCGCCCTCAACTGGCTCCTGGCCTCGTTGTTCGTGCCCGACAACGAGCTGGCCACGATCAACTACACCCGGTTCCGCACCGAGCTCGACGCCGGCAACGTGAAAACCGTCAGCTCCAAGGGCGACACGATCCAGGGCGAGCTGAACGCCCCGATCGACCTCGACGGCACCGAGATCACCGACTTCACCACCGAGCGTCCTTCGTTTGCCGACGACAACCTGCTGCAGATCCTCAGCGACAGAGGCGTCGAGGTATCGGCCAAGCCGATCGCCAGCGATCAGCCGTGGTGGCTGGTTCTCCTGGCCAACTTCGGCCCCACCCTGCTCCTGGTGGGCCTGCTGGTGTTCGCCACCCGGGCCATGCGGGGCGGCATGGGTGGCGGGATCGGCGGTCTCGGCCGGTCCAAGGCGGTCCGGGTCGACGAGACCGAAGGGGGCAAGCGCGCCACCTTCGACGACGTGGCCGGCATCGACGAGGTGGAGGAGCAGGTGGTCGAGATCGTCGACTTCCTCCGCCACCCCGACAAGTACCGGGCCGTCGGGGCCCAGCTCCCCCGGGGTGTGCTGCTCTCGGGCCTGCCCGGCACGGGCAAGACGCTCCTGGCCCGGGCCCTGGCCGGCGAGGCCGGCGTTCCGTTCTTCTCCGCCTCGGCGTCGGAGTTCATCGAGATGATCGTGGGCGTGGGCGCCAGCCGGGTACGCGACCTGTTCGAGCAGGCAAAGAAGGTGGCCCCGGCCATCATCTTCATCGACGAGCTCGACGCCATCGGCCGAGCCCGGGGCGGTGGCGCCAGCCTCGGCGGGGTCGACGAGCGGGAGCAGACCCTCAACCAGATCCTGACCGAGATGGACGGCTTCACCGGGGCCGAAGGTGTGATCGTAGTGGCCGCCACCAACCGGCCCGACGTGCTCGATCCGGCCCTCTTGCGCCCCGGCCGGTTCGACCGGCGCATCGTGGTCAACCCGCCCGACATCGTTGGCCGGGAAGCCATCCTGAAGGTCCACACCCGCGGTGTGCCGCTGGCCTCCGACGTCTCGCTGGCCACCCTGGCCGCCGCCACGCCGGGCATGGTGGGGGCCGATCTCAAGAACCTGATCAACGAGGGCGCCCTGCTGGCGGCGTCGAAGGGTGAGACCGAGATCACCTACGCCGACCTCACCAACGCCCTGGAGAAGATCGTGTTGGGGGCCGAGCGCCACATCACGCTGTCGGAAGACGAGCGCCGCCGCACCGCCTTCCACGAGAGCGGCCACGCCCTGCTCGGCATGCTGATCGCCGGAGCCGACCCGGTGCGCAAGGTGTCGATCATCCCCCGGGGCCAGGCCCTGGGCGTCACCTTCCAGGCCCCGTCGGCCGACCGCTATGGCTACGACGAGGCCTACCTGCGGGGCCGGATCACCGGCGCCCTCGGCGGCCGGGCGGCCGAGGATGTGGTGTACGGCAACGTCACCACCGGGGCCGAGAGCGACCTGGAGCAGGTCACGGCGATCGCCCGCCAGATGGTGGGCCGGTGGGGCATGTCGGAGGCCATCGGCCCCATCACGGTGCTGCCCGGCGGCCAGGGTGAGAACTGGTACCCGGGTGACGCCCGCCAGCCGTCGGAGAGCACCCGGGAGCTGGTCGACCACGAGACCCGACGCCTGGTCGACGAATGCTACGACGAGGCCCGGCACCTCCTGCGGGAGCATCGCCCCCAGCTCGACGCCCTGGCCGGGGCCCTGCTGGAGCGGGAGACCCTCGACGAGGTCGACGCCTACGCCGCCGCCGGGGTCGACCATCCTTCGGTGGAGCCTCTGCCCTAGCGTCGGCGCGGCCCTAGAGTCGGGCCATGACGACCAAACGGGTGGCGATCCTCAACGACTACCAGCGGGTGGCGCTGACCTCGGCCGACTGGTCGGGCCTCGACGGCCGGGTGGACGTGACCGTGTTCGACCACCACATCGCCGACGTCGACGAGCTGGTGGCCGCCCTCGAACCGTTCGAGATCGTGGTGGCCATGCGGGAGCGCACCGCGTTCCCCCGAGCGGTGCTGGAGCGCCTCGGGAACCTGGAGCTGCTCGTCACCACCGGGCCCCGCAACGCCGTGATCGACGCCGCCGACTGCGCCGCCCTCGGCATCGCCTACTGCGGCACCGGTGGCTCGGTCCACTCCACCGCCGAGCTCACCTGGGCCCTGATCCTGGCCTGCGCCCGCCACATCCCCACCGAGATCGACGCCGTGCGCAACGGCGGCTGGATGACCACCGTCGGCGCCGACCTCCACGGCGCCACCCTCGGCCTGTGCGGCCTCGGTCGCATCGGGGGGATGGTGGCCCGGGTGGGACAGGCGTTCGGGATGGACCTCGTCGCCTGGAGCCAGAACCTCACGGCCGAGCGGTGCGCCGAGGTCGGGGCCCGCCTGGTCACGAAGGCTGAGCTGTTCGCCGCCTCCGACTTCCTCACCATCCACCTCGTGCTGTCGGACCGCACCCGGAGCCTGGTGGGCGAGGCTGAGCTGCGATCGATGAAGCCCTCGGCTTGGCTCATCAACACCAGTCGGGGCCCGATCTGCGACGAGGAGGCCCTGGCCCGGGCGTGCGCCGAAGGCTGGATCGCCGGGGCCGGGCTCGACGCCTACGGCACCGAGCCTCTCCCCACCGATCATCCGTTCCGGACGCTGCCCAATGTCCTGCCGTCGCCCCACATCGGCTACGTGTCGCAGAACGTCTATCGCATCTTCTTCGCCGACATCGTGGAGGACATCGCCGCCCACCTCGACGGCTCCCCGGTCCGGGTGATCGCACCCTGAAACCCTGACGGAACTTTTCGTGGCACCACCGTTCGGGCCACGATGGTTGCCATGGATGCTCGCCGTTCCAACCGGCCGAGGCCGCCGTTCCACGGCTGGCGGATCGTGCAAGGGGGGTTCTTCATCCAGGCCCTCCACAGCGGCCTCGTGTTCAACGCCTTCGCCCTCACCGCCGTCGCCCTCCAGGAGGAGTTCGACTGGTCGGCCAGCGCTCTGGGCCTCGCCTTCGCCCTCAACCGGGCCGAGAGCGGGATGCTGGGCCCGATTCAGGGGTGGATGAACGACCGGTGGGGACCCAAACGCGTCCTCCAGCTCGGGGCCGGGATCATGGCCCTCGGCTTCGTGCTGTTCGCCACCCTCGACACCCTGGCCGAGTTCTACGCCTACTACCTCCTGGTGGCGTTGGGCTCCAGCCTGGCCGGCTTCCTCGGCATCACGGTGGCCATCGTCCACTGGTTCGAGCGCAAGCGCTCCCGGGCGCTGGCCTACGCCCAGATGGGCTTCGCCGTGGGCGGGGTGTTCGCCTTCGGCGTCGGCATGCTCATCGACGCCGTCGGGTGGCGGGGCACCGCCCTCATCTCGGCCGCCCTGACCCTGGTGGTGATCCTCCCCCTGGCCCAGGTCTTCCACCGGGACCCGGCCGACGTTGGCCAGTACGTCGACGGGATCCCACCCGACGAGATCGACGAGCAGGCCGACCCCCTGCCGGCCACGGTCAGCCGGGTCCACTTCACCGCCAGCGAGGCCCTCCGGTCACGCGCCTTCTGGTACATCAGCATCGGCCATGCCTCGGCCCTGCTGGTGGTGGGGGCGTCGATGAGCCATCTCGGCCTCTACCTCGACGAGGAGCGCCACTTCTCCAGCCTCCATACGGCCCTGGTGGTGGGGGCGCTGCCGGCCATGATGGGCGTGGGCCAGCTCGTCGGCGGTTGGCTCGGCGACCGGATGGACAAGCGCCTGCTGGTCACGATCGCCATGCTGGGTCACGGCCTGGGCCTGTTGCTGCTGGCCCTGGCCACCAGCTGGCCGCTGGTGTGGCTGTTCGTGGTGTTCCACGGGCTGGCCTGGGGGGTGCGGGGCCCGATCCAGTCGTCCATGCGGGCCGACTACTTCGGCGCCACCGACTTCGGCAAGATCATGGGCTGGTCGTCGCTGGTGGTGATGTTCGGAATGGTGGCCGGGCCGGTGCTGGCCGGCGTGCTGCGCGACGCCACCGGGAGCTACGTGCTCGGCTTCATCATCCTGGCCGCCTTCGCCGGCCTGGGCAGCGTGTGGTTCCACCTGGCCAAGCCGCCGGCCCTGCCGCAGCGGGCCGAAGGAACGACGTCGGCCGGCGGCTCGACCCTTCCCGGCCTGGCGTCCTAGGGTCCTCCGTCATGGATGACATCCAACCGCTCGACATCCGCATCGGCGAGGTGCGGGTCACGAAGATCACCGAGACCGAGGGGCTGTGGAGCCCGGCCCAGCTGGTGCCGAACGCCACACCCGACGTGGTGAAGGAGCACACGTGGGCCCACGGCCCCTACGCCGACGGTGAGTCGGGCAAGGTGCGGGTGTCGATCCACACCTTCGGCCTCCAGGTGGGCGACGAGAAGATCCTGGTCGACACGTGTGGGGGCAACGACAAGATCCGGCCCGGCTTTCCCGGGTTCCACCTCCAGCAGCACGACTTCGTGGAACGGCTGGTGGCCGCCGGCTTCCCCCCGGAGGAGGTGACGGCCGTGGTCTGCACCCACCTCCACATCGACCACGTCGGCTGGAACACCCAACTGGTGGGCGACAGCTGGAAGCCCACGTTTCCCAACGCCCGCTACCTGTTCGGCGAGCGGGAGTGGGCCCACTGGAGCGTGGAGCCCCAGATCTACGGCGACGTGGTGGGCGACAGCGTCCGCCCCGTGATCGAGGCCGGCCGGGCCGAGTTGGTCGCCTCCGACCTGCGCATCAACGACCTGCTGTGGCTGGAACCGACCCCGGGCCACACCCCGGGCCACCACAGCCTGCGGATCTCGTCGGGCGGCGACGACGCGGTGATCACCGGCGACCTGATCCACATGGCGATCCAGGTGGAGCACCCCGACTGGGCCAGCTCACCCGACGTCGACCCGGCGGCCGCCGCCGTCACCCGCCGGGCCTTCCTGGAGCGCTACTGCGACGACCACACGCTGATCCTGGGCACCCATCTGGGCGGCCCCAG
>CADEDH010000112.1:0-3142 GCA_902826025.1 uncultured Actinomycetes bacterium
AGGGGTGGACGCCGGTGGCAGGTGCCGGGGGCCGTCGCCCCGGCCCCCGGCGGCCCCGAGTCTACGTACATCGGGCGGGAATGTCTACAGTGGAAAGATTCCAGATGGTGGCCCGGCTGGCGGCCGCACCCGGGAGCGTCAGCGGCCGGCGCGGCCCGTCTCGTAGGCCCACATGGCGATCTCGACCCGGTTGCGGGCCCCGAGCTTGGTCATGAGGCTGGCCAGGTGGGTCTTCACCGTGCTGAGGCTGATGTGGAGCTCGGCCGCGATCTCGGCGTTGGTGCGGCCCCGGGCCACGGTGGCCAGCACCTCCTCTTCCCGTTCGGTCAGCGGCTCGACCGGTTGGGCCGGCGGGGTGACGGCGGCGCCGGCGAACACCGACAGCAGCCGGGCCGTGATGCTGGGCGAGATCAGGGCGTCGCCGTTGGCCGCCGCCCGCAGGGCCTGTACCAGCAGCTCGGGCCCGGCGTCTTTCAACAGGAACCCCCGGGCCCCGGCCCGCAGGGCCTCGTGCACGTACTCGTCGAGGTCGAAGGTGGTGATGACGACCACGGCCAAGGGGTCGGCAACGTCGGGCCCGGCCAGCAGACGGGTGACCTCGATGCCGTTCAGCTGGGGCATGCGGATGTCGACCAGGCACACGTCGGGCCGCAGCCGCCGGGCCTGGTCCACCGCTTGGCGGCCGTCGGCGGCCTGGGCCACCACGTCGATGCCGGGTTGGGCGTCGAGGATCATGGCCAGGCCGGTGCGAACCAGATCCTGGTCGTCGGCCACCAGCACCCGCAGCGTCGTCATGCCGGCACCCCGGTCCCGTCGGTGGTGGTGGCCGGCAGGTCGGCCGTCACCAGCCAACCCCCGCCGGCGGCCGGGCCGGCCGTGAGCTGTCCGCCCAGCAGGTTGGCCCGCTCGGCCATGCCGATGAGGCCGTAGCCGAATCCGTCGCCGTCGGCTCCCATCGCCCCACCGTCGGCCCGGCCGGCCCCGGCGCCGGCCCCGTCATCGGCCACCGTGAGACGCACCCGGTCGCCGTGGCGGGCCACCTGCACCACCACCCGGGTGGCCCGGCGGGCGTGGCGGGTGGCGTTGGTGACCGACTCCTGGGCGATGCGGTACACGGCGCTCCCCACCACCGGGTCGACCGGGCCCAGGCCGCCGTCGACGTCGACCTCCACCCGCAGGTCGCCCGGCCGGTCCCGGACGAGCTGGTCGAGGTCGGCCAGGCCCTGGCGGGGGGTGAGCTCGGCGTCGGCCCCGGCCCGCCAGGTGCGCACCATGGTGCGCATCTCTCCCAGCGCCTCCTTGGCCGTGTCTTCGATCACGGCCAGCACGGCCAGGGCCCGCTCGGGGTCGGCCGCCGCCACCGCCCGCCCGGCCTGGGCCTGCACGGCGATGGCCGACACGTGATGGGCGATCGTGTCGTGCAGCTCGCGGGCCAACTCGGTGCGTTCGCGGGAGGTGGCCTCGGCGATGGCCCGCTCTCGGGCGGCGTGGCGGTAGCGCACCAGGAGGCCGATCTCCACCGGGGCGCCCATCACGATGGTGCCGCCGATCACGTCGCCCAGGCCGTTGGAGTCCGCCAACATGCCCACCACCCCCACCACCAGCAGCACCACGGCCCCGATGGCGCCGTCCCGCCCCGATCCCCACCGGTACAGGGCGTAGACGGTCACGAGCATGACGGCCCCGGTAGTCAAGCCAGCCAGGCCGCCGCCGGTGGCGAGGGATCCGGCGACCCCGAACACCATCGTCACCCCGAAGGCCACCACGGTGGCGACCAGCGGATGGGTGCGTCGGATCAGCATGACGGGCAGGGTGGCGAGGAGGACGACGGCCGACGCCACCCGCCACCCGACGGGAAAGGCCACCCACTCGGCGTCGGTCCGCAGCGCCGCCTCCAGCACACCGACCACGGCGGCCACCCCGATCAGGGCCCAGTCGCGCCCAACCCGGGCCGGCGGGTCCGGCACGGCCGATTCGTTCAGGTAGCTGCGCAGGCTGGAAGGAAGCACCACCCGTCATCGTAGGTTCGGCCGGCGCCGGGCGTATCGGCCGAAGGTACGAGCCGCCCCCCGGCCGATAGGACGGGCGGGAACGGCCGGGGGGCCGATGCGGCGGCCACCGCCGTCGCTCACGATCGCAGGGCGGCGCCGGATGGCGGCGTGCGGCCGGGCTCCCGGGCCCCGCCGGGAGGAGGAAGGAGCGGTGCGGTGACTCCCGTGCTGTATCGACTGGGCCGGTGGTCGGCCCGACGCCCGTTGATCGTGATCGGCTTGTGGGCCCTGGCGGCGGCGGTGGTGCTGACCTCGTCGGCCGTCTTCGGGCGCACCATGGAGGACAGCTTCGAGGTGCCGGGGGTCGACTCCCAGCAGGCCATCGAGCTGCTCACCTCGGCCGCCTCCGACCGGGCCGGCATCACAGCCCGGGTGGTGGCCGCCCCGGAAGACGGTGCCACCTTCGCCGCCGACCCGGCGGCCGAAGCCGACCTGGCCCGGCTGCGGGCCACGTTGGCCGGGCTGGACAAGGTGCTCGACGTGAGCGAGGCCCGCTCGCCCGACGGCCGGGTGGCCCTGCTGACCGTCCAGTACCCGGTGCTGGCCGAGATGCGGGTCGACGATCTCGACCGGTTGAAGGCGGTGCTGGCCGACGCCGACCAGGCCGGCGGGCTGCAGGCCGAGGCCGGCGGTGAGCTGTTCTTCAACTTCGAGGAGCCGGCCGGCAACGCAGCCGAGCTGATCGGGATCGGGGCGGCGGTGGTGATCCTGCTGCTGGCCTTCGGGTCGCTGGTGGCCATGGGCCTGCCCATTGGCATCGCCCTGTTCGGCCTGGTGCTGGGGGTGGCGGCCATGCCGCTGATCAGCCATCTGATCATGATCCCCAGCTGGGCCCCCCAGATGGGCTCGATGATCGGGCTCGGGGTGGGCATCGACTACGCCCTGTTCCTGGTGACCCGTCACCGCGAGCTGCTGGCCCGGGGCCTCACCGTGCCCGAGGCGGCGGGGCGGGCGGTGGCCACCGCCGGCCAGGCCGTGATCTTCGCCGGCGGGACCGTGGTGATCGCCATCCTCGGCCTCTCGGTGGCCGGGCTGCCGTTCATGACCGCCGCCGCCGTGGCCACGTCGGTGATCGTGGCCCTCATGGTGGT
>CADEDH010000112.1:3242-13885 GCA_902826025.1 uncultured Actinomycetes bacterium
TGGCGACGGTGGGGCGGCCACCTGGCCCGCCACCCCTGGCCCTACACGATCGGGGTGACGGCGGTGCTGCTGGCGCTGACCGCCCCCGTGCTGTCGCTACGGCTCGGCTTCCCCGACGACGGCACAGCGCCGGAGTCGCGCACCGAGCGCCGAGCGTACGACCTGGCCGCCGCCGGGTTCGGGCCCGGGATCAACGGGCCGTTGGTGATCGCCGTCGACCTGGGCGACGACCCGACGGTGGCGGAATCGCTGGCGGCGGCGGTGGCCGCCGATCCGGGCATCGCGGCGGTGGCCCCGCCGGAGGTGAACGCCGAGGCCGGGGTGGCCTCGATCGTGGCCCTGCCCACCACCAAGCCCCAGGACGACGCCACCTGGGCCACGGTGGAACGGCTCCGGGCCGACGTGCTGCCGGCCGTGCTCGACGGCACCGGGGCCGAGGCCCACGTCGGCGGCCAGGCCGCCACCTTCGGTGACGCCGCCGAGCGGATCGGGGACCGGCTCCCGTGGTTCATCGCCGCCGTGGTGGTGCTGTCGTTCCTGCTGCTGATGGTGGTGTTCCGGTCGATCCTGGTGCCGCTCAAGGCGGCGCTGCTCAACCTGCTCAGCATCGGGGCCGCCTACGGCGTGCTGGTGATGGTGTTCCAGTGGGGGTGGGGCAAGGAGCTGATCGGCCTGGAAGCCACGGTGCCGATCGTGTCGTTCCTCCCGCTGTTCATGTTCGCCGTGCTGTTCGGGTTGTCGATGGACTATGAGGTGTTCCTGCTGTCCCGGGTGCGGGAGGAGTACGCCGCCACCGGCGACAACGGCGAGGCGGTGGTGAACGGATTGGCCGGCACGGCCCGGGTGATCACGTCGGCCGCTCTGATCATGATCTCGGTGTTCGCCGGGTTCGTGCTGGGCGACGACCCGATCGTGAAGATGATGGGCCTGGGGCTGGCGGTGGCGATCCTGGTCGACGCCACGGTGATCCGGGTGGTGCTGGTGCCGGCCACCATGACCTTGCTAGGCGAGGCCAACTGGTGGCTGCCCCGCTGGCTCGACCGGATCCTGCCCGCCATCGACATCGATGGTGGCCCCGACCTCCCGGGGGCCACCGGAGCCGGAGCCAGTGTCGGTGCCGGTGTCGCCGCCGCCGGGGTGCCCGGGCCCGACGAGCCGCACTGGGAGCTGGTGGGCGACCGGGGCTAGGGTCGGTCCATGGGGACCATCGGCATCTCACATGTGGCCATCGGCGTGTCCGACATGGACCGCTCGCTCGCCTTCTACCGGGATCTGCTCGGGCTGAACGTCACGCTCGACACCACCGAGCGGATCGAGAGCCGCAGTGGCAAGGGCAACCGGCGGCGGGCCGTGTACCTGAGGGAGGCGGAGGGGCCGCACGAGTTCTTCATCGTGCTCGACCAACAGCTCGATCGGGAGCCGTTCGGCAGCCCGGCCCGGCTGTTCCAGCTCGGCACCCACCACTTCTCGTTCTGGATCGACGATCTGGAAGACAAAGTGGTGGCGGCCGAGCGCGCCGGGTTCGAGGTGGTGGTGATCCCTACCCGCTCCACCCCGGCCGCCTACGGCGAGCCCGACGACGCCGCCCGGGTACTGACCACCATCCTGAAAGATCCCGACGGCAACCTGGTCCAGCTCGACCAGCGCCTTCCGGCTGCGGCCTGAGCGGCGGGCCGGCCGCCCGTCATCGCCATGCGCCGGCGGCCTAGGATGCGGCCTCATGACCGTCACCCACCGGCCGTTGCGCAGCGCCGGCACCCACCGGATCGTCGGCCTCGACGGGTTCGCCCCCGGGCCCATCTTCTCCGACGCCGTTCGCATCGACCTGGGCCCCGGGGCCCTGGTGTTGGTGTCGGGCAAGATCGGGGCCCGGCGCGACAACCCCGAAGACCCACCGCTCGGGATGCGGGAACAGGCGGAGCGGATCTTCGCCGACATCGGCCGCAGCCTCGAGGTGGAGGGTGGGGTCCTGGCCGACGTGGTGCGGATGCGGGTGTACGTCACCGACATCTCGCCCGAGGCGGTGCGGGCCCTCCACGAGGTCCGGGCTGAGCTGTTCGAGGCCGGCCGCTACCCGGCCAGCACGCTGGTTGAGGTCAGCGGCTTCGTGGTGCCCGATGCCCTGGTGGAGATCGAGGTGGAGGCGTTCGTGCCGGCCGACCGGCTCACGCCGGCTCCGGCGGCGGACTGATCCCACCCGGTGGCGGCCAGGGCCCCGATGAGGGCCACTGTGGTGAAGGTGCGCACGCCGCCGACATGACCGGGCTGCTCGGGGTGGCTCCGCTCGCGCTCGGCTCCGATCATCGCCCCGATGGCGGCGGCGATGAGAACCGGTTCGAGATGCGACCATGGCATGGAGCCAACCTTCGTCGCTGACCACCGTAGCGGTGGACCCTGCTGTTCCTCGGGCTCGTGCTCGGCGAGGGGGCGCCATCGTGGTTGACCTCGGTGACAACGGGGTAAGCGGCCGATGAACCGTCTTGGCGGGGACGCCTGTTTGACCGATGTAGCGGTCGCAACCAGGCCGACGCCTCCTCTGAGCCCGACCAGAGGAGGCACCATGCCCACCACCAGCGATCTCGATCGCCTCGACCCCATCACGCTCGACCGGCCCCCCACCGGCCGCCCCGTCACCACCGCCGGGACCGGAGGGGTCCACGATGATCTGCGGTCGGGCCCGGTTCCGGCGCCTCCCGCGCCGACGGGCCAATGGCGGGAGTCGGAGAGCCGGGAGCATGGTGCGGCCCGCTACCTGGCTGCCGTCACCCGCCTGGCCCTCGGCTTCGTGTTCCTCTGGGCCTTCCTCGACAAGCTGTTCGGGTTGGGCCGGTCCACCCCGTCGGCCCGCTCCTGGCTCAACGGCGGCTCACCCACCACCGGCTACCTGTCGAGCCTGGACGGGGCCTACGCCGGCACCTTTGAGCGCTTGGCCGGGCACGCCTGGGTCGATTGGCTGTTCATGGCCGGCCTGCTCGGGATCGGCGTCGCCGTGATGCTGGGGATCGGCCTCCGCCTGGCGGCGGCCAGTGGAGTGCTGATGCTCGTGTTCATGTGGGCGGCGTCGCTCCCCCTCGACAACAACCCGTTCATCGACGAGCACCTGATCTACGCCATCGTCCTCGTTGGCCTGGCACTGACCCAGGCGGGCGACACGCTGGGGCTCGGCCGGATCTGGAGCCGGGTCCCCGCCGTCGAGCGCCATCCGATCCTGCGCTGAGCCTGCTCCCCCTCCCCTTCGAACAGAACCAGGAACCAACTGTATGAAAGCTCTCGTCTATCACGGCCCAGGCCGCAAGGCCTGGGAAGACGTCCCGACGGCGGCCGTCGTGGCCGACACCGACGCCGTGGTGCGGGTCGATGTCACCACGATCTGCGGCACCGACCTCCACATCCTCAGCGGCGACGTCCCGGCCGTCACCGACGGGCGGATCCTCGGCCACGAGGCCGTCGGCACCGTCGAGTCGGTGGGGTCCGCTGTGAGGCGGGTGGCGGTCGGCGACCGGGTGCTGGTCTCCTGCGTCACCTCGTGCGGGTCCTGTTTGTTCTGCCGCCAGGCCCGGTTCGGGCAGTGCCTGGGGGGTGGGGGTTGGATCCTGGGCAACACGATCGACGGCACCCAGGCCGAGTACGTCCGGGTGCCGTTCGCCGACAACTCCACCTATCCGGTGCCGGCCGGGGTGAGCGACGAGGAGTTGCTGATGCTGGCCGACATCCTCCCTACCGGCTACGAGGTGGGGGCGGTGAACGGGCGTGTCCAGCCGGGCGACGTGGTGGCCGTGGTGGGCTCGGGCCCGGTGGGTCTATCGGCCATCCTGTGCGCCGGGTTGTTCAGCCCCAGCCTCATCGTGGCCATCGATCAGGCCGATGGCCGGCTCGAAGGCGCCAAGCGGTTCGGGGCCGACGTGACCGTGAACAACAGCCGGGAGGATCCGGTGGCAGCGGTGATGGGGCTGACCGACGGTCTGGGGGTCGACGTCGCCATCGAGGCCGTGGGGGTGCCGGCCACCTTCGAGCTGGCGGCGCAGCTGATCCGGCCCGGGGGCCACGTGGCCAACATCGGGGTGCACGGGCATCCCGCCATGCTGCACCTGGAGTCGCTGTGGTCCCGCGACGTTACGATCACCACCGGGCTGGTCGACACGTTCTCCACGCCGACGCTGATGAAGCTGTTGCGCAGCCATCATCTCGACGTGGCGCCGTTCGTCACCCACCGATTCGATCTGGACGACATCGACCAGGCCTATGACGTCTTCGCTCGGGCTGCCGAGACCGGGGCGCTGAAGGTGGTGCTGGCCCGGCACTGAGCGGCCGGTTCAGACGATGTTCGGATCGGTGCCGAGGCGGCGCAGGATGTTGTGGGTAATCTGCTCGATCTGGGCGTCGCGGCCGGCCAGGCCGTGGGCCCAGTCAGTGCTGCCGGCGGTGACCACGGTGCCGCCGCCGGCCGACGTGTAGGTGCCGAGCACGGCGTGACCGTGGGCGATGCGCTCGACGCTGGCCGGGTCGTCGGTGCCGAACAGGCGGCCGGCGATGAACTCGATCTCCGACGGCTGATGGGGCTTGGGCGGTCGGGTGGCCGTGGTGCGGGTGAAGTGGGCGGCGGGGGCGGTGGCCAGGATCTCGAACGAGGCCGGGGTGCCGTCTTCGCCGGTGGGGTAGGGGAGGCCGTCGCGGTAGGTGAAGGCGCAGCCGTCGCACTCGTAGCCGACGGCGGTGGCGGCGGCGCCGAGCACGTCGCCGTAGGTGAGGCCGGTGCCCTCGAACAGCCAGTGGCCGGCGCGGTGGACGGTGTAGCCGCCGGCGCCGGCCGTCACCCGTTTGCCGATGCGGTGGTAGCCGCCCCGGGTGAAGCTGACCCCGGTCATGCGGTTCTCGGGCCGGCCCAGGAGGTGGTCGGACCAGATGGTGGTGAGCTCGTGCTGGCGGTCGGTGCCGAACACGGGGTCACGGACCAGGCGGTCCTTGTAGCCGATCATCGTGGCGGCCGGCCCGCCGTGGGTTGAGCCGTCATCGGGCCGGTCTTCCAGGCGGACCTGCCAGAAGGCGGTGTTGCCGCTGAGGAAGGCGGCGTTGCCCCCGTGAGCGATGAACGTCTCGACCGTGTCCCGCATGGGGCCCGACCAGTATTCGTCGTGGCCGACCGACAGGTAGAGGGCATAGCGTTTTTCGAGAGCAGAGCTGCCGTGGAGAAGGAGCTCAGGGTGGTCTTCCAGGTCGGCGTTGGTGACGACGTCGATGGCGTAGCCGTTGGCCTCGGCCCAGGCCAGGAAGGGGTGCTCCCAGTCGGGCCAGCCGGCCGAACCGGCCCAGGCCGAGAGGTGGTTGAGCTGCAGGTAGCCGACGTGGCCCGCCATTTGGGCGTCGGGCGGGCCCACCACCGTCACCCGGCGGCCGTGGCCCCGCGGCTTGTGCAGAAAGCCGGGCGACATGGGGCGCTGGAGCGACACCCGGGTGTTGCCGGTGTAGAGGCTGGGGCCGCCGAACTCGTTGTAGGCGTGCCAGGTGTTGGTCGACAGGGCGAGCAGGATCTTCGCCTCTGTGCCCGAGCAGGAGGCCGGGCCCGGCGCCGGGCGGACCACGAAGAAGGCGTGGCTGCGGCGGCGCTTGCCCTCGACGTCGACCTCCAGCGTCACCTCGTGGTAGCCGGAGGGCCAGTGGTCCCCGACGTCGATCGTGAGGGCGGCCGGCCAGTCGCAGCCGTGGGCGGCGGCATCGGGCGGGGTCTCGTGGTAGGCGGCTGGCACGGCCGGGTCGGCGAACACGGTGGTGCGGCCGGCCCCGATGCGGGCCACCTCCACCGCCACCGGGAGGCCCCGGGGGGAGGAGAGGTGGAGGGCGACGGTGCCGCCGGGGGCCACCGACTGGGGCCAGCAGTAGCCGGCGATGGTCTCGAACGGGGTGGAGGTAGCCATCAGGCGTCGGGCCCGGCGGGGATGGGGCCGGTGAGCGAGGCCCGCTGGGAGATCTCGACGAAGCCGCCGTCGGGGTCGCGCACGAACGAGACCCGGGCCGTGGTGCCCAGCGTGACCGGGGCCCAGGCTTCGGGGAAGCCGAGGGCGGTGATGCGGGTGTGCTCGGTGTCGACGTCGAACACCTGGACCGTGAGGTAACGGAAGCCGGCCGCTTCCCGCTCGGTCATCGGGGTGAGGCCGGGTTCGTGGACGCAGCGGACGATCGTGTCGCCCAGGCGGTAACGGGCGTCGCTGGGATCGCCGGAGGTCAGGTCGTCGGCGCCGAGGGCGTCGACCCAGAACCGGCGGGCCTCGGCGGGGTCAGTGGTGGCGATCGTGATCTCGATGCCGACGATGTCGTGATGGTCGGGCGGTACGAGCGTCACCGGCACGCCGTCGGGGTGGTCGAGTGGGGTGGGGGCGGTCACCCGGTCCGAAGCGATGCGAAGCGCCCGGTACACGGTGGGGGCGTCGGCCTCGGGGGCGAGGGGGTGGCGGGCGTGGTTGACCTTGATCACCGAGCCGTGGCAGCCGAAGCGGTACTGGCGCACGCCGCCGCCCACCTTGATCCACTCCTCGAACGGGACGCCGACGTCGTGGCGCCAGAAGTGCTCGGCCCGCTCCCAGTCGTTGGCCATGAGGCCCACGTCGACGTGCGGTTTGGCCAGGCGCATGCCCGAACCGTAGCTGGCCCGTCGTTGCAGTGGGCGCCCGACGAGATCGAGTTCTGGGCCCGCCGGGGCCCGGGCCGAACTGCACCTGGCGACGGGCGGCGGCGTGGTGCCGAGCTCCGAGCAGCGGCTTGTCAGAGGGTGAGGGTGGCGGCGCCGATGATGTCGAGCTTCGGGTCGTACTGGAGCGCACCGGAGTCGGGCAGCTCGGAGACCCGGAGCTGGTAGGCGGTGAGACCGCTCAGGGGGGCGAGGTCGAACTCGTGCCGGAGGCTGCCGGCGTCGCCGGCGTCCTTTCCGGCGGTGCCCAGCTCGACCGCCAGCTGATCGACCACCTTCTGCCCGCCTCCGCCGGGGACGGTGTAGGTGATCTGCAGGCCCGACCGGGCCGGGTCGAGGGCGCTGACCCCGGACCGGACGTCGACGGCGGTCAGCTCGGCGCCGTCGGGGACGGGGGAGTCGGGGCTCCAACCGGCCAGCCGGCCGACCTCGGGCGCGGTGATGGGGCGGGCCGTCACGGTCTGGAGGTGGAGCACGGTGCCGCCATCGGCGGTGGCTGTCTTGTCGGTCCACCAGGCGAACGTCAGGTCGGGATCGGAGACCGAGCGGTAGGTGGTGACCAGCGTGCCGTCACGGCTGGGCTGTGAGGAGCGGAGCTCCCAGCCGTCACCCAGCGCGTTCTCGCTGTAGAAGGCTTCGACCTCGGCCGGTGGGGTGGCGGTGACGACCTCGGTCTCCACCTGGTAGCCGACCTGCCCTGGTCGGTTGCCGGTCTCAGCATGGATGGCGACCGTCTCGACGTCGAGCGTTCCGGGGAGGATCGGCACAGTGGGGTCGACGTAGCCGAGCCGGTTCAGCTCGGTGAGCAGGCTGTCGGTGGGGCCGTGGAGATCGGCCAGGGTGTCGAGCAGCTCGGGCAACGGGAGGGGCGCCGCCAGCTGGGCCGGCGCGCCCGAGGTGGTGGGTGAAGGCGACGTGGTGGACCCCGAGGTCGGAGTGGGGGCGGCGGCCGCGGTGGAGGCCGACGCATTGGCGGTCTCGGTGACGTTGGTTGCTGTCACCTGGGCTCGGCCCGTGGGCTCGCCGCAGGCAGCCAGGAGGGTGGCGCCGGCGAGCGCAACGAGGGCCAGCAGGGCTCGCGTGGTCGGTTTGGTCCCGCGCCCACAACGGGGCGCCCGGGGGATCGAAGTCGTCGTGATCACCGGAGCGGCACGTCCCGCTTGCCGGTGATCGTGAGGAGCGAGCCGCTCCCGCCGTCGCCCTGGATCCTCAGCTCGTGGGTGGTCAGGCCGGCGGGCGGGGTGAGGTCGAAGGTCTCGCCCACCAGGCCGTTGGCCCGCTCGGTGAGCTTCCAGTCGGTGAGGCCGAGCGCGGCGGCGGTCTCGGTGGCCAGGTTGCGGGGATCGACGTCCGGTACCCGGTACTCGAGCGTCAGCGCCAGCAGGGCCATCGGCTCGATAGTGGGTAGGACGCTGACCGAGGCGGTGGCCAGCTCGGCTCCGGCCGGCAGGTCCACCTCGGGGCTCCAGCCGGCCATCCGCTCGATACCGGCCGTGTCGGGCTGGTTCTGGGGGTCGATCGAGATCAAGAAGGCGGCGGCGTCGGCCGTGCTGGTGTAGGTGTCGAGCCGGAACGAGAACTCGGGGGAGTCGGCGTTGGGTGCCGACCCGGCCAGGCGGTAGGAGTACCGGGTGTCGTCGCCGGTTTTGTCCTGGCCCAGGAAGGTCCACTCGGGCGCCAGGGCGGCCTCGCCGTAGAAGGCGGTGACGGGATCGGGGGCGCCCGGTACCCGGGCCTGGACCTGGATCTGCATCGTCGGCGCCGTGCCCCGACCGGCCCCGGTGTTGCCCGTCACCGAATAGGCGATGACGTCGAGCTCGCCGGGGTAGGCGGGGACCTGTCGGTCGGGGTTGCCGATGCGGGCCATCTCGCCCCAGACGTCGGTGGTGGTGCCGAGCACGTCGTAGGCCACCCCCAGCACCTGGTCGAGCGGGGCCAGGCGGGCCAGGGAGGCGTCGGGGGCCACCGCCGGTGGGTCTCCCGTGGCGGCAGCCGACGACGGACGGCCGGTGGCGGGCACGACCGACCCGGGCACCGTGCTGCTGGACGTGGCGGCCGGTGCGGCAGTGGTGGCGGCGCCGCCCTGGGAGGTGGCGACGTCGACCAGGCCGGTGGGGGGATCACTGGAACAGCCCGCCGTCACGAGAGCGGCGACCAACGCCGCAGCCCCGACTCCTGATCGTCTCATCGCTCCGCCTCGCCCGTCTCGTCCGTCGCCTTCTCCCGAGCGGTGGGAATCCTAGTGGCCTGGTGCCGAGCTGGAGCGGCGGGGCCGTCCTGATGCGAGCGTTCCGGTCTGGGTCGGGTTCAGGCCCAGGGGAAGAGGCGGTCACGCCGGGCCCACAGATAGTGGTCGGTGACGAAGTTGAGGAATCGGCGGGCCACATCGAACTGGTCGGCCAGGTCGGCCAGCTGGGTTCGCATCGACGGGATGGGGACGAGGGCCGACGACAGCCGGTACCAGCGGGGCCCGAGGGTGCCGAGCAGCGGGCCGACGGCATCGAGCTGATCCCGCTGCACGAGGTGCGCCAGTTCGTGGCGGCTGTGGTGGGGGACGGAGCGCAGGATGCGGTCTACGTCGATGGGGGAGAGGGTGGTGCGGGCGGCGTGGTCGGGGAACACGCCGTTGAGGAACAGGGCCAGGTCGCCCAGGCGGCGGTAGGTGCCGGCCCGTTCGTCGAACGGGAGGTCGGCGGCGAGGCGGGCCAGGTGGGCCGGGTTCATCTCGCTGAAACGGCGGCGGCGCCACCGGCCCCGGCTCAGCTCCCACTGGGGGCCACTGGCGATGCGGGTGAACGATCCGAGCAGCTCGACCAGGAGGAGCCGGGAGGCGGGCTCGGCGGCGAACGTGGTCAGGCGGCCGCCGTCGAACAGGGGGACGAGGAGCCGGCCCCCCACCCGCTCCGGCACGTGGGCGTGACCGCCGATGTCGGCCGCTGCCCGGTGGATCATCACGGCGAAGATCAGTAGTGGGGTGACCGATTCCAGCTGCGCCTCGGGACCGGTCTGCCCGGGCGGGAACAGGGCGTCGAAGGTGGCCGGCGCGTCGAGGGCGGCGGCCACCCGTTCGGGCCGGGATCGGAACCAGCCCGGGGCGTCGGTGTCGGCCCGCATCCCGCTGGCCCGGCCCAGCACCGTGAGATCACCCTCGCCCAGCAGCTCCAGGTAGCGCGACCACCGATCCATGCGCCCGACGGTAGTCGGGGTGTGTGACAGCCTCGAAGCCGCCTTCGGAACGCGGTCAGAGGTAGGGCTCGGGGTCGAAGCTATCGATGTGGACCGGGCGGGTTCGGGGCAGCACGATCTCGAAGGCGTCGATGTCGTCCTCCAGGTCGAAGACCGTGTTGTCGGTGGCCTCTCTGAGCTTCGTGCTCACCAGCTCCTGGAAACCGAGTATCCCGACCCGGCGGCCGAGGGAGGCGAGGCCTTTCATCTCACCGGCGAAGTCGCCGTCGTGGCTGGCCAGCAGCACGTCGCCACCCCGGCGCCGGATGGCCTGGAGCGTCCGCTCGATGGCGACGTCGACGATCTTCACGTTGGGCGGCCCGTGGAGGAGGATCGGCTGGAACTCCATCTTGCCGAGGGCCTGGACGAAGCCCTGGAGCGGCTGGTCGAGCGGCTGGGGGGTGACGCCGGAGCCGGTGTTGATGAAGAACAGGGACCGGACGGGGTTCTGCCACAGGTCGGCGGCGAAGCCGACGAGCTCGGCCCAGCGGGGCCGGTCGCCCGGCTC
The DNA here is from genome assembly GCA_902826025.1 of uncultured Actinomycetes bacterium. GTDB lineage: Bacteria > Actinomycetota > Acidimicrobiia > Acidimicrobiales > SZUA-35 > CADEDH01. The sequence continues at coordinate 13,658 of CADEDH010000112.1, forward strand.
GGGCTTGTGGCTGAGCAGCTTGCTCAGGGCCCAGTCGATGTTCTCCCCGTCGACCAGCAGGTAGGTGGTGGAGGTACCGTCGGCCATCGACTGGCACTGTAGCTGAGGGGTGTCGCCGGCCCGGCTGTCCTCGGCAGCACCGGCCTCTCCTGGCCGAATGGGCTCGGTCCCACCCCCTTACCTTGTTGGTAGGCCCTGAGCGAATAGGTTGGGGCTGACCGCTCGACA
>CADEDH010000113.1:0-1062 GCA_902826025.1 uncultured Actinomycetes bacterium
CGTTGAAGCCGAGCTCGTAGGCCTTGCCGAAGTCGTTCTGCATGATCAGCGCGGCCACGGTGACCTCGGCCTTGTCAGCGAACTTCTTCTCGATCAGGCCGCCCCACAGGATGGCCTCGGTGTTGTAGGCCAGCTGATGGCCCCACACCCACGGGTGGTTGACCGGATCGCCCCAGGCGGGGTGGCCCGACATCACGAAGGGGTCGGGCACGCAGCGCTGGTTGATCTTGTCGTACACCTTCATCGTGGCCGGCGAGCCGATGGTCTCGATGGCGAACGACTTCTCAGAGTCGAGGAGCTCGTCGACGATCGGCACGGTCTTGGCCGGGTCGTAGCCGTCGTCCTTCTGGTTGGTGGTGATCTCCCAGGTCGTGCCGTCGGCTTCGGTGACCGGGCCGTTGGCGTTCACATAGTCGAAGTAGACCTTCTGGGCCACGCCGATGTTGCCGTAGTCGGCCAGGGTGCCGGAGAAGACCATGTTCTGGCCCAGCTTGATCTTGCCGTCGACCAGGCCCTCGTAGGGGTCCCAGCCCGAGGGGCAGGTGGCCAGGTCGACCTCGAAGCCGCCGGGGCCGGTGACCTTGTTGGCGGTCTGGTCCCAGCCCCAGCCGTTGTCCTCGATGTTCTTGACCACGGCGGCCCGCTGGGTCTCCCAGAGCGCCTGCCAGTCCTCGAGCGAAGTGATCTCGGCGGAGGGGGCCGCCGTGTTGGCAGCAGTGGTGCTGGTGTTCTCCAGCGCGCTGGCGGCGGCGTCCTTGGCGTTCTGGTCGAGCACCGTGCCGTCGCCCCCGGCGTTGGTGTCGTCGCCGCCACCACTACTGCCGCAGGCGCTGGCCATAAGGCCGAGCGCGAGCAAGGGCGCGAGCCCTCGGGCCCATGTCCGGAATGTCATGTGAGGTTTCTCCCCTTAGTCAACCGATCGGTTCGATCGGGATCCGCACTGCCGTCCCACTGCGGGACAGCGCCAGCAGTTGCACCCTAATTGAAGTAGTGACGCCCGGCACAGTACCGGAGCGTTACGAAGGCGATACATAAGGTTCGAAAGATGAATCAACTCGGGCT
>CADEDH010000113.1:1162-13828 GCA_902826025.1 uncultured Actinomycetes bacterium
AGGCCAGGGCTGTGATCTCGTCGGGCGTGAAGAAGCTGATCCAGGGTGTGCCCGAGGCCCGCGCGCCCCGGGCCGCGGGCCAGGCCGATCTCGTCGTCCATGAGGTGGGGTTCGGCGTCGATGTGCACGTGGAGGGCGCGCCACAGGGCGGTGCGCACTGCGCTGCTGTCGGGAGCGGCACGGTCGGGGCGGGGGGCGGGGTCGTGTCGCGGTCGCGGTCGCGGTCGCGGTCGGTCACGATCCGCCTCCGGGGGCCTGGAGGCTCGACACACCGCCGTCGGGATCCCGCACGGTCATCTCCTGCGTGCCCCAGTGGGTGGGCTGGAACGGGGACACGACATCGATCGCGGGATCGGGGGTGAAGGTGGCGGCATCGGCCACCCGGAGCACGAGGCTCAACCGTGGGTGCGGTCGGCCAAGCGGGCAATGGCGTCGATATAGCGACCGGGGTCGACCAGAAGCAGGTCGTTGTGGCCGGCGCCTTCCACCAGCTCGGTCGTCACATCGCTCGCCGTCAGGAGATCGGCGGTAGCCAGAGCGTTGTCGACCGGCACCAGGTCGTCGGCCAGCCCATGGATGATCAAGGTAGGCATCGTGATCGTGGCCAGCTTGGCAGCATGGGCGGCGACGAGCCGATCGATCTCGGCGCCAGGCTGTAGCCCCAGCCGTCGGACGAACCGCCCCACGTTGCCGGCGCCGCTCTCGAGGATCAGGCCGCCATAGCCGGAGACCCGCGCCGCCACCTCGAGCGCGGGGTTGGCGCCGAGGCTGCGCCCCATCACGAGGCGAGGACCGTCGAAGCCGTCAGCGTCGAGCATCTCGCAGGCTCGCTGGCCGCATATTGCGCCGTCAGCGACGAGATGCTCGATCGTGGGGGACCCGGTGCTGCAGCCGTAGCCGCGGAACTCGAACACGAACAGGTTCGCCCCGATCGAGTGGTAGAGCGGAGCGATGCCATCGTGGTCTCCGACCACCTCCCCATTGCCGTGGAAGTAGACGATCGTTGGGCCGTGAACGTCCGTCTCGTAGCGCCTCGCTGCGATCGACACACCATCGCCGACCTCCACGACGTGATCGGTCGCCCCCGCCGGCGTGGGAGATGGATCGGGCCGGGGAAAGAAGATCTGGGCGCTGACGCCTCCCCTGTCCAGCAGCGAGTAGTCAGGATCGTCGGCCACGGCCGGAGCGTAGTCGGTTCTGCCGGCCAGCCATGAGGGGATCGAAGCCTGCGATCCCAACGTCTCTGGTTGACAGTCCCTCCGATGTACGCAAGTGTTTGCGTATGAGCCCGGCTGAGCGAATTCTTGCCGCAGCAAGGTCGTGCTTCGCAGCCAAAGGGTTCGCGGGCACGACGGTGGCCGACATCGAGGCTGCGGCCGGCTACCAACCCCGTACGGGCGGCGTGTACCGGCATTTCCGATCGAAAGAGGCGATCCTGCGGGCCGTGATCGACGCTGAGCTTGCCGAGAACGACACGGCGATCATCGGTGTACCCCAGCCACCCCCGGATGCAGATCCGATCGCAGTTCTCGAGTCGGTGGTGCGACGGGGCATGGCGCAGCTCGACCGTCAGGCCGAGCTGATGCGGATCGTGTTCCGCGACCTCGACCAGTTCCCGGACCTGGTCGGCAAGGTCCGCGCCGGACTGACCGACCGGACCTACGGCGACTTCGCCAACCGTCTCCGGGCCGCCCACGCTGTTGGTGCGATCCCGGCCCTCGACTTCGAGGCGACGGCACTGCTGGCAATCGGCCCGGTCGTCGACTTCAAGCTCAAGCAACACGTCCTCGGGTTCACACCCCTCGCGATCGACGAGGACCGCTTCGTTGCGGCCTGGGTCCACCTGTTCGCCACCCTCTTCGGAGTTCGACAATGAGTAAGCCACGCCTTCCCGGACCACGCCGCGCCAGCGAGAAGATCTCGTTGCTTCGAGGGTTGGCCGCGGACCCCCAGAGGGCGCTGCGGACGATGGAACAGCGTTTCGGACCTGTAGTGGAGTTTGGGTGGGGCCGGTACCGCTACGTCTATCTGCTCAGTCCCGCCGCCAATGAGTACATCCTGACCACCAACCCGTCGAACTTCACCTGGAAAGAGGCTTTCCGGCCCTTGGAGGTCGTCAACGGCCCCACCTCCCTCACGCTCAGCGACGGTGACGACCATCAACGGCGCCGCCGCATCCTGCAGCCCGCCTTCCACCTGCGACGTATCGCCGGCTATCTCGACGTGATGATCGACGAGACCAATCAGGTGATCGACCAATGGTCCCCGGGCGACACTGTCGACGCGTATGACCAGTTCCGCTTGGCGATCCGACGAATCGTCCTCCGCTGCCTCTTTGGTGACCACCTCGCAGCCCTCGACAGCGATCTCGCCCGACACCTCGAAACCGTTCTCGCCTACGTCAACCGGCCGCCCACCCAGCGCTTCGACCACAGCCTGCCGGGCCTGCCCTACCGGCAAGCCGTCCAGGCCCGCCGAGCCGCCGACGCCATCGTGTATGCCGAGATCAAACGGCGTCGCACTGAGCGAGACGCCGACGATGTGCTGGGCTGGCTCTTGGATGAAGCCAACCGCGGAGACCTCAACGACAATGAAGTCCGCGACCAGGTCATCAGCCTGGTGGCCGCCGGCTACGACACCACCGCAGCCGCCATGGGCTGGGTCGCCGACCACCTCGCCCGGGAGCCGGACCACGCCGCCGCGATCCGGGCCGAGCACAACGTCGTCGTCGGCGACAACCGGCTTCAGATCGAGCACCTGCCCCAGCTCGTCCACACGGCCGCCTTCGTCAGTGAAATCCTCCGCCACCACCCCCCGGCGATCTGGAGCGGCCGACGCGTCGTCGACGACTTCACCCTGCACGGACACACCATTCCCACCGGCTCCATGATCCTGTTCTCACCTCACGTGACCCACCACCTCCCCGATCAGTTTCCTGATCCCGACACCATCAAGCCGGGCCGATGGATCGAAGGCCACCCCGACCACCACCCCCGCCACCCCTACGCCTACATCCCCTTCGGCGGCGGCAACCGACGCTGCCTGGGCTTCGCCTTCGCCACTCAGGAGCTCACGGTGATGACCTCGATCCTCGCCAGCCGTGTCAGCTTCGGGCCCGGCACGCCCCATCCACCCCGCCCGGGCGGCACGATGTCCAACGCTCCGACGGGCGGCGTCACACTCTCGATCCAGTAGCGGACCGAGGAGCTTCCTCGCTCCACAGGCACCCGTTCCCGGTTCACTGCTTCCAGCCTGGCGCTGCCAGGGGCGCGCCGTCGCCGTGTTCCACGACGACGATGCCGGCCTCCTCCCGAACATTGTGGCGCAGCCGTTGTCCGAGACTCTCGGGTGTCGGGCTCTGTTCTGCGACGTGCACGACGACGACATCTTCTTCGTCGGAGCGACATCCAGATCGGATCTAGTCGAGTCCGAGGTGCAGTGTGACCCGCCAATCGCCGAAGCCAACCGATCTCCAGAAGCTGACGGCACGGTGATCGCTGGCAAGGGTGCCGACCTCGAGCGCCTCGACCCCCTCTGATAGGGCGTGGTCTCGTACTGCTGCGAAGAGCCGGCGGCCCATGCCTTGGCGCCGATACTCGTCAAGGACGTAGGCGTCAGTGATCACGACTGTCTCGGGCAGGTTCAACACGGTGTGAGGAGCCGCCCGCTTGGTCACGATGAAGCCCACGATTTCGCCACCGACCACGGCTACCCAGGCTGGCTGCTCGCCGCATACCCATCCCTCGATGAAGCCGGCGGCTGTCTCACTGGCGTGGGGCCCGAGGGTATAGCGCGCGTCGGCCGAATGGCCGTCGGCACTCAGTCTCAGCCATAGGTCGATGAGCCGTGCCTTGTCAGGGCGGTGAGCGAGCCGGATTCCATCAAAGTCCTCCATTTGGAGATTCTCGGCCGCTTCGGCATCGAGAGCGATCGATTTACCGACCGCCTTCGCCCCCATACTGCGGGGGACTCACTCGGTTTTGAGCAAGGACTACAGTTGGTTCGATGGGTCCCAGCCGATGGTTGTTCGCCGCCGCTGGACTGATTACTGTGCCGGCGCTTGTCAATGCCATTGATCGTGAGACCTGCTCGCCTGACCAATTCGCCTCGGGCCCTCCAAATGAAGACGCCCGAGCGTCATCGGCAACCGACTTCGAGGTCTGGGCGCTGTTCATCCAGCCCACCGAGGCGGCGAGACCGGGCAGTCAAATTGTGTTGACGCTCTCGAATACCGACACCGATCGCCTCGGCACCAAGATCGTCTGGAGGGCCACCGGTGACGGCGCCTTCTCCGTCTCCGCCACCGGTCCCAGCGGTGAAATCGTGACCCCATACTTCCAGGAACAACACTCCGGCTCCGGGTGGGAACGCCCGGGCCAGGAGTGGGGAAGCGGTTGGGAGATCCCCCAACCTGGATGCTGGACCTTCATTGCCCGACGAGGCAACGCGACCGCCTCCATCGCTGTCGAGTTCCGCAGGCCGACCTGAAGCGGGCGAACGCCCGCGCCCTGTCCGCCAGGGCCGCCGTTCTCATCAGGGCGACGCCCGACGAAGCCTCGATCCCTACGGTGGGCGACGTCGTTTCCGAGCGGGTCAGCCTCGCCGTTCGTGGCCGTTTCCAGGGCGCCGTGACCGCAGTGCCCTGGCGTGCGATCGTGGTCGAGTGAGTGTGCTCCCCCTGACGCTTGAAGAGCCGCCACTCGTGCTGAGGCGCTCCACGCCAGAGCATCTCAGCGGCGTGTTGGACGCGATCGAGGCGAGCCTGCCGGAACTCGGCCGTTGGCTACCATTCGCGCTCCGGATGCCCACCGAGGCGGAGGAGATGCAGGTTCTGGCCGATGCCCAGATCGCCTTCGACGGCGATATCGACTGGATGTACACCATGTTCGACCAGTCGGCAGAGGTGGTCGGATCAGCCGCTCTCCACTGCCGACCCGAGTCGTGCTGTGCCGAAATCGGCTACTGGGTTCGAACCGACCGAACTGGGCGCGGCTACGCAACGTCGGCTACCCGCATGTTGGTAGATGCTGCCTTTGGCTACCTCCTCCCTATCAACTGGGTCGAGATCAGGATGGACAATGCGAACCTCGCAAGCGCAGCCATTCCCCGCAAGCTCGGCTTCGTCCTGGACCGTCACGTGGATCGGCCAGTCCAGACGAGCGGCCACACGGGCCGAGGCATGATCTGGAAGCTCACCCGTGAGCGATGGGACCGTCGTAGGTCTGGGTAGAGCAGCCGACGGCTCGACGTCGAGCCAACTCAGAAGCACCGGCGGTCGCTATCTCTGCCGGTACCGGGCACTCCGGCCGGACTTACCGGGTACGAGCGGCCGGGACGACAGCCGGTTTCGGTGAGATCCTGGTCTCTATGGCTGAACCGCACCTCCAGGGTGGCATCACCAACGTGGGCAGGGTTGGCCGTGATGGCGCTCATGTTCTTCGACCGTCCACCCCGACGACGAAGTCTGTCCATGCCGTTTTGCGGGCAGTCCGACGAGCTGGGTTCGAGGGCGCCCCACTGCCGATCGGGGTCGACGAAGACGGGCGCGAGCGCCTTCAGTTCGTTCCTGGGGAGGTGCCACTGGCGCCCTATCCCGGCTGGGCCCAGTCGGATCTCGCTCTCGCCTCGGTAGCGAGACTGCTGCGTGCGTTCCACGACGCATCCGAAGACTTCGAGTGGAGCAGTCACGTCTGGCCTGCGACGCTGGCCGACCCGTACGGCGGGGCCGTGATCTGCCACAACGACGTCGAGCTTTCCAACGTCGTGTTCCGCGGCGGTGTCGCTGTGGCGTTGATCGACTTCGAGTTCGCCGCGCCTGGGCGTCGCGAGTACGACCTCGCACAACTCGCACGCCTGTGCGTCCCGATCGATCACGAGGTCGACCAGCAGCGGCTGGGGTGGCAACCGGCCGACCGGGCGACCAGGCTCCGAGTCACCGCCGACGCCTACGGCTTGGACCGGGCCGGCCGAACCCGGCTCCTCAGCTGCATCGACGATGCAATAGATCAAATCGAGCGTGCGGTGCGGAAAAGCATCGCCGACGGCGACCCATCGGCCCTAGACGCCGTCAGCCGAACCGGCGGGATAGAGAAATATGACCGTCGGCGCTCCTGGTGGACCAAACACCGGCGGCAATGCCAAGCCGCCTTGCGCTGAGCCCTGTGCCTTTCCGTCATGTTCCCGTGCCGATGCGTTTGCGCGTCGCGCTCACCGGGTGGCACAGCGTTCGTTCAGCCGTCGACACGATCAACCCGATCGTGTCGGTGATCGAGAGGCCGCGGTCGGTGTAGAGCAGGTCGAACATCTCGAAGCTGCACAGCGGCCACAAAAGGTCCTCAGCCTGCGCAACGCTCACGTCGTCGCGCAGCGCACCGTCCTCAGCTAAACGGCGCGCCAGGAACGCCATACCGCCGCGCCGCTCGGCGTTCATCTTCTCGACGGCACCGCCAACCGACTCGGGATCAACGCGCGCCAGCGAGTGCAGCGCGTGGTAGATGTCGCGATCGGCGGCATACATGCGACAAGCGGCCGTGATCCCGCCTCGCAGGTGCTCGAGGGCATCGGGATGCGCCACCGCAGCGGTCAGCTCAGGCAGGCCGGTGCGGGCCCAGAGATCGTCGGTGAACGCGTCGAACAACCCGGCGCGTGAACCGAACACGAGATAGATCGTCGAGCGGGCGACACGGGCGATGCGCGCAACACGGTCGAGGCTCACCGGCTCGGTCGACGCCTCGCGAAGGCATGTCGCAACCGCGTCGACCCCCTCGGAAGCCGCCGCTCCGTCGACGAGTTGCACATCGACCTCGGCGGCCGGCTCCGCCACCTGTGGCTGTCCGGCCCCAGCAATTCGACGCGCTCGACGCTCGACCTCATCGGCCCCGGGCTCACCATCCTCCACACCAACGCACCACAACCACCCCTTGGCCTGCGCGTACCTGTCACCATGCACCGGCTCGACCCACTGACCGCACGCGCCCTCGGCGTGCTGCCCGGCCAGCAACTCGTGCTACGACCCGACGGTGTACCGATGCACAACACCGGCACGCTGGCCACCACCCCCCACGAGGTCGGCCTGATCGCCCCTGCGAGCAGGTTGTGTGGCGCCGAGGCGTTCGCTGAGTAGGTGCGACTCGGCGATCAGCTCGGCTGGTGACATGATTCGAAATGGTGCGCCGAAGCGGACGACCTCGGAAAGCAGACCCGCCCACGACCACGACCCCATCGTGATGAGCGACGAGTTCGGTCCGACCTCGTCGATCTGACCGTCACGCACCCACTTGGCCACGTCGCGTGGCGGTAGATCGATCTCGAAGCGGCCGACGCAGGGCCACCGATCGTCGTTGCTTGCGCCTTTCGCTCGGGCGGCGACGTACGCGACGGGGTCGCCGGCCGGAATCGGTCGGGGCTTGAAAGGCAGACCGGGTGTTCGCTGCGGCGTCATCCGGTCGAGCCGAAAGGTCCGCCAGTCGCCACGGTCCAGGTCCCAGGCCACCAGGTACCAGTGTCGGTTGCGGGCCACGAGTCCGTGTGGCTCAACAGCCCGGGACTGTCCGTCCTGGCCGTAGTCGAAGCGCATCGTGAGGTGGGCACGCACGGCATGACTGGCGGCCTCCAGCACATCGGGAGCGACCCGTGCCTCACCCGACGTGCTGGTGAACTGCACTGCGTCGATGCGGTGGCGTAGTCGCGATGGCATCACCTGGCGGACCGTGGCCAATGCTCGTTCGGCCGCCTCGCCGATGTCGATACCGCTGGTCGCGGCATACCGCAGTCCGACCGCGATCGCCACAGCCTGCTCGTCGTCGAACAACAACGGAGGCAGCTCCGAGCCGGCGCTGAGGCGGTACCCGCCGTCGGGACCTTTCACCGACTCGATCAAATAGCCGAGTGCGCGCAGCCGGTCCACATCCCGCCGCACCGTCCGAGTGGTCACCTCGAGACGCTCTGCCAGAACGTGCCCCGGCCAATCCCGACGCGCCTGAAGCAACGACAGCATCGCCAGCATCCGCTCCGAGGGCCCACTCACAGAATGCATCATCTCACGAATAGAGGACATAAACGGTCCGCTACCACTGTCATCGTGCGGTAGGCGACCACCGCCGAACCACCACCGACTGGAGACACGATGACCATCTCGACAACCACCCACCTCAACTTCCCCGGCACCGCCAGCGCTGCGCTCGACTTCTACCAGAGCGTCTTTGGCGGGCACGTCATGGCGACCACCTACGCCCAGGTCGGCATGCCGGCCGATGCGCCGGATGCCGGCAAGGTCGTGTTCGGCCAGTTGCTGGCCGACAACGGGATCTGCCTGATGGCCTATGACATCCCGGGCCGGGTCGAGCCGATTGCCGGCTCGACCCGTCGCAACCACGGCGTCACGATCACCGACCAACCGTTCTTCGTCTCGCTTGCGGCCAGCACCCTCGACGAGATCGCGCCGTACTGGGAAGGCCTCAGCGACGGTGCCGTCACCGTCGAGCCGTTCGCCGCTTCGGCGTGGAGTCCCGGGTTCGGCATGCTCACAGATCGATTCGGGGTTACCTGGGCGGTCTCCGTTCAGCCAGCCGCAGCCAACGAAGCCAGCGACCAAGTGTGAGGGGCGTCGTGACCGTGAAGCCCAGGAGGAACCCCTGTCATCAAGGGGCGACTCTCCTGCTCCCGGGCCCGGCCGGCTCACAGAAGGGGTTGGTGGTGTGGGAGGCTGCGAACCATGGATGCCAATCGCCGTGTGCTGATCGCCCATCTGCCCGCCGGAGCGCTCTCGCCCGGCGATTTCGCCCTCGACGAGGTCCCGGTCCGATCGCCCGATGAGGGCGAGGTGGTGGTGGAGACGGCGGCCTTCACGATCGGCGCGGGCCAGCGGGCCGGCCTCCAAGGGTCGGCCAGCTACGCCGGGGCGCCAGTAGCGGGTCGGGTGATGGACGGCACCGGCGTGGGGCGGGTGGTGGCCTCGGCCGCTGATGGGGTGCCCGAGGGGACCCTGGTTCGGGGTCAGCTCGGGTGGCAGTCGCATCCGACGGTCAAGGCCGCCCACGTGGAGCCGGTGCCCGAGGGCACCGACCCGGCCGACGCCCTCGGTCCGTTGGGGACCAACGGCCTCACCGCCTACTTCGGCCTTCACGACGTCGGCCGACCGGAGGCGGGCCAGACGGCGGTGGTGTCGGCGGCCGCCGGCTCGGTTGGCCACCTCGTCGGCCAGATGGCCAGGAACCTCGGCGCCCGGGTGGTGGGTGTGGCCGGCACCGACGACAAGTGTCGCCTGCTGGTGGACGACCTCGGTTTCGACGCCGCCGTGAACCACCGCGACCCCGACTTCCGGACCCGGTTCAAGGAGGCCACCCCGGACCGGATCCATGTCTACTTCGACAACACCGGGGGCGACATCCTCGGCTCGGCCCTGTTCCGGATGGCCACCCACGGCCGGATCGTGTGCTGCGGCGCCGTGAGCCAATACGACACCGCCGCCCCCGACCCGAGCCCGCGGGGCATCCCCGGTCTGCTGGTCAACAACCGGGTGCGGATGGAAGGGTTCCTGCTGTTCGACTACGCCGACCGCTACGCCGAAGGGCGGGCCCAGATGGCCGAGTGGCTGGCCGCCGGCCAGCTCCAGCCGCTGGCCACCGAGTTCGAGGGGCTCGAGTCGGCCGGTCAGGCCTTCGTGGAACTCCTGGCCGGCCGGACCGTCGGCACCACCATCGTCCGGGTCGGGCCCCGCCGAGCTGAGCTGACCTGAGCCCGGCGGCCCGTCCGGACCCCGGCTAGGGTGGCCCGACCGAACCCCGGGAAGGGAGCCGACCCGATGCACCTTGGCCTGTCTGCCGACGAGTTGCTGACCACCACCCGTTCCGTCCGCAAGCGCCTCGACTTCGACCACCCGGTTGAGCGCTCGGTCGTGCTGGAGTGCATCGACATCGCCCTCCAGGCCCCGACCGGCTCCAACTCACAGGGTTGGCAGTGGATGGTGATCGGCGATACCGACAAGAAGAAGGCGGTGGCCGACGCCTACGCCCGCAACTTCTACAAGTACACCGCCCAGCCGGCCCGGACCTACGCCGAGGGCGACACCCGGGCCGAACGCCAGCCGCTCGTCCGCTCCTCCGCGGACTATCTGGCCGAGCACTTCCACCGCGCCCCCTATCTCGTGATCCCGCTCATCGAAGGGCGCCTGGACGAGGGGCTCAACAGCTTCGCCCAGGCCAGCCAGTGGGGCTCGATCCTGCCCGCGGTCTGGAGCTTCATGCTGGCACTGCGGGAACGAGGGCTGGGCTCAGCCTGGACCACGCTCCACCTGCCCGACGAGCAGGAGGTGGCCGAACTGCTCGGCATCCCCTACGAGCGCTACACCCAGGCCGGCCTGTTCCCGGTCGCCTATACCAAGGGCGTGGACTTCAAACCGGCGCCCCGCATCCCGGCCGCCCAGCTGACCCACTGGGACCACTTCGGTCAACACTGACTCGCCTGTCTGAGTTGGGGCCAGTGCAGCTCAGCGGCTTGGCGGGATGACCTGGGGTTTCTCCGATGGGCCATGAGGGAATCGAACCCCGACTCGGGTCCACCATGCGATCGGCAGCGGAATTTCCGGGCGGGCGGACCGGGCCACTCCTGCCGGTTCATCAGCGGTCGGACGAGGCGGCGACCAGGGCGGCCTCGACGTCGATTTCACGGGGCGGGGATCCCGTGAAGGCGCGGGTCACCCGGATCGGACCGACGATGTGGTGATTGAACTCGTCGAGGTCCTCTGCTGGTATCCAGTACTCGACATGCGTGCGACTGTCGCCGACCACCTTCTGGTCGAACTGACTGAGGTAGGCCGTCTCGACATCAAAGCTCGTCACAAAGCCCGTGTCCTGAGGGGTGGCGTTCCAGTCCCTGGCAATCTGGACGGCGTAGTCTTCGTTGGTGACCGGATAGAAGATCGGCTGCTCGGGCAGACGTTCGGGCCAAGCATAGAATCCGCTGGCGATGACAAGCCGTAGTTCCGCCTCGCCGGTCGGTCGATAGAGCGTCGTGATGTCAGGTTGTCCGTTCATGACGTGGCCCTGTCTCCGGGAGACCTCGATGCTATGACGGGATTGTCCTGACCGGGACTGAGTTCCTCCGCCGACGACAGCGCTCGGGACGACCCGCCAGTGGCCCGGCTCCCGGCCGTGGTTCCGGACGCTGCCCCCCACCCGGGATCGCCGGATCCAGCGCAGTAGCCGGTCGACCTTCTCGACTCCGTTCGACGGCCGCAATCTGATCGAAGCCACCCCGATCATTCGGGAGCCCCTGCCCGTGTCGAATTTCCCGCGGGAAATCCGCTCACAGATCGTGAGCGCCGCTCACAGCCCGTCGCTCCCGCTCCGACGCGGAAGCCCGCATCGATCGCGGTGCCAGCGGCGGCATTTCCGAGCACCTCAGCCACGCGTGAACGCCGGGCCTGGGAGGGCGGACGCTGGGGCTTGTGGGCTGATTGCCGATGCTCTGCCGGTGAACGTGGGTGGGGATAGCCTCACTGAGGTGAACGGGTTGTCCTTGGGGACTCGCCGCTTCGGCCCCCGGGTTGTCTCGCATAGGGTTCGACCCGGGCAACGTGGCTTGGGCCGGGTCGCCGTGATCTTGATGTTGATCGCCAGCATTGCGTGCGACGGCGGCGGCGAACGGACCGGGTCCGATCCGGGCGCTGGAGGATTTATAACACCTGCCGATGCGGTGGCTGGCAGTGGTAGCGACTCCAGCGATGAGGCTGCAGCGGCCGGCCAGCCGTTCGACATCCTGGTGCTCGCCGAGCTGCGTCGTATCGGGAGGGTTGAGGAGCTTCACGTCAGCCGCTGTATGGCCGATGCCGGATTCGACTTCGCAGTGTCCAACCTGGCCGAGCCGTCGCTGCAGGAGCGGATCGTAGGGGTACTCGAGCCAGACCGGGACGGCGACGCTGGATATCGCGCAAGCCACGGTTATGGCTATTGGATGGAGGCCTCTCTGCTCCAGCAGCTCCTGTCTGGCCGGTCGGTGGGCGGAGACAGCGCCGGCAAGATCAATCAAGCTCGGATAGACGCGCTGACAAGTGCCGACCAAGAGCGCTGGGTAGCCGTGCTGTTCGGTCCACCTGGGCTAGTGGAGGAGTATCGAGATCCTTCGGGTGCAACGCTGTTGTCGGTGCCGAGTGCCGGCTGCTATGCAGCCGCCCGCCGCCAAATGTGGGGCGACCTGCAGACCTATCTGCGGGTGAAGGTGACAGCCGACGACCTCCGGGCGGAGTACACGGCGACCCGCGAGAACGACCGAGAGCTGGCGGCGTTGGAAGGGGACTGGTCGGCCTGTATGGCTAGACATGGCTACGATCTGGACAGTCGAGCCGATGCTTATACCCAGGCGCTGAATGGTTACCGATCGGGATACTCGGACGCGGCGAAATCGAGTGAGTTGGCCATTGCCGGAGCCGACGCTGAGTGCGTTGTGGAGACCTCCTACACCGAGCGCCACGTCGACATCCAGAGCGCCGCTGGCGCCAGGTTTGCAGTCGCCAAGGGGGCCGAGGCCGACCAGATCCTTGCTGAGCTACGGGCGGTCACCTCAGGCCAGCTCGGCCTGTGAGGCGAAGGTGACTCAAGTGGGCCACTCCGGCACGACCATCGCGCTCGGGATCGCTCACCGCTCGGCCAGGCGTCGATCCCGTGTGGC
>CADEDH010000114.1:0-3284 GCA_902826025.1 uncultured Actinomycetes bacterium
AGAGCGGCGAAGCGGACGCAGACGGACCGCAGGGTGAACCGATAGTCCCTTGAGTGATCACCGTCGGCGTTGGTCACCCGAGCGATGAAGTCCTTGCCCCTCAGATCGAGATCCTCTTTCTCGATCGTGACCTTCACGCTCGGGTTGGCGGCAGCGTCACCGGAAGCCACCACCGTTCCGTCCTCGACCCGGATCACCTCATAGCGGCCGAGGGCGAAGATCGGATCGAAGAAGCTGAGCTCGATCTGGTGCACCGCGGCGGTGCACTGCTTCTTCTCTCCGGTTATGCGGGGGTACTCCTGGTCGGCTCGACCGCGCACCAGGGGATGGCGCATGCGGGCGGCGCCGGCCGCGTCGGGGCTCACCGCCCACAGAGCGCTGTCGTTCCCGGGAACCCGCACCCAACCGGACGTTGGCGATAGGAGGTGCAGATCCTCGGCGGCGGCGCCGAAGTCGGTGGTGTCGTCCGGTGTGCGGAACAACTGGTAACCCTGCGCCCCGGCCACCGGCTCCCAGACGAACACGACCTTCGTCTCGTAGCCGTACGTGGTGACCTCGGGGGCCGTGGCCGGCGTCTGCGCCGGTTCGTGCGAGATCAGCTCGTCCACCAGATCGGCGTTGCCGGCGGTGTGGAGGACGAACGAGTCCCCGAGGTCGAGGGTCCCGGAGATCGTCGGCACGAGCACGTAGTCGGCCCAGAATGTCTCACCCGGCGCTATCTGCGCTGTCTGGTGCACCAGCTGCTCGCGTGGTTGGTAGATGTAGTTCTGCTTTCCCGCCGTCTTCAATTCGATGGCGGCGTTGTACACCGGCACCGGTGACACGTTCCGCAGCCCGACCCGGACGTCGTAGGGGTACTGGGCGTAGGCGGCGGCGTCGGCGTCGATCACCAGTTGCAAAGCCGACGCCCCGTACACCTGGAGCAGATCGGTGGCGACGACATCGAACGACACGGCGCGCCCGATCGGCGACATGATCGCGGTGTAGCTACCCGAGAGTTGGTATTGCCCCTCGAGGTCACCGCGGACAACCCAGGTGACGGTGCCGCTGGACCCGGCGGCGATGTCGGGCATGGCTTGAGCCAGAGCCTGCGGCGCAGCGGTGGGAGCCAACGACAGCCCGGCCGGCAGGCGGAGCTCGCCCGTGCCGTCGGTGAAGGTCAGCGGAGCGGGGTTCAGGTTCTGCACCACCAGCTTGACCTCGAAGAACTCCTTGAGAAAGCGGGCCTCACCCGGGATCACGAGATACTGGAGCACCGGTTGGTGGCCGACCCAGCTCACCCTCACCTCCACTGACCTACCGGAGGGGAGCGCCACCGAGCAGGTCGGCGGACAATGGACGGGTGGCAGCTCGCCGTAGTGGAGGGTGATTCCCCCTCCGCTACATCCGTCTTCACACTGCACGCCGTCGACGATGAGGGGCAGCGGTGTGCCTCCACCGCCGACGAAGGGGTCGATGTTGAGGTGGGCCTCGAACTCGTAGACGAACACGTTGGCCGGATCGTCGACATCGATGCCGGCAGCTTCGATCTCTTCAAGATTCAGGCGGCGGCTCTCGATGGTGGTGGCGGCGATGTCCCCCCGGCGCAGGGAGACGCTGGTCTCGGCCCGACCCTGACGGATCTCCACGGGCACGATCTCCACCTGGAAACCGTCGGCATAGACGTAGGCGGTGTACGGCCCATCGTCCAGCCCCTGGATCGACGCCACTCCCGTGCCGTCGGTGACGGCCGAGGCCACGGCGCCATCGGGGAGCGTGACGAAAACCTCGGCTCCGGCCAGAAGGGCGCCGCCGTCGAAAGCGGTCACGAAGAGCCCCTGGGCCCGATCAGGTTCCACCACCTCCACCAGGGCGGTGTCCTCGGCTGTCTCGTCACCCAGGTGGGTCCGGAGCCGAACCTGGTAGGTGCCGGGCGCGGCGTAGGTGTGGCTGGCGGTGGCCGACGTCGCCCCCGTTCCATCGCCGAAATCCCACTCGTACCGTTCGACCAGGCCGGACGGCCGGGATCCCGTGCCGTCGAAGGTCACCGACTCACCCACGATCGTCAGGCGGTCGTCGCCGGCGCCGGCGGTCAGGGGCTCGCCGGCGGCGACCACCACGCGTACGAGCTTCACGGCGCTGAGCCGGCCGTCGCTGACCTCAGCCCGCACCAGGTACCGGCCGGGACGGGCGAAGCGGTGCTGCTGCCCGGCGGCGGGCAGCTCACCGGTCTCGACCGCGCTGCCGTCGCCGAAGTCGATGCGGTACTGCAGTGGGTCGCCGTCGGTGTCGGCGCCTTGGACGGTGGCGGCGAAATCGAACGGGGCGGTACCGGCAGCGGAGTCGACTGCGAGCTGCATCGTCGGAGCCGAGTTCGATCGACTGTCGCTGATCGACACGGTCACCGACCGACGAATGGTGTGGCCGGCCCGGTCACCGATGGTGAGCCCGGCGGTGTAGACCCCGGGTTGGCCGTAGATGTGCCGAACAGGCAGTGCCGTATAGGGCGAGACGATCTGACCCACGGCCGCGGCCGATCCGTCGCCGAACTGCAGCTCGTAGCTGAGCGGCCGGTTGTCGGGATCCGACGCGGTCACCTCGAAGTCGACCGCCCGCGGGGTGTCAACCGCCAGGTCTGCCGTCAGGCCGGCGATGGGCAGCGTATTGTCGACGAGCACCGTGATCGCCGGCGTTGCGTACACGTGCGTGCGGCCGGTCGAGTCGAGCCATCGCACCTCGGCCGAGACCAGGTGCTCACCGTCGACGAGCGTCGTCCAATCCATCGAGCGGCGCCATGACCCGTCGACGGCGGCTTCGAACACGATCAGCTGGAGGGACCCGTCGATCGAGAAGCGGACGCTCGTCGGTGTCAAACCGGGGCGAGATGCCACTACGAGATCGCTGCGGCCCGAGACCGATGAGCCGCCGCTGGGCTGGGTCCATCGAACCGGTGGGTCGGCGAGCACGGTCACCCGGACCGTGCCGGTTGCGGCCATGCCGCTGATGTCCACACCCGACACCGCGATCTCGTACTCACCGGCCGGTACCACCTGGCCCGAATCGTCGAAACCGTCCCAGGCGATGGCCGGGAATCGCGAGGCTGCGTTCGGGTCTCCCTCGATGTGGGCGATGGCCGCCCCGTCCAGGGTCGAGACGGTGGCGGTCACGGTGACGGGCTCCGAGAACCAGAGGTTGAGGGCGAAGACATCGTCCTGAAAGTCGCCGTCGGGGGTGATCTCCCCCGGCTCCAGCCCTCCCAGCAGGGTGGGTGGTGTGCCCTGGTGGTTGCCGATCCTGATCGGCGC
>CADEDH010000114.1:3384-6877 GCA_902826025.1 uncultured Actinomycetes bacterium
GGTCGGGTGGCGTCCAGCTGATGGGAGGAGCGGCGGCCACGGTCGCCTTGGCCGACAGCTGCGTCTGCTCGCCCTCGCTGTCGGTCGCAGTGATCGTCACGTCGTAGTCTCCGGGCGGGGCCAGCTGGCCGCCGTCACCGAGGCCGTCCCAGCTCAGGTAGTGCGTGGTGGCGGGATCGGACACCTCGAGTCGTCGGAGCTGCGGTCCGCCGTTGGAGGCCCTGATCTCGACCACGGTGGTGACGGGTTCGGAGAAGGTCGGCTGGATGGCGAAGGTGTCGTCCTGGCCGTCACCGTCGGGGGAGAATTCGGCGGAGGCGACGCCCGACCGGACCAGGGCCGGATGGCCCGACGAGTTGTCCACCAGCACCGCACGGGTGATCACGTACTGGTGGGCGAAGCCGTAGGCGTCGCTCCAGCTGACGACCGTCGACAGGCTCTCGGGCCCATCGGGCACACCGTCGGTGTCGAGCGACAACCGCCATCTGCCGTCCGGATCGGGGGTGTTGGTGAACGACGATCGGCCCGATACCAGATGGACGGACACGGCGGTCGCGGTGATCCCGGCCCGGGGAAGGATCGCGACCTCGAGCACACCGCTCGTCGTGGCCCCGTCGGCAGGAGCGGTCAGCACAGCGGGCGGCGTCAGATTCAGGGTCGCCCGTTCTTCGGCTTCCACCGTGTTGCCGTCGGCGTCGGTGCCGACGAAGGTGATCCGGTAGTCGCCTGGCGGCAGGGTGACCCCGGCTTCGTCTCGGCCATCCCAGGCGACACCGTGGCCGAACATCAACTCGGTATCCACCAGGTGGCGGACGGCGCGGCCGGCGGCGTCGCTCACGGTCGCCGAGAAGGTCACTGGTTCGGAGAAGCTGAGGAACAAGGAGTAGAAGTCGTCCTGTCCGTCGCCGTCAGGTGAGAACTCCATCGATTGCAGGCCGTTGACGATGCGGGGCCCCTCGGTGCCGGCATTGTCCACGTTCACCTCAAACAGGAATTGGCGGAAGTGGCTGAAGTTCCACTTGTCGACCCAGGTGACGCTCATGCTCATGAACTGATGGCCGTCGTCTGCGGCGGCGCTGTCCACCGCCGCCCGCCACTGGCCGCCGTCCGACGGTTCCCCGGCGAAGGACGAGCGGCCGATCGCCACCTGCATCTGGTCGATGCGGACATCGGCTCGGGGAGCCACGACGGCGTCGAAGGTGCCGGACACCACGGCATCCGGTGCCGGCTGGATCGCCCGTACCGCGGGGCCCTCCGCCACGGAAGCCACGAGCGAGCCCTCGGCCCGGCTTCCGTCGGCCGTTACACCGACGATCGTGACGGTGTAGTCGCCGGCCGGCACCGGAAGGCCGTCGTCGTCGAGCCCGTCCCAGCTCACCGCCACCTCGCGTCCTTCGGGGTGGTCCACCAGCAGCGCCCGCACCGTCACCGGGGCTGTGCCATCGGTGGGAATGGTCAGCACATTGACCGTGGCGGTCACGGCCTCGGTGAACGAGAAGGTGAGCGCCAGCTGGTCTTCCACCCCGTCTCCGTCGGGAGAGAACTCCTGCGACGGTGGTGTCGTCACCTCGAGGTCGGCCGCCGCCGCGGGCACCGCCGTCACCAGGGTGAGCGCCATCGCAACCAGGGCGACGTGCCCGCTCAACCAGATCCCGATACGGCTCCGCCCGTTGACCATCGACCCGCTCCTTCCGACTCCGTTCTCTCGGATTCGGCGTGACGACACGATTCGTTAGGCGCGTCGGCCATGGAGAGCCGATACGCCCAGGCGTCGGAAGCGCTAGCGTGCGGCGCCATGGCAGCTCCCGATCTCCAGGCCATGGACGCGTTCCTGGCCGAACCCCGCAACGCCATCGTGGCCGGAATCCGGCGCGACGGGCGGCCCCACCTCACCCCGAACTGGTTCTGGTGGGACGGCTCCAAGTTCTACGTGTCCACCACCAAGACCCGGCTCAAGTACCGGATCTTCACCAACGACCCCCGCATGCAGCTGGCCATCGACGACGTCATGGGCTTCCGCTACATCATCGTGGAGGGTCAGGTGACGATCAGCGATGACGTGGAGGTGGAGCTGCCCCTGTTCCGCGCCATCCGGGCCAAGCACGGCCGCCCCGACCAGACCGACGACGAGATGCGGGCCGAGCTGATCCGCGACGAGCGGGTGCTGCTGGTCATGACGCCCGACAAGCCGCAGGCGGAGTGGATGGCGCGCGGGTTCTGAGCCGGCCACCGGGGATCGGGCCCAGCGGCACGATGCCGATCACGGCTGTGCCCCGCCCGGGAGCCGACCGCACCACGAGCCGACCCTCCACCGCCGCCAGCCGCTCCTGCAGTGAACCGAGGCCCCGCCCCCGAGCCGTGCGGGCGGGGTCGAACCCCCGGCCGGTGTCACGAACCTCGAAGGTGACGGCGCCGCCGACCTCCCCGACCGACACGGTCACGGCCGCTGGCCCGGCGTGCTTGTGGGCGTTCTGCACCGCCTCCCGGCAGCAGTACCACACAGCGGCGGCCACCGGCACCGGCACCGGTCCGGGCAGGTCGGTCCGCACCTCGATGGGCAGGGCGGCCAGCACCGCCAGCGACCGCACCGCGGTGGCCAGGTCGCCCCGGGCCACCGCCTCCGGCGGGCCTCCATCGCTCGCCGCCACCAGTTCCGCTCGGGCGTCGGCCAGCTGGGCCCGGAGCTGGGCGGCCACGGCGGCGGCTCGAACAGGGTCGCCGGCGGCCAGCCGGCTCAGGGCTCGGAGCTGGAGGGAGGCGGCCACGAAGTGTTGCTGGGCCCCGTCGTGGAGATCTCGTTCCAGGCGGCGCCGCTCTCC
Source organism: uncultured Actinomycetes bacterium (assembly GCA_902826025.1). GTDB lineage: Bacteria > Actinomycetota > Acidimicrobiia > Acidimicrobiales > SZUA-35 > CADEDH01. The sequence continues at coordinate 6,204 of CADEDH010000114.1, forward strand.
GTCGGCCGTCTCCACCAGCCGCCGCAACCCGTTGGTCAGCTCGGCCGCCCGACCCTCCAGTTCGGCGTGGCTGGCGGCCACCGTCAGCGCCACCAGCACCGCCACCGCGGTGGCCGTCACCGGCACCAGGGGCACGGTGAGTCCGGCGGGGAGCGGCGTGGGGTCGACGACACCGTCGGTGACGAGCGCGATCACGGTGACCGAAGCCAGCATCGCCGTCTGCAGGGCGCCTACCAGATCGAGGGCACGCCGCCGCAGGTAGGGCAACGACAGCACGATCGGCAAGGCCGTGATCAGGGCCGTGACCGGCACGAAGGCGGGGGCCAGCGGGGTGACAGTGAGACCGGCCACACCGGTCTCGGCGCATACCAGGGCCAGGGCCGTGCCGTAGCGGCCCTTCGCCACCGCCCACCGGGCGCCGGCCAGGAGCGGCAGCACGATCAGCAGCACGCAGCCGACGGCGGCCACCGACCGCCGGCCGGTTGCGAGCCAGACCACGGCCACGGTGGCCAGACCAGCAGCGGTCAGCAGCACGCTGGCGGTGACGAAGCGGTCGAGGATGCGCCGGTCGGCGCCGGCGGGGTCGGCGCCGGCGGGGTCAGCGCCGGCGCCCTCGACCGGTGGCGGAGCGGCAGCGGCCCGATCGGCGTCGACCAGGGGGAGACGGGCCAGCA
>CADEDH010000114.1:6977-13262 GCA_902826025.1 uncultured Actinomycetes bacterium
GGTGGCGGAGCGGCAGCGGCCCGATCGGCGTCGACCAGGGGGAGACGGGCCAGCAACACCATGGCATCGTCGCCGTCGGCTTCCAGGGTCACCGTGCCCCCGATCGCACCCACCCGGTCGACCAGGCGGGCCGGCAGTGGGCCCACGGGGGAGGCACCGTCGGCCGGCCCGGTGTTGACCACCCTCAGCTCCAGACCGCGGGGCCCGGCGGTGCCGCCGATCCTGATGGTGGCCCCGGAGGCTGCTGCCCGGGCTGCCATCTCCCCCAGGCAGGTGTAGGCGGCCAGCTCGGTGGCGGGATCGAAGCGACCGTCGGGGAGCGACACCCCCGACACGGCCGGGGCCTCGGCGGCCAGACCGGCCGCGGCCCGGGCCAGACCGTGCTGGTGCAGCACGTCGGGGAAGATGCCGTGCGACAGGCGCCGCAGCGACGCCAGCGCCCCCTGGGCCAGCTCCGCCGCCCGGTCCGCTGCCCGACTGGCCTCGGCCCGATCGCCGTTCCCGGCCAACCCGGCGTCGGCGGCGGCCACGAGGCGGGCGATCGTGTCGAGATCGGCCAGGGGGCCGGCGGCCAGGGCCCGGGCGATCTCGGCCCGCTCCTCGTCGATGGCCACCCGCACCCGGCGCCGGAGGCGGCTCAGCTCGTCGGCCCGGGCCCGCAGCCCGGTGTAGGCCTCGCGAGCCATGCGGGCCGTCACCGCCCCGGTGCCCACGCCGTGGCCGGCGATGACGGCCACCACCAGCCACCGGGGGGCGCTGTCGGTGAGGCCGGTCCAGCGCTGCAGGCTGAGCAGCGCCACCATCCCGGTGGCGGCGATGCAGCCTACGAACAGCGGCCGGAGATGGCGCCGGTCGAGCAGGGCGGCGTAGTGCAGGTCGCCGAAGATGGCGAGCATGATCACCGGCACCAGCTCGGGAACGATGATCACCGTGCCCACTGCCCCGACGGCGTGCCCGCCCACCACCACGGCCACCGCCGCCCCCGGATACCCGGCCCGCAGGGTCCGCCCTGCGGCCAGGATGGCGGCCAGCACCACCCAGCGGATCGCCCACACGGCGGCCATCCAGGGGGAACGCACCCATACCAGGGCGACGACCAGCACCATCACCTGGGCCACCAGGTCGCTGACGGCGTTGATACGCAAGGCCAGGGCGAGACGGTGCTCGCTCGTCATCCGTCCCCCCGGTCCCTTCGGTCCGGGTGCCGGCGCCTGTCCCGGTGCAGCCAGGCCCACAGCCGTTCGGCGTCGAGATCCACCTTGGGCAGATAGTCGACGTCGGGGTGGTCGGGCAGGTCGGGAAGCTCGTGGCGGGGCGCAGTGGAACAGGTGAGCACGGCGGTGCCGGGATATCGGGCCACGATCTCGGCCGCCAGGGCCATGCCGTCGCCCACCCCCAGGTTCACGTCCACCAGGGCAAGGTGGCAGGCGGTGCCGGCCGACGCCAGCCGGCCCAGGAGAACCAGGGCCCCGGCCGGGTCGGCTGCCTCTCCCACCAGGGAGAACCGGGGATCGAGCGACAGCATGGTGGCCGCCGCGACGCGGAACGCGGGGTGGTCGTCGACCACCACCACCCGTACCGGCCCGTGCGGCCCGCCGTTCACAGCCCGATGATGCCGCCCGACGAGGGCAAATGCAGTCGTGCTGCCACCACTTCCGGTTTACGCTCTCGGGCGATGGATGCACCCGCACCGTGCCGGTTGGTGATCGCCGACGACAGCGTGCTGGTGCGGGCCGGGATCGAGGCGCTGCTGGAACCCGAGCCCGGGGTGACGGTGGCGGGGCGGGCCGGTTCCCTGGCCGAGCTGCTGGACGCGGTTGACGAGCACCGGCCCGACGTGGTGATCACCGACGTCCGCATGCCGCCGGGCCTGGCCGACGAGGGCATCGAGGCTGCGGTCCGCCTCAGGCGGTCCCATCCCGAGGTGGGGGTGCTGGTGCTGTCGCAGTTCGCCGACCCCGGCTACCTCAGCCGCCTGGTGGAAGACGGCACCGCCCGGCGGGGCTACCTGCTGAAAGACAACCTGGCGAGCCCGGGCGAGCTGGTGGCGGCGGTGGACCTGGTGCACCGGGGCGGTTCGTTCATCGACCCGGCGGTGGTGGAGCTCTTGGTGACCCGCCAGGCCCGCCAGGTGTCGTCTCCGCTCGGCCTGCTCACACCGAGGGAGACCGAGATCCTGGCTGCGGTGGCCAGCGGCAAGTCGAACGCCGCGATCGGCGAGGCCCTCTACATCGGGAACCGGGCCGTCGAGAAGCACATCAACTCGATCTTCGCCAAGTTGGGGCTTCACGACGACCCGGCGTCGAACCGGCGGGTGGCCGCCGTCCTGCTGTTCCTCCAGGCGGGCGGCGGGCCGGTCCCTCCGTCCTGACCCGCCGCCGCCCGACCCCCAGCCCTGGACGCTCGCTCAGCCGCCGGTGCCCAGCCCGGCGCCCTCACCCCAGGGGCCGTCTCCCGAACCGCCGCCCCCACCCTGCTGGGTCGGATCCGCAAGGATGATGGGCTGGAAGCCGGGGACGGTCCTGGGCTGGGCCTTGTTGAAGAGGTCCGGCGTCGTCAGGCTGAACGAGCCGATGCCGCCACCGGCCAGGTCGTCGACGAGGACCACACCGCCGCAGTCCCTCACCGGTCCTTTGGAGCCGGCGTCCTCGCCGCCACCAACGTCGACGACGTCGCCGTCGCCGGCAGCCGCCAGGCACTTCTTCTCCACCGCGGCGGCCGCGTCCTCTCCTGTGAACGGGCCGATGCCACCGACGCGCACCGGTTTTTTGGTGCTGCCCAATCGAGCCAGGGCCAGGTCCGCGGTGATGGGGTCGATCGGTGCCGAGGTATCAACGTTAGTGGCGTCGGGGTCGGTCAAACCTATGTCGCACACACCGTTCTTGCAGTGCCGAATAATCTCTCCGTCCTTCTTCCAGGTCTCCTCGGAGCCCACGATTTCTGTGCCTTTGTCATTCCACTCCGTCATGAAGTCGATGGTGGTCCCGTCCTTCAGCGTCACGTGGTGGTCCACCTTTTTGCCGCCGGTGCCGCCGTCCTGGCTCACCAGCTCCAGGTACGAGATCTTCGCCCCAGCGGGCCGAGTGCCCTTCTTCTCGCTGGGCGCCGGTAGTTGCACCAGCAGGGTCTGCGTGCCGTGGGCCGTCACCTGGGCGGCATGCTCCGGGGTGACGCCGAGGCGGGTGAGCGCGTCGCCCCGCACCGGCGGAGCGAACGCCCCGCCGGTGGGATCGAGCGACATCATCTCCATCTCTGCCGCCAGCTGCAGGTCGACGCCGAACGCCTTGTCGTAGCTCGGGAATACCAGGAACTGGCTGGCCACCGAGGCGAAGGACGGCAGCTCGCCGAGGGCCGCCAGGTCCACCAGCGTCGTGAGCGGCGGGTGGCTGGTGGGGTCGTGGGGGTCGGTACCGGCCGCTCTCTCGTCGCTGTCAGTGGCGCCGTCGCCGTCGGAGTCGGCCAGAACGAGCGAAGCGATGAGGCAACCGCTCGAGTCGCACACGAAGTGGGGCCGGGGCCCCTCGCCGGCACCGGCCGGAGACGATATCGCACCTCCGGCGCCAGTGGCGGCGAGGCAAGCGGCGAGCAGGACGGCAGGTTTTCGCAGGTGGAGTAGTCGCATGGTTCGATCATCCGCAACCGGCGGCCGGAGATAAACCGTGCCCCCACCGATCGTGGGCGGGTGATTGCCGGCCGCCGGTCGGTGGTGCCAGCACCACTTCGGAGACCGTGCCAGCCGGCGGGACGACGCTCGCCGCCGGGCGGGCGGGCTTCTCGATCAGGGCATCCAGGAGATCGTGCCGCCGCAGATGGCGAGCAGGCCCGGCGTGCCGTCGGTGATCGACTGCACGACGACGCCGTGCTCCTGGTCGAACTCGGGCCAGCTGATGGCCACGTCGCTGGCGTCGGGGGTGTTGGGGGCGGTGACCCAGATCTCGGCCCCGATGATGTAGATGTAGCGGCCGTCGGGCAGCCAGCCGTAGGTGCGGGCGCCGCCGTAGCCCAGCGGTTGCTCGGAGCCGGTCTCCACCACCCGGCCGGTGGCGGCGTCGAACACGGTGATGGCCCGGTCGCTCGTGTACTCGCCGCGGTCCTCGTCGTACCACTGGGCCAGGATGTAGCGGCCGTCGGGCGAGAGCAGCGGTTCCGACAGGTTCCGCAGGGTCAGGGTGGTGAGCGGGGCGAGGGTGGCGGCGTCGAAGATGACGAGCTCACCGCCGTTGGGGTCGTAGCGCAGGAGGCGGGACCCGTCGGTGCTGGGCACCCAGGCGTCGTCGCCGTTGCTGAACCCCCGGTCGGAGCTGGGGAGCCGGGTGGGCGCGCCGGTGGCCAGGTCGTAGGTGAAGTGACCCAGTTGAGGTCGACCAGGTCGGCGTTGTTGACCACCAACCGCCCGGCCAGCCCGCCGATCCCGCCCGAGGAGGCGCCACCCCCGGCGGGCGCCGGAGCGGGTCCGGCAGAGCTCGACGGGGCCGCCCCGGCCGGGGTGGATGCCGCCGGGTCGTCGCCCGTGCCGTCACTCGGGCCACCGCCCCCGGCCTGCTGGGTCTCGGGCACGGCGCAGGCCGAGGCCAAAGCGGCCAGCGCCGCCAGGGCCAGACACGCCGTCCACCAGTTCCGCCTGCGCTCGGCCACGACCGGGCATCGTAGGTCGCTTCCTCGGCAGCGTGCCGTCGGGGCGGGCGGCTGTGACCCAAACGCGACCCGCTGTCGAACCTGGCGACGTTTGGGCGCCATGGAACCCAAACTCCACCCGGTTCGGGCGGGGACCGCGGCCCCTCAGCCGAAGGTCCAGGAGCGCTGGCCCTGGCCGGCCAGGAGGCGGCCGAACTGGAGGCCGGGGAAGTGGGCGGCGGCCACCGGGGTGTCGGTGCCCTCCAGCTCGCGGGCCAGGGCCTCACGGGTGCGGCGGGCCAGGTCGCGGTCGACGTCGAACACGGCCTCCCACTCGGTCTCGGTGAGCTCGGCCGTGCAGTGGGCGATGTCGCCGATGAGCATGGCCCGCTCCTGGCCGCTCGACACCACCACGATCACCGACCCCGGGGTGTGGCCGGGGGCGTGGCGCACGTCGACCCCGGGGGCAATCGTGCCGTCGGTGTCGAACAGCTCCAGGTGGGGGGTGACGGGGGCGAGCTTGCGCACGGCGCCGGGGGCGGCGTCGGGACCCTCCATGAAGTAGGCCCAGTCGTCGGCGTGGCAGCGGACGGTGGCGTTGGGGAAGACGATCTCGCCCTTCTGGGTGCACCAGCCGACGTGGTCGAAGTGGAGGTGGGTGAGGATGATGTCGGTGACGTCGGCCGGGGTGAGGCCGAAGGCGGCGAGGGAGTCGAGCATGGCGCCGCCGTGGAACTTGTCGTTGTCGACGGTGCCGAGGCCGGCGTCGATCATCACCTTGCGGTCGCCGGTCTCCACCAGGTAGGCGCCCATCGTCATCACCAGATCGCCGTCGTCGTTGAGGAGGTCGGCGTGGGCGTTCCACGGGTCGCCGGGGAAGCCCGGCTTCACCAGGATCTCGCGGGCCGGCTCGGTGGCGTAGCCGTCGATCAGGGACAGGATGCGGACGTCGCCCACCCGGTGCTCGTTGGCCGTGGCGCTCATGGTTGTCTCCTCAGCTCGGATCGGTGGCCCGATGCTACGACGCCCCGGTGACACCGCACGAGGTGGGGATCAGCGTCACAGGTGTCGGCTACGGTTGAGGCGTACCAGCAACGATCAATCCGGGGGTCCTTGCAATGACTACACCAGATCCGATCCGTGACATCGAGCCTGTGCCGGGCTCCATACAGGTGCAGCCGCTGAATATCGACGACTATCCCGATCGGGCCACGAGGCTGGCTCGGTTCAAGGCTCGGCGCGCCGCTGCTCCCCCGCTCACTGCCGAGGATGAGGCCCTGATAGCAGAGCTACTGGCGGGCGCCGATGAGCGCCTGGCCCGTTTCGGGATCTTCCCGATCGAAGACGACACTAGCCAGTAGGTCGCGGCAGGCGGCCCAGGGCGATCCCCAGGACGACGACTGTGTCGCGCCCGAGCGGACGGATCCAGGTGTACTGAAGCGTGAATGTGATCAGGCCGACCGCGTGCGGCCCGTCATAGCGGGAGACGCCTGGGTCGTAGCCGGGGACATGGGGGAGCAACGCCCATCCGGCCTCCCCCTCACCGGCCAGCCGGCCGATCGCCAGGAGCACGCGGAAGAGGTCACCGTACGGTACGCCGGCCCCGCGGCCATACCGCTCCCACCACCTCTCCAGATCGCGCACTACTCCGGCATTGATGAGGTGTGCCGG
>CADEDH010000115.1 GCA_902826025.1 uncultured Actinomycetes bacterium
TCGATCCGCTCGAACACGAAGTTGATCTTGGGCTTGGTCGCCGTCTTCACGTACTCGTTGAAACCGAGCTCGTAGGCCTTCCCGAAGTCGTTCTGCATGATCAACGCCGCCACCGTGATCTCGTCACGATCGGCGAATTTCTTCTCCAGCAGCCCTCCCCACAAGATCGCCTCGGTGTTGTAGGCCATCTGCAGGCCCCACACCCAGGGATGGTTGGCCGGGTCACCCCACGCCGGGTGGCCGGTCATCACATAGGGCTGGGGCACGCAGCGCTGGTTGACCTTGTCGTAGACCTTCATCGTGTTCGGCGAGCCGAGGGTCTCCAGGGCGAAGACGCCCTTGGAGTCGAGCAACTCGTCGACCAGGGGCACCGTCTTGGCCGGGTCGTAGCCGTCGTCCCGGATATCGGTCTTGATCTGGTAGGTCTTGCCCTCGGAGTCGGTGATGCCACCCTGGGCGTTCACGTGGTCGTAGTAGATCGTCTGGGCGATGCCCACATTGCCGTAGTCGGCCAGGGTTCCCGACTGGGCCAGGGTCTGGCCGAGCTGGATCACGCCGTTGTCCAGCCCCTGGTACGCGTCCCATCCCGACGGGCAGGCGCTCAGGTCGACCTCGAACCCGCCCGGGCCGGTCACCTTGTTGGCCGCCTGGTCCCACCCCCAGCCGTTCTCCTCGATCTCGGCCACCAGGGCTGCCCGCTGGGTGTCCCACAGGGCCTCCCAGTCCTCCATCGAGGTGATCTCCGTGGCGGCTGCCGCGGCCGCCGTGGTCGTGGTGTTCTCCAGTGCGCTCTGGGCCGCGCCCTTGGTCTCGTCGTCGATCACCGTGCCGGCCGATGTGCCGTCGCCGCTGCTGCCGCAGGCGCCGGCCACCATGACCGACGCCAGGGCGAGCGCGCCGAAACGGGCCGCTCTCGTGAGCTTCATGCTTTCCCCCTTGTACGACTCGCAACATCATCGCATGTCGCGATGACGTCGCGCACAAGCGTACGCGCCGGCCTGGCGGCCGTGCCCGAACCGTAACCAGACCGTCGTGAGGACCAGGGATCAGGCCCGGACCGGGGGACCGAAGTTGACCCCGGGGAAGCCTTGCTCGGGCATGACCTCGATCCGCTCCCGGAACTTGGTGAGGCTGCCGGCGTAGGGCAGGTACTCATGCGCCTTGCCCGGGATGTTGGTGCCCCGGAACCAGGTGTTCTCGGCGATGAGGGCGATCTGTCCGGCGGCGTGCACCTCCTCGGTCCACTGGGCGCAGGCGTCGCCGTCGGGGGCGACATAACCGCTGCCGGTGGCCTTGGCGTGCTCCAGCAACCCGGTGATGTAGTTGACCATCAGCTCGGTGGCCCGGGGGAAGTTCCCGGCAATCAGGTGCGGCCCCCCGGCCATGAAGAAGTTGGGGAACCCGGGCACCATGGCCCCGAGGTAGGTCACCACCCCCTGCGACCACTGGTCGCGCAGCACCCGGCCGTCCTCCCCCACCACGTTGATCCTGGTGAGCGCTCCGGTGAACCCGTCGAACCCGGTGGCCCAGATGATCATGTCGAACTCGCGCTCACCGTCGCTGGTCTCGATGCCCTTCTCGGTGATGGTGACGAGCGGGGTCTCGTTCAGGTCCACCAGGGTCACGTTGGGCCGGTTGTAGGCCTCGTAGTAGCCGGTCTCCATCGGCGGCCGCCGCATGCCGAACCCGTGGTCGGTGGGGATCAGCTTCTCGGCCACGGCCGGGTCGTTCACCCGCTGGCGGATCTTCTCGGCGATGAACTCGGAGAACTCGGCGTTGGCCTCCCGGTTGGTCATCGTGTCCCGGAAGTTGCTGATGAGCTTGGCGAACCCTTTCTGGTGGTAGAGCTTCTCGTACAGCTCCCAGCGCTCTTCTTTGGTGACGTCGAACGCCCGCTGGCGCGACGGCTTGTGCATGAACCCGGCAAAGGAGTTCATGCACGCGTCGTACACCTCGTTGTAGGTCTCGGTGAACTCAGCGTGCTCCTCGTCGCTCACCTTCCCGTTGTTCAACGGCGAGTTCCAGTTCGGGGTGCGCTGGTACACCACCAGTTCCCCCACCTCCTTGGCCACCTCGGGGATGAGCTGCACGGCGCTGGCGCCGGTGCCGATCACGGCCACCCGCTTGCCGGCGAACGTCACCTCGTCCTTGGGCCACTGGCCCGTGTGGTACGCCTCACCCTGGTAGCGGTCACGCCCCGGGATCGACGGCCAGTACGGCACCGAAAGCACGCCCATGGCCGACACCAGGAAGCGGCAGCGGATCTTGGCCCCGTCCTCGGTGTCGAGCGTCCAGGTGGCGGTGGGCTCGTCGAACGTGATCGAGGCGATACGGGTACGGAACTGCATCTGGTCCCGCAGGTCCAGCTTGTCGGTCACGAAGTTCAGGTAGGCCTCGGTCTCGGCCTGCCCGGCGAAGTGCTCGTCCCACTTCCATTCAGCCAGGATCTCCGGGTTGAAGAAGTAGCCGTAGGAGTAGCTCTCCGAGTCGAACCGGGCCCCCGGGTACCGGTTCCAGTACCAGGTGCCGCCCACGTTGGTACCGGCTTCCACCAGCTTGACGCTGTAGCCCAGCTCCCGCAGCCGGTGCAGCTGGTAGATGCCGGTCACCCCGGCCCCGATGATGATCACCTCGGCGTCGAGCGCCACTCCGTCGGCGCCCACCGGCGACAAACCCTGCTCTGCGGCCATGCTCTCCAACCCCCTCGAGACCGGTTGGTCCCTTCGACCCGGCGTACTTCTCGCATGCTACGCGACACCGCCGCCCGAGGCCCAAGGCGGAGCGGCGCGGCTGATTGACGGGCCCGCCACCGGGCGGAAGACTGCGGGGCCCGGTGGCGGTCCCCTCCGCCGACCCGGCACCGACGACGAACGAGGAGCGAGGGCACATGCGCATCGGGACCATGCTGTCGATGCCGGGCGATCCGGTGGCCACCGCCGGGCTGCGGGAACGGGCGACGGCGGCCGAGGAGGCGGGGTTCGCCACCGCCTGGCTGCCTCAGGTGGGCACGGTCGACGCACTGATGGCGCTGGCCCTGGCCGGCACGACCACCACCCGCATCGAGCTGGGCACGGCCGTGGTCCCCACCTATCCCCGTCACCCCACCGTGCTGGCCGAGCAGGCCCTCACCGTGCAGGACGCCACCGGCAACCGGCTGGCCCTCGGCGTGGGCCTCAGCCACCGGTTCTTCATCGAGAACAGCCTGGGCCTCGACTACTCCCGCCCCATCCCCCACACCCGGGAGTACCTGACGATCCTGTCCGGCCTGCTGGCGGGCGAGTCCGTACGGTTCGAGGGCGATCTGTACCGGGTGAAGGCCCAGATCGCCGTCGGTTCCGCCGTTCCACCGCCGGTCCTGGTAGCCGCCCTCGGGCCGGCCATGCTCCGGCTGTGCGGGCGTCTGGCCGACGGCACGATCACCTGGATGGGCGGTATCGACTACCTGCGTGACGTGGCCGTGCCCACCATGACGGCTGCGGCCGCCGGCCGACCGGCCCCCCGGTTCGTGGCCATGGTGCCGGTGCTGCTCAGCGACGACGCCGCCGCCGGGCGCGACCTGGTCAACGAGACGTTCAACCAGTACGGCCGGATCCCGTCGTACCGGGCCACCCTCGACCGGGGCGGCGCCTCGGAGCCGGCCGACGTGGCCGTCATCGGCGACGCCGACACCATCGCCGCCGGCCTGGAGGCCTTCGCCGCCGTGGGTGTCACCGACTTCGCCGCTGTGGTCCCCCGCTCGGCTCCGTCGGCCGCCGCCACCACCGAGCTCCTGGCCGAGCTGGCCCGGGCCCAGACTGTAGGACGAGCCCCCGGGGCGACGCAGTGAACCGGCTGGCGGGCCGGTTCGCCCTGATCACCGGGGCGTCGAGCGGCATCGGGGCCGGCGTGGCCGTGGCCTTCGCCGCCGAGGGGGCCTCGGTAGCGGTCAACCACCCCGACGAGGCCACCCGGGCGGCGGCCGAGGCGGTGGCCGACCAGGTGCGGACCCTCGGTGGCCAGGCACTGGTGATCCGGGCCGACGTCGCCTCCGAGGACCAGGTGGCGGCCATGGTGGCCCAGGTCGAGGGCGCCTTCGGCCGCGTCGACATCCTGGTCAACAACGCCGGCTTCGCCACCCGGGGCCCGGTGGAGGAGTTGCCCCTGCGCCGGTGGGAGCGGATGCTGGCCGTCCACCTCACGGGCACCTTCCTGTGCACCCGGGCGGTGCTCTCCGGCATGTACGAGCGCGACTACGGCCGGATCGTGAACACCGCCTCCCAGCTCGCCTACCGGGGAGGGGCCGAGCGGTCGCACTACGTGGCAGCCAAGGCCGGCATCATCGGGTTCACGCGCTCACTGGCCCTGGAGATCGGGGCCCGGAACGTCACCGCCAACTGCGTGGCCCCTGGCGCCACCGAGACCCCGATCCTGAACGGCGCCAGCACTCAATTCCTCGACGAGCTGCGAGCCTCGATCCCCCGGGGCCGGTTCGCCACCGTGGAGGAGATCGTGCCGGCCTACATCTACCTGGCCTCCGACGAGGCCCGCCACATGCTGGGCCAGACCGTCAGCCCCAACGGCGGCGACGTCTTCCTCTGACACCCATGCGCCTGCTCAAGGACTTCTCCGCCTCCACCGTCACCGCCGGCCTGGTGGCCACCCTGGTCGGCCTGACCAGCGGGATCACCCTGATGTTCGAGGCCGCCCGCGCTCTCGGAGCCGATGACGCCCAGCTCACATCCTGGGTGTCGGCCCTGTGCCTGGGCATGGGGCTGCTCACGATCGTGCCATCGCTACGGCTCCGGGTGCCGGTGATGGTGGCCTTCTCCGCCCCCGGGGCCGCCATTCTGGCCACCCTCCGCCCCGGCGACTTCTCGTTGTCGGAGGCGATCGGAGCCTTCCTGGCCTGCGGCCTGTTGATCACCGTTGCCGGGTTCTCCGGGGTGTTCGAGCGGGTGATGAACCGAATTCCCGTGGCGCTGGTCAGCGCCCTCCTGGGCGGGGTGCTGGCCCGGTTCGTGGTGGCTGGGTTCGCCGACGCCGCCACCGCCCCCGGGGTGGTGTTCATCACCACCCTCACCTACATGGTCATGCGACGGGTGGCCCCCCGCTACGCCGTGATCGGGGTGCTGGCGGTGGGGGTGGCGACCGCCATCGTGACCAGCACGCTGCGGACCGACGAGCTGGAACTGTCCCTGGCCCGCCCGGTGTACATGGCGCCTTCGTTCTCACTGTCGGCCCTGGTCGGCATCGCCGTGCCCCTGTTCATCGTGACCATGGCCGGACAGAACCTCCCCGGCGTGGCCGCCCTGCGCAACTCCGGCTACGACGCCCCGATCTCCTCTGTGGTGGGCACCACCGGCCTGGTGACGATGCTGCTCGCTCCCTTCGGCGGCTACACGTTCAACCTCTCGGCGGTGTCCGCCCCGATCTGCATGGAGGCCCCGGCCCACGAGGATCCCGCCCGTCGCTACACGGCGGCGGTCACCAACGGGCTGCTGTATCTCCTGGCCGCCCTGTTCGGCTCGTCGATAACGGGCGCCCTCAACGCCTTCCCCACGGAGCTGATCCACATCGTGGCCGCGCTCGCCCTCCTGCCCACCATCGGCAACGCCCTGGCCACCGCCGTGTGGGACCAGACCCACCGAGAGGCGGCGATGTTCACCTTCGTCATCACGCTCTCCGGGGTGACGGTGGCCAAGATCGGCTCGCCGTTCTGGGGCGCGCTGGCCGGTGTGGCGGCCATGGCCATCTCGTCCAGCCGCCTCGGGCCCCACCGCCTCCGACCAGCCACGTCAGCGGCCGAAGCAGGAGCACGGCAGCCCTAACAAGCGAGAGCGGCCGGCCAGACCGGGCCGGCTCAGTTCTTGGGCAACTCCCGGAAGGGGGTGTCGGGCGAGAGACCGGGCTCCTTGGGTAGACCGAGGGCCCGCTCCCCCAGCAGGTTGCGCTGGATCTGGTCGCTGCCGGCGTAGATGGGTGGCGCCGGGGAGAACACCGTCATCTCCTGGAACACCCCGGCGGTGCCGGGCGACCCCCACAGCTGCCCGTCGGGGCCCAACAACAGGTTGGCGGCGTCGCGGGCCCGGGCCACGGCCCCCGAGTTGAGGACCTTGGCCACGTTGCCCTCGAACCCGGTGCGGCTCCCCGGCACCGACCGGGCCCGCCACCCCCGGAGCCGGGCCAATTCGTAGTCCGTCGTCACCCCGGCCAGGGCCTGGCGGACCAGCGGGTCGGTGCTGCGGCCCCGGGCCTCGGCCAGTTCGCTCAGCATCCTCAGGTGACGACGGCCCACGGCCGCCCCGCTGATCGGGCCGCTGCGACCCACGAACTCCGCCGCCGGCCGGTCGAGGTCGCCACCCCGGCTCCCGGGCAGGGCCGGCGAGAAGGTGGCGCCGCCGTGGCCGGTGGCGGCCCGTTCGAATCCCAGCGTGGAATTTGCCACCACCCAGCCCTTGTTCAACTCCCCCACCACGTCGACCGCCCGCACCCGGGCCCCGTCGAGGAAGACCTCGTTGAACACGGCGTGCCCGGTCATCTCCCGCAACGGCCGCACCTCGATCCCGGGCTGCTCCATGGCGATCACGAAGTAGGAGATCCCCTGATGCTTGGGGGCATCAGGGTCGGTACGGGCCAGCAGCATAGCCAGGTCGGCCGTCTGGGCGGTGGACGTCCACACCTTCTGCCCGGTGATCACCCACTCGTCGCCGTCCCGTTCGGCCCGGGTCTGCAGCCCAGCGAGGTCGGAGCCCAGCACCTTGCCCCTTGTGAGGGTGCTCGTCACCACTCCGGCCAGATCACCCGGCCATCCGAGCCCACCAGCTGCCAGGGGCAACGTGGGGCTCGACCACCCCGCCGCCGCCAGCAGACTCCACCAGGCCCGCACCGTGATCTCCGGGCTCCAGTGGCGGGCGATCAACGCCTCGACCTGCGCTCGTACCTCGTCCCCGGTGGGCAACGTCATGACCCCATCCTGCCACCGGGCCGACGGCTCAGGCCACGCCCCGCAGGGCGGCGATGGGTTCGGTGCTCGATGCCTTCCACGCCGGATAGGTACCGGCCACCAGACCGATGACAGCCCCCAGCACGGGGGCGGCGAACGGCAGCCAGGAGTCGAGCACCGGCGACCACTCCCGGGTGGCCGACACGGCCACCACCGCCAACACACCGAGGCTGGTACCGAGCACGCCAGCCAGGGCCCCCAGGGCCACCGACTCGGTGAGGAACTGGAGGGCGATATGTCGCCGGGTGGCCCCCAGCGCTCGGCGCAGGCCGATCTCACCGGTGCGCTCCAGCACCGACACCAGCGTCACGTTGGCGATACCGATCGCTCCCACCAGCAGCGACACCCCGCCCAGGGCCAGGAACAGGGCGTTCACGTCGCCCTCGACGTCGGAGCGGACCCGTCGGGGCGACGGCGGGACCGCCACCCGCAACTGGTCGGGGTTGTTGGGGGCCAACGCCGTGGGGGCCTGGGCCCCGATCAGCTCAGCGGCACCGACCGCCACGTCGATCTCAACCGACTCCACCCCACCCAGCTCGAACCGGTCGCGGGCAGCCTGGTTGGGGATGATGATGGCCCCCAGCAGGTCGGGGCGGCGGGCAGTATCGGCCAGGATCCCCACCACGGCGAACGCCTCGTCGCCCACGAAGATCACGGGGAGGTTGTCGACCCGGGTGACGTTGAGCCGCTGGGCCGCCGCCGGGCCCAGCACGGCCACCGGGTCGGCCCGGTCTTCGTGGCCCTGGTCGAAGTACCGCCCGGTGAACAAGCTGGCCCGGACAGCCCCGAACAAACCCGGGCTGGCCGCCATCACCGGGATCTGGAATTCGGTCTGGCCCTGGGGGTCGACCACCGGCACCGACCGGGCGAGGTCGTCGCCCACGTCGACGGCCGACACCGTGCCCGCCGCCGTCACCCCGTTCAGCCGCTCCAGCCGGGACTGGGCGTCCCACGGGATCACGTTCAACGATCGGGTGTTGTCGCCGAACCCGGTCGACTGGGCCGACACCACCACCTCGGTGGCCTCCAGCTCGTTGAACCGGGACACGATCTGGTTACCGGCCGTCTTGGCCAACCCCAGCGTGGTGACGAGGGCCCCCACTCCGAGGATGGTTCCCAGCGCGGTGAGCACGGTGCGGGCCGGGCGGGCGGTGAGCGCCACCGCCGTCTCCGACAGCAGGTCCCGCAGGTTGAGGCGGCTCCGTTCGGCCGTCAACGCATCCCGCTCCCGACCAGCCGGTCCTCGATCACCTCGCCGTCGCGGAGACCCACCACCCGCCCGGCCCGGGCCGCCACCGACCGGTCGTGCGTGATCACGGCCAGGGTCAGACCCTGGCCGTGGAGATCGTCGAACAGGGCCATGATCTGGTCGCCGGTGGCGGTGTCGAGGTTGCCGGTGGGCTCGTCGGCCAACAGGAGGCTGGGTTCCGACACCAACGCCCGGGCCACCGCCACCCGCTGGCGTTCGCCGCCCGACAGCGTGGCCGGCGTGGCGTCGAGACGGTGCTCGAGGCCCACGCTCAC
Source organism: uncultured Actinomycetes bacterium (assembly GCA_902826025.1). Classification (GTDB taxonomy): domain Bacteria; phylum Actinomycetota; class Acidimicrobiia; order Acidimicrobiales; family SZUA-35; genus CADEDH01. The sequence goes on from CADEDH010000115.1 coordinate 8,507, forward strand.
CAGCGCCTCGACCGCCCGCTCCCGCCGCCGGTCCCGCCCGCCGGGGCGGTACAGGTCGGCCAGCATCACGTTCTCCACGATGCTGCGGTGGGCGAGCAGGTGGAAGGCCTGGAACACGAACCCGATCCGGGCCGCCCGCACCCCGGCCCGTTCCGGCTCGCTGAGCGTGACGGTGTCGATCCCGTCGAGGTGGTAGCTACCGGCGGTGGGCGTGTCGAGCAGGCCCAGCAGGTGCAGGAGCGTCGACTTGCCCGACCCCGACGGGCCCACGATGGCCACATACTCACCCCGCTCGATCACCAGGTCTGTCGGCTTCAACGCTTCGACCGGGGGTGGCCCGGCGAAGGTCCGGCCGGCCTGGTGCAGCACCACGACCGGCACCGCCTCCCCCTCGAAGGACAACCCGCCGGCCGGCGCCGTGGGAACGGCCCACGCCTCCAGCGGCCCGTCGTCGAGGTCATCGGGGGTCGGGGCGCCCCGAGAGCGGCGGAGGGATCTCATGAACCGCCGCTGTCGGCAGTGCTGTCGGGGGCGCTGTCATCCGTGCTGGCATCGGTGCTGTCGTCGGCGCCGGCGCCGGCTTGGCCCGGCAGCTCCAGATCGCGGCCCACCACCACCCGATCACCGACGGCGAGGGCGGGTGCCCCCGGCGCCGCTTTGACCTCGACGTACCCCTCAGCCCGAAGGCCGGTCACGACCTTGACCAGGTCCACCTGGCCGGTTGGGCGCTCCACCTCCACCCGGGCCGAGCCGTCGGCCCCGGCCGACAGGGCAGCGAGCGGTACCGCCAGCACCTCACCCCCCGACGAGCTGATCGGGATCGCCACCCGCAAGTTGAGGTTCAGGGCGTCTTCGGGCAACGGCCCGGTTGGCTCCAAGCGCAACCCGTAGCGGTCGGCCGAGAGGTCGGCGCCGCCGGGCTTGTCGGCCACGAACGTCACCACGGCCGGCACCTCGAGCCCCAACCCCTGATCCTCCAGCACCGCGTGGGCCCCCACCTCGACGAGGCGACGATCAGCGCTCGACAGGCCCGACTCCACCAGGGTCTTGGACCCGGAGATCGTCATCACCGCGCCGTTGGGGGTGTCGCCCACCTCCACCGCCACGTTCTGCACCTCCTGGGGCAGCGACGGCAGGAACACCAGCTCCGCCACCGGGATCTCGGCCCCGGCCTTGGCCTCGGCATCGCTCAGCGCTGTCTTGGCGTCGGTCAGGTTCTTCTGGGCGGCGGTGACAGCGCTGGTCAGCGCCGCGGTGTCGGCCGGTGCCAACCGCTCCCGCCGCTGGGCCTCGGCCACCGGCACCGCCGCCTCGGCTGTGGCCACCAGGGCATCCTGTTCCTGGTTCACGGTGGGCACCGCGGCCTGGGCCCGGGTCAGCTTGGTGCCGGCGTCCCTGGCGGCGGCTGCCGCCTCGTCGGCCGCCGTCTGCAGGGCGGTCAGCTCGGCCGGCGTCGGCGGTTCCCCGGTGTCGGGGTTCGTGCCCGCCTTGGCCTTGGCCAGCTTGTCGGCGGCGGCGACCGACGCATTGTCGGCCGCTTTCTTGGCCGCGTCGGCATCGACCACGGCCTGGGCGGCGTCGGCTTTGGCCGTGGTGGCGGTCGCCTTTGCCGCATTGACGCCGTTCTGGGCCTGGGTGACGGCCTGGTCGAGCTGGAGCTTCTCCGACTCTTTCAGCGGGGCCTTGGCATCGCTGAGCGCCTTGGTGGCGGCATCGAGATCGTCCTGCGCCGCCGTCACCGCATCTTTGGCCGTCTTCACCGCTGTCTGGTTGGCGGTGTCGGTGGCGGGCGGGGCATAGCCGGCGTCGCGGTAGAGCTTCTCCACCGCGGCGGCCGTGGAACGGTCGAAGACGCCGTCGACGTCACCCGGGTCGTGACCCAGCCGGTTCAACGCCTCCTCCAGCTGGCGCACGTCGGGCCCTTCCAGGCTGGGGATGAGGTTGCGGAACACGGGCAGGGCGCCCTGGAGGACGATGATGGGCCGACCCGAGATCTCGATGGCCACGTCGCCCTCCTCCACCGGATCACCGGGCGCCATCGGCAACCGGGTGACCACCAGGCTGCTACCAGTGCCACCAGTCACCGTCAGCTCGGTGGCGTCGCTCCCCCGCACCGTGCCCCGCACCACCACCTGTTGGGACAGCAACCGGTTCTCCACCGGCACGGAGATGAGCGACGGCTCGGGGGCCTCGGCCTCCGCCGCCACCTCGGCCGGCGACTTGATCCGCTGACCACCAACCCACCCCAGAACCGACGACACGACGGCCACCGCGGCCACCGTCCCCAGCACCGCCCGCCTATCCACGCCCGCCCTCCTGAGTCCGCCTCACCTTGTGTACCACCCTCAGTGTGGTCAGGCGCCGGTTTCGGTCTTGATCTCGGCCAACCGGTCGGCGTGGGCGTCGATGAACTCCTGCTCGTACTGGGCCGACACCTCGCGGTACAGCTTGCCCTGGTCCTCGAAGCTGCCGTCGCACTCGTTGACCGCCTTGGCCAGAGCGATCTCCTCAGCCTGGAGATCGGCCAGCTTGGCCTTTGCCTCGTCGGGGATCACGGGAGGCTGGGAACCCAGGGCCTCCCGCTCCGCTTCCGACATGGCGGCGAAGTCGTCCTCGGTGAGCTCGGCCCCCGGGTAGGTGACCTGGGCGTCGATCTCGGTGAGCCGGTCCTCGAACATCGTGTACACCTCCTCCTGGCCGGGGTACTCGAGCCCCTTGCCGGCCACGCAGTCCTTCACCTTCTGCTCGGCCTCCACGATGCGGGGATCGGCCAGGACCCGCTCGTACATGGCGTCCATCTCGTCGCTGAATTCGGTGTAGACCTTCTGCGACAGATTGCTGGCGGCGTTCATGGCCTCGCCCTCGCAACCGCCGGGCTCGAACTGCATCTCCTCCATCGCCTTGGTCTGCTCCTCCTCGGAGAGCGTGGGGTCGATCTCGAAGGCCGACATGTCGCCGTACAGGGCCTCTTCGTAGGCGGCCTGTTCCTCCGGGCTGAGCGCCTCGCGGATCTTCATGTTGGGATCGTCGACCTCGAGGCCCATCTGGCTCTCGTCGTAGCCGATGAGATCCGGGCCGAGGGCGTTCTGGGGGAACCGCTGGGTGGAGATGCCGAAGCCGTACTTGGCCGTCCACTCGTCGGAGCCGTACTCCTCGCCGTCGGGTGACTCGAACTGGATGTACTGGCTCGGGTCCTGGGGGATGTACTCGAAGCCCTCACGCTTCATGCAGGCGGCGATCGCCTCCTGACGGGCCCGCTCCTCCTCGATCACCTGGGCTTCGGCCTGCTCGGGATCGGCACCGAAGTCCTGGCCGAAGTACTCGGCCAGGGGCGACGATGCGACGTCGCCACCGCCGCCTTCCCCGCCGGCCTGGGTGTCGTTGCCCCCGCCGCACGAGGTCAGCAGAGCCAACGCCGCCACGGGCGCCACAAGTAGAGCGCGACCTCGTGTCATCAGATCATCCTCCATCCGCGCCCACATGGGCGCGCACCTTGCGACATTCTGGCAGCCAATGGAGCGAATTGTTTGGCAGGTTGATACATCCCGTCCTGCCCGGGATCAGCCGCCGACAGCACCGGCAGG
>CADEDH010000116.1:0-2580 GCA_902826025.1 uncultured Actinomycetes bacterium
TCGGGATGTGGCTCGACACCGGCCCCGTCGACTGGGACCTGGTCGAGCAGCACCTGGTCGACGCCCACGCCGAGATCGCCGGCGCCTGACCCGTCCCGGCCCCGCCCCGGCGGCGGCTGCATTTCGCGCCCCGGGCCCGAACCTTGTCACCTTGTGCCGCCCCTACCGGCATATCGGTACAAGGTTCGCAAGGATGCGCGAAATGCCGGTGGGTCGGGCGGCCCATCGGGGCCCGCCGATCGCCCATCGGCCGTGCCTGCCCGACCCATCGGCTCCCGTCCACGCTGGGGCCATGACCACCACTGCCGCCGCAGTCACCCCCACCTCCCGCCCCGCCCGCCGCCGGCACCGTCTGGCCGCCCTGGCCCTGGCCGCCGTCGGGCTCGGCGCCGGCGTGATCGCCACCACCCCGGCGTCGGCCGAGATCGGGCCCCAGGCCACCACTGCCTGGGGCGTGTACGGGCTCGACACCACCACCGAGACCGACACCATTGCCAGCCAGGTGTTCGCCATCGAGCAGATCGGCAACCGGATCTACGTGGGCGGCAAGTTCCTGGAGGCCCGGCCCAACGCCAACGGCACCCCGGTGGCCCAGCCCTACCTGGCCGCCTTCGACGCCACCACCGGTGCCCTGATCCCGTCGTTCAACCCCCGGATCGAGTCGCCGGTCTACGCCCTCCAGGCGTCACCCGACGGCACCCGCCTGTTCGTGGCCGGCGAGTTCCGCTCGATCGACGGCAACACCGGGGCCCAGGGCCTGGCCGCCCTGGATCCCACCACGGGCGCCGTCGACCCCACCTGGCAGGCCAAGGTGGCCAACGCCTCGGGCGCCCGCCCGTTCGTGAAGAACCTGACGATCTCGGGCGATCACCTCTACCTCGTCGGACGGTTCGACCGGGTGGGCGGAGGTCGCCAGGCCGTCCACGCCACCGAGAAGCTGGCCCGGGTGTCGATCGCCACCGGCGCCGTCGACACCTCGCTGGCCGCCGACATCGACGGCGGTGCGGTATGGGGCGTGGCCGTGGCCCCCGACCGGTCGAAGATCTACCTGGCCGGCTACCACGACATGGTCGACGGCAACGCCGCCGGGGCCGACTACGCCGTGCTCGATGCCGCCACCGGCCGCATCATCCCCTCGCTCAGCGTCCACCCCAACAACTCCGGTACCGTGGCCCGGCGCTACGGCCAGGACGTGGTGGCCGTCAACGACCTCGTGTTCTGGGGTGGCAGCGAGCACGTGCTGCGGGTCTACCGGGCCAGCGACGGCGCCCTGCTCCACTCCCACTCCACCGACCGGGGCGGCGACTTCCAGGACCTTGAGGTGGTGGGCGACCGGGTGTACGGCACCTGCCACTGCTACACCAACCACTTCGCCGACTACGACTACTGGCTCACCCGCAACGCCAACCCGGTGGGCGTGGTGAAGTCGCCGATCAAGTACGTGGCCGCCTACTCCGCCCTCACCGGCGACTACGTCCGGGGCTTCCTGCTCGACGCCAGCGCCACTTCGGCCGGGGTGTGGGCCGTCCACGGCGGCACCGACGGCTGCCTGTGGGTGGGCGGCGATCTGAGCCGGGTGACGGCCCTCGACGGGCGGGACCGGGCCGCCGGCGGCTTCGCCCGGTTCTGCGACCAGAACGTGGTCGACGCCACCGCCCCCAACCCGCCCGGCAACCTGGTGCAGACCCGGGCCGAGAACTACAAGATCGTGGTCCGATTCGACGCCGCCACCGACAACCGGGGCGTCACCGGCTACGAGATCAGCCGCGACGGGATGGTGGTGGCCACGGTGCCCGCCACCACGGCCAGCCGCTACTGGTACACCGACGCCGGCCGGGCCGCCGCCACGAACTACACCTACGCCGTCGTCGCCCTCGATGCCGCCGGCAACCGCTCGCCGGCCGCCACCCTGGTGGCCGGCACGCTGGGTGCTCCCGTGGCCCCGATGATCGTGGCCTGACCCGCCCCGGGCGAACCTTGTGAAGAAATGCCGGCAGGGCCGGCAAAAGGCGACAAGGTTCGGGGACGGGAGTCGATCCGACCCAATCCCCGCCCGGGCGGGTGACGAACCAGGCCCATGACCGCTCCCCCGTCCTGGCCGCCGCCGACCCGCAAGGCTGCCGCCCTGGCCGGGGTGGCCGCCGGGGCGGCGGGGCTGGCCGTCGCCGAGCTCACGGCCGCCGCCTCGCCCCGGCTCCGCTCGCCCCTGCTCGACGTGGGCGACCGCGCCATCGATGCCGTCCCCGCCCCGGTGAAGCGCCTGGCCATCGACTGGTTCGGCACCAACGACAAGCGGGCGCTGCTGGTGGGCATGGTGGTGGTGCTGGCCCTGTACGCCGGCGCCGTGGGCCTGGCCTGGTTCCGGGGCCGGCGCGGGGTCGGGTTGGCCGGCGTGGCCCTGTTCGGCCTGCTGGGGGCGGCGGCGGCCCTCGGCGCCCGCCAGGATCGGCCGTGGTGGGCGGCCGGGCCCAGCGTTGTCGGCGGCCTCGCGGCGGCGGCGGCGCTCCTGGTGCTCGACCTCACGACCGGCCGGCCGGCCGGGCCCGAGCACACTGCCGGCCGGCCGGCCGGGCCCGATCA
>CADEDH010000116.1:2680-6321 GCA_902826025.1 uncultured Actinomycetes bacterium
CCGGCCGGCCGGCCGGGCCCGAGCACACTGCCGGCCGGCCGGCCGGGCCCGATCAGGCGGCTGGCGGGGTGACCGGGCCCGGGCCCAGCCGACGCCGCTTCCTGCTCGGGGTCGGTGGGCTGGCGGCCGGCGCTGCCCTCGGCGGCTGGGCCGGGCGCCAGCTCCAGCAGCGGTTCAGTGCCGTCGCCTCCCGGGCTGCCGTGCGCCTGCCCACCCCGGCGGTGGCGGCCCCGCCCCTGCCCGGAGCGGTGGCCACCCCCGTGGCCGGGGTGTCGGCGTTCACCACCGCCAACGCCGATTTCTACCGGATCGACACCGCCCTGTCGGTGCCGCAGGTACCGGCCGAGAGCTGGCGCCTCGACGTCACCGGCCTCGTCGACCGGCCCGTGACCCTCAGCTACGCCGAGCTCCTGGACCGGCCCCTCACCGAGGTCGACGTCACCCTGGTCTGCGTGTCCAACGTGGTGGGCGGGAACCTGGCCGGCACCGCCCGCTGGCTCGGCGTCCGCCTCGACGAGCTGCTCGGCGAGGCCGGCGTCCAGCCCCGGGCCGACCAGATCGTCGGCCGGTCGGTCGACGGCTACACCTGCGGCTTCCCCGTGGCCGCCCTCGACGGCCGCCCCGCCCTGGTGGCGGTGGGCATGAACGGCGAACCGCTGCCGCTGGTCCACGGCTTCCCCGCCCGCCTCATCGTCCCCGGGCTGTACGGCTACGTGTCGGCCACCAAGTGGTTGACCGAGATCGAGCTGACCCGCTTCGACGCCTTCGACCAGTACTGGGTGCCCCGAGGATGGGACGCCGAGGCCCCGATCAAGCTCCAGAGCCGGATCGACACCCCGCGGGGCCTGGCCACCGTCGAGCCGGGGTCGGTGCCGGTGGCCGGCGTGGCCTGGGCCCCCGGCGTGGGCATCGGGGCGGTGGAGATCCGGATCGACGACGGCCCGTGGGAGCGGGCCGAGTTGGCGGCCGAGGCGTCGAGCCTCACCTGGCGCCAGTGGTCGTACCGGTGGGCGGCCACGCCGGGCCGCCACACGATCACGGTCCGGGCCACCGACGCCAACGGGGCAATCCAGACCGACGCCCGCTCCGAACCCATGCCGAGCGGTGCCACCGGCCAGCACCAGATCGTGGTGCTGGTCCGATCGGCCTGATCCGATCCGTCGCCGCCCACCCGTTCACCCCCCAACAGGAGAAACGTGACCACCATGCCCCGCACCCTCAAGTTTGCGCGTCCCTTCACCTCATCGGGAGCCCCGGCCCGTCGCCGGTCCCGCCCACTGGGCCGGGCGGCCGCCGTGCTGGCCGTGACCGGTGGCCTGGTGCTCGCCGGCTGCGGCTCGGACGACAGCACCGCCACCGAATCGGGTGCCACCGGGTCGGGCGCCACCGCCGCCCCGTCGGCGTCCGTGGCCCCGTCCACCACCGCCGCCGCCGGCTCCGAGTCGTCGATGGCGCCCTCGGGCACCGGCGACGCCATGGCGCCCGCCGGCATGGCCTTCGGGCCCGGCTGCGCCGCCGTGCCGGCCAACGGTGCCGGCAGCTTCGCTGGCATGGCCGCCGATCCGGCAGCCACCGCCGCCTCCAACAATCCGGCGCTGTCCACCCTGGTGAGCGCGGTGCAGGAAGCGGGTCTGGTCGACACGCTCAACGGCCCCGGGCCGTTCACCATCTTCGCCCCCACCAACGACGCCTTCGACGCCCTCCCCACCGCCACCCGGGACATGGTCCTGGGCGATCCCGAGCTGTTGGGCCAGGTGCTGACGTACCACGTGGTGGCCGGCAGCTCGCTCGACGCCGAGGCCCTGGGGTCGGCCGGTACCGAGACCAGCGTGGAGGGCGGCGCCCTCGAGTTCGGGGCCGACGGCACCACCGTCAACGGCTCCGACGTGGTCTGCTCCGACGTGACCACGGCCAACGCCACGGTCCACATCATCGACCAGGTCCTGGTTCCGCCCGACCTCGCCGCCCAGCTGTCGGGCGCAAGCGCCTCGGGTGCCGGCACCTCGACCAGCCGATGACGGAGGGCCGTGCCAACCGGCGGCGCCGCCCGGCCGGGAAATCAGCCGGCCGGGGCCTCCGCTTTGTGCAGGGCCCGGAGGTCGTTGTTGGGCGTGTGGTCGCCGGCCAGCCAGCGGGCGAGCTCGCGGTGGGCGTCGGCTCGGCGCACGGCGGCGATGTCGGCGGCGTTGGGCGGGTCGACCGTCAGCTCCAGGGTGGAGCCGTCGGGGTCGGCCACGTACATCGAGACGCAGTAGCCGTGATCGGTGACCCGGCACGGGACGCCGTTGGCTTCGAGCCGGCCGATCACGGCGGCCTGCTGCTCGGCCGTGGCCGCCAGGGCGACGTGGTTCAGCTTCTTGGGCAGGTTCGACGCCAGCTCCTCGTAGTCGTCGGGGTCGGCGAACTGGAAGAAGGCCAGCGCCGAGCCGTCGGCCAGCTCGAAGAAGGTGTGGCAGTAGGTGCGGTCCTTGCCCCGGATGTGCTCCACCTCGCACCACGTGGCGACGAGGGGCAGGCCCACGATGTCCTCGTAGAAGTGGCGGGTGGCTTCCTGGTCTCGCACCACGATGGCGTGGTGGTGCAGCCGCAGGGCGGGCGGGGTGGAAGGCGTGCTCGTCATGCACCAACGGTAGCGCCGGCCCCCGACCGGCGCCCGGGCCGGACGTGACGTTCGTCTCGTCACCAATCCGGGAGACGCCCCGGCGGCGAACGATGGTCGTGCGCTCATTCGACGACCCGGCCCCGGCCGGCCCCGTCCCGGTTCCGGGTCCGGTTCCGCCGGACCCGGTCTCGGCCGACCTCCAACGGTCGGGGCTGGGCGACCAGGCGGCGTTCGCCCGGGTGGTCGACGCCGTCGGCCCGATCGTGTACGGGGTGGCGTTGCGGACCCTGCGGGCCGAGGCGCTGGCCGAGGAGGTGACCCAGGACGTGCTCCTGGAGGCGTGGCGCCTGGCGCCCCGGTTCGATCCGGCCCGGGGTACGGCCCGGGCCTGGCTGGCCACCATCGCCCATCGCAAGGCGGTGGACCGGGTGCGCTCGGAGCAGGCCCGCCGCAAGCGGGAAGACCGCGACGCCAACATCGCCACCCGCGCCTTCGACGGGGTGAGCGAAGCGGCGGTGGCCCGGCTCGACCAGAGCCGGGTGGCGGCCGCCCTACTCACCCTGCCGGACCCTCAACGCCAGGCGATCGGCCTGGCCTACTACGAGGGTCGCACCTACCGGGAGGTGGCGGTGGCGTTGGGCATCGCCGAGGGAACGGCCAAGACCCGGATCCGGGACGGGCTGCGCAAGCTGCGGGTGGCACTGGGGGCGACAGCATGACCGGCGACGAACTCCACGACCTGGCCCCGCTGTACGCCATCGACGCCCTCGACGACGACGAGGCGAGGCGCTTCGAACACCATCTCCCGGGCTGTGCCCCGTGCCAGCGGGAGCTGACCCAGCTGCGGTCGGCCGCCACCGCGTTGGCCCTGAGCGTGGCCGCGCCACTGCCGGCCGGGCTACGCCAGCGAGTCCTGACCGAGGTGGCCCGCCAACCCCAGTTTCCCGCCCCCGTCGCCGACCCGCCCGGGGTGGTCGGCGACGACGGCGTGGCCCGCCTCGACGCCGCCCGAGAGCGGCGCCGAGGGGCTGGCGGTCCG
>CADEDH010000116.1:6421-11974 GCA_902826025.1 uncultured Actinomycetes bacterium
CCGACGCCGCCCCGCTGGCTGGCCGCGGTGGCCGCCGCACTGCTGGTGGTGGCGGGCGCAGCCGGGGTCTGGGTTGGCGCCCGGGGCGGGAGCGAGGGCGGCGAACGGACGGCGGTGGAAGCGGCGTTCGCCGCCGTCCGGGCCGCCCCCGATGCCCGCACACTGGCACTCGTCGGTGACGACCCCGATGCCCGGGTGCAGGTGGCCTGGTCGGCGGCCCAGAACCGGGTGGTGCTGCTGGCCGACGGCATGCCCGATCCCGGCGCCGGCCGCACCTACGAGCTGTGGCGGATCGATGCCGACGGGCCCGACCCGGCTGGCTTGTTCGACCCCGGCGACTCCGGATCGGCCGGGCTCGTCGCCCCACTCGACGGCGCCGACCCTGCGGCGTGGGGCGTCACCGTCGAACCCGACGGCGGCTCGCCGGCCCCGACCCCACCCATCGTCTACCAGGCCAAGGCCTGACGACAGGGCCTGAGGACAGGGCCTGAGGACAGGGCCTGATCCGCCCCGAACATTGTCACCAAATGCCGCCAGAGGCGGCACAAGTCGACAAGGTTCGGCCCGGCCGGCGCTCCGTTGCGCCGGCCGGGCGACCGGTCAGGACCAATTACGCCGGCTGGGGCGCAGCGGGGAACGGGCCGGCGGGGGCGACGGTGTCGGCTGCCGGCTCGGGGCCGCCCTGGTCGAGGCGGAACGGCGGGTACTGGTCGGTCATCAGGAACACGTAGGCGAACACCCGGTACTGCCACCGGTTGAATCCCACGATCAGGTCGAACAGCGATCGGGGGTACCGCCGGGTGAACAGCAGCACCACGCCGGCCACCAGCGTGAGCACGGTCAGCAGGCCGGGGGCGGCCGTGGCCTCCCGGTCGGTGCCGCTGGCCGCGCCGAACAGGGTGGCCAGCACCAGGTAGTGGGGGATGGCCAGCAGCCACCACTTCACCAGCACCAGGCCCCGGCCCAGCCGCTCGGGATAGGCGATCGACAGCCGGGCCGGATAGTCCGGGTGCTCACCGAGCGAGAACGGCGGGTAGCGGTCGGTGCCCAGGCCGCCGCTGCTGGCGTAGTAGCTCACCCGCCAGCTCCAGCGCAGCACACCGACGTTGAAGTCGAACAGCGACCGGGGGTACCGGCCGGTGAACAGGATCGCCACACCGGCGATCACGGTGGCGACGCCGAAGGCGAGCCACAGGAACAGCAGCACAATGTAGTGCGGGATGGCCAGTAGCCATTTGACGAGCCACATCCCCCGGGACAGGCCCGGGTCGAGCTCGGCGTCCAATCGGACGGGCGTGCGTTCGGGCGCCGGGGTTGGCGCGCCGAGCGCGGGATCGGTGGTCGACATGGTGACCTCCTCCTTTCGGAGCGATTCCCTCGGTCGCTCCTCAGCTTCACCATGCACCCCGCCGGCACCGTGCGTCCAGGGGCTTTGGGCACCTGCCCCCGGGGTGGCCGACGAGTCGGTCCCACACCGGTAACGTTGGTGGTGCATGGATCGCCCCGACATCCTCGACGGGCTCAACCCCGCCCAGCTCAGCGCAGTCACCCACAGCGGTGGCCCCCTCCTCGTGGTGGCGGGCGCCGGCTCGGGTAAGACCCGGGTGCTGACGCGCCGCATCGCCTGGCTCATCGAGCAGGGCGTGTCCCCCTTCGAGATCCTCGCCATCACCTTCACCAACAAGGCGGCGGGCGAGATGAAGCACCGGGTGGAGCAGCTCATCGGGCCGGTGGCCCAGAAGATGTGGGTGTCGACGTTCCACTCGGCCTGCGTCCGCATCCTGCGTCGAGACGGCGCCGCCATCGGTTTCGGCAGCAACTTCACCATCTACGACCAGGCCGATGCCGTCCGCCTCACCGGCTACGTGATCCGTGACCTGGGGCTCGACCAGAAGCGCTTCCAGCCCCGGGCCATCCACGGCATCATCAGCTCGGCCAAGAACGAGGGGATCGACGCCGGCCAGTACGCCGATCGGGCCACGGTCACCCTCGAGAAAAAGGCGGGCGAGGTCTACGCCGAGTACCAGCGGCGGCTCCGGCAGGCGACGGCCATGGACTTCGACGACCTGCTGCTCAACACCGTGCAGCTGTTCCGCCGGGTGCCCGACGTGCTCGACCGCTACCAGAGCCGGTTCCGCCAGCTCCTGGTGGACGAGTACCAGGACACCAACGGGGTGCAGAACGAGATGGTGGTGCGCCTGGCCCAGGGGCACGGCAACATCACCGTGGTGGGCGACTCCGATCAGTCGGTCTACCGCTTCCGGGGCGCCGACATCCGCAACATCATCGAGTTCGAGACGGCGTTCCCCGACACCACGGTGGTGCTGCTGGAGCAGAACTACCGTTCCACCCAGACCATCCTCGACGCCGCCAACGCCGTCATCGCCAACAACTTCGGCCGCAAGCCCAAGAACCTGTGGACCGAGGCCGGCTCGGGCGACCGCATCACCCGTTTCCACGCCGACGACGAGCTCGACGAGGCCCAGTACGTGGTGGGCGAGATGGCCCGCATGCACGACGTCGGCGACTACCGCTGGGGCGAGATGGCGGTGTTCTACCGCACCAACGCCCAGAGCCGGGTGCTGGAGGAGTGCCTGCTGCGGTCGGGCGTGCCCTACAAGGTCATCGGCGGCACCCGGTTCTACGATCGCAAGGAGATCAAGGACGCTGTCGCCTACCTGAAGGCGGTGTCGAACCCGGCCGACGAGGTGTCGGTGAAACGGGTGCTGAACCTGCCCAAGCGGGGGATCGGCGACACCACGGTGGGCAAGATCGACGCCTACGCCCAGATGATCGGCGGCACCTTCGTCGATGGCCTGCGGCGGGCCGAAGACGCCGATGTGAGCGGCAAGTCGCTCAAGGGGATCAACGGCTTCCTCCACCTGCTCGACAGCTTCGTCGACGAGCTGGCCAAAGGCCCGGGCCCGGCGCTGGAGGCCATCCTGCGCGACACCGGCTACGTCGACGAGCTGGCCGAGCAGCGGTCGGTGGAAGCCGAGGGGCGGCTGGAGAACCTGCAGGAGCTGGTGGGCATGGCCCAGCAGTACCCCTCGGTGGAGGAATTCCTGGAGCAGATCTCGCTGGTGTCCGACGCCGACGACATCGACGACGACGCCTCAGCCGTCCAGCTGATGACGATCCACGCCGCCAAGGGCCTCGAGTTCCCGGTGGTGTTCCTGCTCGGGCTGGAAGACGGCATCTTCCCCCACCTGCGGTCGATGACCGACCCCGACGAGATGGAGGAGGAGCGGCGGCTGGCCTACGTGGGCATCACCCGGGCCCAGCAGCGGTTGTTCCTCACCCACGCCTGGGCCCGGATGATCTTCGGCCAGACCCAGTACAACCCGCCCAGCCGTTTCCTGGAGGAGATCCCGGGCGGGCTCATGGACGAGGCCCACGGCAGCCGGGGCAACAGCCGGCGGCTGCGGGCCGGCACAGTGTTCGGGTCCGGGTCGAGCTATGGCTCCGGCGGCTACGGCCGCAGCCGTTACGGCGACGACGGTGACGGCAACGGCAGCGGCGGCAGTGGGTTCGCCGGGAAGGACCGCCTGGTCGACACGGCACTCAAGCCCCGCGGCCCCCAACCGTCGGGGGCCGATGCGCTGGGCCTGCGCATCGGCGACGACGTGATGCACAAGAAGTGGGGCGAGGGTGTGATCCTCGACCTGCGGGGCTCGGGCGACAAGACCGAGGTGGTGGTCCGCTTCCCCGGTCTGGGGGAGAAGACCCTGCTCCTGGCCTGGGCCCCCCTGGAAAAGGTCGGCTGAGCCCTGCTCCCGTAGGTCCCTCTACCTCCAGCCGGCGCCGGGGCCGACCACCAGTTGAGCCCGCCGAGGGTGGCTGACGTACTGTTGACGACCATGGACACGACGCTCACCACCTCGCTGCCCGCCGACTTCGACCCGGCCGCCGCCACCTGGTTCCCCTACACCGGCAGCCCCCGGTTCGACTACCCGATCGACTACTCCTCGTGCGTGGTGGCGGCCGACCCGGCCATCGGCCGCATCGACTTCCTCGTCCGGTGGGCGCCCAACTCCTACTGCCACTACCACCGGCACCTCGGCACCACCCGGGCCACGGTGCTGGAGGGCGAGCAGCACATCACCGAGACCCGCGAGCTGGAGACCGTGCACAAGGTGCGCCGGCCCGGGTTCGTGGGCACCGTCCCCGACGGCGAGACCCACATGGAGTGCGCCGGCCCCGACGGTCTCACCATGCTGTTCAGCACCCACGCCCCCGACGGCCGCCTGTTCGAGATCCTCGACGCCTCGGGTGAGGTGATCGTGGCCGCCACCATCGCCGAGTTCGTCACCACCCACGACGCCGCCGGCGCCGGCGCCGCCGCCTAACGAGGGACCGGGGCCGGGACGGTCCGCCTCCCGTACAGCACGGCGAGCAGGGCCCCCAGCGCGCCGCCGGTCGACGACAGCAGCAGGTCGCCGATCGTGTCCTCATAGGTGAGCTGGAGGCCGGCCGTGCCCGCCTCCTGCACCAGGAACTCGGCCGTCTCCCACCAGATGATGGCCAGGCCGCCGATGCCGTAGCCCAGGGCCCAGGCGTTGAGGCGGCCGATCGGGGTGCGGCGCAGGGCCACCGTCACCCCGCCGATGAGGAAGACCCAGTTCAGGAAGTGGAGCACGTCGTCGGTGACCTGGTAGTCACGGTAGAAGCCGAAGACGTTGCCCAGGGTGTCGGCCAGGAACGGGGCCACCACCAGGATGTCGACCAACCACGGGTAAGGGGGCCGGGCGCCCCGGAGCTTCCACACCCCGGGCACGGCCGCCATCGACAGGGCGTAGAACGGAGCCCGGAACGCCATGCCCTTGCCCTCGAACTGGCTCCAGTGGGGGAAGGCCACGGTGATGGCCAACGCCACCACCAGCGCCCCCCGCATCACCCACGGCGCCCACCGGGCGGAACCCCGCTCCGCCGTGCTGCTCTCTCGGCTGTCCGTCACGGCCGACACCGTAGTGGCCGGCCGACCGTTCACATGGCCAGGAGGGCCTTGCGTACCTTCTCGTCGAACGGTTCCGGCCACGTCTCGTCGAGATCGACGATCGTGCCCGGCTCGGTGATCTCCCAGGTGAGCTCGAGGGCCCGGCGCAGGATGCGGTGCTGCTGGTCGATCTGGCCCGGTGCCCCGAACGGGTTACCCATGGGGAAGTTCACGAACAGCGAGCGGGGCGGCAGCACCTGGCTCGTGAGGTCCCGGCCGGTGGACACGAGCATGGTGGGGATGCCGGCGGCTTCGATCACCCGTGCGACCAGACCCACGGTCTGGTGGTCGAGCGGTCAAGCGGGTACGAGGAGGAAGAGGTCGACCTCGTCGCTGGCCAGCTCGGCGGCCAGGGCCGGGCCCGACTCGTTCACCACCTTGGACCGGCTGTAGATCCGGCCCATGAAGCCGCTCCACAGCCGGGGGGCCACCGACCCGATCATGCCGGCCGCCGCCTGCTCCCGGAGCCGGTCGATGGGGAACACGCAGTTGACGTCGATCGAGGCGTCGGTGGTGTCGTAGTAGGAGTCGTTGACGGCGAAGTCGGCGGCGCCGGC
>CADEDH010000117.1 GCA_902826025.1 uncultured Actinomycetes bacterium
CCTTGCCCGACTCGTCGAGCCCGGCGAAGCGCTCGGTGGTGGCCAGCCCGGAGGCGGCCAGCTCCCGGCGCAGCAGGGCCGACATCACACTCACCGGCGGCCGCTCGGACTTCCAGCTGCGGGACTCGGGGCAGCGCACGGCCGGGATGGCGAAGCGCCGGGCCACGTTGATGGTGGCGGTGGAGAGCCCGGGCCACAGGTGCAGGTGCTGGTGGGAGTCGACGTGGGTGGGCCGCAGCCCGTGGGCCAGCGCCACCTCCACCTGGGCCGCCAGCTCCCGTTCCACGTCGGCCGGGTCGACCCGACCGGCCAGCAGGCGGGGCAGCAGACGATGCCACGACGGGGCCAGCTGGCCCCGCCGGCCCACCAGCGTTGGGATCTCCCGGGCCGACAGCACGGCCGGGTCGGGCCCCACCAGGCACAGGTGCACCCCCACCCCCAGCGTCGGATGACCGGCGATGAGAGGGGCCGTGGGGGCGAAGCCCGGCGCCAGCACCAGGGCGGAGGTGCTGGTGACTACCCCGACCTGGTGCAGCTCCACGATCGTGTGGGAAGTGCTCACGGAGAGGCCGTAATCGTCGGCGTTGACGATCAGCAGCCGGTTGCGGGTCATGAGAGGTAGAACCCCCGAGCGAAGAGACTGGCCAGCAGCACCATGCACAGTGCGCTGGCGACGAGGCCCACCTGGGCCAGCCGCAGGTGCGGCCGGAGGTGGAAGCCGAGGACGGCGAAGACCGGGAAGGCGGCCAGCGCGTAGCGGCCGATGCCCTGGAAGTCCTTGGAGAACAGCAAAGGCGGGATGATCGTGAGGGCGACGTAGGTGGCGGGGCCGAGCCCGTGGTGGCGGCGAACCGCCAACGTGCCCACGGTCAGGATCCCCACCCCGATCACGGCCTGGGCCAACAAGGTGAGCGGGGCCATCGGGCTGGGTGACCACTGGTGGAACACGATCGGCCAGAAGGCCCGTTTGAGCAAGACCGACGACGTGGCCCCCTGGCCCCACTGCGCCTGCGTGGCGGCGAAGACGAAGGGGCTGCCGAAGCGGATCCACAGGTAGCCGAGGTAGCTCAACACGCCGAGGCTCGACAGGGCGACGCCGTAGTCGGCCCGGTGCAGCGTGCGCAGGGCGGCCACCGGCCGGCGGGCCAGGGTGGCCAGCGTCAACTCCTGGTCGTGCGCCTCTCGCCAACGGTATTCGAGCACACGCAGGGCCAACCCGACGGTGACGGCCGAGCCGAAGGGGCGCCCGGCGGTGGCGGCGATGGCCACGATGCCGGCCAGCACCGGCCGGTCCCGCTCCAGCAGCCAGAACGCGGTGATGGCGACGGCGACGAACAGGGCGTCGGAGTACAGCGACCCGTAGAGGTAGTAGGCGTAGGGGTAGGCCAGCCAGGCCACGATCGACAGTGTGATGGCGGCCCGGCCGGGCCGGAGCCGAGCCTCGGCGTACCGGTTGTCGCGCTGCCAGGCGGCGAAGGCCACGATGGCGGCCGAGGTGGCGGCCACGGTGACGAAGAAACCGGCGACGTAGGGGTTGAGGCCGACGGCCACGAACGGCTTCAGGGTGAGCGGGTAGGTGGGCCAGAAGGCCACCGAGCTCTGGCGCTTGGGATCGTAGAAGTAGCCGTCAGTTGCGATCTGCTGGTACCAGCCGCCGTCCCACCGGGTCCACGGGAGCAGGAGCTGCATGGGCCGCCACGGGCCCTTGTAGAGCGGGCGCACCACCCCGAAGCGGGTGATCGACCAAGCTGCGAACGACGTCACCACAGCAGCCGCGGCCCAGAAGCCAGCGACGATCCGCAGCGGAAATCGATCGGTCACGGGCCGAGGGTAGTGCCATCGAACGACATGCAGGCGTCACCTTGGGTACGTTTATTGCAGATCGTTCAAGTGTGATGGGGAACCCGAAAGTGGCGTGGGTCGGGGGGCCCGGAGGTGGCAGGATCGACAGATCTCGAAGAAAACGTGACGCGGGTTGGGACTGGGGCGCGTTTCCGTGACGCAGAACGAGGGCGGGGACGCGGCGGCCTCTCAGGCCGGGGCGGCGCGGCCGATGAGGCGGGCCAGCAGGGCGGGGTCGCCGGGCCAGGCGTCGAAGAGCACGTCGGGTGGCACCTGGCGGGCGGCG
Organism: uncultured Actinomycetes bacterium; assembly: GCA_902826025.1. Taxonomy (GTDB): domain Bacteria; phylum Actinomycetota; class Acidimicrobiia; order Acidimicrobiales; family SZUA-35; genus CADEDH01. The sequence continues at coordinate 2,129 of CADEDH010000117.1, forward strand.
TGGCGCAGCACCAGGGCGACCACCACCACGTCGTCGAGCGGGCCGATCACGGGCAGGAACTCGGGGATGAGGTCGATCGGCGACAGCACCCAGAGCAGGGCGAACACTACCAGCCAGCGGGCCCGCCGGGGTACGGCCGGGTGGCGGCGGAGGCGGCGCAGGGTAATGGCGCAGTCGGGGAGGAAGCGGGCCAGGTCACGGGCCGTGCCCGGCGGGAGCGCTCGGGCCAGCAATATCAGCACCGCCCACGACCCGACCATCACCACTGCCGCCACGGCAACGGTGCGGGCCACCGCCCCCAGCGCCGACACCAGCACGACCGCAGCCACGCCCCGAGACTACGCCGGATCAGGCCACGAGGATCAGGTGAAGTGGGGCATGACCTGGGCGGCGAAACGCCCCATCGAGTCGGGGATGGTGGCGGGGTCGGACATCATCCCGCTCAGCACCAGGTCGGTGACGCCGAGCTCGGCGTACTGGCCGATCACGTCGATGATCTGCTCGGCCGTGCCGTGCATCGGGGCCTTGGGCGGCCGGTCCCGGGGCTCGGGCCACAGGTTCAGGTCGAGGCAGGCGTGGACCCGGAACCCGTCGTCGGCCCGGGACCGTCCCTGGGCCGCCAGCTCGGCGTCGATCACGGGCAGGCGGGACGCCATCGACGCCGGGGGCAGCGTCATCGGGTGCCACCCCTGCCACTTGGCCGCCCGACGCAGGGCCGGGGGCCGGTTGCCCCCCACAACGATCGGCGGGTGGGGCCGCTGCACGGGACGGGGCGACGCCTTGAGCGAGCCGGGCTCGGCCGGGAGGCGGAAGAACTCGCCCTCGAACACGGGGTCGTCGGCCGTCCACAGCTCCACCATCAGGTCGAGGAACTCGTCGGTCAGCGGACCCCGCCGCTCGTACTCCACCCCCAGGGCGGCGTTCTCCTCGGGCAGGCTGCCCACGCCGACCCCCACCACCAGCCGGCCGCCGCTCAGGCGGTCGATCGTGGCCAACTGCTTGGCCAGGCCCGCCGGCTGCAGGTACGGCAACACGAGCACGCTGGTGCCCAGCTCCACCCGCTCGGTGCGAGCGGCGGCGAAGGTGAGGATGGTGAGGGCGTCGTAGTAGGGCCGGTTGCCCAGGCGGTTCAGCACGTAGCCGATGTTGAACACGTGGTGGGCCACCCACACCGAGTGGAACCCGAGGCGTTCGGCCAGCACCGCCACCTCCACCACCTCGTGGGGGTCCTCGACGCCGCCGTTGTTGGGCATGGTGAACCCGAAGCGCATGGCCGGTCCCTCCCGATCCTCGTGCGAGCGACGGCCGCTCAGCTGTTCTGGACGAACTCCACCCAGTTGCCGTCGGGGTCTTCCACCATCCCGATGGTCACACCGGGGCGGGCCTCCCGCATCTTCACCGCGATCTTGCAGCCGGCGGCCTCGCACTGCTCCATGATCTCGGCCAGGTTCGACACGATCATGGTGAAGTAGCGGAACCCGGTGGCCCCCACGATCCCGCCGGGGGCGGCCGGGCCGGGCACGGTGTCGAACTTCACCAGCTTGACCAGGGTGTCGCCGCACATCAGGCGGTGCATGGTGCCGCCCCCACCCAGCGGCATGGGGATGTCGGCGACGTGCTCGAAGCCGAGCAGGTCACGGTAGAAGGCCAGCGACTTCTCGCTGTCGCTGATGACGATCCCGAGGTCGATGGCGGACTTGGCCAGCTGTACTCCCATGGCGGGGCACGCTACTACGGTTGGTTCATGGAGAACGAAGCGCCTCTGGCCGCGCCCCTGGCGGGATTGAAGGTGGTGGAGATCTCGGTCTACGCCCAGGGGCCGATCGCCGGATTGATCCTGGCCAACCAGGGGGCCGAGGTCACCAAGATCGAGCCGGTCGGATCCCAGGACCCGTTCCGCACCTACGCCGGGATGTACGGCGTCCAGCTCGACCAGGCCGGGGCCGACTGGATCTTCGCCCTCCTCAACCGGGGCAAGCGGTGCATCGCCCTCGACGTCGCCTCCGAGGCCGGCCGGCCCGTCTTCCATCGGTTGATCGAGCAGGCCGATGTGTTCGTCACCAACCTGCGAGGGCCGGCCGTCGAACGCCTCGGGGCCGACCCCGACACCCTGCTCGGCGTCAACCCCCGGCTCGTCTACGCCCGGGGGGCCGGCTTCGGCTTCGCCGGCGAGATCGCCGACGACCCGTGCCAGGACACGGTGGGCATGGCCTATTCCGGGTTCATGGACGCCGTGTCCACCACCGAGGAGCCCCACTACCCACCGGGGGCGCTGAGCGACGTGGCCACCGGCACCAACCTGGCCTCGGCCATCATGACCGGTCTGGTGAAGCGGTCGCTCACCGGCCGGGGGTGTGTGGTGGGCACCTCCCAGGTCCAGACGATGATGTGGCTGCAGACCTTCGGCATCGGCTTCGCCGCCAACCTGGGCCAGCGCATGGCCCGGTTCGACCTCCGCTCGGCGGCCAGCCCCCTGCTCAGCGTGTACGAGACGGCCGACGGCTGGATCTCGATCGGGGCCGTGCTCGACGAGCAGTGGCGTCACGTGGCCCACACCATGGGCCTGGCCCCCCTGCTCGACGACCCCCGCTTCGCCACCCTCACCGACGTGATCACCAACAACGCCGAGGCGGTGCCGATCCTGGCCGAGCGGTTCCGGGCCGAACCAACCGACCACTGGTGGCAGCTGTTCCGCCAGGCCGGGATCTGGGTCAGTCCCGTGCGGCGTTACGACGAGCTGCCCACCGATCCCCACATCGTGGCCAACGGGTACGTGGCCACCTTCCCCGACGGCTCGGTCGCCGTGCCCGTGCCCTACGAGGTCGACGGGTTCCAGGGCACGCGCTCGGTGGCCTCCGCCTACAGCGCCGACACCGACGAGGTGCTCGCCGGCCTCGGTCTCAGCGACGACGAGCTCATCGCCCTACGCACCGCCAACGCCATATGGTGACGCCAATGGTGACGCCATGACCGGTGCCAGCGAGGGTCGGGTTGTCGTGCCCTGCTTCGACTCGCTCGCCCTGCGCGACATCCCGGCGCCCGACCATGCCGACGTCGTCCTCGTGCCCCTCCCGGCCGGCGCCCCCACCGATCCGGTGGTGTGGGCCGAGACCATCTTCTCACCGGCCGCCGCCCCGGCGTGGGTGAAGGCGATGTTCGGCCTGCGCCAGGCGCTGGTGGGCCTCATCGGGGTGCGCCGGGGCGGGTCGGGCATCTTCGCCGTGCGGGAGACGGTGGGGCCCGAGGCGCTCATCGCCGCCGACGATCGGCACCTCGACTTCCGGGCCGGGGTGGCGGTGGACGGGGCGTTGCGGATGGTACGGGTGACCACCACGGTGCGGCTCCACGGATGGCGGGGACGGCTCTACTTCGCCCCGGTCCGACTGCTGCACGAGCCGGTCACGATGGCCATGCTCCGGCGGGCCGCCCGCCATCTGGCCAGCTGAGCGTCCTGCCACCGTTTCGTCGGCCAGCCCTGGGGGCAAGGGCTGGCGATGGAGACCACGCCACGTCCCGGCGCAACCGGGCCACCACCGCCCCAACGGCCGGCGCCGGCACCGGCGCCACTGCGGGTGCTGACGCTCACGGTCAACGGCCAGCCCCATCCGGTGGCCGTCGAGCCCCGCCGGATCCTGCTCGACGTGCTGCGGCGGGACCTCGGCCTCACCGGAACCAAGGAGGTGTGCGAGATGGGCAACTGCGGCGCCTGCACCGTGCTCCTCGACGACGAGGCCGTCTACTCCTGCCTGGTGCTGGCGGTGGAATGCGAGGCGCAGGAGATCGAGACGGTGGAGGGGCTGGCCCGGGGTCAGGAGCTGACCGCGGTACAGGAGGCCTTCGTGGCCTGCGACGCCCTCCAGTGCGGGTTCTGCACCCCCGGCCAGATCCTCAGTATGGAGGGCGCACTGCGCCGCCGGCCCGACGCCGATGAGGCGGCGCTGACCGAAGCCGTCACCGGCAACCTGTGCCGCTGCGGGGCCTACCGCAACATCGTGGCCGCCGCCGGCCGGGTGGCGGCCACGTCGTCGGGCGGAGCCGGCTGATGGACGAGAGCGACCTCCCCACCTGGCCCCCGGGCACCGACCTGGAGACCGTCGGCACCGGCGTACCCCGCCGGGAGGCCCCGGCCAAGGTGACCGGCGGGGCGGTCTATTCGAGCGACCTGCGCCTCCCGGGCCAGCTCTACGCCGCCATCGCCCGAAGCCCCCACCCTCACGCCCGGGTCCGTTCGATCGACACCGAACGGGCCCGACGCCAGCCCGGGGTGGTGTCCGTGATCGCCGGCGAGGAGGGCGGCGAGGGCGTCACCTGGTACGAGGAGTCGGTGCCGTTGTTCGGCCCGGTGGCCCGCTTCGCCGGCGACGAGGTGGCGGCGGTCGCCGCCACCAGCCTGGAGGCGGCCCGGGACGCGGTGCGGGCCCTGAACGTTGACTACGAGGTGTTGGCCCATGTGGTCGGCATCGACGAAGCCCAGAGGCCGGAGGCGCCGTCGATCCACGGCACGCCGGGGAACCGCACCACCGACCCCAAGGTCGAGGAGCGGGGCGACGTCGCCGCTGCGCTGGCCGCCGCCCCGATTCGGATCGAGCATACGTACCGCACCCCCACCGCCGTCCACAACGCCCTGGAGACCCACGGAGCGGTGGCGTGGTGGCAGCCCGATCGGCTCACGATCTGGGCCTCCACCCAGGGCGTCACCCAGGTGGCCCAGATGACGGCTGAGGCCCTCGGCCTCGACCAGAGCCAGGTGCGGGTGATCACCGAGCACGTGGGCGGCGGGTTCGGGGCCAAGCAGGTGCCGTGGAAGGACGTGGCCATCGCCGCCCTGCTGTCTCGCCGCACGGGCCGGCCGGTCCAGTGCGCCTACGACCGCCACGGCGAGAACGTTGCCGCCGGCAAGCGGGGCGCCACCCGGCAGCGGGTGCGGATCGGGGCCGACACCGACGGCCGTCTGCTGGCCATCGACGCCGAGCTGGTGGGCGACAGCGGCGCCTACCAGACGGCGGGCGAGGCGGCGGCGTTGTGGGGCCCGTACCAGGGGCTCTACCGGTGCGACAACGTCCGCACGTCGGTCACCTACGTCTACACCAACACCGGGCCGGCGGTGGCGTTCCGGGCCCCGGGGTACGTGGAGGCGGCGTTCGCCCTGGAGTCGGCCATGGACGAGCTGGCCCACCGGTTGGGCGTCGATCCCATCGAGCTCCGTCGCCGCAACCACACCGGGGTGGATCAGCAACAAGCAAAGCCGTGGTCTTCGCCCGACTCGCTGCCCCTGATCTACGACCGGATCTCGGCCCTGGCCGGCTGGGACGCCCGACCCCGCAATGCCCCGCCGGCACCGGGTGGTGACGGCGGCGTGCGCCGCGGGTGGGGGTTCGCCGCCAGCGACTGGCTGGCGGGCAAGGCGAACCCGCCCGGCTACGCCTCGGTGGAGCTGCGCACCGACGGCTCGGCCGAGGTGGTCACCACGGTGCAGGACATCGGCACCGGCACCCGCACCGTGCTGGCCCAGGTGGCGGCGGAGGAGCTGCAGCTCCCGGTGGAGGAGGTCCGGGTGACGTTGGGCGACACGGCGGCCGGGCCACCCTCCCCCACCAGCTCGGGCAGCGCCACCACGCCCACCATGGCCCCGGCGGTGCGGGCGGCGGCGGCCGACGCACGGCACCAGCTGGTGGCGGCGGCCGCCCGACAGCTCGACTGCGCGCCGGGCGACGTCACGCTCGACCACGGCAAGCTGGTGGCGGCGAACAGCGGCAGCCGCACCGTGGCCGAGGTCCTCGAAGGCTTGAGCCCGGCCGCCGTGCACGGCTGGGGCGAGCTGGTGGCGGTCGACGACAGCGTGAGCGTGCGTACGTTCGGGGCCGCCGTGGCCGAGGTGTCGGTCGACACCGGGACGGGCGAGGTGCGGGTAACCCGGATGGTGTCGGTGCCCGACTGCGGGCGGGTGCTGAACCCCACGCTGGTGGCGTCGCAGATCATCGGCGGCGTCACCCAGGGCATCGGCTTCGCCCTCACCGAGAGCCAGCTGGTCGACGCCGAGCTCGGCCTGCCCGTCAACGACTCACTGGAGGAGTACCTGGTGCCCACGGTCCTCGACATCTGCCCCATCGAGGCCGTGCCCCTCGATCGGCCCGACACCGGCGCCAACCAGCTCGGGGTCAAGGGCATCGGGGAGCCGCCCATGATCCCGGTGGCCCCCGCCATCGCCAATGCGGTGTTCGACGCCATCGGGATCCGGTTCCACGAGCTGCCTCTCACGCGCCGCCGGGTGCTCGACGCTCTGGCCGAAGCGGCCTCCCCGGACGAAAGCGAGCCAGCGTGACCCCGTTCGACTACCAGCGAATCCCCGAGGCGGCGGCGGTGCCGGCCCAGCTCACCCCGACCGTGCGGCCGCTGGCCGGCGGCACCGACCTCCTCACCCGACTCAAGGCCTGCCTCGATCGGCCCGACGCCCTCGTGGACCTGAAGGCCAGCGATCTGGGCCGGGCCATCGATCGGGTCGACGGCGGCTGGCGCCTGGGGGCGCTGGTGACGCTGAGCCGGATCCAGCACCACCCGGGGCTGCGGGCCGACGTGCCGGCCCTGGCCGAAGCGGTCAGCCAGGCGGCCACGCCCCAGCTCCGCAACCGGGCCACCATCGCCGGCAACCTGCTCCAGCGGCCCCGGTGCTGGTACTTCCGCAACGAGCGGGTGCAGTGTTGGCTCGCCGGCGGCGAGGGGTGCCCGGCCCGGTCCGGGCGCAACGAGCACCACGCCGTGTTCGACACCGACGGGCCTTGCGTGGCCACCCACCCGTCCGATCCCGCCGCCGCCCTGGTGGCGCTGGGGGCGACGGTCACCGTGCTCGACGGCGGTGGCGGCGAGCGGGAGCTAGCCGTGGCCGACCTCCTGGTGCCGCCGACCGACGAGCGGCGGGTGGAGCACGTGTTGGCCGCCGACGACGTGATCACCGCCGTCACCGTGCCCTCCGCTCCCCGCTCCACCTATCTCAAGGCCATGGACCGGGCGGTGTGGGCCTTCGCACTGGTCGGGGTGGCCGCCGCCGTGTCGGCCGACGGTGAGGTCCGGCTGGTGGCGTCGGGCGTGGCCAACACGCCGTGGCGGTTGGCCGGGGCGGAAGCGGCGCTGGCCGGCCCCGGGCTGACGCCCGAAGCCATCGATCGGGCGGCGGCCGCTGCCACCGACGGCGCCGCCCCCCTGGCCGAGAACGGCTACAAGCTGCCGCTGCTGCGGACGCTCACCCACCGGGCGCTGACGGCGGTCGCCTGACCCTTCCCTCCCGGCCGAACTGTGGCGCCAGCGCGCAAAATCCAGCAGCTCGCGCCACAGATCGACCGTTTTGGAGGCCGTGACCGATCCGGCTACGGGTTGATCAGGCCGTCGGTCTCGTTGATCAGGAAGTTCATGCCCCGGGTGACGAAGTCGCCCACCACGTCGGCGAACGCCTCGGGGCGGTCGTTCTGGATGTCGTGGGCCGCATCGTGCACGTACAGCAGGGTGCTGTTGGGCAGCAGCCGCCGGTAGGTGGGGCCGTTGACCGGGTTGATGACGCCGTCGTTGCGACCGAACAGCACCAGCGTGCGGGTGGGCAGGGTGGACAGGCGGGCGGCGAAGGCGTCGTCGAGCGAGCCGTCGCCCATGAGGCGGCCCACCAGCGGCCACACCCGCTGGAGGAACTCGGGGTCGGGCGGCTCGATCGGCATACCCCGTTCAGGGTGGGTACGGAAGGCCCGCACAAACGCCTCGGGGCCGAGGGTCGACGGGTCCGCCGAATCGATCCGGAACTTGCCCGGAGCCTCCAAGGTCAGCGAGATCACCCGCTCGGGGTCGGCCAGGGCCAGGTGGAGGGCGCAGGCCCCGCCGAGCGACGTGCCCAGCAGGTGGTAGCTCGTGAGCCCGAGAGCGTCGACCGCTGCCGCCACCTGGGCGGCCAGACCGTCGAAGTCGGCCACGGCGTCGTTGGGCTCGTCGCCCCAGCCCGGCAGCTCGATCAGCAGCACCCGGAACCGCTGGGCCAACAGGTCGAGGGCGGGGCTGTAGCGGGGGCCGCCGGCGCCGGGCAGGCACACCAGCGGTACGCCGTCGCCCGCCTCAAACACGGTGACGTCGAACCCGGCGGCGGTCACGGTCCGGTACCCGAAGGCGCCCCCGATGATGCCGGCAGCGGCGATGGTGGTGGTGGTCGTTTCGCTGTGGGTCATCGGGTCACCAGCTCTCGGCGTGGGCGACGGGGGTGAGCTCCCGGCCGGCCAGGGTGAGCATGGCCAGGGTGTCGGCGGTGGGGATGGCACCGGTGACGGGGAAGCCGGCGTGGACCTCGATCCGGCCCGCCCCCACCACCTCGGCCACGGCGCGCATCTGGGCCAGGACCCGGTCGGGCGTGCCGACGAAGGGCGGTCCCACCGTCATCGGGGGTGGTGGCGGGGCGCCCGGCTCCCGGGGGGCGAGGCCGCTCGAATCGGGCGCACCCCGGCCGAGTCCGGCCATGGCCATACCGACCTTGCCCAGGGCCATGCGGGTGTCGTCGGACGCCCCGGCGAACAGGGCGAACAGGCCGCCCTCGGCGTATCGGCCGAAGCTGGCCCAGGCCCGCTCCTCGCTCTCGTCGACCCACAGGGCGTGGCGGTACTGGATGTTGTCGGCCGTCGGCTCCCACCCGGCGGCCGCCGCCGCCTCCCGGTACAGGGTCACGTGGGCCGCGCACCGCTCGGGCTCCATGTAACTGAAGCCGATGTCGAGCCCATGGGTGCCGGCGAAGACGGCGCCGTCGGCCGAGTTGGCCGAGAACAGGATCCGGGGGCCGTGGGGCTGCTGGCACACCTTGGGCCACACGGCGATGTTGCGGAAGCGGTAGTAGCGGCCTTCCCAGCCGAAGGGCTCGGGCTCGGCCCAGCACGCCTTGATCAGCAGCGTGCCTTCCTCCACCCGCTCCCTGGCCTCCCACGGATTGTCGAAGTAGGTGAAGTACTCGTTCGGCGTGCCCCGCAGCATGGCCACCCGGAGGCGCCCGCCGAGGAGGTTGTCGAGCATGGCGTACTCCTCGGCGATCCGCACCGGGTTGTTGATCGGCAGATCGGTGCCGAACACGCCGATGTCGGTCGATCCGAACCGCTGGCCCGCCACCGCCGCCAGCAGCACCGGGTTCGGGGTGAGCTGCTTGGGCGAGTAGTGGTGCTCGGCGAAGGTGAGGGCGTCGAAGCCGGCATCGACGGCGGCGGCGCACTCGTCGAGCCCGCCGGCGTAGGTGGCGGCGGTCCACCCCGGGTCGCAGGCCTGGGGCGGGGCGGGCCAGGTGCTCCCGTGATCGGGACCCTGGTAGGCGAACGTCTGGAAGAACTCGAGCTTCACCCGCCCGAGAATAGACGACACATTTACCAGCTGACATACAGAAGTGTGAGATATCGACGGGCCACGGGATCGCTTGTAGCGATGCCGTGATCCCCGCCCCGGCCGGGCTCGTGGACGGGCCGGGCTGATACTGTCGACGCACTTCGGAGGATGGCCATGACGACGTTCGTGTTGGAACCGGGATCTGCCTGGCAGACCGTGGATGTGTTCGGCGCTTCCATGGAGAAGCACGCCGTGTTCGAGGGCGCCTACGACGTGCGCTCGGCCTACTTCAAGATGGAGGCCGGCTGCACGATCGAGGCCCACCATCACACGAAATGGGTGCAGGTGCTGGTGCTGTCGGGCGAGATGCTGGTGACCCAGACCGGCGAGCCCGACCGTCATGTGGGGCCGGGGCAGTGCTACTTCGTCGAGGCCGGCGAGACCCACGGCGAGCAGGCCGTGCAGGACACCGTGGTACTCGTGACCCAGGGCGAGGATCGA
>CADEDH010000118.1 GCA_902826025.1 uncultured Actinomycetes bacterium
CGGCCCCGCCAGCACCACGTCGCCCAGGTTGTCGAGCCGGGCCACCAGCACGTGCCGCCGGGGGCGCAGGGTCGGGTCACGGAGCTGCTCGGGAAGCACCGCCGCCCTGGTACCCGCCGCCCTTGGCACCAAACCTCACGTGAACGTTTGACCCGCAGGTCCCGGGGTAGCCCGCTTCCGAATGAATCGACTGTTCGGAAGGACGACATCCAATGACGAATGAACCGCACCATTCCGTTCCCGGCCTCGACGAGGGGCGGGCGCTGCAGGTGGTGAGCGTGCTGGAGGAGCGTCTGGTGGCCCTCCTCGATCTGCAGCTCGTGCTGAAGCACATCCACTGGAACGTGGTGGGGCCGAACTTCATCAGCGTGCACGAGATGCTCGATGTCGAGGTGGAGAAGGTGCGCGACTCGGGCGACGCTGTGGCCGAGCGCATCCGGACCCTGGGCGGCACGCCCCGGGGCACGGCGGGGTCGATCGTCGACGGGCGCAGCTGGGCCGATTACCCCCTCGACCGGGCCTTGGCCATGCTCCACCTGGAGGAGCTGGACAAGGTCTACGACGGGGTGATCAGCGACCACCGCAAGGCCATGGCCATCGTGTCCGACCTCGACCCGGTGACCGAGGATCTGCTGATCCAGCAGATCGGCAAGCTCGAGCTGTTCCAGTGGTTCGTCCGCTCCTTCGTGGAGCGCTCGTACGACCCGGGCGACGATCCCCGTTCCAGCGTTCCGTCGAACATTCAGACCAACCACAACTCCCAGCCTGAAGAGGTGGCCCGATGACCGTCTACAACCTTCCCGACCTTCCTTACGACCACAACGCGCTCGAACCCCATGTGTCGGCCCGGGTGATGGAGCTGCACCACGGCACCCACCACGCCGCCTACGTGAAGGGCGCCAACGAGACGCTCGACAAGCTGTCGGAGCTGGGGGCCGATCCCGAGCCGGCCGCCCTGGCCCGACTGGAGCGCGACCTGGCGTTCCATCTGAGCGGCCACGCCCTGCACTCGGTGCTGTGGCAGAGCATGAGCCCCAACGGCGGGGGCGAGCCCCAGGGCCTGCTGGCCCGCCAGATCGAGTCCGACTTCGGCTCGGTCGACTCGCTGCGCAAGCGCCTGAGCGGCTCGGTGAACTCGCTCCAGGGGTCGGGCTGGGGGGCGCTGGCCTGGGATTCGCTGGGCAGCCGGCTGATCGTCCAGCAGATCCACGACCACCAGAGCACCCACGCCGTCGGCGCCCTGCCCCTGCTCGTGATCGACGGCTGGGAGCACGCCTACTACCTCGACTACCAGAGCAAGAAGGCCGACTGGGTGGCCGCCTTCTGGCGGGTGGCCGACTGGACCATGGCCGAGAACCTGCTCGACTCCCTGGTCCAACCGACCAACCGCTGATCGATCACTGACTCTCGCGAGCCCTGACGTTCACGTCAGCTTCTACTTCTTCGATCGGGCCGGAGCTTTGGCTCCGGCCCCTTCGTCGGCCTGTTCCTGACTCTCGGCCGCCGTGGTGGCGATCTCCTTTCCTTAGCGGGCCCCGCGCCGCCCGCCCGGCCCGACACCGCTCGTGAGGGTGGCGGTAAGGTTGTCGCGTCGGTGGGCGAGGAAGCGAGTGGGATGCGACCGAGTGCGCCAGCCAACGCCGCTGAGGAGATCGTCGACGGAGGCCGGCGCCCGGGAATCGGATCGTCGGCCATCGTTGTCTTCCTCGCCGTGGCCCTGGCCTACGCCGTGGGCGCCGACCTGTCGTGGCGGTTGTTCGGGGCCGACAACCTGGGCCTCGCCTTCTTCCCTCCGGCCGGCATCACGCTGGCCGCTCTCGTGCTCCTCCCCCGTCGTCGGTGGTGGGCGGTGGTGGTCGCCGTGCTGATGGCCGAGACCGGGGTCGACCTGATGCACGGGCTCGACCTCGGCATCGCCCTGGGCTACGCCGGGGCCAACGTCGTCGAGCCGGTAGCGGGGGCGCTGTTGCTGACCCGCCTGTGCCAGGGCCAGCGCGTCGACCTCGAGCGGTTCCCCGGTGTGGCCCGCTTCCTGGTGGCGGCGGTGGCTGTCGGCCCGGGGGCGGGGGCCGCGGTGGGCGGCCTGGTCCGCCATCTCGAAGACGGCACGGGATGGCTGCCGGCGGCACTGAACTGGTGGGCCGGCGACGGTCTGGGTGTGCTCACCGTGGGCGCGTCGATCCTCCTGGTGGGCGGCACCACCTGGCCCCGCCGGCCGGCCCGGGAGCTGGCCGAGCCGGCGGCGGCCATGGTCGCCATGGTCGGGGCCAGCATCGTGGCCTTCTGGTGGACGGACCTACCGCCCACCATCCTCGTGCTACCCGTCCTGGTGTACGTGGCCGTCCGCTGCGGCGTGCGGGGCGTGGCGGTGGCCAGCACGATCCTGGCCCTGGTGGCCAATCTGGCCACGGCGGCCGACCGGGGCCCGTTCGCCAGCATGGACATCAGCACCCAGTCCCGGCTGGCCTGGCTGCAGCTGTTCCTGGCCACCCTGATCGTCTCCGTGTGGCTCCTGGCCGTCGAGACGCGGGCCCTGGTGAGGGTCCGGGCCCGGGAGGAGCAGGAACGGGCGGGCCGGGAGCGGGCCGAGTCGGTCCGGGCCCTGGGCGAACTCAGTGCCGACCTGGTGCGGGCGGTGACGGTGGAGGATGTGGTGGAGGTGGTGGAACACCACCTGCGCCGGCTGGTGCCAGCTGATCACGCCGTGCTCACGCTCTACGACGGCGAGACCGAGCACTTCCGCCGCACGCCTTCCAGCCTGCCCGCCACCGTCACCCAGGCGGTGGCCGACTGGTCCCTCGCCTCCCCCGTGCCCGGCGCCTACGCCATGGCCAGCGGCGAGCCGGTGTGGTTCGCCTGCGGCCACGACCTGGTGACCAGGTTCCCGGCCGCGGCCTCCGTGGTCTCCGAGCTGGGTACCGAGGCCATGGGCGCCATCCCGGTGGACGTGGACGGGCGGGCTGTCGGCTACCTCGGTGTGGTGCGGCTCCGGCCCGAGCCGTTCACGGCCGACGAGCGCGAGGAGCTGGTGGCGGCGGCCCGGGTGGCGGGCCAGGCCGTGCAGCGGGCCGAGCTGTTCGAGGCCGAGCGGGCCAGCCGGCTCGAGGCCGAGCAGGCCAACCGCAAGATCGACGAGCTGCTGCATCTGTCGCGCCTGGAGTCGGCCCGGCTTCGGGAGAGCGAGGAGCGCTTCAAGCTCCTGGCCGACCAGTCGCCGATGATCATCTGGGTGCACGACGAACGGGGCGATCCCGAGTGGGTCAACCTCACCTACTGCCAGTTCTACGGGCTCACCCGGGAGGACGCCACCAACGCCGAACGGCTGATGGGCCTGCTCCACCCCGACGACGCGGCCGACTACGCCGCCGCCTTCCGGGCGGCGGTGGTCGGGCACGGGCCGTTCCACGCCACGGCCCGGGTGCGGCAGGCCGACGGCGAGTGGCGCTGGATCGAGTCGTGGGGCCAGCCCCGCTTCGGCGGCCACGATTACCAGGGGCTGGTCGGTACGAGCGTCGACGTGACCGGACACAAGCAGGCCGAGGCCGCCCTGCGGGCCACCGCCGCCCGGGAAACGCTGCGAGCCGACATCCTGGCCGGGGTCGAGACCGCCGGCCCGGCCGACGATGCCCTCCAGCTGGTGGCCGACAACCTCGTGCCCACCGTGGCCGACATCGTCCTGATCGAGGTGGTCCGACCCGACGGTCAGGCCGTCATCGGGGCCAACACCGACCTGGCCCGACTGGAGGGCCTGCTGTCGGCGTCGGCCCGGCGGGGGGCGGTCCGGGCCCTCACCTGGTCCGGCGCCCGTTCGGTGGTGACCGTCCCGTTCGACCCGGGCGACGGCAACGAGGCCACGCTGGTGGCGGCGATCGTCGACCCGACCCGGCCCGACTTCGGGCCCGACGACCGGTCGTTCCTGAACGACGTGGCCCAGCGGGTGTCGATCGTGCTGTCGGCCGCCCACCTGCGCCGGGCCGAGCACCTCATCGCCATCACCCTGCAGAACGCCCTCCTGCCCGACGAGATCTGCTGGGATCCCGAGCTGGAGATCGAGGCCCGCTACCAGGCGGCCAGCGACCTGCTCCACGTGGGCGGCGACTGGTACGACACCTTCCGCTGGCCCGACGGGCACGTGGGCCTCATGATCGGCGACGTGGTGGGCCACAACCTGGAGTCGGCGGCGGCCATGGGCCGGGTCCGGTCGGCCGCCGCCGCGCTGGCCGCGATCAGCGACGCCTCCCCGGGGAAGCTGCTGGAGACGATCGACCGCTTCGCCCGGGGCCCCAACGGCACGGGCTACGCCACCGCCACCTGCGTGGTGGTCGACCCCGCCACCGGGCACCTGGTGTACTCCTCGGCCGGGCATCCGCCGGCCATGGTGGTGGCCCCCGACGGCACCGTCACCCGGCTCGACGGGGCCCGCTCCACTCCCCTGTCCACGCTGGAGCCCACCTTCCGGCCGGAGGCCGAGGCCCAGCTGGAGCCGGGCTCGGTGGTGGTGCTGTATTCCGACGGCCTGGTCGAACGGCGCTCCCAGCACCTCGGGATGGGTCTGGCCCGGCTGGAAGAGGCCTTGGTGGCCCACCGCCACCTGCCCACGGGCCAGCTGGTCGACAAGGTGATCGCCGCCCTGGCCGCCGACAGCGACACCCAGGACGACGACATCGCCGTCGCCTGCTTGCGGTGGACCCCGGCCGTGGCCCGCCTGCGCCGGGAGATCCCGGCCCGGGGCGCAGCGCTGGCCGGGTTGCGCCACGACCTGCGGGCCTGGCTGACCGAGCGAGGGGTGGCGGCTGAGCACCACCACGCCCTGTTGCTGGCGGTGGGCGAAGCCGTCACCAACGTGGTGGACCACGCCTACCATCGGCGGACCGCCGATCTCGACCCGGCCGCCCCACCCACGGTGGTGGTGGAGGTGACCGATCACGGCCACCACCTGGTGGCGCGGGTGGAGGACAACGGCACCTGGCGACCCCCGGGCCCCCACAGCCGGGACCGGGGGCGGGGAACCGCCATCATGGAGGCCCTGACCGACCACGTGGAACGCACCAGCGACGTCCACGGCACCACCGTGACCCTGTCGGTGTCGCCGCCCCGTATCAGCCTAGGAAATCGAGCAGGTCGAGCTCCCCGGGCGTGAGAAGGCGACCCTCCCCGTTTCCCTGGGCGGTGTTGCCGGGCCCGGGTCAGACCTGGGGCTCGAAGTCGGCCATCGTGGGCACGTGGGCCTCGTGGGCGGTGAGGGGCCGGGCCTCGTGGCCCTTGCGACCGCGGGTGCGGCGCGTCTCCTTGAGCTCGGCTTCGAACACGTGGCGGCGGCCGCCCATCAGCTCGTCCCGGACCCGGCGCTCCACGAGGCGGGCGTCGGTGTAGTAGCCGTCGTCGAACTCCTCCACGATCTGGAACGTCCAACGCCCGTCGATCGTGTTGCGGCCCACCAGCCGCTCCCGCACCTCGTCGGCCAACCGGGTGTGCCCGGCTCCGGCCAGGGCGTCGGCGGCGTCGTCCACCAGCTCGTCGGCGTGCCCCATCAGCTGATGGAAGGTGTAGAGCTGGCCCCGGGCCCGCTCGATCCATTCGAAGGCCTCGGTCAGCTTGCCCACGGCTTCCACCGTGCGGTCGTCGGCCCCGGGGGGTCGCTGGTGTGCTGGATCCATGGCCCGCCAGTGCCCGCCTGGCCGATCGGCGAAACCGCCGGTCGCCGGGGGCTCGGCGGGCTGGTCAGCCCGGCTCGTTGGGTTCGGGCAGGTCCTCGAGGGCACCGGCCAGGCCGGCCCCGGGGCTGTCGGCGTAGCGCTCCGCCTCCTCCCGGTCGCCGCCGCCTATTCGCTCCCGGGTCGCGGCCCCGGGCCGGCGGGGGTCCACCGTGTCGTCCTGATCGTCGGCAGGGTCGTCGATGTCGTCGACCTCGTCGTCGGGTTCGCGGTCGGCGTGCTGTTCGGTTGGGGTCATGGACTTGTCTCCTCGATCATCAGGCCCCGCTGGCGGTGACCCGGTCGACGTCGGGGTGATCGTCGATGGCGGCCACCAGGTCATCAACCGGGGTGCCCCGGGGAAGGCGAACCTGGAGGGTGACCCGGCGGGTGCCGCTGTCGCCGTCGTCGATGGCGAGGTCGTCCATGGAAGCCCCGGTGTCCGCCACGGCATCGAGCACGGGCCGCAAGGTGCCGGTCCCCTGTTTGTAGGTGATCTCCAGCACCGAGCCGGTGCTGCCCAGGCGCCAGGCCAGGGGCTTGAGCAGCCGCATCCCCACCAGCACCGTCAGGGTGATGGCGGTGGCGATGGTGGCGGCGGCGTAGCCACCGGCGGCCACCGTCACGCCCAGGGCGGCCGCCAACCACACCGTGGCCGCCGTGGTCACCCCGATCACCGACGTGCCCTGACGAAGGATGGCCCCGGCACCGATGAAGCCAACGCCGGTGGCCACCTGGGCGGCGATGCGGGTGGGATCGGTGACCCGGGTCTGAGGCTCGTCGGTGAACCCGTACGCTCCGGCCAGGGTGAACAGGGCCGACCCCATGGCCACCAGGGCCACCGTGCGTACGCCGGCCCCCCGGGACGCCCGCTCCCGCTCCAGCCCGATGGCCGCGCCCAGCAGGGCGGCCAGCGTCAGGCGCAAGGTCAGTTCGCCCAACGACAGGTTCATGGGCCGTCGGTTCCCTCGTGACCCGGGCGGCAAACGTTTCGCTCCCCCCGGGACCGGGCACCGGCTGGCCGTACGACCACAGGGAGACAGCATGCTCAGCGACATCGGCGGCGGAGACGAACAGGATCAGGCCGAGGCGCTCGACGAGTCGGAGATGGGCCTCGACGAGTTCGACCAGGACCTGAACGACGACGCCCTGGACGACTACCCGCCCGACGAGCTGCAGGGGGCCGACGAGTACGGCACCACCCCCCAGGAGGAACGCTTCGACGAGCCGCTGGCCGAGCGGGAGCGGCGCTACGAACCCGACCCGGCGGCCGAACTGGAGCCCGATCCCGGGCTGGATCCCCACCGGTTGCGGGGGACCGGGGCCAGACGGGGCCCGGTGGCGGTGGATTCGGACGACCTCGACGAGCTGGAGGATCTCGCTCTGCTCGACCCGGTGCCGGGCGAGCCGGAAGAGGTGCCGGTGGATCCGGTGATGCTGGAGGCACTGGGCGACGACGAGCATCCGGTGCCGCCGGGCGAGGATTTGGAGGCCGAGGTGGCCACCGTGACCGAGGCCTATGACTCCGAGGACCCGCCCGAGGCCGAGCTCCTGGACGACGACTCCCCAGCCTGAGAACCGGCCTGAGGTCGCAATCGCCCTTTACCCGGTGACGACGGGGAGCCCGCGTTTGCCGGCTCCGGGCCGGGGGTAGCACGCGGTCGGGAGTTCAGCGGCCGAGGGGAGGGCCGATCCCACCGAGGAGACCAGATGGCAGTGTCAGGAGCGAGCAATCAGAGCTACGCCGATCGGTGGGCCATGACCACGGCCCAGAAGGTGGCGGGCGCTCTGGGCGTCGTTTTCCTGCTGGTGGGTGTAGCCGGCTTCATTCCGGGCATCACCACCAACGTGGACGACATCACCCTCTGGGGCACCGACTCCGGCGCCCACCTGCTCGATGTGTTCCACGTCAGCGTCTTCCACAACATCGTGCACCTCTTGTACGGCGTGGCCGGCCTCGGCGCCATGGCCATCGGCGGGCGGGCGTCCCGCTCCTACCTGCTGGGCGGTGGCGCCGTGTACCTCGTGCTGTGGCTGTACGGCCTGGCGGTGAACATGGACACCGACGCCAACTTCGTGCCGCTCAACGACGCCGACAACTGGCTGCACCTCGGCCTCGGTCTGGCCATGATCGTGCTCGGCCTGGCTGTGGGCCGGGAGCTGATGGGGAGGGCCAGTGCCGGTAGGACCGTCGATGATCCCCGCAGAGGCACCGGCCGGATGTGATGCCCGACCCCGTCACCCGGGACGGGTCTGATGTGGGCGGCCACAGCGGTGGCGGTGGTCGTGCTGGGTCTGCTGGCCATCGCCATCAGCCGGGGCATTCGCCGTGGCGCTGAGGGTCTCCCACCTCAGCGCCACGGCAATCTGGCATTGGAGCTCACCTACACCGGCGGCGCCGCCGCCCTGGCGGCCGTGATCTTCGGCCTGGGCCTGTGGTTCCAGGCCGGCGTCGACGACGACCCGCCGACCGATCTGGAGGTGGCGGTACAGGGGTATCAGTGGGGCTGGCGCTTCGAGTACCCGGGGGGCCGGGTGGTGGCCAGCGAGCCGGGCCGGGACCCGGTGCTCGTGCTGCCGGTGGGCCAGACCGTCACCTTCCACCTCCGCAGCGACGACGTGATCCACTCGTTCTTCGTGCCCGCGTTCGCCTGGAAGCAGGACCTGATCCCGGGGCGGCCGATCGACCTCACCGTCACCCCCGACACCGAGGGCCGCCACGTTGCCCACTGCGCCGAGCTGTGCGGCGTCGACCACGCCCGCATGAACTTCGCCGTCGACATCGTGAGCCCCGAGGTGTTCGATCGCTGGCTGGCCACCGGTGAGGGGGCCGGCGACTCGCCCGGGCCCGACGTGGAGGACCCGTCGTGAGTCCGGCCCTGGCCGTGACCGACCGGCCGGCGGCCCCCGACGATCCCGGCGACCAGCCGGCGGCCGGCATCGTCGGCTGGGTCACCACCACCGACCACAAGCGGATCGGCATCCTCTACATCGGCACCTCGTTCGCCTTCTTCGTGGTGGGCGGCCTCCTGGCTGCCCTCATGCGGGCCGAGCTGGCCGAGCCCGGGCTGCAGTTCGTCGGCTCCCAGCGCTACAACCAGCTGTTCACCATGCACGGCACGGTGATGATGTTCCTGTTCGCCGTGCCCATGGCCACCGGGCTGGCCAACTTCCTCGTTCCCCTGCACGTTGGCGCCCCCGACATGGCCTTCCCCCGCCTCAACGCCCTGTCGTACTGGCTGTTCGTGACCGGTGGGCTGGTGGTCCTGTCGGGCTTCCTCACGTCCCAGGGTGCTGCCGATTTCGGCTGGACGGCCTACGCCCCTCTGTCGGACAGCACATACTCCCCCGGCGCCGGCGGCGACCTGTGGATCACCGGCGTGGCCCTCACCGGTGTGGCGTCCACCCTCACCGCCATCAACCTGCTGTCCACCGTGATCGGGCTACGGGCCCCGGGCATGACCATGTTCCGCCTGCCCATCTTCACCTGGACGATGATGGTGGTCAGCTTCATGATCCTGATCGCCTTCCCGGTGATCACCGCCGCCCTGTTCATGCTGCTGGCCGACCGGCGGCTCGACGCCCACTTCTTCACCGCCGCCGGAGGTGGCGACCCGATCCTGTACCAGCACCTGTTCTGGTTCTTCGGACACCCCGAGGTCTACATCGTGGCCCTCCCCTTCTTCGGCGTGATCAGCGAGATCATCCCCGTGTTCAGCCGCCAGCCCATCTTCGGCTACAAGGCCATGGTGATCGCCACCGTGCTCATCGGGGCGTACTCGATGACGGTGTGGGCCCACCACATGTTCACCACCGGGGCCATCGTCGACGGGTTCTTCAGCGGCGCCACCCTCCTCATCGCCGTGCCCACCGGGATCAAGATCTTCAGCTGGGTGTTCACCATGTGGGGCGGGCGGCTGCGGTTCGACACGCCCATGCTGTACGCCGTCGGGTTCATCGTGGTGTTCCTGATCGGCGGGCTGACCGGGCCCATGCTGGCCGTGCGGGCGTTCGACAGCAACGTCCACGACACCTACTTCGTGGTGGCCCACATGCACTACGTGCTGCTGGGCACGGCGGTGTTCGCCATGTTCGGCGCCCTCTACTTCTGGTGGCCCAAGCTGTTCGGCCACCGGCTGGGCGAGCGGCTGGGCAAGGTGCAGTTCTGGCTGCTGTTCCTGGGCAGCAACATCGTGTTCTTCCCCCAGCACGTCCTCGGCCTGCGGGGCATGCCCCGGCGGTTCGCCGACTATCCCGAGGGGATCGGTTACGACACGCTCAACCTGTGGTCGAGCCTGGGCACGATCCTGGTGGCGCTGGCCGTGATCCTGTTCCTGGCCAACATCGGGCTGTCGGCCCGGCGGGCGGCCCGGGGCGGCG
>CADEDH010000119.1 GCA_902826025.1 uncultured Actinomycetes bacterium
GTCGGACACCCCCGCACCAACTCCACATACTCCTCGAGATGGATGATGCGATCCTGCTCCTGGCGCCGCTGCATCGTTGCCTTGCGGAACTGGGTGAAGAGCTCGATTTCGGTTTCCACTGCGCGACCTCCTGGTACGGCAGCAGTGGCGCCCCTTGAGCGCGTATGACCAGCAGGGTTGCGGTCGGGCTGCGCCGTGCCCGACCACTGCCCCGGCCGGCCCCGGGGGAAACGTGTCGAACCGGCAACTTCCGACGCATCGTGTTGGCCACCGGTACCGCACGGGTGGCCTGCCGCCGCCGACCGGTGCCCGGTTAAGCCCGCCCGGCGAGGGGTAGCGGCCGGAGCCAGCGCCGCTACCGGGCGGCGGGCGAGGAGGCCAACACCATGCTCACCTACCAGGCCAAGCCGGGCGACGTCGACCACATGATCGCCGACGACCATCTCATCGTGGAGCAGCAGTTCCTGTACCTGGAGTCGGGCCGGGGCGACCGACGGACGCTGATGGACCAGGTGGCCTTCCAGCTGTCACTCCACGCCGCGGCGGAGGAGCGGGTGGTGTACCCGGCCGTCCGGGAGGCCGGCCTCAACTCCGAGGCCGATCTGGCCACCTCCGAGCATCAGGCGGTGAAGGAGTTGCTGGTCGTGCTGGGTCGGGAGGAACCGGGTACGCCGGAGTTCGAAGAAGCGCTGGCCGAGCTGATCCGGGGTGTGCGCCACCACGTGATCGAGGAGGAGGGTCGCCTGCTGCCCCAGCTCCGGGTGTCGGTGGGGCCCGACGGCATGGCCGAGCTGGGACAGCAGTTCCTGGAGGCCAAGCGGAGCGCGCCCACCCGGGCCCACCCCCACGCCCCGTCCACCGGGATCGGCCACGCCCTCACCGACGTGGCCACCCGCATCGTCGACCTGGCCCGGGACATCGCCTCCGGTCGCCAGGAGCGGCTGGCCACCGACGCCACCGGTCGGCTCGGACCCCAGGCCCAGGCGCTGATGGACGCCTACGCTTCCCTCGGCCCCCAGCCGGTGGAGATCCTCACCCCCGAGCAGGCCCGGCGCCAGCCCGGGCCCGACGCCGGCGTGCGGGCCGTCCTGGAGGCGGCCGGGGCCACCGGGCCCGAGCCGATGGGCTCGGTGGAGGACATGGCGATCCCCGACGGGGAAGGCGGCGAACAGACACTGCGGGTCTACCGGCCGCTCGACCCCGGGCCGGGGCCCGACGGCCCCCTGCCCGTGATCGTGTGGATCCACGGCGGGGGTTGGGTGCTGTACGACCTCGACACGTACGACGCCTCCTGCCGCGGCCTGTGCAACAAGACCGGGGCCGTGGTGGTGTCGCCCGGCTACCGCCGCTCGCCCGAGGCGTCGTTTCCCGCCGCCTACGACGACGTGCTGGCCGCCTGGCGGTGGGTGGCGGCCCATGCCGACGAGCTCGGGGTGGATCCCGGCCGCATGGCCATCGGGGGCGAGTCGGTGGGAGGCACGATGGCCGCCGCCTCTGCGCTGGCGCTGATCTCGGCGCCGGGGCCGAGGGGGGAAGACAGCGGCGCACCGGCACCGACGGGCCTGGTCTGCGTCTACCCCCTCACCACGGCCGAGGAGCTGGGTGATTCGATGGTGGACGAGGCCGACGCCCGGCCCCTGACCAAGGCCGTGCTGTCCTGGATGGCCATGCACGCCTTCGCCGACACGCCCGACGCCGTGGCCGACTGGCGGGTCGACCTGCTCTCGGTGGGTTCCGACCGGCTGCGGCGCCTGCCGCCCACGCTGATCGTGCTGGCCGAGCGCGATCCGCTGCGGAGCCAGGGCCAGCAGCTGGCGGAACAGATGCGCGGGGCCGGGGTCGACGTCGCCTGCACCACCTACGCCGGGGTGATGCACGAGTTCTTCGGTGCCGCCGCCGTTCTCGACGAGGCCGAGCGGGCCCAGCGGGAGGCGGCCGAGCTGTTCCTGCGGGGGTTCGGCGTCAGCCCGGCCCGCCCGTCCCCGGTGGGGGCCGTGTGATGGCCGGAGGAGAGGGGGCCGGAGGGGAAGGGGCCGGAGGGAGGGGAGGTGCAGCCGGTCCCGGTTTCTCCTTTCGGGCCGGGGGGTACCTCCGCTGACGCACAGCAACGTGCGACCCGGAAACCCTTCGAACGGGGCCCGGCACGAACAGCAAGGAGGAAGCCAATGCTCGGCTTCATCGTCTACCTCATCATCATCGGGCTCTTCGCCGGGTTCATCGCTCGGTTCCTCGTGCCCGGTCCCGACCCCATGGGCGTAGTGGCCACGATCGTTCTCGGCATCGTCGGGTCGTTCATCGGCGGCTTCCTCGGCTGGGCCATCTTCGGTAAGGACTTCAGTGAGGGGGCCCTCCAGCCGTCAGGCGTGATCGGCTCCATTCTCGGAGCCGTCGTCGCCCTGCTCATCTGGCGCATGGTCGACTCCCGCTCGGCCTCCGGCCGCCACACCGGCCGCCATATCTGACAGCCACCGGCCGCCGCCTCTGAAGCGGAGGCCCCCTGAAGCGACGTAGAGCCGAGCCGCCCCCCGCCCGAAACCCGGTGCGAGGGGCGGCTCGGCCGCGTCCGGGGGGCTAAGACACCGGGCCGGGAAGGGGATCCGGCCCGGGGACGGGACCGGGGCCAGGATCCGGCCCCGGCACGGGACCAGGGCCAGGATCCGGTCCCGGCACCGGTCCGGGGCCGGGCTCGGGCCCCGGCGTGGGGATGGGGTCGGGTCCGGGCAACGGGATGGGCTGGGGGCCCGGCTCGGGCATCGGTCCGGGGGTGGGGTCGGGCGCCGGCGACGGTTCCGCCGGGTCGGGAATGATCGTCAGATCGGGAAGGGTCGGCATCCGTCGCCCTGTGCCCGCCAGGCCAACGGACGAAACCGGTTTCGCCCCTCGATCGCCCGGGTAACCGGTCGGACGGACGAGCGTCGAAGTACAACCAGGTAGTACGACGGAGTGAGTACGACGAACGGTGCCCTGCACCGGTTGGTCGGGGCGTTCCCCGAAGACAGAAACGACAACCAGGAAGACCGACCGGGCTTCGGCCCGCACACCCGGAGTACAGTTACCCCAGATGGATTCACAACCGTCACGTATCTCGATCGATGACAGCCCCAACCGGCTCAAGATCGTCGGTGTGGTCGATTCGCACACCGCCGGCCAGCTCCGGGACGCCATCCAGACGCACGGCCAAACCGATGACGACCTCGTGCTCGACTTGTCGGACGTCGAGTTCATCGACTCGTCCGGCCTCCGCATCATCGTCAACGCCCATTCCGAGCTCGAGGCCGCCGGCCGCCAACTGGTTCTCGTCCACACCAGCCCCGCCGTCACCCGGCTGCTCGAGATCACCGGGCTGCACGAACACCTCCACCTTCGCTGACCCTGGTATCGACGCCGGTGAACGCCTCGGACCGCAGCGCTCAGCACAACGGCAGTGCGGCATCCAACGGCGATGCTGAGTTCGAAGGGAGGCCGGCCGACCACTCCCACCACGCCAGCTACCCCGGCGACCACCGGGCTCTCGCCCCCATCAGGGCCGACGTCGGCCGCTGGTTCTCCGAGCGGGGCTTCTCGGCCGACGGCATCGAGCGGGCGGTCCTCCTGGTGAGCGAGCTGTGCTCCAACGCGGTGGAGGCCGGCCCCGACCATCCCGTCGACGTTCGACTCATCCTGGCCGCCGGGCCCCGCCTCCAGGCCACCATCACCGTAGCCAACACCACCCTGGGCGACGCCCCGCCGCCCATCGACCGGTGGATCGCGGCCGATCCGCTGGCCCCCCGGGGCCGCGGTCTGGCCATCGTCAACGCCCTGTCCGACCAGGTTCAGGTGGACACGAGCGTGCCGGGCCGGATCACGGTCGTGGCCCATCTGTCCGACTGACGGCCTCGACCGGCGGGGTCCATCCGCCGCCCGCCGCCTCCGTACCCCACTCGACCCCGAACTGAAGGCCCGAGACTTCCAATGACCGATAAGACCGAGATCACCGTCACCATCCCCGCCAGCTCCCGTTTCGTGGCGTTGGCCCGGGTGACGGCGGCCAGCCTGGCCGCCGAGCTCGATTTCACGGTGGACGAGATCAGCGACATGACCGTCGCCGCCGACGAGGTCACCTCCCTCGTCATCGAATGGGCCGAAGACAACGAGATCCCACTGGTGCAGCTCCGCTACCAGATCCGGGACGACACGTTGGAGATGGAGGCGGCGGTGGAGACGGCCACGCTCACCGCCAGTCAGGAGATGCTGGTGCTCGACGACATCACCCGGCAGATCCTGGCCGCCGTGGTCGACGCCTACGACATCCGGGAAGGCTGCGGTCGGGTCCTGAAGCGGCGGGCGGCGGTCGCCCGATGAGCACGTCGGCCCGACCGGGGCCCACCGACGAGCAACTGTTCCGCCAGCTGGCCGAGACCCGGCGGCGCAGCATCCGCAACCAGCTGGTCGATCGCCACATAGGCTTCGCCCGCCACATCGCCAAGCGGTACGCCAACCGGGGCATCGCCGACGACGATCTGAACCAGATCGCTCTGCTGGCCCTGGTCAAGGCGGTGGACCGCTACGACCCCGACTTCGGCGCCACCTTCACCGCCTTCGCCGGGCGCACCATCGAGGGAGAGATCAAGCGTCACTTCCGCGATGCGGCCTGGGCCGTGCGGGTGCCCCGCTCGGCCAAGGAGCTTCACCTGCTGGTACGCCAGACCACCGATGATCTCCACCACGAGCTGGGCCGGTCGCCCACGGTGAAAGACATCGCCGCCCGCCTCGAGATCAGCACCGATGAGGTGGTGGGCGCACTGGGCGCCGCCGCCGCCTACAGCTCGGGCAGCCTCGACGCCCTGGGCGCGGCCGACTCCGCCGCCCCCGACCGGTCCCGCTACCTGGCCACCGACGACGAGCGCCTGGAGCTGGCACCCAACCGGGTGCTGGTGGAGCAACTGATCGCCACCCTCCCGCCCCGGGAGCAGGAGATCGTCAAACTGCGGTTCTTCGCCGAGCTGAGCCAGACCGAGATCGCCGACCGGGTGGGCGTGAGCCAGATGCATGTGTCCCGGCTGCTCCGGCGGTCGTTCACCATGATGCGGCGGGCGGCCGAACAGCCGGTGCGCTAGGCCCTGGCCTCCCCCACCTCGGGAGAACGGTTGGCCGGGAGCGAGCCCGCTCCCCGACGGTCGGCCAGGGCGGCCTGCACCTCGGCCTGCTCGGCCGACGCCTCCGGCCCGTAGTTCAGCGTGAGCACCCCGCCGGTGGCGCAGATGGGGCAGGTGACGACGGCCAGGATCATCATGTCGGCCGGGTCCGACGCCCCCTCCAGGCGGCGCATCGACATCACCGCCAGCGCCCCGGGCTCCGATCGGCTGCGGCACGTGTGGCACAGGACCAGGGCGTCGTCGACCACCGAGAACTGGCCGGAGTACCCCGCCGCCTCGTAGTCACGCAGTACTTCCAGCATGCTCGTGTTGTCGTTGGGGACGTGCGCCCCTCCGCCGGGGGCGACGTCGAGGTTGGGCGTGGGGTTGTTGCGCTGCTCGGGGGCCCGGGGGTCGGAGGTCATGGGGCGCGACTACCCCAGCCCACAGGTCCGAAACAGCTCCCCGGCCGGTTGTCCTCCCACTCGTTTGGCCCGACCGCAGCAAGGGCAACGAGAGGCCATGGCAATCGTCCTCGGGGTCAACGCCGTCTTCCACGATCCGGCGGCCGCACTCGTGGTCGACGGCCGCGTGGTGGCCGCCGCCGAGGAGGAGCGGTTCAGCCGGCGCAAGCACGGCAAGTCGCCGGTTCCCTTCGCCACCTGGGAGCTGCCGGAGCAGGCGATCCGGTTCTGCCTGGAGGCGGGCGGGGTGGAGGCGGGCCAGCTCGACGCTGTCGCCTACTCCTACGACCCGGCGCTGGCCGACGCCGCCATCACGGGCGACGCCTGGGAGGAGCTCCGTACGATGTACACGAGGCGGGCCCCGCTGTTCCTCCGCACGATGCTGCCTGGGCTCGACCCGGCCCGCGTGCGCCACGTGGCCCACCACCGGGCCCACGCCGCCTCGGCCTGGGCCGCCTCCCCCCACGAGCGGTCGGCCGTCCTGGTGCTCGACGGGCGGGGCGAACGGTCGGCCTACCTGGCCGGTCGGGCCGTCGGGGCCCGGTTCGAGCCGCTTGCCTCCTGCGACCTGCCGGCATCGCTGGGGCTGCGCTACGAGGAGCTGACGGCCCACCTCGGCTACCGACGGTCCAGCGACGAGTACAAGGTGATGGCCTTGGCCTCCTACGGCCAGCCCGTGGACCTGCCCGAGTTCCGCCAGCTGATGCGGGCGGGTGAGGACGGCACGTTCGTGACCGAGCCGGTCGACTGGTGCCGGTTCGCCCCGCCCGGCGCCGGCGACGGCACGCTCTCCGAGGCCCACGCCAACCTGGCCGCCACCGTGCAGTGCCGCCTGGAGGAGGTTGAGCTCGACCTGGCCCGCTGGCTGCACAAGGCCACCGGTGAGCGGGCCCTGACCATGGCCGGCGGGGTGGCCCTCAACTGCGTTGCCAACTCCCGGCTCTACGAGGAGGGCCCGTTCGACGACGTCTGGGTGCAGCCGGCGGCGGGCGACGCCGGTACGGCGCTGGGGGCGGCCCTGGCCGTAGCCGCCGAGTTGGGCGACGAGCCGGAGCCGGTGGCCACCATGGCCCTCGGCCCGAGCTGGACCGACGACGAGCTGGCTCGCCACCTGGACCGGGCGGCCGTGGCCCACGAGCGCCCGCCCGACATCGCCGAGGCAGTGGCCGAGGTGCTGGCCGACGACGGGTTGGTGGCGTGGTTCCAGGGTCGGTCCGAGTTCGGGCCCCGGGCGCTGGGGCACCGGAGCCTGCTGGCCCATCCCGGAGCAGCGTTCAACACGGAGCGTCTGAACGACGTGAAGGGCCGGGAGCAGTTCCGCCCGGTGGCCCCCATGGTGCTGGCCGAGCGGGCGGCCGAGCTGTTCGACGGCGGGCCGTTGCCCAGCCCCCACATGCTGTTCACCCACCGGGTGCTGACCGGTTGGGCCGAGCGGATCCCGGCCGCCGTCCACGTGGACGGCACGGCCCGGGTGCAGACGGTCAGCCGAGCCGACGAACCGTTGGTGCACCGGATGCTGGCCGCGTTCGAGCGCCGCACCGGCCTCCCGGTGGTGATAAACACGTCGCTCAACACCGCGGGGCGGCCCATGGTGGACAGCCCGGTCGACGCCCTCGAATGCTTCGGCTCCTCCCCCATCGACGCCCTCGCCCTCGGTCCGTATCTGATCAGGAGGGCCGGGCGGTGAACGGGCTCGGCGCTCCCCGGCCGGCCTACGAGGTGGTGATCCCTTCGGTGGGCCGGCCGTCGCTGCTGACGCTGCTCGACTCGCTGGCCGCCGCCGGGGAGCCTCAGCCGACGCTGGTGCACGTGGTGGACGGGACAGGCCGGGGCCCGGCCGCCGCCCGCAACGTGGGCTGGCGGGCGGCGACGACCCCGTGGGTGGTGTTCCTCGACGACGACGTGGTGGTGCCACCCGGCTGGTGCTCGGTTCTGGCCGGCGACCTGGCCCAGCTCGGGTACCGGGCCGCCGGCTCCCAGGGCCGGATCCGGGTACCGGCCGGGGGAGGCGAAGGCGCTGGCGACTGGGCCCGCAACGTGACCAAGCTGGAGACGGCGACGTGGGCCACGGCCGACATGGCCTACCGACGGCGGGTGCTGGCCGCCGTGGGTGGGTTCGACGAGCGCTTCCCCCGGGCCTACCGGGAGGACGCCGACCTGGGCCTGCGGGTGGTGGGCGCCGGCTGGACGATCGAGCCGGGCCGGCGGGTGGTGCTCCACCCGGTGCGTTCCGCACCCCCGTGGGTGAGCGTGCGGGCCCAGCGGGGCAACGCCGACGACGCCCTCATGCGCCGCCTCCATGGCCCCGGCTGGCGGGACCGGGCCCGAACCGGCCGCGGCCGCCGCCCCCTCCACCTGGCCGCCACGGCCGGCTGGCTCCTCGCTGCCGCCGCCGGGGCGGCCGCACTGTCCTGCAGTTTCTGGGGACGGGGCGCGTCGGAATTGACGCGCACCGTCCCCAGAATCGGTCGGCTCCGGACGCTGGCCGGCGCCGGTCTGGCCGTGGGGTCGGGGTTGACGGCAGAGCTGTTCGGCCACCGGCTGCGGGGCGCCCGGCGCCAGGCCGGCGAGAGCGGAGCTCGCCTGGGGCCGGGCGAGATCGCCTGGCTCGCCGTCACCAGCGCCGCCATCCCGCCCGCCGCCGCCTGGCACGCCGGGCGGGGCTGGGTCCGGGCCCGGCGCCTCGTGCCGTCGCTTCCGACCCCGGCCGGTGAACCCGCCGGCCGGTACGCCGAGCCGCCGGCGGCGGTGCTGTTCGACCGGGACGGCACGCTGGTCGACGACGTCCCCTACAACGGCGACCCGGCCCGGGTCCGGCTCCGTCCCGACGCCCTGCCCGCTCTGGCCCGGTTGCGGGCGGCGGGAGTGAAGGTGGGGCTCGTCACCAACCAGAGCGGCGTCGCCCTCGGCCTGATCCGACCCGATCAGGTGGAGGCCGTCAACGCCCGGCTGGCCGAGCTGGCCGGCCCGTTCGACACCGTCGTGTGGTGCCCTCACGGCCCGGCCGACGGCTGCGGCTGCCGCAAGCCGGCCCCCGGCATGGTGCTGGAGGCGGCCCGGGCGCTGGGCGTGCCGCCCGAGCGGTGCGCCGTGGTGGGCGACACCGGGGCCGACGTGGGCGCCGCCCTGGCCGCCGGGGCCCGCGGGGTGCTGGTGCCAAACGACGTGACCGCCTACGCCGAGATCGAGGCGGCGTCCGAGACCGCCGCCGACCTGGTGGCGGCGGTGGATCGGCTGTTGGGCCCGCCGCCCCACTGCGTCGTCGGCGGGGCGCCTCCCCGCCCCCGGTCCTGAGGAGCTGCGACATGCACCTGGCACTCGTTTCCGAACACGCCTCACCCCTCGCCCTGCTGGGCGGCGACGACGCCGGCGGTCAGAACGTTCACGTGGCCGAGTTGGCCCGGGCGCTGGGACGCCAGGGGGTGGAGGTGGTGGTGCACACTCGACGCGACGACCGGTCGCTCCCCCGCCAGGTGGCCTTCGCCCCCGGGGTGACGGTGGAGCACGTGGATGCCGGACCGCCCGAACCGATCCCGAAGGACGACCTCCTCCCCCACATGGCCGCCTTCGCCTACGGCCTGCACCGGTCGTGGTACCGGCAACGACCCCACGCCGCCCACGCCCACTTCTGGATGTCGGGCCTGGCCGCCCTCACCGCCGCCCGCCCCCTCGGCATCCCGGTGCTGCACACCTACCACGCCCTGGGGCGGGAGAAGAAGGACCAGCAGGCAGGGGCCGACACCAGCCCGCCCCAGCGACTCGGCGTCGAGGCGTGGATCGCCCGGCAGGCCCAGGCGTTGGTGGCCACCACCCGCCACGAGGCGGCACTGCTGCAAACTATGGGGGCTCCACCCGATGCCGTGCACCATGTGCCGTGCGGCGTGGACCGGGCCCAGTTCCGGCCCGACGGCCCGCTGAACCCGCCCCGCCGGGGGCGGCCCCGGATCGTGGTCGTCAGCCGGATGGTGCGGCGCAAGGGGATCGGAACGGTGATCGAGGCCCTGGCCCAGGTGCCAGAGGCCGAGCTGTTGATCGCCGGCGGTCCGCCCGGCGGCCTGGTGCACACCGAGCCCGAGGGGCGCCGCCTTCTCGCCCTGGCCCAACGGGTCGGGGTCGGCGATCGGGTCGAGTTCCTGGGCGCTCTGCCCCGCACGGCCGTGCCCCCGCTGCTGCGCTCGGCCGACGTGGTGGCCTGTTGCCCCTGGTACGAACCGTTCGGGCTGGTGGCGGTGGAGGCCATGGCCTGCGGCCGGCCCGTGGTGGCCACCGCCGTGGGTGGTCTGGCCGAGACGGTGGAAGCGGGACGCACGGGCTGGCACGTGCCGGCCCGGGACGTGGGGGCGGTGGCCGCCGCCCTCAACGAGGCGCTGGCCGACGCCGAACGCCGCCGGTCGTTCGGTCGGCGAGCGGCCGAGGCGGCCGCCGCCTACGATTGGGACGCGATCGCCGCCAGCACCCTGGCGGTGGTCAACCTCACGATCG
>CADEDH010000120.1 GCA_902826025.1 uncultured Actinomycetes bacterium
GAACCCCGACGTGTTCATCGCCATGACGGCCGGCACCTCGTGCACCCAGGCCATCACCGAGGCCGCCAACAACGGCATGAAGGACAGCGTTGAGATGCTGTTCATGCCGTCGGTGTGCAAGGGCCTCAACTTCGTCGGCAAGGACAAGGTCGGCGGCGACGGCCTGGCTGCCGACGGCTGGTGGATCGTGGGCGGCGGCGCCCTCGACTTCAACGATCCCAAGAATGCCGACAGCGTCTGGATCTCGTGGGCCCGGGACCTGCTCGAGGCGGGCGGCAAGCCCTCCGAGAGCTCGAGCCAGCTGGGTAACGGCTTCGGCTTCGGCTGGCCGGTGGTGCAGTCGCTGAAGCTGGCGGCCGACCTCCCCGGTGGGCTCAGCCGGCCGAACTTCATGCTGGCGGCCCGCATGCTGAACATGACCAACCCGAACCTTCTCGACGGCGTCAAGTACAACATGGCCGGCGGCGATGACCCGTACCCCATCGAGGGTTCGGAGTTCGCCGTGTTCGACGGTACCGCGCAGACCTGGGCCACCCAGGCCGACCTCGGCATCATCGAGCTGTCGGGCAAGTCGTCGCCCTGCGCCTGGGACCAGACGGCTGCTTCCTGCCAGTGAGAAACTGACTACCGAGCGCTGATCTGATTCAGCTGAACCGGTGCCCCGGGGGTTCGCCCCCGGGGCACCGTCGCGTCAGCACGATGAGCCGTTCCAGGGACAGGGGGGCGTGGTGCCGTTGACGTCGAGCACGTCGCCGTCGGTGCGCCAGCTCAGGCTGGCGGCGTCGAAGACGAGGACCTCCGAGCCTTCCAGTGGCCAGGGGTCGGCGATGCCGCTGGTGGTGAGCCCGATCCCGTCGAGGGAGAAGGGATGGTGGAGCTGGAGGCCCCGCAGGGCCAGCACCAGGTTGGCCCGGGTGAGGCCGCCGGGCAGCTCGGCTGCCACCCGGAGCGCCTCCACCTCGGCCCATCCGAACAGGGCGAATCCGGCGCTGGACTGGGGGTCGGCCGGGTCGAGGTCGGCCTCGGACAGCGAGCGTCGAACGAACGCCACGTAGGGGTCGTCGGCCCACGCCGGGTCGGCCGTGGTCTTGAGCCCGCCGCCCATGATGCGCCAGCCGTCGGCCGCCGGCCCGGCCGGGGCCAGGAAGGTGGCGGCGTCCCGACACGACGACGGAAGGAACAGGGCGGCCGCTCCGCCCCGGAGACCGGTGGCATCGGCCTCCTGGACGGCCTGCAGGCAGGGCCGGCCGGCCGTCATGGCCAAGAACACCCGGGGTCGGGTAGCCGCCACCTGGCCCATCTCGCCGCTCACCGAGGCGGCAGCAGCCGGATGGTGTACGGGGGTGAACGAGGCCACGACCCCGGGGTGGCTGTCGGCCCACGCCTGGAACGCCTGCTCGTGCAGCCGGCCGAGCTCGTTGTCCATGACCAGGGCGCTCACCGGCACCGGCAGCTCGGCGGCCAGGTTCTGTTCGATCCAGGTGCCCCACAGCACCGCCTCGGTGGTGGGCGAGAGCTGGAGGCCGATCGTCCAGGGATGGTTGGCCGCGTCGCCCCAGGCCGGATGGCTGCTGATGACGAAGGGCTGGGGGACGCAGGCATCGTTGATGGTGTCGTAGACGGCAAGGCTGGTGGGGGAGCCGAGCGTGCTGATGGCGAACGGTTTGGTTGTGGTCAGCAGGTCGCCCACCTCCTCGACGGTGGCGGTGGGCACGAAGTTGTCGTCCTTCACTACCAGGTTGATCTGGCGGCCGGCCACGCCGCCGGCGAGGTTGACCCGTTCGATGTAGGCCTGGAGCCCATCGGTCACCCGGCCCGCCGAGGCCAGGTTGCCGGTCTGGGCGGTGGTGTGGCCCAGCACGATGGTGGACGGGTCGACCCCTTCGGTGTTCGACCAGGCGGCCGGGCAGGCGCCGAGATCGAGTTGGAAGCCGCCGGGGCCGCGCAGGATGTTGTCGGCGCCGAGGCCGAATCCGGGGGCGCTGAGGGCCGCCACCATCGCCTGGCGGTCGACCGCCCACCTGGCTTCCAGATCCTCCAGGCTGGCGGGGGCCTCGTCCGGGCTGGCGGCTCCGTCGGGTGGATCGCCGTTGCCGGGGGCCACGGCCTCGGTATCGGCCGGGACGTCGCCGTCCGGGTTGGATTCGGTGGCGGCTGGACCACTGGCTCCGTCGTCGTCCGACGCCTGCACGCCCGCCACCACGGCCGCCACGAGGCCTGTGGCCGCCAGGGCGGCCACCAGAGCCCGCCGGCCCACGATCCGGCCGGCCCGCCGCGCCGGGTGTCCCTCGTGATCAGGTTGCGGGTTCTCGGCCATCACGCTCCTGCTCCGTAGACCCGGCAATTCTAGGATGACCGTTGGTGATCCTTGGGTTCGATGCCGGCCAAGGCCGGGCGGGTGGCGTTGCCGCAGGTCACACAGCCGGTAAGGTGCTGCAGATGGGAGGGTCGACTGAGCGGGGTCGCCCCGGGCGGATCGTCGGTGTGGCTGCTTGTCTGTTGCTGCTGGCGGGGGCGTGCGGCGGCGACAAGAGCCAGAGCAGTGCCGACACCACCAGCGTTGCCCCCGATGCCTCCATAGGCAGCGACGCCCGGTCCGTCCCGAGCGACCCGCCCACCACGGTGGCCGACGCCAAGGGTGAGACGATCGACGACCTGGAGGCCCGGTGGGCCGAACGCCGGGCGGCGGTGGTGGCATCGCTGTCGGCAGATCCCTACGGGATAGACGAGAAGAACCTCCTGTTCGGGCCGTCGCAGCTCTCGGTGGATCTCACGACGTGTCCTGCTGGCTGGAGCGACGTGACCGGCATCACCGACACCACGATCTCCCTCGGCCTCATCCTGCCCCAGAGCGGTGATCAGGTCGCCTACAACGACCTGTGGCTCGGTATGAAGGTGTACTTCGACTGGGTCAACGCCCACGGCGGGATCGCTGGCCGCACCATCCAGCTCGTGACCCGGGACGACGGCTACGACGCCGCCACCACTCCTACCGTCCTGGCCGACATGCTCGCCGTCGACAGCCCGTTCTACGTCACCACGGTGGGCACGCCCGGCAGCCTGGCCGTGTACGACCAGCTCAACAAGGGGTGCATCCCCCAGCCGTTCGCCGCCACCAGCCATCCCGCTCTGGCCGATCCGGTGGCTCACCCGTGGAGCACGGGGCTGCAGATGTCGTATCCCACCGAGGCCGTGCTGTGGGGCAACTGGTTGAAGCAGAACCTGGCGGGCAAGGAGCCGGTCACGGTGGGCGCCCTGGTGATCGACAACGATTTCGGCCAGATCTACGCCGATGCCTTCCAGCAGTGGGCCGACGCCAACCCTGATGTCGTCTCCGACGTC
The DNA here is from genome assembly GCA_902826025.1 of uncultured Actinomycetes bacterium. Classification (GTDB taxonomy): domain Bacteria; phylum Actinomycetota; class Acidimicrobiia; order Acidimicrobiales; family SZUA-35; genus CADEDH01. The sequence goes on from CADEDH010000120.1 coordinate 3,343, forward strand.
CAGGTGGTGAAACACGCCCCCTCGGTCACCTCGGTGGCCAAGGAGATGGCGAAGCTGGCCGAGGGCCAGCCCCAGGTGCTGCTGGCCATGACCACCGGGCCGGCGTGCACCTCGGCCATGCAGGAGGCGGCCAACACCGGGATCGACGCCACCGCCGTGGTGCGGTTCCTGCCGTCTGGCTGCACCGGGGCTGATGCCTACATGAACCCGGCCGGCCCGGCGGCCGACGGCTTCTACGCCGTAGGGCCCGGGGTGGTGTCGCTCAACGATCCGGCCCACACCGATGACACGTTCGTCCGGTTCGCCGCGGAGCAGTTGGAGGCGGCCGACCTGGATCCCACCCGGGAACTCCTCGGGGTGGGGTTCGGCCAGTACGGCTGGGCCCACGTGGAGATCCTCCGCATCGCCGCCGCCCTGCCCGGCGGGTTGACCCGTTCCAATGTGCTGTTGGCGCTGCGGGGCGCCGACCTGGTGCATCCCATGCTCGACCCCGGAGTCCGGTTCACCACCAGTGGCACGGCCGACGCCTATTTCGTGGAGGGGGCGGCCTACAACCGCTACGACACCAAAGTGAAGGGCTGGTACCCCCAGGGGGCTGCCATCGATCTCAACGGGGCATCGCCGGCGTGCGAATGGGTGCGGGGAATCTGTCAGCGCTGATAGTGTCGCGGCCGTTGTCCATCGAGCGGGCAGGGGAGTACGGCTGACGTGGGCGTGTATCTGGAGGACCATCCGCCGGCCCGGCAGCAGTTCCTGAACCCTCGCCGAGCCGCCGTCACCGGTGCCATTGTCGTGCACACGGCCGAGAACGTGGCGGTGCTGGACGGCGCCGACACGAGTGCCGAGGCCGTCGCCCGGTTCATCGCCACCCGGAGCGACGCCGGCAGCTACCACTCGGTGGTCGACTCGGATTCGATCGTGCGGGTCGGACGCTACGAGTGGGAGATGTTCCACGAAGGCACCGGCGGCAACCGCTGGTCGCTGGGGCTGTCGTTCGCCTGCCGGTCGGTCCAGTGGCCGGTGCTGCCCGAGCGCTGGTTCAGCGGCGCGGTACGCAACGGTGCCATCGAGGCGGCCAACATGGCCCGCTTCGTGGAGGCGTCGGTTGGGGTGACGGTGCCCGCCCGGCGGATCTCGGCCGCCGAGTACCGGTCGGGGGCGGCGGGGTTCATCAGCCACGCCGAGCTCGATCCCACCCGCCGCAGCGATCCCGGGGCCGGGTTCCCCTGGGTCGAGTTCCTCGGGCTGTTCCAACAGGAGCTGGCCCCCGTTGCCGGACCGCCTATCACGGAGACATCGATGCTCTACCACCAAGCCATGGCCGATATCGACGAGCTGTACAAGGCCTACCGCGGCACCGGGCCGAGCATCGCCGAGCGCCGGGCCTGGGGTCGGGACCTGGCGGTGAAGATGTTCGTCCGCAACGAGGACGCCCGGGCCACCCTGGTCTACATCGAGTTCGCCCTCCGACGCGAGGCCGGAGGCTGATCCTCAGCCCAGGGTGATTCCCAGGCGGGTCGCCTGGTCAGGGCAGAACGTGATCACGGCGGCGTCGATGACCTTGTTCAGCGACGCCGGGTCGAGGCTCGACTCGGTTTCGGAGATCGCCTGCTCCCGGAACACGTTGAACTCGTCGCCGTTGTCCGAGGACTCGGCGAACGCGCAGAAGGAGGCGGCGAAGGTCTGGATGTCGGTGTCGGTCAGCTTGTCGCTGGTGAGGCCCTGCTGCACGAGGAGGCCTCGGAAGCTGCCCACCAGGGCGGCGTCGCCTTCGGCCAGCGTGGTGGAGGCCGCCGCCGGGTCGGTCGGGGCGACCGTGGTGGTGGCGTTGGGATCGACCACGGAGGTCGGGGTGCTGGCCGGCGGGAGGGTCGCGGCGGTGGAGGCGGTGACGCCGGGAACCGTGGTGGTGCCGTTGGTGTCGGTGGCGGCGGTGTCGTCGCCTCGCAGCAGAAAGGCGCTGACGGCGATGGCCACCACGGCCAGCACGGCGGCCACGCCGATCACGAGCTTCTTGGGGCCCAGCCCACCCTCGCCGGCCGCCCCGGCGACGGCGCTCGGTACGCCGTACTGGTAGGGGTCTTCTCCGTCGGGATCAGGCCCGCCGGGCCCCGCCGGGCCCGGGGGTGGAAGCTGGGAGGCGGGGCCTGGCGGCGGCAGGTGGCCCGGGTCGTCGAAGTAGCTCGGGGTCGTCGAGCCGGCAGTGGCGCCGACAGCGGCCGTGACGGGGGTGAGGAACCCGGAGTCGTGGGTGCCGTAGCCCTCGTGTTCCTGGCGGCCGTGTTCCTGCGGCTCGTGTTCCGGATACTGGCTGGTGTTGTCGAGGGGCGCCGTGCGCTCGAAGCGGGAGGGTGCGGCTGCCGGTGGGGGATTGGGGCCTGTGTTCGGCGCCCACCAGCGGCCGTCGGACGCGTGGTACCACCCGTCAGGAGGTGGCCACGGGTACGATTTGCCGTCCCAACCGATGTAGGTGTCGCTCATTGGCACCCAGCCTCGCACAATCACCGCCCAGGTTGCGGGCGCTCACCGGCGACAGCCTAGTAAGCCCGGACCCTCCCTCGCAGGCGGTAGGGCGCAGATGGGCCAATCCGACGCTGGAACGGCCCGGAAGAAGGTAAGGTGAGGCCACTCCGGCGCGGATGCCCGAGTGGTCCAAGGGAGCGGCCTGCAAAGCCGTGACTCGCGGGTTCGAATCCCGCTCCGCGCTCGCCACGGTCGGCTGCACCAGCTGCTAGCCTGATCCGTCCCGGGCCATTAGCTCAGTTGGCTAGAGCGCCTCCATGACGCGGAGGAGGTCGGGGGTTCGATTCCCTCATGGCCCACCCGGTAGAACTCCAGGTCACTGGCCCCCTGAGACCCTATGGGTAGGGGGCCAACCGGTCACCGGGACCCAAAGTGGGGCCCAACGGCCGGTCTGTCAGGCCGCTGATGCCGCAGCTCGTAGGGAACGATCCGTCCTCGCCCCTGCTCGACGCCGAACGCCTGGCCCCCCAAGCCGTCCGCCACGGCCCCGTCGCCCGTGACCTGATCCAGGCATGCCTACGGCGCTCCCGATGCACGGGAGCACGCCCAGGGCTCGACGGCCTCGCACAAACGCACAGGAGTGCTCACCTGACATGCCCAGCTTCGACGCCGGCCCCGGAAACGTCCTCTACCTCATCGTCTGCGCCGCACCACCAGCCGCCCAGACCGCCGAGCTCGTCAAGGCCAAGCAGAACGAGGGCTGGGACGTCTGCGTCATCACAACCGACATGGCCCTCGACTGGTTCGACCCCGAACAAGTCGAAGCGCTCACCGGCCACGAAGTCCGCCATCCAGTTCCGCAAACCCGACGAGCCATCATTCGAACCACTCGGCAACGCCGTCCTGGTAGCGCCCGCCACCTTCAACACCATCAACAAATGGGCCCTCGGCATCAACGACTCCCTGGCGCTCGGCCTCCTCAACGAAGCCCTCGGCCGGGCGGTGCCTATCGAGGCCAGGCCCTGCCTCAACGACGCACTCGCCATCCATCCCGCCTACCGACAGGCACTGAAGCTGCTGGCGGACGCCGGCGTAGTGTTCGAAGCCTGATGGGCGGCGTCATCTGTCGGCGCCAGTTGACGACGTGATTTCCGAGCGCTCGAAATGTGAGGGACTCGGTCGGACGACCGATCACAGGGATACGCGCTCCGGATGGTCGTTCACGAGCGGCTGACGATCGGATACGTTCCTCGCCTGTGCCGGACCTTCAATCCACGACGCGACTGCGCAGAGTGGCTACGCCGTCGCCGACCAGGGCATCGAATCCGGCCGGACGGCCGTTCAGCGCTATCAAAAGGTCACCTACGGAGCCCCGCACGCCAGGCCCATCGCCCTGGTGCCAGGCGAGGTCGGTGGCCTCCAACCGCAAGCCCCGAGCCGCCTTCTTTGAGGTGAAGCCTTGCAGGCCCGCGGCCAGCCTGGTGAGCACCGTCTCGGCAGCGTCGTTGGCGTGCAGTTCGGGCAGGCCGAGCGGGCGCTGGATGTCGACCGAATGGGTCAACACGTCGGCGAGCGGAGCCATCAGCCCCACGAGCGGAGCACCGCGCTTCGACTCGACCAATGATCTGTACTGATCGACCAACGACTGCGGCGAGCGCGCTCCGAACTCACGAGCGATCTTGTCTGCTCGCTTGTCAAAGCTCTTCATGCTGTAGACGCCAAGCATGAACTTCCAGGTTGGTACGATCTGGACCGACACGAGATGACCCAAGACGTCGCGCACCCGCCACCCGTCGCACAGCGACGCCGCATTCCACTGGTCGTCGGTAAGCCCGCCGAGCTGGTCGCATAGCGCGAGGCGATGCACCCTGAGTGCCTGGAACATCTCGTCATCGTCCATGATTCGGGGAGGCTAGTGCAGGACTGGTCCAGCCGTTCTCTCGACGGCGTACGCAGTTGACGACCGTGGCTAGGTCGCCGCTTCGAGCCGGGCGGCAACCGGCGTTCACGGGCGGGCGCGACGAGCGATAACGCGACCTGCGCCTTGTCCAGAGTGTGGAGTCAGACGGTGTGTTCCAGCCGGTACTCGCGTACAAGCCGGGGAGCGTTCGCTGACGCTGGGGCTGCATCCCCGTGCAGCACGTCGGGATCGAAGTCGACACCCTGCGGCCACGACACGGTGCCGGCGACCACGTCGACCCCAGCCGCGGCGAAGGCCTGGTCGGAATCGATCACGGCGAGCACGCCGGCCAAGATCCCGGTGAAGTCGAGTTCCCGGACCAGTCCATCAGTGAAGACCACCCGCAACTCGCGTGCACCAGTGATGGTGACCTCACGGACCCGTGCGAGCGCAGACATAGCTTCAGCCTACCGCAACGGCTCGATGGCGCCGAGAGCGGCCGGTTCCTGGGCCCGAGTCCAGTTCGCCAGCAGTTCGGCACGTGCTCACTGCGCCACTGCTCGACCAGGCGGCTAGCGGTGCGGGGCAGCGATCCGCGAATCGTCTCGCCACTGGCAATGCTCACCAACGCTTCGTCGGTGCCGTAGAGCGCATGAAAGTGCGGCGGGTTGTGGTCCAGGAAGTACATGTAGATGACGATCCCGTAGAACTCGCTCACCCGAGGCATCAGCCCAACCTACGGCAGCCGAACCACTGTTCGGCACCACCACCAGCAGCTGTTCGTTGCATACAGCCACCACATGACGAGCATCGCCACGGCAAACGCCATCGCGACCATTGCCACCCAGAGTCGCCTGATCGGAGCGAACGATGCGATGACAATTGCGAGGCCGACGCTGTAGATCACGGGTGGAGGTCCCGACACGAATGGGTTGGCGTGAATCCAGTTGCTGTTGATGCGAGTGAACAAGCTCCCAACCATGACGCGATCGTTGTAGTCGCCACATAGACCCCAAAGCGTGCCACAACCCCCATTGGCGTGACCCTACCTACCCGACGGGCCTGGTAGCCGTCCGGGTCCCGGCGTTCATCAGCGGGTCGGCCGCTCGGTATCGGCAGTGACAAGCGCGCAGGATCGACGGGAGCCTGAGCCGGTAACGAGGCCGAGCACGCCTGTCGTGCCGATGCCAGTGGCTCGCAGGCAGCGCAAACCCCGACGACGATCCTGTTGAGGAGCCCGACGATGCCCCACGACCGCCTCGACACGATGGAGCCACCTTGCGAATCGGACTGACGATCGACTGCCCTGACCCGGATCAACTCGCAAGGTTCTGGGAGCGGTTCATCGGCTACCAACGTCGTCCAGTGGCCGAGGGTTCACCGTACGTCACTGTTGAACGGCCGGACGGGTTCGAGGGGCCTCCTCACATCACGTTTCAGCGAGTGCCGGAGCCCAAGGCGACGAAGTCTCGCGCTCATCTCGACGTCTTCGTCGACCACGCTGAACCGATGGTCACCGACATGATCGAGGAAGGAGCGACCGTCGTTCAGGTAACCGAGGCTGGCGAATGGACGACCCGTGTACTCCAAGATCCGGCCGGGACCGAGTTCTGCGTCATCGGACCCGACTAGCCAAGTCCGGTCGTTAGTCGGTGTTGCCGGCCAGAGAGGCGAAGATCGCTTCCGCCTCTCCAATTCGGGCACCATCGACGTCTCCGACGAACACGGCAACGAACTCCCCGTCTGGTGACGACTGGAGTAGTTCTCGCCACGCCCACAGGTTGGGGTGCTTGAAGTCGGTGCACGCTTCGACGGGAGCCAGCTTGGCGAAGGCCTCGCGGAGCTGGTCGCCGTTCGTCGAGATGGCGCAACTTCCGCTCCGGTAGCCAAGAACAGTCGCGAGCACGACCGCCGGAAGGTAGTGGCTGCCGCCCTTGTTCACGACGGGGAATCGGATCACGTCGCCCTCGACGATCCCAACGCCGTAGGCGGAGGGCATCACGAACCCAGGAAGCGACGCTTGGAGGGCTTCCCGGAAGGCGACTACCTCGTCAGCGGTCATAGCGGGCGAGCCTACGCCGTTGCCATGCGCTATAAGATCGATTTCCCGTGGCACCACGCAGAACCGGCCTGGCCTGGGTGGGCTGCT
>CADEDH010000121.1 GCA_902826025.1 uncultured Actinomycetes bacterium
GACACAACAGGTGGAAACAGAAGAACTACACCACCCAACGAGACCCCGACACCGGACGGTGGCGCACCTACCGCCCCGACGGCACCGAGATCGAATGAGAGGGGCCGTGCAGTGAGCTGTCATCAGCCGCCCCCAGGCGCCTACGCTGCCGGGCGTGTCCGTACTGACAACCGAACGCCACGACCGCATCCTGGTGATGACCATGGAGCGGGTGGAGAAGCGCAACGCCATCAACCCGGAGATGACGGCCGCCATCGACGCCGCCCTCAACGAGCTCGACGACGACCCCGACCTCTGGGTGGGCGTCCTCACCGGCGGCAGCCAGGTGTTCTCCGCCGGCACCGACCTGAAGGAGCGGTCGGGCAAGCCGACCGTGCGGGGTGGGGAGTACGGAATCATCCGCCGACGCCGGGCCAAGCCCCTGATCGCCGCGGTGGAGGGTCTGGCCCTCGGCGGCGGGTTCGAGATCGCCATCGCCTGCGACGTGATCGTGGCCGCCTCCAACACCCGCTGGGGCTTTCCCGAGGTGCGCCGGGGTGTGGTGGCCTCCAGCGGCGCCCTTTTCCGGGCCCCCCGCTCGCTTCCCCTCCACGTGGCCAAAGAGCTGCTGCTCACCGGGGCCGAGACCTCTACCGATCGCCTCGAGCGCCTCGGTGTGGTCAACCGGATCACCGAACCGGGCGGGGCCCTGGCCGGCGCCTTGGCCATGGCCCGGGAGATGTGCGTCAACTCCCCTACCGCCGTCCAGCAGACCCTTCGGGCCGTCGACCGCATCGTGGGCGAGAGCGATGACTTCGGTTGGGCCGCCACGGCCGACTCGGTTCGTACCAACTTCGCCTCGGCCGACTCGGCCGAGGGTGTGGCCGCCTTCCTGGAGAAGCGCACCCCCAACTGGACCGGCAGCTGAGGGCCCCGCCTCAGCGGGGCGGGATCGGGCGGACGCGGACCTCGCCGCTGCGGGAACCCGAGATCATCCGACCGTCGGCACCGACCGTCACCGACATCTCCTCCTCTGTCGCCACCCCGTCGTTGACGAAGACCGGCCCATCGGTCTCCCGGCTCTCCCACAGGGATATCCCGTTGCCGGCGTTGGCCGCCGCCAACCGCCCGTCGGGCAGCAGGGCGATCCGGCGAATCAGGGTCTTGCTCGGATAGCGCAGCACCACCGGCTCGGCGGTGGGCCGGTCGACGTCCCAGATTCGTATCGTCCCGTCACCGCCGGCCGACGCCACCCGGCCGTCGGGCAGCGCCACCAACGACCACACCGACTCCGTGTGGCCTTCCAGCACCACCGGATCGGCGGTGGGCCGGGTCAGGTCCCACACCCAGACCGCCCGGTCATCGCCCCCCGACACCAAGCGACCGTCGGGCAACTGGACCACATCGCGCACCGAGTCGGTGTGGCCCTCCAGGAACACGGGCTCGGCCTCGGGCCGGGCCAGGTCCCAGATCACCACCAGCCCGTCGAGGCGGGCAACGGCCAGCTGGCCATCGGCCAGCTCCACCATCCCCCGCAGCGGGCCCTCGCTCGGATCGCCCAGCACCAGGGGCTCGGTGGCCGGTTGGGTCTGGTCCCACACCCGGACCGTGCCGTCGTCGCTCGACGAGGCCAGCCGTCCGTCGGCCAACGTGACCACCTGCCACACCGGCCCGCCGTGACCTCGCAGCAGTACCTCCGAACCATCGGGGTCGGCCGGGTCGTACAGCCGCACCAGGCCATCGCTGCCGCCCACCGCCACCCGACCGTCGGCCAGGCCGGCCACCCCCGACACCTCGAACGGGCCGGCGTTCCACTGGGCCGGTTCCGTCGATTGCCCGACCGTGGGCTCGGTGACCTCCGGGGTCGCCGCCACCAGCGAGGTGGGCGCCGCCGCGGTGGTTGGGGTCTGGGCCGGCCCGCTGTCGGCCCCGGCATCGGCCTGATCATCCTCGGCCTCCCGGGCGAGGGAAGCGCCGTACCATGCCCCGCCGGCAGCCAGAGCCACCAGCACCGGCACGAGCCAGAGCCACAGGCGCCGCCGACGGCGGGGGGCGGCACGCACCGGGTCCCTGTATTCCAGCGGCTCCACCAGCGGCTGGGACCAGGGCCCCACCCGCATGTCGGCCGGCCGAGCCGACGGGTTCGCCACCAGCGTTCCGGTTCGAGCAACCGCGCCGATGGTCGCGGCCACCGGCAGAGCGGATGCGGATACGGCCGAGCCGTGACGGATCGCCAGCAGGGCCTCGATCAGCTCGTCGGCGGTCTGGGGTCGCTCGGCCGGGTCCTTGGCCAGCGACCGCACCAGCAGGTCGGCCAGCTCCGGCGGGGCCAGCTCCGAGCCCAGGCGGGGCGGCGGCTCGTAGAGCAGGCGGTGCACCAGCGGCCCCAGCGACTCGTCGGCCGGGTTGGAGAACGGCGGCCTCCCGGACACGAGCGTGTGCATGGTGGAAGCCAGCGAGTACAGATCGGACCGCTCGTCCCGCCGGTCCCGGAAGGTCTCGGGCGGCGAGTGGCTCCAGCTGGCGCTCACCATCGTCGACGAGGTCGCACCGTGGATGGAGGCGATGCCGTAGTCCGTGAGCAGGGTACGGTCGCCGTCGAGCAGGATGTTCTCCGGCTTGACATCGCGGTGCAGGATCCCCTGGGCGTGGCCCTGCCCCAGGGCACGGGCGATCGGCACCAGGTGATCGATGGCGACAGGCCACGGGATGGGGCCCCCGGCCGCCAGGCGATCGGCCAGCGATCCCCCCTCCACCAGCTCCATGATCAGGTACGGCCGGCCGTCACGGTTGTGGCCGGCGTCATGCACCGTCACCACGTTGGGATTGGCCGACAGTCGCCCCATGATCCGGCACTCCCGCTCGAACCGCTCCCGGTCCCGGTCGGCGGTGTGGCGGAAGAACAATTTCACCGCCACCCGGCGATCGAAGCGTTGATCGGTGGCGGCGTAGACCGCGCTGAACCCGCCCTGACCGATCAGGGTTCCGTCGCTGAGATGCTCGATCCCGAGATCGACCGCCACGCCCGGAATCTACTGGTGGCTCGGAACCAAACCCAGTCACCCCACGTTACCGCCGGCCTCGTTGGGGCAAGATGGCAGGGTGGTGAAGGTGTCGAGTCCAGACAAGCTGCTCTACCCCGACGACGGGATCACCAAGGCACAGGTGGTCGACCACTACCGCGCCGTGGCACCGGCCCTGTTCCCCTGGGTGGAGGGCCGGCCCGTCACCGTGCAGCGGTTCCCCCGGGGGATCACCGCCCAGGGTTTCATGCAGAAGAACGCAGCCGACCATTACCCGGCGTCGATCGAGCGCTACACCGTGCCCAAGCGGGAGGGCGGCGACACCGTCTATCCGGTGCTCACCACCCCCGACGACGTGGTCTACCTGGCCAACCAGAACACGATCACGTTCCACACCTGGACCGCCACCACCGCCCGCCCCGACCAGCCCGACTGGTTCCTCCTCGATCTCGACCCCGACGAGGGAGCATCACCGCAGCACCGGGTCGATGCCGCCCGCCGGGCCACCCGCCGGGCCGGCGAGGTGCTGCGCCGGTTCGGGCTGGAGTCGATGGTGGTGGCCACCGGGTCGAAGGGCTTCCACGTGCGGGCCCGTATCGAGCCCGGGCCCAGCCACGACGAGGTCGACCTGGCCGGTCGGGCCGCCGCCGGGTTGGTGGCGGCAGCCGACCCGGAGTTGGCCACGGTGGAGTTCCTCAAGCGGGAGCGGGGCGGCCGGGTGTTCGTCGACTGGCTCCGCAACGGCCCCATCGCCACCTCGGTGGTGCCCTGGTCGCTGCGCCCCCGGCCCGGTGCCCCGGTGGCGGTGCCGATTGCCTGGGACGAGCTCGACGAGGTGGCGCCCGACAGCTTCACCCTGGCCCCCGGTGGCCTGGCCCCCATCGCCGAGCGGCTGGCGCTGGATGTCCCCCTGCCCCCGGCCGCCCCCCTCCCGATCGCCGAGCTGGCCGCCGCCGCCGAGGCGGCTGGGGTCGACCTCGCCACCACCCAGGACCGCTTCGGGCGGAAGTCGCGAGACTGAGCAGGCGGAGTTGAGCCCCTCGGGGCGACGAGCCAGACTTACGGAATCTCGCCGGCCTGGAACGCCCGCAGTGAGTCCTGCAGGCCGTGGGACTTGATGTGGGCGTTGATGGCCTTGACGGCCGGTGAAGCGTGGGCGATGGCGTCGACCTCGACGGCCTGGAGCATGGCCTCCCGGAAGCCCTGGATCTCCTGGATCCGGTTGGCCGACTGCTTCTGCAGGGCGATGATGTCTTTCGGGGTGCGGGCCACCTTGGCCACGTAGGCGGCCACCGTCTCGTCGAGCTCGTCGGCCGGGACGGCCCGGTTGAACAGGCCCCAGTCGGCCGCCTCGGCCCCGGTGATCATCTCCCCGGTGGGGAAGAACATCTCCTTGGTCTTCTTCGGGCCCACCAGCCAGGCCCAGCTCGACGCCACGTACCCGGCGCCCAACGGCAGCTGGGGCGTGCCCACCTTGCACTCGTTGGACACGAAGGTGATGTCGCAGATCGTGGCCAGCTGGGTGCCGCCGGCCAGGCAGTAGCCGTGGACCTTGGCCACCACGGCCAGCCGCATGTCCCAGATGCGAAGCCAGCCCCGCATGATGCGCTCCAGGCCGTCACGGTCTCCGGTCACGCCGCCTCCGCCGGTACCGCCGGCGGTAATGTCGTAGCCGGTACAGAAGGCCCGGCCTGCCCCCTGGACCACGGCCACGTGGATGCCCGGGTCGGCCTCGGCCTCCTCCAGAGCAGCGATCAGCTCGGCCTGGAGTTGGGCCGAGATGGCGTTCAGCTTCTCCGGGCGGTTCAGGGTGACGGTGGCCACCCGGCCCTCGGTCTCATAGGTGACCGTGTCGTAGGTGGCCATCTACTTGCTCTCCCCGGCGGCGTCGGACTGGGCCTTGTTCCACTCTCGGGCCGACATGGAGGCGATGGCCTCCAGAGCCAGGCCGGTGTGGAGGTCGTCGGCCATGGCCCGCCGGATCGGGCGTACGAGGGCGTGGCGGGTGTTGCGGAGCAGGATCGGGTTGAGCTTGGCCAGGTCGGCCGCGATCTCGTTGGCCCGGTTCAGCACCTGATCGGCCGGGAGGACCTCGCCCACGATGCCGAGTTGCAGAGCCTCCTCGGCGTGGATCTTCTGGCCCGTGAGCAGGAAGTAGCGGCCCCGGTTGGGGCCGAGCAGGAGGGGCCACACGATCTGCATCGAGTCGCCGGGCACGAGGCCGCCGGGAAAGTGGGGGGCGTCCTGGAAGTAGGTGTGCTCGGCCGCCAGCACCACGTCGCACAGCACGGCCAGCTCGGAATGGACCGACACCGGCCCGTTGACCGCGGCGATCACCGGCACCTCGATGGCCAGCATCTGGTCGACCAGGCGGTTGCCCTCCCAGATGATCCGGTCCCACACGGTGGCGTTGGCCCGGCCCTCGGCCAACGGGTTGGGGCCGTCGCCCAGCCCGATGAAGGTGTCGCCGGTGCCGGTGATGATCACCACCCGGTTCTCCCGGTCCGAGGCGATGGCGTTGAACAGCTCGGGGAGCTCCTGGTGGGGCGGCCCGCCCCACATGAGCGACTTCCCCCGCCAGTGCATCCGGATCGTCAGCACCCCGGCGTCGTCCCGGCTCACCTCGGCCGTCGACCACCGATCTTTGTACTCGTGCAGCTCCATGCGGCTCAGCCTTTCACACCCCGGTGCGGGGTGCATGTGGAGCGCCGGGCCCCGGGCTGCTCAGTGGGCCAGGGGATCGCCGGTGATGGGCGGGGGCATGGTGGTGCCCCGGGGACGGAAGATCGTGTGGTGGCGGATGCGGGCCAGCTCGGGGCATCCGGCGGCGGCGCCGGCTCCCACCACGAGGCCGTCGAGCACCTGGTACCAGTGGTCCTTTCGGTCGTAGACCTCCACGATCTTCGCCCCCACCACCACCTCCTGCTCGGCCGTGGCCGGGCCCAGGTGCTGGATCTGGGTGCGGACGTGGATGGTGGGCCCGTAGGTGAAGTTGTGGCGGGTGAGCGGGGCCATGCGGGCGGCCAGGAACCAGGGGTGGAGGTGACCGTCGGGCACCTGGCTCGTGGTCTGGCCCAGGTCGTCGTAGGTGAGCTTCCGGGCGCCGTTGGCTGACAGGTACGCGCCCAGGGGGCGGAACGGCTCGCCCACCGGGGCGGTATCGATGGTGTAGGTGGGGCGCAGCGGGGGCGGGTCGAGGGCGGGGGCCGGGGGCGGCGGGTCGATTTCGCCGGCCCAGGGCGCAGAGCCGGAGCCGACGGTGCCGTCGAGCACGATCCGGTCGCCCACGGCGGCACTCACCGGGCGGGCGCCACCGTCGTCCGCGCCGGCACGATCAGCGACGCCGACGGTGATCGTCACCACCTCACCGGAGTACAGGGGACGGCGCAGGGTGACGTCGGCCCAACCGCTGGTCAGCCACTCCTGGCCCAGGGCCTCGATCACCGCCTCGGCCACCCAACCGTAGGTGCGCACGCCGGCCACCAGGGCTCCGGCGTAGCCGGCCCCGGAGGCGCCGTCCTCGGCATGGATCGGGTTGGGGATGCCCACCGGGGGTGGGTCGGGGGTGGCGGTGACCGACCGGATCACGGGGTCGGTCGTTGGGCGGCTGCTGGGCATGCATCCATTCAACCCCATCGGCCAGAAACCCTGTATCCCTACGGACGACCGTTCCGTCTTCTGGGCAGACGGACCCGACACGGGTTCCGCAACGAGGAGGACAGTCATGGTGAACGAAGCTGGTTGGGATCGTGCGGTTCGGGTGGCACTGGGTGTGGTGCTGCTGGTGGTGGGCTTCGCCGTGATGGGCGGTACGGGCGGAACAGTGGTCGGCATCATCGGGTTCGTGCCGCTGCTCACCGGGCTGTCGGGGTGGTGCCCGCTCTACACAGTGGCGAAGTTCCGCACCAACCGGGCCCCGAGCGACGCCGCCGCCCGATGACGGGTCCGCACCCCCCGGCGACCACCGATCGACGCCCCACCACCTGGCCGACCAGCGGCCCGGTGGTGGTCAAGGCGTGGGCTCCGTGGTGCGGATCGTGCCGGGCCCTGGGCCCGGTCGTGGACCGGGTGGCCGAATCGGCCGGCGTCCCGATGGTGTCGCTGCAAATCGACACCGACCCCGAGTCGGTGGATCGGCTGGCGCTCCGCTCCGTTCCCACCCTGGTCGCCCTGCGCGACGGCGTGGAGGTGGGCCGCCTGGTTGGCCTCCAGTCGGAAGCCGCCGTCGTGTCGCTGTTCGCTCTGGCGGCGGGCGGCGGCGGCCGGCTGCATCGCCGATCCCCGGCGCCGCTGCTGGTGGCCCGGGCGTTGGCCGGGCTCGCCCTGCTCGGCGCCGGGCTGGTGGCGGGCTCGGTGGCGCTGAGCCTGATCGGAGCGGCCGGCCTGGGCTGGGCGGCGATCGGCCTCGTTCGGCGTTGACTACGGTCATGGGTTTCGAGCCGCACGATCTCAACGAGCACCTCGACACGCTGTACCGCTACGCCCTCGGTGTCACCCACGATTCACACCTGGCGGCCGACGCTGTCCAGGAGACGGTGACCCGGGCCCTTGAGCGGCGGCACCAATACCGCCACGACGCGCCGCTCGGCCATTGGCTCATCCGCATCGCCCACAACCTGATGATCGACAACGCCCGCCGGGCCGACCGCGAGGTGGCGGTCGACGAGATCGAAACGGCGTGGCGGGACGACGCGTACACGGTGGACGCCGAAGCCGTGGTGTTGCGGGCCGCCACCCGTGACGAGCTGCGGGACGCCCTGGTGCGCCTGCCCTACATCTACCGTTCGGCCGTGGTGCTGCACGACGTCGAGGGCCTGCGGGTGTCCGACGTGGCCGCCATCCACGGCGTGTCGCTGCCGGCGGCCAAACAGCGGCTGCGGCGGGGCCGCATGGCGCTGGTCTCCGCACTCGCCGCTGGCCACCAACGCCGTATCGCCACCAAAGGAGTGCCCATGCGGTGCTGGGATGCCCGTCAGCATGTGAGCGACTATCTCAACGGAGATCTCGACACGGCGACGGCGGCCACGGTGGAGGCCCACCTGGCGTCGTGTCCCACGTGCCCGCCGCTCTACGCCGCACTCGTCGGCGTGAACGACGCGCTGGGGCGGCTCGACGTCCGCGACCCCGACTCGGTGATCGACCCGAAGACCGAGCAGCGGATACGGGACGCCCTCGCCGGGTGAGGTCGCAGCCGGCGCACCGGCTGCGACCTTCTTGCGATCAGCCCCGCCCGTGGCGGAGCAGGCGTCCCGAGGTGGCCCCGGTGCACTCGCCGTTGGCGAAGGTCTCGACGCCGTTCACGATGATCGACTGGTAGCCCTTGGCCCGCTGGACCCGGCGCCACTCGTCGCCCGGCAGGTCGTGGACCACGTCGCCCACCCAGCGGGGCTCGATCTCCAACTCGTCGAGGTGGTAGACGACCACGTCGGCCGCCGCCCCCTCCCGGAGCACGCCCCGGTCGCGGAACCCGGCGGCGTGGGCCGGCAGGGCCGACAGCCGGTAGTGGGCCTCCTCCAGGGTGATCCGGCCGGTGTCTCGCACCAGCCAGATCAGGAAGTCGGTGGTGAAGGCGCCGCCGTTGAAGAACTTCATGTGGGCCCCGCCGTCGGACACGCCGGGGAAGGTGTAGGGCGAGCCGTTGATCATCTCGGCCATGTTCTCGCCGTCGTCGGCCCGCTCCGGGCCCTGGAACACGGTGCGGAGGTCGGTGTCGAGCGAGACGTCGAGCATCACGTCGATGTAGTGACGGCCCTCCTCGGCGGCGATGTCCTTCAGCTGGCGGCCGACGTAGTGCTCGTACTTCTCGTTGCCCGCCACGTCCCACACCATCAGGCGGCGGGGGGCGCCGCCCACGCCACCCTGGATCTGGCTGAACAGGGCCGATGCGTCTTCGGTCTCCTGCTTGATGCGTTCCCGCAGCTCGGGGTCGCGCATCTTGGCCATCCGGGTCTCCCGGTCGCCGACGGTGACCTCCCGCCAGGCGGGGCTGGCGTCGTAGAGGTTCCAGTTGTCGAGGCTGAACGTGAACCCAGTGCGGATCGTGCCGCCCTGGCCGAACACCGGCTTGCCCTCGGCGTTGCACTTGGCCAGCCATTCCAGGCGGCGACGGTGGATGGTGGGATCGACGGGTGAGGCCACCACGGCGTTGTGGAGGATGGGGCGCTGGGCCACCTCGGCCAGGCGGGCCTGGAACTCGAGGTCGTCGACGTCGCCCTTGAGGCCGCCGGCGGCCTGAGTGATCTGGATGAAGCCCTCGTCGCGTTCGCGGAGGACCTCGGCCAGGTTGAAGATGTCGTCGTCGGACATGGTGTCGGTGACCATGGGCGACCCGTCGAAGTCGGACTGGACGGAGTCGGGGCCGAGGCGCTGGATGGAGAAACCGCACAGGCCGGCGTCCATGCCCTCGTGCAGGAGGCGCTGCATCTCCTTGCGCTCGGCGGCGGTGGCCTGCCGGCTCTTGGCCGCTTCGAGGCCCATGACGTAGATCATGAGCGAGGCGGTGGGCATGTACTGGATGCAGTTGACGCCCTTGGGCGCCTTGTCGAGCGAGTCGAGGTATTCGGGGATCGTCTCCCAGTCCCAGTGGGGCAGGAAGCCCTCCCGCATCGACTCCATCGGGATGGCCTCGGTGCGCACCATGGTGAGCATGGAGCGTTCGCGGAAGTCGGGCTTCACCGGGGCGAAGCCGAACCCGCAGTTGCCCAGCACCA
>CADEDH010000122.1:0-1064 GCA_902826025.1 uncultured Actinomycetes bacterium
CGCTTCGAGGAAGTGGTGCACCGCGGCCACCGAGCCGAAGCCCATCGCCGCAACGTCGAGGTGTTCCAACAGGTTGAGGATCTGGATGACGTGGGTTCCGCCCGAGGAGGCGGGGGGCATCGAGGTCAAACCGAAACCCCGGTAGGTACCGACCACCGGCGGTCGCCACCGGGCCTGGTAGCCGGCGAGGTCGGCTCGGGTGATCCAGGGGCCGGTGTCGGGTGTTCCGCCGGCCCGGGGGCGCAGGGAGGTGACGAGGTCGGCCCGTTCCATTTCGGCCACCAGCAGATCACCCAGCTCACCGTGGTAGAGGGCGTCGGGGCCGGCTTCGGCGATCAGGGCCAGGGTGCGGGCGTAGTCGGGCTGGTGGACCCGGGTGCCGGCGGCGAGGGCCCGGGCCGGTTGGCCCGGGCACCAGGTGGCGGCCGCCGCCGGGTGGTCGGCCAGTTCGGGTGAGGCCGTGATGGCCTGGGCCAGATAGGGGGACACGACGAAACCGTGCCGGGCGTAGCGCAGGGCGGGGGCGACGACCCGGGCCAGTGGCATCGTGCCGTGGGTGGCCAGCATCTGGCACCAGCCGGCCAGGGCGCCGGGCACGGTGGCGGCCAGATGGCCCACGCTGTTCCGGTTGGACCGGGTCTCGTGTTCGAGGCTGCCGGGAACGGGCTCGAACAGGTCGGCCCGGGCGGCGGCAGGTACCGTCCCGTAGTTGTCGAGCGCCACCGTCTCGCCCGCTGCGGTTCGGTGGAGGAAGAAGCCCGAACCGGTCAGGCCGACCATCATCGGCTCCACCACGGTGAGGGCGAACAGTCCGGTGACAGCGGCGTCGACCGCGTTGCCGCCTTCGGCCAACGCCTCGAGGGCGGCGGCCGACGCCAGCGGATGATTGGTGGCCACCGCGGCCCGGCTGGCTACGACAGGCTGCTTGAACGTTCGGGCGGGAATCGCGGGCTGGGCCATGGCCACACGCTAGCCAGCACCAGCCGACGCCGAGCCGGTGCCGCCGCTCAGGCTCCGAGGCTGTCGTAGGCGGCGTCGACCAGGGCGTAGCTGCGGGCTCCGCC
>CADEDH010000122.1:1164-9277 GCA_902826025.1 uncultured Actinomycetes bacterium
GCGGCGACCGACCGGGCGTTGCCATGCCCGCCGGCGGCCGGGATCTCCGCCTGACGCCATGCCCGGTCCCACGACTGTTTGGCGTTGAGAAGCGGGTTGGTCATGGTGCGCAGCATCATGGGAGGGAAGACCTCGGGTCGCTCCGGCCGGGGCGGGGTGATGACCAGGGCCACCCGGTCGTCGAGCTCCGGTCCGAACCCGACATGGAAGTCGGCACCGAGAGGTTCGGCGATCTCGTGGCGGAAGAAGGTTCCGAAGCTCTGGCCGGTGATCCGCCGCACCAGTTCGCCCATCAGATAGCCCTGGGTGATGGCGTGGTAGCCGGAGCCGTTGCCCGGCTCCCACCACGGCTCCTGGGCGGCGAGCAGCGACGTCATCTTGTCCCAGTCGTACAGGTCCTCGGGCGCCACCGGTTCCTGCCAGCCCGACAGGCCGGCCGTGTGGGCCATCACGTGGCGGACGAGCACGCCGTCCTTGCCGTTCGAGGCGAACTCCGGCCAGTAGCGGGCGACGGGTGCGTCGAGGTCGAGCTCGCCCCGATCGGCGAGCATCAGTGCCGCTACGAAGGTCATGGTCTTGGTGGTGGACCACACGTTGATGATCGTGTCCCGCTGCCACGGCACCGTCTGGTCCCGGTCGGCGAATCCGCCCCACAGATCGACGACCGGCTCGCCGTCGAGATAGACCGCAACCGACGCCCCCACGTCGACGCCCTGGGCGAAGTTGGCGGCGAACGCCTCACGCACCGCCGTGAACCGGTCGTCGCACAAACCGCTGAGATCTGTCATGACGCCGACCCTACTCCGTGGCCGTTGGCGGCAACATCTGGGCCGCAGGCCGACTCTTAGGGGCCGGGTGCTGCGGCCTCACTGGCCTGGACCGTCCTCACGGATCACTCGCCGCCGTGGGCGATCCGAACACCAGCCAGTCGCTCAATCCGGGCCACGTGCTCGGGGCTGCGACGGAGACGGGCCGCTACCTCGGGGTAGCCAGAGCCGCTCTCCAATGCGTTGAGGACGCAGCGCTCCAAGGGACGCAGGCGGGAACCAGCCCCGACCACCAGGTCTCCGTCGCCCGGACGCGGGACAGCGCTCAGCGCCTCGACCCGCCGGACGAAGCCGGGGCTGCGACGTAGGCGCCAGGCAACCTCCGCATGCGACAACCCTTCGGCCCTGAGCCTTTGTACGACTAACTCAATCGGGCGCAACTGTTGACTGGCCATGCAAAGCCTCCCAGATCATCACGGTAGTGGACACCCAGGCCTGAGGAAGAACCGGCGGGCCCGGGAAGCGAGCGGCCGATGTCGACGGGCCAGCCGAGTCAGGGTGGTGACCGCCTGGCCGTGAGCGATCTCGGGCGAGCCGCTCTTGCCGGAGTGCCGTTGCTGGGTGAGGGCCGGCAGGGTGTTTGTTGCGGGGGTGACAAGGAGCGATCTACTTGCCGGCTGGTCTCAGGCCGGGCCGGCTGTGCTGTCGGCGGCGGCGGCTCGGGTCGTGTATCGGGTTGAACCCCCACCTCACCTGGTTCTTCCGGAGCTGAGTCGCGACCCCCCCGGCTGTCCCGAACAATGACGAAGGGCGTTGTCGCTCCGAACCCAGTAGCCGACCTCGGCGCAGATCGACTCGGGCCGGTAGTGCAGAGCGGCCGATCTGACGACCTCCGACACGGCCACTTCACCCGGCAGGCCGCACGCCTCAACGCAGACGACTCGACTGAACTCGAACGCTCGTCTCGTGGCCGGTCTGTGTCGGCTCGACGTGGTGGGATCATCGGTCGAGGGCGCAGCCCAAGCGGGTGGCCCGGTCCGTGAGGGCGCGCCGCTGTGCGGCGTTGTCGGTGAGGTCGATCGCTCGCCGGTAGGCGTCGGTGGCGCGGTCGAGGTCGCCGGCGCGTACGAGCAGTTCGGCCCGGGTGGCGTGGAGCGGCTGGTAACGGTCGAGGCGTTCGTCGCTATCGAGCGTGGCGAGCAGTGCGAGGCCGACGTGCGGGCCGTCGGCGAGCGCGAGGGCGGCAGCGCGGTTGACGGTGACGACCGGTGATGGGGCGAGCCGGTGGAGCTCTCCGTAGAGCGCGGCGATCTGGGGCCAGTCGGTGGCGTCCCAGGATGGGGCCTCGGCGTGGAGTGCGGCGATGGCGGCGTGCACCTGGAACGGGCCGGGGGCCCCACGGCCGAGCGCGTGATCGAGCACAGCGGTACCTTCCGCTATGGCGTCGCGGTCCCACAGCGTCCGGTCCTGGCTGTCGAGGCTGACCGGCATGCCGTCACCGTCGGTGCGGGCCGGTCGCCGTGCGTCGGTCAGGAGCAGGCACGCCAGGTCCATGGGCCTCGGCCGCGTCCGGCACGAGTTGCGCGACGAGTCGGGCGAGGCGAATCGCCTCGTCGCAGAGGTCCGACCGGACGAGGTCGTCGCCGGTCGTGGCCATGTGCCCCTCGGTGTAGACCAGGTGAAGGACGTGCAGCACACCGTGCAGGCGTTCCGGGAGCTCGTCGTCGGCAGGCACGCGGTAGGGGATGCCGGCGGCTTTCACCTTCCGCTTGGCTCGAACGAGGCGTTGGTACATGGTCGTCTCGGTGGTGAGGAACGCGTGCGCGATCTCTGCCACTTCCAAGCCGGCGACGGCGCGGAGGGTGAGCGCCACCCTGGCGTCGAGTGCGAGGGCGGGATGGCAGCAGGTGAAGATCAGGCGGAGCCGATCGTCTGCGACGCCACTGGCCGAGTGTCCACGATCCCCGGTGCTCATATCGTTGTTATCTCGGATCAGCGCTTCGAGGTGCTCGACGGCTGCCTGATTGGCGATGCGCGTGCGGCCTCGTCGTAGGGCGTCGATCGCCCGGCGACGGGCGACGGTCGTGAGCCAACCGCCGGGTCGGGCTGGGACACCGGCGGTCGGCCAGTCGGACGCCGCGGCGACGAAGGCCTCGGCGACGGCCTCTTCGGCCAGGCCGATGTCGCCGCCTACCTGTCCCGCGAGCGTGGCCAGCAGCGAGGTCCACTCCTCGCGATAGGCGCGTTCGATGGCCAGGTGGGCGGCGGCCACACGGTCGTGCAACGCCGTCAGGAGTCCTGCTCGTGGATGGACAGGGGACGGACCTCGACGGAACCGTAGGTCGCGTTCGGCATCCGCTTCGCCCAACCGAGGGCGGCGTCCAGATCGGCGACGTCGATGATGATGTAGCTGAAGAACGACTCCTTCGTCTCGGCGAACGGACCGTCGGTCACGAGTGCTTCGTCGTCGCGGACGCGGACCGTGGTCGCGGTCGCTTCGGTGTCGAGCCCGTGCGCTGCCACCATCGCACCGGCACCACCGAGATCGCCCATCACGTCACCCCACTTCGCCATCTCGGCGTCGAACTCGGGTGTTCCCTCAACCGGGCCGGCGTCGGGGCTGTGGCGGAGCAGCAGCATGTACTTCATGGTGGGCCTCCTCTGGCCGTTTGGTGCACGACCTTGTCGTCGTACGCGATGACGTCGTGCTGCCGTACCCGATTCGACAGCCGGAGCCAGAAATTCTTGCGGACCTGCGGTGTGGGGCCATCACATCATGGGGTGCTCTGCTGACCGGAACCTGTCATCTGGCGGCGCATGAGCGGCCAGTAGGCCGCGGTCACACCGGAGATTTGTCGCCGTGTCCGAGGGGCAGGGAGTCGCCGGGAACCCGAGGCACGGGGAGCGTCCGTCGACCGGGGACTAGCTCGTGACGTCCGCCGCCGCCGCACTGAGCGATCTCGACGAGGCGACTGTCGAAACTTCAGCGGACGGAGGATCTCGATCCATGCGGCGATGGCCCCTCATCAACTCGCCAGGCGACCCAACCCGACGCAGCTCGGCGGATGATGACACAGGGGGATGGTCGGAGTTATGTTGCTGAACGGTTACAGTCTCTGGTCGTCTGCGATCGTTCGCCGTCCGTGACCTCGGGTGGCGCCACGCCTGTGGGCTCGGCCCGCACTGGAGACCCATGATCACTGCGACGCCCACCAACACCGGAACCGTCCCGGCTCCCCGGCCCGAGGTGGACCCCGGATCCCCGGTACAGCCGCCGCCCCCTGGCCCGATCGATTCCACCCGTCCGGGCGCCAGGCGGGGGTTCGCCTTGCTGGCGTTGCTCGCCCTGGTGGCCCTGGTGGCGACCGTTGGTGGCGTCTACTACGTGCTCAGCCCGGTGCGGGTCGAGCTGTCGGTGGATGGTCAGACCCAGTCGATCGAGACCCGGTCGAGCTCCGTGGCCGAGCTGCTGGCCGATCAGGGCATCGTCGTCACCGACGCCGACCTGGTCGACCCGCCCCTCGCCGCCGAACTGGCCGAGGGCACCACGATCACCGTCAGCTACGCCCGGCCGGTGACGCTCGTCATCGACGGCGTGGAGACCGCGCACGTCACCACGAGGCGGACGGTCGGCGATGCGCTCCAGGCGCTCAGCGCCCCCACCGACGGCGCCGCCGTGTTGGCCCCCCTGTCCGATGCGGTCCCCCGTGGCGGGGCGACGATCGAGATCATCACGCCCAAGCCGGTCACCCTCGACGTGGGCGGCCAGCCGTCCGGCGTCACCAGCGCGGCGAAGACGGTGGGTGACTTGCTGGCGGCCGAGGGCATCGTCCTGTCTCCAACCGACGCGCTCACCCCACCGGCGGAGACCCCGGTCACGAGCGCCATGACGATCACAGTGACCCGGATCCGGATCGAGAACGAGACCCGCACCGAACCGGTAGCCCACGAGACCATCGAGCGCGACGACGCCGATCTCGCCATCGGCACCCGCAAGGTCGTGACCAAGGGAACCGACGGTGCAAAGGAGGTGACCTACGCCGTCACCTACACCAACGACCAGATCAGCGGCGAGCTCGTGGTGGCCGCCACGGTCACGACCGAGCCGGTGAAGGAGGTCGTCGCGGTCGGCACGAAGCCGGTCGTCGCCGCCCCCCAGGCCGTCGACCCCGGGTCGGCCGGCGGTGCCGCCGCCGACCTCAACTGGGCCGCTCTCGCCAAGTGCGAGTCCAGCGGCAACCCCAAGGCCGTGAACCCCGCCGGGTACTACGGCCTCTACCAGTTCAGCAAGGCGACATGGGCCTCGGTCGGCGGGTCGGGGAACCCGGCGGATGCGTCGGCCGCCGAGCAGACGGAGCGGGCGCAGATCCTCTACAACCGTTCCGGTGCCGGCCAGTGGCCGCACTGCGGCCCGCGCCTGTTCACCTGACGGCCCCGAGCTCAGGTTCAGGAGACGCCGAGATGGTCGATGAGGAAGCAGTCGATCACGTCGACCGCTTCCTGGAGATGGGCCCGGGCATCGGGCCCGGTGTAGTAGTGGGTGGCGCCTTGGACTATGTGGAGGCGTTTGCGGTCGTGGGTGATCGCCTCGAAGAGTCGATGGGTGTGACTCGGCGTGCAGGCGTCGTCGGCTGAGTTGCCCACGACGAGGATCGGGATGCTGATCTTCGGGCCGGAGGCGACGGCGTCGCATCGGGCGTCGTCGTAGCTCCACTGGCTGAGCCAGCTCCGGAGAGTGCAGAACCGGGCCAGGCCGATGGGACCGTCGTTGACCACCTTCGGGTCGCCGAGGTAGCAGCGACCGACGGCCCGCTCGCTTGGTTCGATGGTCGGGTCGAGCCAGCGGGGATCAGCCATCGTGCCGTGGACGGTGAAGGCGAACTCCCGATGGGGGGAGTCCGAGGCTCGGATCGTGGCCAGCTTCTCCTTCACCCAGGCGGTGATGCGCCGATTCCGGGCGACCTGGGCTGTGGCGAAGGTGGCGAGGAAGTCGGCGGAGTATGGCGGCTGGTTCGGGTTCGACGGGTCGTAGAGGTTGAGGGCCGGGTCGCGGACGTCGGGCCTGCTTTCGTCGTGGATGGATGGGTCGATCCACTCGGTGAAGATCTGGTGGCGGCTGACGTGGGCGGCCAACATCATGATGGCGTCGGCCGCCGGCATGCGAGCGGGGTCGATGACGTAGGAGTCACCGGCGGCAGTGTCGGAGATGCCCGTTCCCGCTTCGGCCAGCGCCTGGTACCACATCGACAGCGATCCGCCGCCGGACCATCCGGCGAGAACGATCCTCGAGTAACCCATCCGCTCCTTGGCGTCGGTGATGGCCTCGCCGAGATCGCAGGCCACCTTCTCCATGATCAGCGCGTAGTCGGCACCGCGGTAGCGGGAGTTCGCCCATAGGACGTGGTGGCCCGCAGCCGCCAATCCCCGCACCATTGGGAGGTACATGCCACCGCCGACCGGGTGCATGAAGACGATCAACGTGTCCGACGGTCGATCCACGGGTCGAATGAGGTGGCAGTCGAGCCCGACGACGGCGCCGCCTCCGCCGTACACGTCGCTGTACGTGGCGTCTTCGGTGAACCCGACGGCGTAGGCGAGTCGCTCGCAGCCCCTCGGG
Source organism: uncultured Actinomycetes bacterium (assembly GCA_902826025.1). GTDB lineage: Bacteria > Actinomycetota > Acidimicrobiia > Acidimicrobiales > SZUA-35 > CADEDH01. Next base: position 7,549 of record CADEDH010000122.1, read on the forward strand.
GTTCCCGGGGTCGGCTGGGCTGATTGATCCGACCCCGGCTGTGTGTTCATCGGGTGCCCTCCCGGATCGCGACCGCTGGACGTCCTGGTCAGCGGCGGGCCCCGTAGAGCCCCCGGCCAGGGACGATAGTCGTGGTGCCACTGTCACCCAGCAACCGGACCCGCGCCCCGAAACTGTCAGGCACCAACCGGAGCCAACATGTCCATCATGAACCGGGCCCGCACACCGGGCCCGCACACCCTGCCATGTGCCATGGACGTGCCATCGTGGCTTCAGGGGCGAGCGTCGCTTGACGTAATAGATCGCTGACCTGCGGAAATGTGGTGGACCTGATGGGAATCGAACCCACGACCCCCTGCTTGCAAAGCGCCCGGGACAGCAGGGGCAGGATCAGGGAGAACGGGTTGAAGTCCTGGTCACGGGGTTGGTGGCGCGCCCGGTCGCTGCCCGGCTCGCCCCAGTGTTGCCCTCTGCTACGCGCGCGTGGCGCGCGCGGGATCAGGTGTCGATGAGGACTCGGCGGCCGTCGAAGATGGCGGTGATCTCGATCTCGCCGCCGAGTTGGTGGATGATCGAGCGGAGGGTCTCAAGTGACAGGCCGATCTCGCCGTGTTCGAGCTGGGAGATTGCGGACTGTGACTTGCCGACCAGTGCGGCCAGTTCGGCCTGGGTGATGCCCAGGGCCTTTCTGAGTTCGGCGAGGCGGTAGGACGCGATCTCCTCGGTGGCTCGTTCCTTGGCCTGATCGATGCCGCGGGTGCGTACTGGATCGCGGCGGGCGTCGTCTCGGAGTTGGCTGAACTTCTTGGTGCTGGGCATCAGATCAGTCCTTCGTCGCGGAGTTCGGCGAGGTGGGCGTCGTAGAGGTCGTCGGCGATCGGGATGTAGTGGTCGTACCACTGGTTCCAGGTTGGGGCTGGTGGGATCGGCTGGGCTCTTGTCTCCGCCGACGAGCAGGATTGCAGTGCGGCGAGGATCGCAGGCGAACAGGATCCGGATGGCCCGCTCGGCCCTGAGTTCCTTCATGTTCGGATGACGCGACCGGTGGACGTTGTCGACGGCAGGGCGACCGATTCCCGGGCCGGCCGACTCGGGCGATCAGGGCGTCTTGGTCCTCCTCGGTCAGTGTCTGGTACCAGTCGTCGAAGTGGCTCGTGTACTCCACGTCCCACATCCACATCAGCCGAGCTGATATTAGCTGAACTGATTGGATGTGATCCAGGCGGCTGCGTTCCGGGGCGGAGCAGGGCGGGCGACCCTGGGCGACACCGGCAGGCGGGCTATCTATTCAGGGTGTGCGGTCGGGGAGCAGGTCCAGTCCGGTGACGAGATCGAGGGCCGCTCGTTGGCGAGCCTGGCGGTCGAGCTGCACCAGGTCGCCCTTCCTGAGCACGAGGGTGTACGGGCTGCCTTTGCGTCGGGTGGCGTGTTCCACGGGCAACTCGAGGCGGTCGATGGTGTCGTGCACGTGGCGCCGCCGACGTTCGGCCAATGGCCACTCGAAGATGTGCCGGTCGGGGTCGGCCAGGAAGTCGGCGAGGACGGTGCAGTCGTCGCACGTGTGCCAGGGGTCGGGGACCTCGATCGACCAGTCGCTCTCGGCTCGTTCGGGTTGCGCCAGGATCGCTTCGAGGTGTCCGGCGCAGTGGATGGCGATGTCTGTCAGCCCGCTGGCGGCCAGCGCGTCGGGCTCGAGCTCGTGCCCGTTCTCCAGCGCGGCAATGAGAAC
>CADEDH010000123.1 GCA_902826025.1 uncultured Actinomycetes bacterium
TTCAGGTCAAACCCGGCGATCTCAACAGGCCCAACCGGTGTCGGCTCGGAGGAAGGTCGTGGCGCTTCCGTCAGCGCCTTCGAAACGAGCAGTGTCGCTATCCAGGAGGGTGAGCGCTCCGACCATGGGGCGCCCGGGTCCTTCGACTGGGGTGGAGCCCCCGGGGAGCCAGTTCTGCCCGTCGAACTCGATCCAGCTGAGCGGAAAGCCGCATTCCCCGGTGCTCTGGGAGACTTCGACCGAGTACGTGGTTCCCGGCTCTGCTGGAACGACGGGGAACGGTACGAGAAGCGGATCGCCCTGACCGGCCTGCGGAGCGATGCTCAGCACGTAGCTGCCTCCAGGAGTGATCGGAACGATGTCGTCTTCGCCACTAAGGGCGTTCGGTACTTTGATCGCTGCGGCGATCCCGCCGCCGAACCATGCTTCTCTCCTCAGTTCGGGCTTAGTCACGTCAGCCAGCGAGATCCCAATCCCCGTGGTGTGCTCCACAAGCACGCGTCCCGCCTGACACGCAGGGAGCCTACCGACACGAGCAAGGAGGTGCAAGCTTTTCCGTGACGTCCCTACACTGAGAAGCAATGACTACTGCCGAGACGTCCGACGGACCAGAGATCCCCTCACTCGTACGCAAGGTCATGGCGCAGGCCCGACAGGCGGCGGGATCAGGGACCAAGTTCGCCGCCCGCCTCAAGGAGTTCGGGGTCGGTCCCGACGACGGCTACTCCGAATCAGCGATCAGCAATTGGATCAACGGCCGAGTCATGCCCCCCGCCGACGTGCTCTTGGCGGCAGCCGCCATCGCCGGCATCCCCTTCGGGGAAGAGGACGAGCCCCAGCAAACCCCCGCTGAGATCGAACAAGAATGGCGCGCGGTCATCCGCGTACTCCAGAGCCAGGTCGACGAGCTACGACTCGAAGTTCGCAGCCTCTCCGGTCGGATAGTGATACCCCTAGGTCCAGAGTGACTGGCCCGCCCCTGCGGTCGTGGCGGGTTGCCAGCTGCCTGGGGCCCGAGCATCGGTCAGTGGCCCCGATCGTCCGGCGGTGGCCGTCCCATACCGGATGGGGTTCTCGTCGAGCTTGAACTTTATGCAACGTCGTCGAGGTCGGCGAACCGCATGTCGGCGAGCCGGGCTCCGTAGGCGATGCACGCTCGGATGTCGTCCAGCTCGATGCCGGGGAACTCGTCGATGATCGCCTCGACGGTCCACCATTCGGCCAGATAGCCCAGGATGAGCGACACCCAGATCCGGTGACCGTGGATGATCGGCTTCCCGAAGCAGATGGCGGGATCGACCACGATCCGGGACAGGAGGTCGGGAGCCATATCTCCAGTCTGCCCGATCGGGGCGGCATCAGGTAGCGAGTCGAGGTGGCCGATCGGAGGTCCTCGGGGCCGGACCCTCGAAGCCATGTGTGTGGCCGTCCTCGCGGTGGCGAGACAGAGGCGTTATCGTTGGGCTTGGCTGATGAGGAGGAGCGATGCCAGAGCGAGTCGTGCAGCCAGTGCTTCTTCACGAGGCGGTCCGCGGGTTCGAAGGTAAGTGGGTCGCCCTGAAGGATCGGCGAGTCGTCGAGGCCCGTGACACAGCTGATGCCGTGTATCTGGCACTTCGTGAGCAAGGCATCCGCGGTGCGACGATCATGCGGATACCCGCAATCGGCGAGCCGGAGCTCGTCGGGCTTGGCTGAGGTTGCTGGCCTGCGTTTGGTGTATCCCTACGTTGAGGATCCGCACAGCTCGGGCGTCTACGACCCCGACAACATCGTCCTGCGGCCCGTCCTCGAGATCGAGATGCTTGGTCCCGGCCTTGCACCGGACGACGCCCCGCCTCGCGTCGCGGCCCTGGTCGACTCCGGAGCTGAGCGCACGTTTGCCGCTCCTTGGCTGGCGCGTGCTGTAGGCGTGGACCTGCAGAACGCACCGGAGATCCTGGTGGGCCTCGGCGGCGCGTCCCGAAGGGTGCGCTTCGCCGACGTGACGCTCCGGCTGATCGCTCCGGACGGCACATCCACGGTCGACTGGCAGGCCGACGTCGGCTTCATCGAATCGTGGGAGCCTCCATGGGGCCTGCTGCTGGGTCAGCGCGGCTTCTTCAGCCGTTTCACTGTCACCTTCAGCCGCTACGCCCAAGGCTTCGCCGTTGAGGACTTCGACGTCTTCGATCTGCGGTTCGAACTGTTCCCGAGTAGGTGACCGTCCGCCGTGCACGAAAAGTGCACAGGATTTCCCGGTACGCCGCCCGACAGGCGGGATCCGGCCGAACGGCCCGGACTGTTCTTCCTGGTCAGAGACCATACGGCGGACGAGATGGGACCAGCTGATGGGCGAAGCGAAAGCTTAAACCCCTCGGGCCGCAAGGTCGTGCGGGTTCGAATCCCGCCCCGGGCACCGCTCTGAGCAGGCCAGACCGCCGTCACGCTCGGCCATTCCTAGATGACTGGTTCGCCGGCCAGAACCATCGCTTGAAGGTGACGACCTGGATCAGCTACTCGGTGGCGGGCCTGGTCCAGCCCAACGCTGCCGCTGTGGCTCGGCCACCGGTTGCGCACCGCGCCGAGCAGCAGACGTGGATCGTCGACAACCTCTGGGCGTTCTTCGCTCACGTTGCCGGGCTTGCGGTGGTCGGATGTGGACTTGGAGCACGGGCAGCTCGCTGTGGTGAGCACGCTCACCACGGTGAACTACCGGCCCATTCTGTCCACCCCGGAGACGAAGCGGAGCCGGCGGGTGATCTACCTCGACCCGGCGACGGTCGATGTGCTGCGCCGACCATCGCCGCAGTCGCCGCAGGCTGCATCACTCCCGTTGGGTGATCCATCGACAGCTCCGAGAGCGACCTCGGCTGGGTCGTTGGCCGAAGGCAGGCTGGCGGGCACTGGACCAGGAAGCTGCAATACGGGCCGCTCCCGTCATCTCGATGGAAGCGACGGCTGAGGTGATTTCACCCGTGCCACGAGGATTTGGAGCCGCCGCCGCCGGGGGTCGACAGCCCAACTCTACCCTTACGTCATGGTAGGGTTGCGCCGGTTCTTCGGTCACCCGTTCGGTAGTGCTTCGAGCGCTGCGGCGGTTGTCCTGCTCATGGTCGGTTGCTCGTCGGACCCGCCAACAGAGGCACCGACGACGACGGCACCGGCGCCAACGGCCACCGTGGCGCCGCTTCCGACCGCCGGCACGGTGGACGTCGATGCCCCCGATCCGGCCACGGTGTTCGTCGACCCGGTGGCTGGTAGCGACGACCGTGATGGGCAGTCGCAGGCCACGGCGTGGGGGTCGCTGCAGGTTGCGTTCGACCGGTTGCAGCCGGGCCAGACCCTGTATCTGATGGGGGGTGAGTACCGTGGCGAGACCAGCTCGTGGCGGTCGCATTTCGTGCTCGCCACCAGCGGGACGCCGGACGCCTGGATTCGGGTGACGGCCGCCCCCGGGGCGTCACCCACGATCGCGGCCGGCCAGGGCAACGGGATCGAGGTGAGCGGAAGCTATGTGGAGATCTCGGGCCTCAACGTCGTGGGTCGGGGCTTCGGCGTGGACAACGACTACGGCTGGGGGATCTTGATCCGCAACAGCCACCATGTGCGGGCGATTCACAACGAGGTCTCGGGCATGCCGGTGGGCGGCATCGGCACCGTGGAGGCCTCGGACATCGAGATCGTCGAGAACCGGGTTCACGACAACTCCTTCTGGGGGCCCGAGCAGGGTTCGGGGATCTCCATGTGGCATTCGGTCGATGCCGGCACCGAACCACCGGCCGACGGCTACCACAACCGGGTCGTGGGCAATGTGCTGTACCGGAACGAGAACAAGGTCTTCTCCCAGTGGCGTGACCACGACGTCATCACGGATGGCAACGGCATCATCATCGACCAGTCGCGCGAGACCGGCTACACCGGCCGCACGTTGGTGGCCAACAACGTCGCATTCGACAACGGCGGGCGGGGCATCCTGGTCCTCGAGTCCGATCGGGTGGACGTCATGCATAACACGACCTACCACAACGGGCGTACCCCGGGGCTGGAGGGCGGAGCGGTCGAGCTGGCGGCGGGTCACGTCGACGATGTGATCTTCGCCAACAACCTGGCCTGGAGCCTTCCCGGCGCCCCGGCGTTCGCCGCTTCCGAGGCCACAGGGCTCGTCACCGAGGGCAACGTGTTCGTCACCGATCGAGGCGACCAGGCAGCCGGTGAGGCCGACCTCGTCGTTGCCAGCGATCCCGGGGTCCGACTGCCCAGCATCGACCCCGAGGTCGCCGACTTTCGACCGACAGCCGAGGGCCTTCTCCTTGGTCGCGCCGTCCCGGTTGCCCGGGCACTACCGGAGGACGCGGCCCGGATCCCTCGTTCACCGGCCGGTGCGACGGTCGGGGCCTTCGAACTGGCGGCGGGCGCTGGCTGAGCCGGAGGCTCTGGTCAGTCGACCAGGTCGCTATCGGTGAACGGTGCGGGCGATCGCCTGGTCTCGTCATCCGCTCGGCGCTGGTAGTGCCACAGGGTGCTCCAGGCAATGACGGCCAGCGCCACCTCGGTGATGTAGGTGGCGGCCACGGCACCCTTCCAGCCGTTCGACGGGATCAGGGTGAAGTAGCTGACCATCGAGATCACCGACGAGACGATCGTGACGTACATCCTGGTTGTGGACCGGCCCAGGCCGAGCAGGCCGTTGAGCGCCAGGTTGCTGGTGGAGACGAGCGGCATCATGAACAGCAGCCAGGGCACGATGTCGAAGGCTTCGTCGTAGCGGTCCTCGATCAGGAAGTGCAGGAGGGGGAGGCAGATCCAGAGCCCGGCGGCCATGGCCACGCTGGCCGCTCCCATCAGCATTGCCATTCGGGTGGACCGCCGCCAGTGCACCCCGATGGCCCCGGGTTCGCTCCGGGGGAGGAACCGCTGGAAGGCGGCGGTGTCGAGCGAGCCGAGGGGGGTGAGCCCGAGGAGCACGATTCGGTAGGCGGCACCGTAGACGCCGGCCTCGGCCCGGTATCCGAAGGCGTTGAGGAGGAACTTGTCGGCGTCGGTTTGCAGCTTGGTGGCCACCATCGGCACGGAGAACACGCCGCTCGATCGTAGGGAGATCCCGTTCGGCCAGCCGAACGAGACGGTGTAGCCGTGGCGGGGAAGGTGAACGGTCAGGATCCAGGCGCCGTAGACCAGGAACCCGATGAGGATGGTGAGACCGAGGGCGGTGATGGTCAGATGGCCGGTGAGGTGCAAGAGCACCACCGAGCTGAGGCGAATGATGACCACGCCGAGCCGCACCCGGGCGGAGGCGGCGAAGCCGGATACGCCCTGGATCAGGAGGGCGGAAATGAAGATCACGGCAGGGCCGAGAAGCTCGGCCACCACCAGGAGGCAGATCTCGACCGTGCTGAGCCGGAGGAACGCCAACGACAGGCCGATCGCCACCGCCGACAGGACCGCCCCGGTGATCACCGTGAGCGAGAGGAACGAGCGCAGTGTGTCGTCGGGATCATCCCGCTCGCCGATCAGGCGATGCAACGCAGCCAGGCCGACTCCGGAGTAGGAGAAGGCCCCGATGGCGCCCAGCAGACCGTAGAGCCCGACATACCCGCCGTAACGCTCGTTCGGCAGCGCCCGGGTGATCAGGTAGAACGACACCATTGAGCTGAGCAGACCGAGCCCGTCGTTCGAGGCGGCCCACAGGGTGTCGCCAGCCAGGCCGTCGAAGCCCCGCCATACTCGGGTTGCCAGGCGCCGAATGCTCGTCGTCACCGGGCGACCCCTACCTCGGTTCGACACGATCGGCGTGGTGGCACCGGAGCCGAGCATGTCGGCCGAGCTGATGGGGTTCTGGATGCCCGGGTGGCTGGCGAGGGGGAGGACGCAGCGGGAGGGTCGTCGTTCATCAGGGGTGTGGGTCTGCTTCCGTGTTGCTGAGATCGCCTCGCTGCGGCTCGTTGGTGGACCCGCTCAGGGTGTTGATGGCAGCGAGGATCATCGGTTGGAGGGCGGCGGTGCCGGTGTCGTTGAGGTGGTTGACATCGCCGAAGTTCTCGTCGGGCCAGCTGGCCTGCATGGTGTCGAGCCAGTTGGCGCCGTGGCTGCGGGTGACCGTTTCGACCTGACGTACGTAATCCTGGTAGTCGGCCGTGCCGTCGTTGGCCATGTCGATGAACGTCTGGGTCACCGGGAGGTTGACCACCAGGGTCGGTATGTCCCGTGCAGCGAGATCGTCGAGCAGGGTGGCCAATGCGACAAGGTCGGCGTCGTTGACGGCATAGCCGGTCATGGCGAAGCGCTCCTGGTCGACATGGGCGGGAGGCTCGTCGGCCACCTGGTTCTGGCCCCGGTCGACGAGGAAGCCATCAGCACCGATGGCCTCGTGGACGAGCGGTCCGCTCCGCAGGTCGTCGATAAGCCTGACCGGGTCCCGGAGGGTCACCCGGTAGCGGGCCAGGTAGCTGGCCGACTGCAGGGTGTGGTCGAGGCGGTCGATCGTGCCGGCATGCCCAGCAGCCGACTGGAAACGGTACGACTGGGTGAAGGAGGCGAACTGGTTGTTCTGGCTCGGGGCAGCGTTGAATTCTCGCATCGAGAGCCCGATCAGCACGACCTCGGGTTCGGTCTGCTTCAACAGCACGTCGGACGTCAGGGCCGAGATGGATCGCATGGCCGGCCCCGCCAGCCAGTAGTTGTAACCCGTCTCCGGGCCTCCGGCGTCGCGTAGCCGATCCGGCGACACCGCCCGGCCGACGACCGACGAACCGACGACCAGCAGGTCGAGATCGTCGGCTCGGGGTCGTATGCCGTCCTGATGGTCGACGAAGTCGGTGCGGGTCCAGTCGCCAACCGGATCCAAAGCAGGCGACACCAACCGGACCGTCAGCTCGGCCAACAGCACCACGGTTGCTGCGCTGAGGGCGAGCGGCCGCCAACGAATGACGCTCCGCTGCCGTCGGGTGGCGGGTTTGTGGTTGATGTCAGTCATGGCACGTTCAGAACTGGAAGTAGATGAAGGGGACAGATTGGCCTCCGCTGCTGATGAGGAGGGCGACACCGGCCAGCCCGATAAGGCCGCCGATCGCGATCGGGCTGCGAGTCTGGGTCGCCATCCGCCGGCCGGTCCGCTCTGTTACGGGCGGCGAGACCTGGTGTCGTCGTTCGATCAGATCGGCGCCGACCAGAACGGGAACTGCCACCAGGAGGCTTGCGGCCGCAGTCCATACGGTGTCGCCCGAGGCCCAGGTCAGCATCCGCCAGGTGATCGTGGTCGCCGCGTCCAAGTTCGGGGCACGGAAGAAGACCCAAGCCAGACAGACCACAGCGAACGTGACCAGCACCCGGGGGATCTGGCGGATGGTGACCCGGACCTCGCTGTTGTCTACCGCCCGCCGACTTAGGCGTTCCACTGCCAGGACCGTGCCGTGGATCGCTCCCCACACCAGGAACGTCCACCCGGCACCGTGCCACAGCCCGCCCAGCACCATCACGGCCATCAGGTTCACCATCGTCCGACGGGGGCCACGCCGGTTTCCCCCGAGCGGCACATACAGGTATTCGCGAAGCCACGACGACAGCGAGATGTGCCACGTCCGCCAGAACGCCGTGAGGGAACTCGACAGGTAGGGCTGGCGGAAGTTGAGCGGTAGCTCGAACCCAAGAAGCCGGGCCGCTCCCCGAGCCATGTCGCTGTAACCGGAGAAGTCGCCGTAGATCTGACCGGCGAAACACAACGTGCCAAACATGAGCGACAGGCCGCTCATCTGCTCGGGCTTGGTGTAGATCTGGTTGACCAGCATCGCCAACGAGTCGGCAATGACCACCTTCTTCACCAACCCCCACAACAAGAGTCCCAAAGCCGAGCCGACCTGGCCGGAGTCCGGTCGTTGGCGGGGTCGCTCGATCTGAGGGAGGAGTTCCTTGGGCCGCAGGATCGGACCGGCCACCAGCTTCGGGAAGAAGGCGACAAACAGGGCGTAGGCCACCGGGTCGCGACATGGGCGGAGCTGACGACGGTAGAGGTCGACCGTGTAGGAGATCTCTTCGAACGTGTAGTACGAGATGGCGATCGGCAAGATGATCCGCAGAGTCGGCTCATCCGCCGAAACTCCGACTGACCGCAACAGGTCAACGGCGCCACCCACGAAGAAGTTGGCGTACTTGAACACGCCGAGAATGGCCAGGTTCAGCGCCACCCGGCTCGCCACGATCGCTTTGCGACGTGCTTCATCCTCCGTGGCCCCTAGCGCGACTCCGGCGGTGTAGCCGATAACTGTTGACAGCACCAGCAGGACGAGGAATCGCCAGTCCCACGAGGCATAGAAGAAATACGACGCCGCCAACAGGAACACGTTTTGACGTTTATGGGGCAAAAGCCACACCAACGCCACCATGCCAGCAAGGAAGATCGCAAAGCCTACGGAGTTGAACGCCATCGGATACCTGGGGTGCCGTCGGTCGGTTGCCCGCCGCCCGACACTGTACAGTGACGTAACTGGAGAGTGTGTAGGTCAAACTGGCCAGCCGGTGGATCAGGTTCCCTCTCATCCCGTGGGACCGCTACGGTCAACTGGCCACCCAGGAGGATCCGAGTGTCAGAACAGATGTTCACCATCGGACGGGTGGCCGACCGGATCGACCTCTCACTACGCACGATCCGGTTCTACGACGAAGCCGGCATCGTCGTTCCCTCGGCCCGATCCGCCGGAGGATTCCGGCTTTACACCGAGGCCGACATCGACCGTCTCATCCAGGTCAAGGCCATGAAACCTCTCGGATTCACCCTCGACGAGACCCGCGAACTCATGGACCTCAGAGATCGCCTCCAAACCGGCGACCCTCTCGTCAGCAGCGAGCGAGCGATCTTGCTGAGCTACGCCGAGAGAGCCGAGACCGAGTTCCGCAAGCGGCAACACGAACTGGCCGACGCCCGGCGCCTCACCAACGCTCTGCGGGCCGAACTGGTCGAGCTTCGCCGCACCGATCCGCAACTACTCTGACCAAGCCACGGCTGGTGACAGCCTCCGATATCTCCGGCGCTGTTGTAGTGGTCAATCCACAAGCGACCCTGATCACCGCCGTCGCCCTATTCACATCCAGCGCCACCGAAGGTCCTCGGCTCGCTGCGTCGGGGTCCGGCGTCGGCGGCCCAGGATCACGACTGCCGCTGTGAGGGC
>CADEDH010000124.1 GCA_902826025.1 uncultured Actinomycetes bacterium
CGACACCGCGGTGTCGTCTGATGGGAGGAGATGATCCTCAAACCTGCGCAGATGCAGCTGTGGGCACGGGACGGTTGGCTCCACCTTCCCGGTGCGCTGGCACCGCACCAGGTCGCGGAGCTCGACGATTCGCTCCACGATCTCGTCGCTTGGTCGGTGATGGGCGGCCCGGGTCTCCACCACTTCGAGCAGACCGACGACGGCCCGGTGATCGCCCGCTCGGAGCTGTTCGCCGACGAGCACGTACCGCTCGGCACGTTCGTGCGCGGTCCCCTGCTGAAGGGCATCGTGGGTCAGCTGCTGGGCGAGCCGGCCGTTCTCTACAAGGAGAAGGTGAACTACAAGCTTCCCGGTGGCGGCGGATTCGCCCCCCACCAGGACGCCGCCGCCTACCGCTTTGTCGACCACCACATCTCGGTGATGGTGCCGGTGGACGACGCCACCGAGGCCAGCGGTTGCCTCTACTTCGCTCCCGGGCACACCGAGGGTGCACTCCCCACAGACGGACGGGGTCGGATCAGCGAGGTGGTGGCGGCCACGCTCCAGTGGCGCCCGGTGGAGGTGGCGGCCGGTGATCTCGTGGTGTTCGACTCCTACGCCCCTCATCACAGCGGGCCCAACACGACCGAGCGCCCCCGACGGGCGCTCTATCTCACCTACAACGCAGCCAGCGCCGGCGACCTGAGGGCCGCCTACTACGCCGACAAGCAGGCCGAGTTGACCGATCGGGGTTCCACGTTCGACGGTGAGCGGGTGAGGATCAGCATCAGCGACGACTTCCTGGGCCGTCCGGTGGAGGCGACCTCCGCTCGGTCCCGGCCGGGACGGGGGGTTTGGTGACGTCGATCCCGGTGGCCTCTCTCGACGATCTCGTCGACCTCTACCGGGGACCGGAGGCCGACCGGCTGTACGACGAGGTCGTCACCGAGCGGGACCACGCCCTGCAGTGCGCTGCGGTGTCCGCCGCCGACGTGGCGGCCGATGCCCTGGTGGCGGCGGCGCTGCTGCACGACGTCGGCCACCTGGTGCTGGGCGACAACCGGCCGCTCCACATCCCGCTGGGCTCCGACCACGAGCACGACCGGGTCGGGGCCGACCTGCTCTCCCGTTGGTTCGGGCCCGAGGTCACCGAGCCGGTGCGGCTCCACGTGGCGGCCAAGCGGTACCTGGTGGCCGTCGACGCCGACTACGGGGACCGCCTGTCGCCGGCGTCGGTCCGCAGCCTCGAGGTGCAGGGCGGGCCGATGAGCCCGGACGAGATCAGCACCTTCATGGCGGCTCCCTGGTGGGCCGATGCCGTTGCGCTCCGCCGCTGGGACGACGAGGCCAAGCGGGCGGGCCGGACTGTCCTCCCCGTCGACGCCTGGCTCCCGCTCCTGCGCTCGCTGGCCGCCGGCGAGCGCTGAGGCCCGGCGGAGCAACCGTCGAGGCGGCCTCAGCCGGCGCCGCCGGCCGGCGGGGCGGGGTCCGCCAGCGGCGGCAGCTCGAGCAGGTCGGCCACCAGCGGGGCCCAGTAGAGGGCGGACGGCCGTCGCCCGGCGAGCCACCGTCCGATGTCGTCGACCCGGGGGTGGCCACCCGACACGATGGCCAATTGGGCCCGGCACCGGGGGCTGCCGTGCTGCCCACCGAGCGAGGGCCGCGACGGCGTGAACACCCGGCCGGGCACGGTCCAGGCCATCCAGACGCCGGCTGCCAGCTCCTCCACCCCCTCCACCCCGTCGACCGCCAGGATCGCCGTCCGTTCCCGGTCCCCGATCGCGCCGTGGATCAGCAGTGCCGTGCCCTCCGACACCGCGCTGAGACCGGGCAGGGAGGCCACCGCGTCGAGCAGGGCCACCGGTCGCTGATCGGTCACCGGTTCCTGGTCGTGGTCCGACAGGGTGAGCACCACCGTGCGCTCCCAACCGTCGGCCAGCAGGTCGACGAGCCGGCCGTAGGCGGCGTCGGTGGCCCGGTGCTGGTCGAGGGCGGCCTGCGAGTCGGGGCCGTGGTCGTGGGCCACGGTATCGACCTCGTTGAGATGGAGCACCACCAGATCGGCGTGGAGATCGGCCCGCCGCGCCGCCTCCACCACCTCGGCGTCGACCAGGTAGCCGTGGGCACACCGCCCGGCGCCCTCCGGAGGCTCTCCGGCGGGCGGCCACACGTGATCGGCCCGCTGAGCTCCCATCTGGCGGACCAGGTGCTGGTCGCCGGCTATCAGCACCGAGCGCCCACCGGCGGCGGCCACCCGGTCGAACAGGGTCACGGCCCGAGGCCCGGCGTCGGGGGAGAGGATCCACCCCTCGCCGTCGATCCAGGTGTGGTTGCCGTGCACGCCGGTGACCGCCGGGTCGGCCCCGGTGACGAAGGCGGCGTGGTTGGCGTAGGTGACCGAAACCGGCAGTGAGACGCCCCCGCCGTCGGCCCGGGTCCCGGTGGCGGCCTGGCGCCACAGGTTCGGCGTGCGGGCCGGATCGAGGTGCCGGTCGGGCATGGCATCGAGGATGATCATCACCACCCGGGTGCCGGTGGCGGACCGGGAGCGGCCGTTCATGCGTCCACCGGGAAGACCTGCACCCGGGCCGGATCGACCCGGAGGCTCACCACCGCACCCTCGCTCAATCGGGTGGCCAGGGATGACGGTACTTCCACCGCCACCACGTCTCCGTGGCCCGAGGCCACCTGGAGCCGGGTGGTGGCACCGAGGAAGGCCCGAACCTCGACCGTCCCCGCCATCCCGCCCCCTTCCACCAGCTCCACATCGCTGGCCCGGAACACGGCCAGGGCCCGGCCGTTGGCGGCGGCGGGGGCATCGACCTCGAACGCCGTGCCCCATCGCATGCGCCGGTCGAGCGCCACCGGCAGCTCCAGGGCGTTGCGGGCCCCCACGAACAGCGCCGCCACCCGCGACGCCGGCCGTTCCCAGATCTCGGGTGGTGTGCCGATCTCCTCGATCCTCCCGTCGGCCATCACCGCCACCCGGTCGGCGATGGCCATGGCTTCGGACTGGTCGTGGGTGACGAACAGGGCGGTGGTGCCCACCCGTTGCTGGATCCGGCGGATCTCGTCGCGCAGGTTCACCCGGATCACGGCGTCGAGCGCCGACAGGGGCTCGTCGAGCAGCAGTACCTCGGGCTCCGGGGCCAGAGCCCGGGCCAGCGCCACCCGCTGCTGTTGCCCGCCCGACAACTCGTTGGGGTAGCGCGACTCGAACCCGGCCAGACCCACCAGCTCCAGCAGCTCAGCCGTCCGCCGCCGGACCTCGGTGGCCGACCGCCGGCGCCGCACCACCAGCGGGAAGGCCACGTTGCCGGCCACGTCGAGGTTGGGGAACAGGGCGTAGTGCTGGAAGACCATCCCGATCGGTCGGTGCCGGGTGGGTGTGGCCGTGACCTCCTGGTCGCCCAGCCACACCTGGCCCCGGTCGGGGCGGGTGAGACCGGCCACCACCCGGAGCAGCGTCGTCTTGCCGCAGCCCGACCCGCCGAGCAATGCCACCAGCTCACCCGGGGCCACGGTGAGGCTCACCTCGTCGAGTGCCCGGGTGGTCCCGAACGCCTTGGTCACCCCGTGCAGATCCACCGCGCTCGACACCGTCATCTCCTCATCATCTCCGTCTCAGAGCCGGGCCGGTGGCCCCGGGCACGATAGACGCCACCTCGCCCCGGCCGGCCACGGCGATGACGGTCGACACGGCGAACATCACCAGGAAGGTGAACACCGCCATCACCGCCACTCCGTTCGGGTTGCCTCTCGTGTCGGCCAGCGCCGCCACCTGCCATACCGGCAACGTCTCGAACGACGAGCCGGTGATGACCTTGGCGATCGAGTACTCGCCGAAGGAGGTGGCGAAGCACAGCATCGACCCGGTGAGCAGCCCGGTGCGGATGTTCGGTAGGACCACCCGGAACAGCGTGGTCACCGGGCCGGCCCCCGCCGTCTCGGCCGCCTCGTGCAGCTGGCGGACGCCAGCGGCGGCCAGGGCGCTGTCGACCGGCCACAAGAAGAAGGGGAATGAGAGGGCCACGTGGCCGGCCAGGAGGAGCAGGAACGACGCCTCCAGCGGGCGAGTGGCCCCGGTCGACTGGGCCAGGTTCTTCATCCCGTAGGCCAGCACCACGAACGGAAGGGCGAAGGGCAACAGGGCCGACACCTGCATGATCGTCCGCAGTCGGGGGTTGCGCACATAAGCCCAGTACAGCGGGGGCAGGGTGATGGTGGCCACGATGGCCACGGTCGCCACCGCCAGGGCAACCGACCGGACCAGGGCGTCGACCACCCGGGGTTCGCGCAGCGTGTCGGCCCACCAGCGCAGCGTGTAGCCGTCGGGGAAGGCCTTGTTCCTCCACACCGTGGCCAGCGAGTAGAGCACGGTGGCCACCATGGGCAGGGCGATCAGGGCGCCCCAGGCGGCGAACAGGAGCCACCGGCCGGCCGGTCGGGGGAGCGACCGGCGTTCGACCCGTTCGGCCGGTCGGACGAGCACGCTGTCGGCCGTCATGCCGCCGCCCCCAAGCGCTTCAGCATCCGGGCCGCCAGCATCCGGTAGGTGGTGAGGGCCACCCCGGCGAACACCATGAGCAGCACACCGAGGGCGGCGGCCCGGTTGAACCGGTTCGAGCCGCCGGTGGCCGAGAACAGGAAGTTGCCGAGCCGGATGGTGATCAGCTGCGTGCTCGGCGTCTCGCCCAGCAGGGCGAACGGCACCGAGAACTGGCCGATCGACCAGGCGAAGCTCAGCACCCAGCCGGCCAGCACGAACGGCGACAGCACCGGCCCGCCCACCCGCCGCCAGAAGTCCCAGCGGGTCCCCGACGCCACCTGGACGGCCTCCCACCACTCGGGACGTACCGCGCCCATCGCCGGCAGCAGCAGCAGGACGTAGAGCGGCAGGGTGAAGTAGGTGTAGGTGACCACCAGACCCCAGAACGAGAACAGGTCGAGCGGGAGGTCACGCCCGACCCAGTCCTGCACCAGTAGCCGGAGGAAGCCGACCGAGCCGAGGGTGGTGATCATGGCGATGGCCAGGGAGGCCCCACCGAAGTTCGAGACCACGTTCAGCAGTGCCTGGGCCGCCGTCCGGCCCCGCCGGGCCAAGGCGGCCACGAACCAGGCCAGGGGCGTGCCGACCAGGGCGCACACCGTGGCCACCACCGCCGACAACTCGACCGAGGTGATGATGGCCGATCGGTTGAGGCGGATCCCGAACACGTCCCGCCACGGCTGCACGGTCCAGCCCCCATCCGGCCCGCTGAAGCTGGAACGGACCAGCCACAGGGCGGAGCCGGCGAGCAGCACGCCGACGAAGGCCACGAACGGGACGACCGGCAACCAGTCGCCGACCCACGTCGGCAGCCGCCGCCGCCCGCTCGGGCCCGGCCGTTGCCGGGCCAGCGGGCTCTCAGCCGCCGGCAAGAACCTCGCCCTCCCAGCGTTCGGCCACGATCGCCGGATCGGGCCAGGTGTCACCGGGGTACTGGATCACGTTGGCGTACTGGGTATCGGGCAGCCAATTGGCCTTGAGGTCCTCGGGGACGGTGAGCTTGCCCAGGGTGTACAGCACCGGGCGGGCACCGACCTCGGCGAACGTGAGCTGGCCCTCCTCCGACAGGGTGTGGTCGAGCACCAGCTTGGCCAGGTTGGGATCCTCGGTCTTGGCGTTGCACATCGTGGCCGACGGCGACCACACCCCGCCCTCGGACGGGATCACCACCTCGGCCCCGATCCCCTTGTCCTCCACCTGGGCCACCGTCTGGAGGTTGACGAAGTCGTAGGCCAGACGGATCGGCGTCTCACCCCGCTCGAAGGCGGCGGCCGAGAACTCGGCCTCGTTCTTCTGGCCCAGGGTGGTGAACTGCTTCCAATAGTCGACAGCGGCGTCGAGATCGAACTCGCCCTTCTCGGGGGAGAGGGCCGCTGCGGTGGCGAACACCATGGCCTGGCCGGTGCCCGAGGTCACCGGGTTCGAGATCGTGACCAGCCCCTTGTACTCGGGCTTGAGGAGGTCGGCGAACGACCGGGGTGGGTTCGACACCACGTCGGTGTTGGTCATGATGCTGATCACCCCCACGGCCGAGGCCACCCATCCCCCCGACGTGGATTTGTAGGCGTCGGGCAGGTCGGCCGCCGCCGCCGGGAGGTAGTCGATCAGCACCTTCTCCGCCTCGGCCACCTGGCCGAAGGCGATCCCGATGTCGGCGCACATCCCGGTGTTCGAGGTCTCCGACTTGAAGGCCGCTATCTCCTCGGCCGAGCTCATGTCGGTGTCGAGGCGGTTGACCGAGGCCACCGACGAGCCGTTGCAGCCGAGATCGTAGGCGTCGCACACCGACTGGTAGAAGGCGCCGAAATTGATCCAGTCGTCGGGCATGCCCAGGGTGCGGAAGCTCTCCGACTCCGTCTTGGCCGCCGTGACATCGGGGGTGGTGCTGGTGGCACCGCCGGCTGGCTGTTCTCCCGGCTCGGCGGCCGAACCCGAATCGGACCCGCAGGCGCCGGCCACCATTGCCATGGCCAGGAGGCCTCCGGCCAGATGCCACCGGCCCGATCGTCGATCTCGCACCGCCATGTGCCGTCACTCTCCCTGTGATCGTCCGTGAACGGGGGCGTGGTGCCGCCCCCGTCGGCGTCACTCAAACCGACGGCGGTGAACACCGAGTCGGGGCGAAGCTGAACAGCACCCGATGGTGGGATGAACAGTGGTTGTGTGGCGAACTCGCAGGGAACTGATGGCGAACAGTGGCCCGAACCGGCGACGCAACGCGGTACTTCATGTTTGAGTGTTGATGACAGTCCGTAGCGACGGTGGTTGAAAGGGCGGAAACATGAAGGGTACGCGTCGAGCCGCTCTGGCTGGGCTCACGGGGATCGCGGCGGCGCTCCTGGTGGCGGCGCCGGCTGGGGCGACGGTCACCGCGACCACGGGTGCGGCGCAGGTGGCTGCCGCGCCGGCGAGCGTCAGGCCTGGTGCTGTGGAGAGCGACACGGTGGTCCGGGTCGTCACCGAACGAACGCTGACACTGTCGGCGTCGCTGACGGTCTCGGTCACCGACGCCACGGGCGCGATGACGGCCAAGACGCTGTTGGCGGGCGCCTGCCTCCAATCGCACCTGCTGCACTTCGACGCAGTCGGCACCGGCACCACCTCCAGCCTGAGCGGCACCGCGTCGTTCTCGCAGCCGGTTCTGGGTGTCGTCCCACTGTCTCCCCTCCTCGATGTCACCGACAGCGGCGCCGTTCCGTTCGGGCTCCCGGGCACGGCCTACCCGTCGGGTGATGCCAGTCGGGGTATCGAGCCCCGCATCCCGGTCATCAACCCCAACGGCGATCTTCTCATGCTGAGCAACCCGACGACGGTCGGGTTCACCTTCCGGACTGACGGTTTCGATCAGGTGCGGATCCTGACCCAGTGCGATCCGCCGCCGGTGGTCCCCGACGTGCCGCTCCCGGCGATGCTGTCGATCACGGCCGGGGGCACGATGGCGGTGTTCGCCGCATTCGGACGGCGGCGGAGCACCGCGCCGGCGGTCTGATCCGTACACGCTCCCGCCATCTCGCGTTCATCCCGTCTCCAGGCTGGCGCCAGGAACGCCACGTACCGTCAGCCATCGACATCAGCTGACGTATGAAGGGATCTGGCAGCGTGACGGATGAACGGCCCGAGGGCTCGAACCCAACCGACAATCCACATCTCAGCGATCTGATCGAGGCCCGGCTGAGCCGGCGCCATCTCCTGGTCGGAGCCGCCGCCACGGCCATGGTCACGTTCATCGGGGCCGGCCCCGCCGGGGCGGCCGACGATACGACGTCCGGCCCGGCCGCCACCGACCGAAAGGGCCGCGGCCGATTCCGCTTCACCGAGGTCCCCCCGAGCGACGCCGACACCATCGTGGTGCCTGAGGGCTACAGCTGGAAGGTGCTGATCCCGTGGGGAACGGCCCTGTTCGCCGACAGCGCCCCGTTCCTGGAAGACGCCTCCAACTCCGCCGCCGACCAGTCCCGCCAGGTGGGCTTCAACCACGACGGCATGCACTTCTTCCCCGACCGTCGCAATCCCTCGGGGGCCGGCGTGCTCGCGCTCAACCACGAGTACACCGACGCCAACATCATCTACTCGGCGGCCCAGGGGCTGGCCATCACGCCCGACGCCGCCGGCAAGGAGAAGGTGGCCAAGGCCCTGGCCGGCCACGGGGTGACGATCGTCGAGATCCGCCGCAAGCGGGACGGCACGTGGGAGCACGTGGTCGGCGCCCGCCGGAACCGCCGAATCACCGGCACCACCCCGATGGCGTTCTCCGGGCCGGTGCCGGCCGGCCACCCGATGCTGGCGTCCGCTATCACCCCGTCCCCGATCGGCACGCTCAACAACTGCTCGATGGGTCA
>CADEDH010000125.1 GCA_902826025.1 uncultured Actinomycetes bacterium
GGACGGGTTGGACGACGGTGAGCGGGCCCGGTGACGAGCCGGCCCTGGCGGTCGAGACCTATGTGGTGGAGGATCGCGGCCAGTGGGCGGTGGAGATCGTGGTGATCTTCCCCGACGAGGCCATTCGCCGCACCGTGAACCGTTACCGCACCCGGCGCCACGCCGAGATCGCCGCCAATTGGATCAAGCGCTCAGCCAGCCGAGACATCGAAGGACCCATCCATGGCAACGAGTGATTCCGCAATCGTTCCGGGGAACCGTCTGCTGGCCCGGCCCCAGCCCCTCGGGGTGTTCGGGCTGCCCGCCGGCTACCTGCTGATCCCGGCCGACCCGGCGTTCGACGAGACCCGCCTGGCCCTGGTGGCCGGGCGCCGGCCGGCGGTCTTCCCCGCCGGCCTGGCCTGGTACGAGCGGGCCCTCGACGGCGATCTCGACGGGGCGTTGGCCGGGCTGCCGTCTCCGTCTCCGTCAGCGGCCGCCGACGGAGCCGACCCGCTGATGGCGGCGAACCGGATGGTGCTCGACCCGTCGCCCGACGCCTTCCTGCAGCTGCGGGCCGACGCCGCCAGCCTGGGCGACCCGGCCTTCGCCGTCCACGTCGACACCCTCGGCTTCATCCTCGGCCTCCTGCCCGAACCCCCCGATCGGGGGTCGGAGGCCGTCGACGGCGAGATGGCGGCGATGGTGTTGGCGGCCCGGGCCGTGCTCGCCCTGGAACGACGAGACCGGGCGACGGCGGTCGACAGCCTGGAGGCGGCGGCCCAGGCGGCCCATCCCGTGTCGCCGGCCCTGGCTGGCCAGCTCATGGGGCAGCTGGCCAACGCCCAGCTCGACGACGGCGGGGCCGACCGGGCCGCCGTGACCTTCGAGGCCGCGCTCGACCTCCTGGCCGGCACCGATCTGCCCGTGAGCCGGGCCGAGCTGCATGTGGCCGCCGGGGCCCTGTTCCAGGAGCGCTCGGAGGCGGCCCCCCGCCTTATGGCCCAGGCTATTGACCACTACCACCAGGCCATGGCCCTGGTCGACGCCGACACCGCCCCCGAGACCTTCGCCGTGGCCAACGCCAACCTGGGTCTGGCCTACCTGATGATGCCGATGAACGAGGCGTCGGACCAGCTCCGCATGGGGGTGGCGGTGCAGTCGATGCGGGAGGCGCTGAAGTACTTCACGGCTGAAGCCCATCCCGAGCGGTGGTCGAGCACCCAGCTCAACCTGGCCAACGCCCTGGTGTACCTGCCGTCCAAGCACCAGGCCGACAACATCGCCGAGGCCGTCGGGCTGTACCAGGAGGTGCTGGAGCAGCGCGACGCCGAGCGGGATCCGCTGGGCCGGGCCCGGGTGCTGGCCAACCAGGGCAACGCCCTGGCTCATCTCGGTCACCTCGATGACGCCCGCAGCCGCCTCCAGGAGGCCCGCAGCCTGTTCGTGGCCTACGACGAGCACGACGCCGCCCACACCGTGGCCTCCCTCCTCGACGACCTGGCCCGCCACCAGGCCGGCCTGGCCCGGGACGCCTGATGCCGGCCCCGGAGGCTGCGGTGGACGAGGGGCCGTCGCTGGCCGAGCTGGCCCAACGGGTCGACGAGGCGGCCGCCGCGCTCGAGTCGTTGGCGCCCGAGGCCCGGGAGCGGGCCGAGGCGGTGAAGGCGGCCATCGAGGCCTTCCACCGGCCGGCCTTGGTGGCCATCGTCCAGGCCCTCAAGGCCGACCCCCGGGGCAAGGAGCTGCTGTTCGAGCTGGTCGACGACCCGGCGGTGCTGGCCGTGCTCTCGCTCCACGGGATCGTCCGAGCGCCCGCGCCCGCCCCGTCGGCGCCGGCCGGAGCAGCCCCCGCCGGCCCGACCACCACCTTCATCCCGCTCAGCTCGCTCGGCCGGCGGGCACCGGCCCGGGCCGACCCGGCCGCTCCCGACCCGGCGGCCGGCTGGGTGCCGGGGCCGGCCCGGGCCGAGGTCCCGGTGGGCACCATCCTCCGCTTCGACGTGGTGGCCGGAGCCACCGCCGCCCCGTCGAGCTTCCTCGTCACCAACGTGGCCGGCCGTCCGGCGGCGTTCCGCAACGCCTGCGTGCACCAGGGGCGCCCCCTCGACGGCGGTCGCCTCGATGGCGGGGTCCTGGCGTGCCCGTGGCACGGCTTTCGCTACGACGCCGCCACCGGCGAGTGCCTGTCGTCGCCGGGGTCCCGCCTCGACGCCGTGGCCTGCATGGTCCACCGCGACCACATCTGGCTTCGGGCCACCAATGGCTGACCCGGCCGCCGCGGCGGCCCCGGCGCCGGGCGCGGTAGTGCACCAGCAGGCCCGGGTGTCGACCGGCTGGAGCCTGCCGGTGGCCGACGCCGCCGGGCCCGACCGCACCGGCGGGGCCCGGCCTGAGACCTGGCTCGGCGCCCCCGCTCCCGGAGGGCTGGCTCTACCCTCCGCCATGCCGTCGGCCAGCCAGATGTACGGCCCCCGGGCCGTCTGGCTCGACGGCGAGCGCCTGATCGTGGCCGACAGCGGCAACCACCGGGTGCTGATCTGGCACGATCCCCGGCCGGGCAGCCACGCCCCGGCCAACGTGGTGTTGGGCCAGTCGTCGTTCACCTCCGAGGGGGCCCAGGCTGGGGGCCGGGGCCCGGAGCGGGGGATGCGGCTGCCCACCGGCGTGCTGGTCCACGAGGGCCGCCTGGTGGTGGCCGACGCCTGGAACCACCGGCTGCTGATCTGGAACGAGGTGCCGGCCGTCAGCGACGTCGCCCCCGACGCCATCGTGGGCCAGGCCAGCCCAGCCGACGTCGACGAGAACGGTGGCGGCACGTGCCACCCCACCGGGTTCTGGTGGCCCTTCGGTCTGGCCGTGGTGGCCGGCCGGTTCTGGGTGGCCGACACCGGCAACCGCCGGGTGCTGGGCTGGGACGGCATCCCCGAGCCGGGCCAGCCTCCGGCGGTGGTGCTCGGTCAGCCCGACGGCTGCTCCCGGGAGGAGAACCGGGGCCAGCTAGGGCCCGACAGCTTCCGCTGGCCCCACGACCTGGCCGGCACGGCCGATCGCCTGCTGGTGGCCGACGCCGGCAACCATCGCCTGCTGGGCTGGACCCCGCCCCCCGCCGCCGACGGCCCGGCCGATCAGGTGTGGGGCCAACCCGACTTCACCACCGCCGACGAGCTGCCCTACGCCCCCCAATCGGCCGCCACCCTCCGCTTCCCCTATGCCCTGGCCCTCGACGAGGGGGGCGGTTCGGGCGTCGGCCCGGGTGCCGGCCCGAGCGATGCGGTGTTGGCCGTGGCCGACACGGCCAACAACCGGGTGCTGCTGTGGGACGGGCTGCCGGCGGTGTCGGGGGAGCCGGCCACCCGGGTGCTGGGCCAGCTCGACTTCGCCGCCGTGGGCGAGAACCGCTGGGAGATGGTCGCCCCTGACACGTTCTGCTGGCCCTACGGGCTCAGCCTCCACGGCGGTCGGCTGGCCGTGGCCGACTCCGGCAACAACCGGGTGATGATCTGGAGCCTCGGCCCGTGACCGCCACCGCCGAGCGGTTCGAGGTGGCGGGCGTTGTCCAGGGCGTCGGGTTCCGCCCCTTCGTGTGGCGCCTCGCCGGCGAGCTGGGCCTCGAGGGACGCGTGGGCAACGACGCCCGCCGCGTCTTCGTCGAGGCGGCGGGGCCGGCGACGGCCCTCGACGAGCTGGCCCGCCGGCTCGTGACCGACGCCCCGCCGCTGGCCCGGGTCGACGCCGTGACCCGCCGGCCGGTGCCGGTCGACGCCGTGCCCGCCGGTTCGGGCTTCCGCATCGTCGACAGCGTGGCCGGAGGCGAGCGGCGCACCCTGGTGCCGCCTGACACCGCGGTGTGCGACCACTGCCTGGCCGAGCTGTTCGACCCCGCCGACCGCCGGTACCGGCACCCGTTCATCACCTGTACCAACTGCGGGCCCCGGTTCACGATCATCACCGGCCTGCCCTACGACCGGCCGGCCACCACCATGGCCGGGTTCCCGATGTGCGAGGCCTGCGCCGCCGAGTACCGCGACCCGGCCGACCGTCGCTACCACGCCCAGCCCATCGCCTGCCCCCACTGCGGGCCCACCCTCACATTCGAGCCGGTCGAGCCAGCCGAGTGCGGTGGCCGCAGCGCCCCCGGCAACGACGCCATCGAGGCCGCCCGGGCGGCGCTGCGGGCGGGAAGGATCGTGGCCGTCAAGGGCCTCGGCGGGTACCACCTGGCCTGTGACGCCACCAACGGTGACGCCGTGGCCCGCCTGCGGGAGCGCAAGCACCGGCCCGACAAGCCCTTCGCCGTGATGGTGGCCGACGTCGGCCCGGCCCGGCTCCTGGCCCAGCTCACCCCGGAGGCGGCGACCCAGCTCCGCTCGCCGGCCCGGCCCGTGGTGCTGGCCCCCGCCACCCCGGCCGTGCTGACCGGTGGGGCCGTGCTGGCCGGCAGGGCCGTGTCGCCCCGTGTGGCACCGGCCAACCCGCTGGTAGGGGTCATGCTGGCCTACACCCCGGTCCACCATCTGCTGCTGGCCGGCGACATGCCCCCGCTCGTGATGACCAGCGCCAACCTCGGCGGCCAGCCCATCATCCACGGCGACGACGACGCCTCCCGGGCCCGCTTGGCCGAGCTGGCCGACGCCGTGCTCACCCACGACCGCCCCATTGCCACCCCCTGCGACGACTCGGTGGTGCGGGTCGGCGCTCAGGTCGGAACCGGGGGAGGCCGGGGCCTGCTGCCGGTACGCCGGGCCCGGGGGTACGCCCCGATCCCGGTGGCCATGCCCGGTGCCCGGCGTACGGTGCTGGCCGCCGGGGGCCAGATGAAGAACGCCTTCTGCCTGGCCGCCGGCGGGCAGGCCTGGGTCTCCCAGCATCTGGGTGACCTCGACGACCTCCACACGCTCGAAGCGTTCGATGCCGCCATCGGCCGGTTCACCGCCTTTCACGGGGTCGACCCGGAGCTGATCGCCATCGACGCCCACCCCGGCTACGCCACCACCGCCTGGGCCCGGCGCCGGGCCGGGACCACACCGGTGGTCACCGTGCAGCACCACCACGCCCACGTGGCCGCCGTGCTGGCCGAGCATGGGGCCGACCCCCGCCGGCCGGTGGCGGGCCTCGCCTTCGACGGCACCGGCTATGGCCCCGACGGCACGATCTGGGGCGGCGAGGTGCTGGTGGCGTCGGCTCTCGGCTACGAGCGGGTGGCCCACCTGGCCCCGGTGCCGCTCCCCGGCGGCGACGCCGCCGTGCGCAACCCGTGGCGGGTGGCGCTGGCCCATCTCCGGGCGGCCGGCGTGGCCTGGGCCCCCGACCTGCCGCCCGTCAGCCGGCTGGCGGGCGGGCCCGACGGAGCCGAGGGCCGCCTGCTGGCTCACATGCTCAGCACCGGCACCGGGTGCGTGCCCACCTCCAGCATGGGCCGCCTGTTCGACGCCGTGGCGTCGCTCGCCGGCCTGCGCCACGAGATCAGCTTCGAGGCGCAGGCCGCCATCGACCTGGAGACCGCCGCCAGCGGGGCCTGGGATGAGGCGGTGACGGGGTACCGATTCGGCCTCACTGACCAGCGCGGCCTCACGGACCAGGGCGGCGTGGCCGTGATCGACGCCGCCCCCGTGATCGTCGCCGTGGTCGAGGACCTGCGGGCCGGGGTTGCGCCCGGGGTGCTGGCCGCCCGCTTCCACCGGGCCGTGGCCGACGCCGCGGTCACCGTGGCTGTCGCTGCCGCCCGGTCCCGCCGGCTCGACACGGTGGTGCTGGGGGGCGGCGTGTTCCAGAACGTGCTCCTCACCGAGCTGTGCCAGCGGGGTCTCGCCGCCGAGGCCCCCGACCTGGTCGTGCTCACCCCCGGTGTCGTCCCGCCCAACGACGGCGGCCTGGCTCTGGGCCAGGCGTGGATCGCAGCCCACACCGCCCCCAGCGGCGCCCCATCGACATCCGACCCCTTTCCGCCTCAGGAGGCGTAGCCCATGTGCCTGGCCGTTCCCGGCAAGATCGTGGAGGTCCGCGACGAGCGCGGCACCCGCATGGCCACCGTCGACTTCGACGGCATCCGCAAGGACATCTGCCTCGCCTACCTGCCCGACCTGGCGGTGGGGGAGTACGTCATCGTGCATGTCGGGTTCGCCATCGCCCGGGTCGACGAGGCGTCGGCTCTGGAGACGCTGGCGCTGTTCCGCGACCTCGGCATCCTGGAGGAGGAGTTGGGGGCGGGTACACCGTGAAGTACCTCGACGAGTTCCGCGACCCGGCCCTGGCCCGCCGCCTCCTGGCCGAGATCGAGCGGATCACCACTGGTCGCTGGGCGATCATGGAGGTCTGCGGGGGCCAGACCCACTCGATCATCCGCAACGGGATCGACCAGCTCCTGCCACCCGGCATCGAGCTGATCCACGGCCCGGGCTGCCCGGTGTGCGTGACCCCACTGGGCATGATCGACAAGGCGTTGGCCATCGCGGCCCGCCCCGAGGTGATCTTCTGCTCCTTCGGCGACATGCTGCGGGTTCCCGGCTCGGCCGTCGACCTGTTCACGGTGAAGGCCAACGGGGGTGACGTGCGGGTGGTCTACTCGCCCCTCGACGCGCTGGCCCTGGCCGAGCAGCACCCCGACCGCCAGGTGGTGTTCTTCGCCATCGGCTTCGAGACCACGGCCCCGGCCAACGCCATGGCCGTGCACCTGGCCCACGAGCGGGGTGTGGCCAACTTCTCGGTGCTCGTCTCCCACGTGCTCGTGCCCCCCGCCATCGAGGCCATCGTCACCTCGCCGGTCAACCGGGTGAACGGGTTCCTGGCCGCCGGGCATGTGTGCTCGGTGATGGGCACCTGGCAGTACGATCCGCTGGTGTCCCGCCACCGCCTGCCCATCGTGGTCACCGGGTTCGAGCCCCTCGATGTGCTCGACGGCATCCGCCGGGTGGTGGCCCAGCTGGAGGAGGGCCGGGCCGAGGTGGAGAACGCCTATCCCCGGGTGGTGACGGCCGAGGGCAATCCGGCGGCCCAGGCCATGGTGGCCGACGTGTTCGAGGTGTGCGACCGTCGGTGGCGGGGGATCGGGCCGATCCCGGCCAGCGGCTGGCGCCTGGCCGCCCGGTACCGCCACCTCGACGCCGAGGCCCGCTTCGACGTGGCCGACGTCGACGCCCCCGAGTCGCCCCATTGCCGCAGCGGCGAGGTGCTGCAGGGCCTGATCAAGCCCCACGAGTGCGCCTCGTTCGGTACCCGCTGCACGCCCCGGACCCCGCTGGGGGCCACGATGGTGTCGGGTGAGGGGGCGTGCGCCGCCTACTACCAGTACCGGCGGCTCGACGGCACGCCGGTGGGTGTGGGATCCGGTTCGTGACCGGTATCACCCCCGAGCGCCCCGGCATCGCCGCCGAAGGCTGGGCCTGCCCGTTGCCGCTGCGCCAGCACGACCGGATCGTGCTGGGCCACGGGGGAGGGGGGCAGCTGTCGGCCGAGCTCGTGGAGCACCTGTTCCTGCCGGCGTTGGGCCGCCCCGGGGCCGAGCTGCACGACGCGGCGGCCCTGCCGGTGCCGGCCGGCGCCGGGCGCCTGGCCGTCACCACCGACTCCTACGTGGTGCAGCCGCTGTTCTTCCCCGGCGGGTGCATCGGCGACCTGGCCGTCAACGGCACGGTGAACGACCTGGCCATGGCCGGGGCCCAGCCGCTGGCCATCACGCTGGGCTGCATCCTGGAGGAAGGGCTGGAGCTGGCCGTGCTGGGCCGGGTGATGGAGGCGGTGGGGGCGGCGGCCCGGGCCGCAGGGGTGAGCGTGGTGGCCGGCGACACCAAGGTGGTGGAGGCCGGCCACGGCGACGGGATCTACCTGAACACCGCCGGGGTGGGGGTGATCCCCGACGGGGTCGACATCCGGCCGGGCCGGGCCGCCCCGGGTGACGTGGTGATCGTGAGCGGGCCCATCGGGTTGCACGGGGTGGCGGTGCTGTCGCGGCGCGAGGGCATCGAGTTCGGCACCGGCGTCCGGTCCGACACCGCGCCGCTCAACGGGCTGGTGGCCGCCATGCTGGCCGCCGCCG
>CADEDH010000126.1 GCA_902826025.1 uncultured Actinomycetes bacterium
CCGGTGAACGTCCAGCGGGCCAGGCCCAGCTTGGGCTTCTTCGTCACCTTGGGATCGAGCCGGAGTCGGCCCCCCTGCATCAGGTGGATCACGTGGGTGAGGTCGCGGTCGAAGCGGAGCAGGAGGTACTTGCCCCGCCGGTCCACCCGGTCCAGGCGCATTCCCTTGGCCCCGTCGGCCGGCGGGTCGTAGGTCTTCAGGGCGGCGAAGTTGAGCAGCTCGAAGCGCTGGAGGGTGGCCCCGGCCAGGGCCGCCGTCATGCGCTCGGCGTGCGCCTGCACCTCGGGCATCTCGGGCATCTCCCGACGCTATCCGCCCGCCGCCTGGTCATGCGGCGCCAACGGCGGACCACCGGCGGGCGGCCCGAAGCTGGTCCGGGCCCGGAGGGGCGCCAGGGCGTCGTCCACCGCCGCCAGGTGCGGGGCGTGGCCCAGCAGCACCACCGGATCGCCGCCCAGCGTGAGGCGGCCGTCGAGGAAGGCCCGCTGAGCGCTCTCCCGACCCTGGTTGACGGCCACCGCCAGGTCCCACGTCATCGTCATCGTCACTGCCGCCGGCCCGGGGCCGGGCTCGGCACCCACCCGGTCGGGCCCCAGCAGCAGCCGGTAGTGGCGGTCGCCCCCGGGCCCGCCCGTCACCATCACCGCCACCACCAACGGCCCAGGCACCGGGGTGAGACGGCGCAGGGCGGTGTCGACCGCCGCCACCCAGGCGTCACTGAGGAACTCGATCGGGTCGTCGGTCACGCGGCACCATCCTCCCGCCCGAACCTTGTCGACTTGTGCCGCTCAGAGCGGCTTTTCTCGACAAGGTTCGCCCCAACCGGACCAGCAGCGGTGCCACCGGCAGCCAGGAGGGCCCGGCGCAGGTCGTGGAGCTGGCCCAATTCGGCCTCCAGCGGGGCCACCACCAGGTCCCGGGCCACCTCGGCCACCGCCTCCTCGGCCCGCTTGCGGACGGCCCGTCGCCGCCGGGCGGCGCCCACCCGGGCCAGGCGTCCGGCGGTCACCGTCAGCAGTCCACCGAGCAAGAGGCCGCCCACCAGCAGGCCGGTGGGCAGCGGGATCCGG
Source organism: uncultured Actinomycetes bacterium (assembly GCA_902826025.1). Lineage (GTDB taxonomy): Bacteria > Actinomycetota > Acidimicrobiia > Acidimicrobiales > SZUA-35 > CADEDH01. The sequence goes on from CADEDH010000126.1 coordinate 1,071, forward strand.
CGCCAGGTGGGGGTGGGCACGTCGGGTAGCTGAAGCCAGGCGCCGGTGGCCAGCAGGGTGAGCCACAGCGCCCCCACCAGGGCGGCCGCCGCCAGGGCCAGCTGGAACCCGTTGGCCAGCCTCCACCAGCCCGGCTGATCGGCCGTCTCGGCCCGCACGGCCTGGGCCACCGCCTGGTCCACCCGATCGGCCAGCACGACCGGATCGGGGGTGGCGGCCCGCCGGATCAGGTCGGGCCAGGGATGGGGGAGCGGATCGGTGACGGCCCGCACGGCCTGGCGCACCGCCCCCTCGGTCCGGGCCCGCTGGAGGCCCGACGGCGCCGGCAGCGACGCCCGACCTCCACTGCCCCGCCCCAGGTGGAGTCGGCGCAGGGGGTGGGGCCGCAGGGTGCGGGCCCACCGGGTGAAGGGCCAGCCGGTGCGGGCGGCGGCGTCGCGCCGGTGGCCGGCGGCCACGGCGTCGAGCACAGCCGGCAGGCCCGAGCCCTCCACCAGATCGGCGGCCAGGACCCGGGCCACCTTGCGGGGCACCTCGTCGACACCGTCGCCCCGATCGTTGGCCCCGGGGCCCAGCTCGCCCAGCAGGTCGGAGGCGGCGGTGCGCAGGTCGGCCGCCAGCCGCTCCACCATGGCCCGCCGCTCGGCCACGGCCCGGGCCAGGAGGCTGCGGACTTCGGCGACCCCCTGTCCGACGGTGGCCGACGCCACCAGCACCGGGGCCCCGATCAGGCCGTCGTCGGCCAGGAGCTGGCCCAGATCGGACCGGAGCCGCTCGGCGTCGGCCGGGGTCAGCTGGTCGGCCTTGTTCAGCAGCATGGCCACCACCCCGCCGTGCTCCCGCAGGCGGCGCAGGTAGCCGTGCATGGCCTTGTCGGCGTACTTCTCGGCGTCGGTGACCCACACCATGAGGTCGGCCAGTTCGGCGATCCGCTCCATCTCCTGGCGGTTGGCCAGGGCCACCGAGTCGTGGTCGGGCACGTCGAGCAGCACCAGCCCGTCGAGCGGGGTGGCCGCCCCACCCTCGGCCTCCAGCCGGTGCCGGTTGGGGACCTCCAACCAGTCGAGCAGGGGACCGGTTTCATCCGGGCCCCAGGTGAACGCCAGGGTGGTGGAGGTGGTGGGCCGGCGCACGCCGGTGGTGGCCACGGTGGTGCCGGTCACGGCGTTGGCCAGCGACGATTTGCCCCCGCCGGTCGCCCCCAGCAGGGCCACCAGCGTGTGGTCGGTGCCGTGGCGTTGGCGCCCCTCCACCTTGTCGAGCACCCGCCGGGCTCCGGCCACCGCCGTCTCGTCGAGCCGCCCGTCGGCCAACTCAACCGCCCGGCCCAGCGCCTCCACCCGATCGCTCAGGCCCACCTCACCCCCGCTGCGCCGCCGCCCGGCCGCGTTCACCGTTCCCGCTCCAGGGCGGCCCGGGCCTCCTCCACGGTGTCGACGGCGGCCCGCAGGTCGGCCACGGCCTCCGGCGGGGTCACCAGCGACCACAGCCGGGTGCGAAACCGGTTGGCGTCGGTGTCGAGCAGGCCGGCCACCCGTTCCACCAGGAGCCGGCGGGCCTCGTCGGCCAGATCCCGTACCGCCTGCTCGCCGAAGATGGCGGTGAGCAGGGTCTGCGACAGTCCGGCGGTGCCGGCCCCGATCACCACCTCGCCCCCGGTGATGCCGCCGGTGGAGGCGAACAGCACGATCATCAGGGCGATCCCGATCGAGTTCACGCCCAGGGCCACCGCCCGGGCCGTGGTCCGCTTGCCTGCCGCCTTCGAGCGCACCAGGTCGAGGATGTCGTCCTGCCAGGCCCGGATCTCGGGCCCGACGGCCTGGGCGAAGGCGCTCGACGCCTGCTCCAGCTCCCGGTCGTCGGGGCCGAGCATCTGGCGGCCGCCGGGCAGGGAGCGCCAGGTGGAGGCCACGGCCAGGGCGGCGGCGTCGGCGTGGTCGACCAGGAGCTGGGCCAGGGTGGAGGAGATCTCGCCCTGCACCTCGGCCGTCTGCGCCGGCCGCCCGGTGACGAGGGCGCCCAGCCGGTCCCGGACCCAGCTGATCCGGCTCTGGATGGCCCGCATCAGCTCGGCCGTACCGATCAGCTCCTGCCACCGCTCCAACACCTCGCCCCGCAGGAGGGTGCCGCCCGAGATGTCGTCGGCCAGGGTGCGTTTCGTGTCACCGTAGGTGTGCTCCAGGGCCTGGCGGAGGGCAGCGGCCGCTGCCTGCTGCTCCTCGCCGGCGTCGGCCACTGCCAGCACCCTGGGTCGCAGGCTGCGCAGCGCCCCTTCCAGGGTCCGGGCCACCACCGCCGCCCGTTCCCCGGCGTTGTCGGCCAGATGGCGGAGCAGGGCCGCCACCGGTTCGATGGCGGCCGGGGGCAGGAGCCCACCGGCCAGCTCGCTCTGGTCGATGGGGTGCACGGGGGTGTTGGCCAGCCCGGCGTCGGCCAGCATCTGGCGCAGGTGGGCCACGATCTCGGGAGCGGCACCGGGCGGGATGCGGTTGACGATCACGGCCAGCGACGTGCCCCGGGCCTCGGCCTGACGCAGGAACTCCCACGGCACGGCATCGGCGTAACGGACGGCCGATGTGGTGAACAGCCACAGGTCGGCTGCCGCCAGGAGCTGGGTGGCCAGGGTGCGGTTGGCCTCCTCCACCGAGTCGATGTCGGGGGCGTCGATCAGGGCCAGGCCGGGGCGCAGCCGGTCGGTCGTCACCAGTTGGAGGACGGCCCCGGTGGGGGGCGGTGAACCCGGGGTCACGCCGGTGACGCGGGGCAGATCGGGGAGGATGTCGCCGCCAGCGAACCATGGCTGGTCGGCCGGGGCGCACACCAGCACCGGGGCCCGGGTGGTGGGGCGCAGCACGCCCGCCTTCGACACCTCGGCTCCCACCAGCGAGTTGGCGATCGTCGATTTGCCCGACCCGGTGGAGCCGCCGAGCACGGCCAGCAAGGGGGCGTCGAGGCGGCCCAGGCGGGGCACGAGGTAGTCGGTGATCTGATCCCGTAGCTCGGTACGGGCGGCCCGGGCGGTGGCTGAGCGCTCCAGATCGAGCTCGAGGCCGGTGGCGTCGAGCGCCGCGGTGAGTCCGTCGAGGGCCGACACGACGGCGGAGGCGGATCCGGTGCTCACGGTGAATAGAAGGGTATGCGGTCACGGAGCGTCCCGTACCGGAACAGCTTCGACAGGCTTGAATACGGGAATGTCGATCCCTCGATGCCACACAGAGCGCCCTGGTCGGTGATGGTTGGCGGGCAATTATGCTCCGGGCCCGAAGCGGGCGACATTCCCGATGGGCGACGCTAGATTGTGACCACTGCCCGTGAGCCCATCGCCCAGTGGTTCCGCGCATAGGAGGGCTTTCAGTTCCAGTACGACGCGCGTCTCGTGCCGGGTGACCGGACGGCGACCATGGACCGCGGCATGATCGAGGCATTGGTCACGTATCAGCTTGCGCCGCCAGTGCTCCTGATCGACACGCTCGCTCCGGTGGATTCCACCACCGGCAAGCTCGCAGGTCGGCGGGGGGTTCAGTCGCCCGGACTCCTCGTCGGCCTGCTCCCTCGCCCCGGGCCGGCATGACCGGCGGCGAGCGCCTCCTGATCGTGGTCGACCCGGCCGTGGTCGGCTCCCGGGGCCAGGCACCGCTGGTGGTGGCCACCCAGACCACGAGGGGTGGGCCCGGCGGTCGTACCGCCACCTTCCAGGCGGCCGTGATCGAGCCGTTCCAGCTGCCCCTGGTGATCGCCGAGCACGACATCGCCGGCCCCGAGCGGGGCTGGGAGGTGCGGGCGTCGGGGCTGTGGGCCGAGACGGTGTGCGAGGAGCCCGGCCGGCGCTGGAGCTACGGCCTGGAGGCGTTCGCCCTGGGCGTGGACGACCCGGCCGAGTTGCTGGGCCGCGGGTTCGGCCACCGGGTGCCGTTGGGCTGGGAGCTCGAGATGGAGGCGGACGACGCCGGGTGCCACGAGACGGGTCCGGACCTCGCCCCCACCGTCACCCAGCCCGGCACCGGTCGGGGGTTGCTGCTGTTCGCCGATCGGGAGCTGGAGATCGAAGGCCCGGCCCTGCGCCGGGCCTGGACCGGGCCGGCCGGCCAGCCCGTCGGCGACGAGTTCCAACCCGGCCCCGACGGGGTCGATGGGCCGTGGGCGGTGCAGGGTCCGGCCGGCGCCGACCCCGACGATTCCCTGATGGCGGTGGCTCTCCCCTCGCCCTCCGGTGTGTGGTGGGTGGGGCGGACGGCCGGCGGCGTCCGCACCTGGCACGAACCGGCCCCGGGCCGGCCGGCTGGATACCGGTGACGTGCCTGTGGCTAGAGTGAGGCCCGTGACAACGGTTGACGTCGCAGTGATCGGCCGCGGCCTGGTCGGTTCCGCCGCCGCCCGCCACCTGGCGGAGGCCGGCGTCTCGACCGCGCTCATCGGTCCGGCGGAACCGGCCGATCGCACCACGAGCCCCGGCCCGTTCTCCAGCCACGGCGACGAGGGCCGCATCACCCGGGTGACGGCGCATGACCGGGTGTGGGCCACGCTGGCCGCCCGCTCGATCACCCGGTATCCGGATATCGCCCGCCGGTCGGAGGTCTCGTTCCACGTGCCCCGGGGTCTGGCCGTGGTCACCGCGGAGCTCGACGAGTGGATCGACAACGGTCTCATCACGGGGTCGAACGTCCGCAAGGTCGACGCCGCCTGGCTCCGCTCGTCCACCGGGATCGAGGTCACGAACGGCCTGGGGGTGGCCTGGGAGGGCAGCCCCGCCGGCTACATCCAGCCCCGCCGGCTGGTGGAGGCCCAGACGAAGCTGGCCGCCGCCGCCGGCGCCACGGTGGTCAGCGAGGCGGCAGCCTCGGCCAAACCGATCGCCGGGGGGTACGAGGTGTCGGGGCCCTGGGGCTCGATCCGGGCCGACCGGATGCTGATGGCCACGGGCGCCTTCGGCCGTCACCTGCTCGACGCCGAGCTCCGCCTCACCCGGGCGCCCCGCACGGTGGTGATGGCCGAGATGGCCGATCCTGGCAACATCCCCAGCCTGATCCTGGAGCAGCCGCCCGACGCCCGGCTCCGCTCGATCTACTGGGTGCCGCCGGTGTGGTACCCCGACGGCCGCCTGTGCCTCAAGATCGGGGGCACGCTGGCCACCGATCCCGAGCTGGCCTCCGACGAGGAACTGGTGAGCTGGTTCCACGGCAACGGAGACCCGACCGAGATCGAGGCTCTCACCGCCACCCTGCGGGCGCTGTTGCCCGATGCCGCCATCACCTCGGTCTCCACCGCACCGTGCGTGATCACCAACACCCCCACCGGCCACCCCTACGTGGGCTGGCTCGACGACGGCCTGGCCGTGGCCATCGGGGGCAACGGCGCGGCGGCCAAGTCGTCCGACGAGATCGGTCGCCTGGCCGCCAGCCTGTTCGGGGCCGACGGCTGGACCGACGCCCTCAGCGCCGACACCTTCACCCCTCAGACGGTCTGACGCCGATCGCCCGGCGAGCCGCTGGGTAGATGGGCCCAACGGCTCAGGTCGGCCGGAGTCGAGCCGACCGGTGAGCCATGCCGACCTGCTCGCCCGCCCGGCGTCGCCGCACTCCGGCGCCGCCGACCCTGCTCGGGGCCGCCGCTCTGGCCCTGGCCGTCCTGCTCACCCCGGTGGCCGCCGCCGGCGCCGCCGAGACCCCGCCCACTGCGCCCGTGGCGGCCGGGCCCGCCGCCGGGGCCGTGACCGCCGCTGTCACCGGGCCCGTCACGTCGGCCAACGCCCGCTACATCGCCGACGCCTACCAGGCCCTGCTCGGTCGCCCGGCCGACGACGCCGGGCTCGACTACCAGCTGACCCGCCTGGCCGCCGGCGGCGACCGCAGCCGGGAGGCCATGGCCTGGTCGCTGGCGTTCAGCCCCGAGGGCTCCCGGCTCGAGGTCAACCGGGCCTACAGCGACCTGTTGGGCCGGGCCCCCGACGACACCGGCGCCACCTACTGGACCGCGCACCTCCAGGGCCACGGCGTGGTCGACCTCCGGGTCCTCCTCCTGTCCAGCGATGAGTTGCGCCTCCGTTCCGGCGGCGGCACCGACACCGGCTGGATCGGCGCCCTGTACACCGCCGTGCTGGGCCGGGGCCCCGACGGACCCGGACAGCAATACTGGCTGGGCCGACTCCAGGCCGGCGTCCCCCGGGCCCTGGTGGCGGCGAGCATCTACCAGAGCGACGAAGCCCTGGGCCGCCGGGTCCAGGCTCTCTACACCGAGATCCTCGGCCGGGGCGCTACCGGCACCGAGCAGACCGGCGGGGTGGCCACCATCCGGGCCACCGACGAGCGGAACCTACGGGCCCGGCTGATCGCCTCCGACGAGGCCTTCGAGCCCTACCTGACCGGGGTCCTGCCGTGAACCTGGCGCTCATCGTCGTGTTGGTATCGGCGGCCGGGCTGAAACTGGTGCGTCCGGCGACCGCCGCCGGTCATGTGGCCGACCTCGGCCTGCCCCACCCGGCCCTGCTGGCCCGGGCGGTGCCGCTGGCCGAGCTGGCGGTCGCCGTGGCCCTGGTGGCCGTTCCCGGCTGGGGGGCCGCCGCCGCTCTGGCGCTGCTGGCCGCCTTCACCGTCGTGCTCGTCCGCATCGTG
>CADEDH010000127.1 GCA_902826025.1 uncultured Actinomycetes bacterium
GTGTGGGCGCCGGCGGGGACGGCGTCGGGCAGGGCGACAGCCTGGCCCGAGGCGTAGCTGGCGGCCAGGCTGAGCACCAGGCGCACATAGCTGTCGGAGTGGTTGTACCGGTAGACGGCGGCGTATTGCCCCTGGTAGGTGCCCAGGTCGCCGCCCCCGCCGCACAGGTAGCGGGCGGCGCCGTACACCGCGTCGTCGATTTGCTGGGGGTCCCGCTGGCCATCGGCGTTGGCGTCGCCGCCGTAGATGTTCCAGCTCCGGGGGAGGAACTGCATGGGCCCCACGGCCCGGTCCCACCGGCTGTCGCCGTCGTAGGTGCCGTTGTCGCTGTCCCGCACCACGGCGGTACCAGCCAGGCTCCCATCGAGGGCGACGCCGTAGATGGGGGGGCTGACCCGTCCGTCGGCGGTGAACCCGGCACCGCCGAACCGACCGTGGTTGCTCTCTACCCGTCCGATGCCAGCCAAGAGCGACCAGTTGACATGGCAGTTCGGCTGCTCGTTGGCCATCATCCCCTGGGCATTGAGGTACGCCTTGTAGGCCCGCACCGGGATGCCGGAGCCGGTGAGCGACGTGACCGAGGTGACCCCGAACGGGGCCGACGCCCCCTGGTCGACGAACGACCCTCCGGCGCTGGTGGGCGGGGCGGTGACGACGGGCGCCGTGGTGGTGGCGCCCAGTCGGGGGTTGACCAGACGATCGAAGTCGACCGGCTGGTCGTCGGAGAGCGTGCGCGTGTCCTCGGCGCTTAGTGCGACGTCCAGCTGGGTGTCGGGGCCCGTCGTCACACCGTCGGCCGGCAGCGGCCCGAGCATGGCGATGAGCGCTACCGACAGGCACGCCGACAGCGAACCCAGCGCCGGCACCAGCAGCCAGCGGGCAAAGGCAACGCTCGACAATGGTTCTTCCCACCGAAGCACACGCCGACCCTAAGACACGCTTGGCGATGCGGGCACGTGGTGACTACAGGATTAAGTCGGCGTTCAGCGGGGGTCCATCTGGCTGAGGTCCAGGGAAACACCGGCTGAACTCTCTGCTCGCTACAGACCCCGTTGCCTCCGGTTTACCTACGATCGGTGGATGCGGTATCGGCGGCGGCGGGTCTGGGAGCGGCGAAGGGTGCGGGCACTTGCTGCGCTCACCGCCATGGCGTTCGTGGTGCTGGGGGTCCAGCTGTTGGGCGCCCAGGGGGAGACCCGGACCCCGACGGCGCCCTCGGCCGCCACGTCGGGCGCGGCGCTCGGGCTCGAAGCCGCCTGCTCGTCGCCGGCGTCGGCCACCTCCCAGGTCTGCGTCAGTGCCGCCGCGGCGCCGGCCGTCGTGCCCGAGGTGGAGCTGCCGGTCGTCCTCAGCATCAGCGGGGCGGTGGCCATGTTGGGGGCCGTGGCCCTCACCGCCCGACGGCCCGGCCGTCCGGGATCCGCAGTCGGCGGTCGCTGACCGGACGTCACCTGGTTCCGGCCCGGGTTTCACCACGCGTTCACATCATGGCCAACCATGTCGCTGAGAATGCGGCCGTGCCCTCAGGAACCGCCTTCGCCGCAACCTACCTGGCCGAGACCGCCGACCTCGTTCGGTCCCTGTCGGTCGACGAGATAGAGGAGGTGGCCGGAGGATTGGCCGCCTGCCGGGCGGCTGGCGGCCGACTGTTCGTGCTCGGGGTGGGCGGCTCGGCCGCCCACGCCAGCCACGCCGTCAACGACTTCCGCAAGCTGTGCCGCTTCGAGGCCTACGCCCCCACCGACAACGTGTCCGAGCTGACCGCCCGGACAAACGACGACGGCTGGGACACCACCTTCAAGGCCTGGCTGGAGGTGAGCCGCCTGAGCCGTCGGGACGCCGTGCTGGTGCTGTCGGTGGGGGGCGGAGACCTCGATCGCAACGTGTCGGCCAACATCGTGAACGCGTTGCGGACGGCCGAACGGGTCGGCTGCTCGATCTTCGGGATCGTGGGCCGCGATGGCGGCTACACGGCCAAGGTGGCCACGGCGTGCGTGGTGATTCCGCCCCGGCACGAGGCCCGAATCACGCCCCACACCGAGGGCCTGTGCTCGGTGGTCTGGCATCTGCTGGTGTCCCACCCGCAGCTGCAGGTGGTTGCCGCCCGGTGGGAATCGGAGGCGGTTGATGCCTGAGTCGATGCGCCGGGTGTTCATCGTGGGCGGTGCCGGGTTCATCGGCGGGCACATGGCCGATCACCTCCTGGCCCACCCCGATACGGACGCCGTGACCTTGTACGACAACTACTCGTCGGGTCGGGCCTGGCACCACGCCCACCACGACGACGACCCCCGCTGCCGGGTGGTCCAGGGCGACGTGAAGGACGGCGACCGGCTCGCCGCTGCCATGGCCGGTCACGACACCGTGATCCACCTGGCGTCGAACCCCGACATCGCCCGGGCCGCCACCGATCCCACCGTCGACTTCGACGAGGGCACCTACCTCACCCACCGGGTGGTGGAGGCGATGCGGTGCAGCGGGGCCGGGGCCATCCTGTACGCGTCGGGCTCCGGCGTCTACGGCGACCTCGGCCACCACGCCGCCACCGAGGATCACGGCCCTCTGGTCCCGGTCTCCACCTACGGGGCCAGCAAGCTGGCGGGCGAGGCACTGATCTCGGCCTACTGCCACATGTTCGGTCTGTGGGGCCGGGCCTTCCGCTTCGCCAACGTGGTCGGCCCCCGCCAGACCCATGGCGTCGGCTTCGACTTCGTCCGCCGCCTCCTTCACGACCCCACGCAGTTGGGCATCCTGGGCGACGGCACCCAGAGCAAGAGCTACATCCACGTCGATGACGTGGTGCGGGCCGTGCTCGGTGTCGGGGCCGGCCGGGGCGGAGGACGGCCCTTCGACGCCTACAACGTGGCCACACCGGATCACATCACGGTGACGGAGATCGCCGCGCTGGCCATCGACGTGGTGGGGCTCGACCCGGCCACCGTCCGGCTCAGCTACGCCGGCGGCGACCGGGGATGGCAGGGCGACGTGCCCGTGGTGCGCCTCGACGCCGGCCGCATCTCCGCCGACACCGGATGGTCCTGCAACCTCGGCTCCCGGGAGGCGCTGCGGGCATCGATGGCTTCGATGCTCACCGACGCCGTGGCCGGGCGGCTGTAGGGGAGCGACGATGGCCCGGGCCGCAGCCTTCCTCGACCGGGACGGCGTGCTCAACCGCGCCGTCGTCATCCAGGGGCGCCCCCACCCCCCACGCACCTGCGATCACGTAACCCTCCTGCCCGGGGTGGAGGAGGCGTGCCGCCGGCTCAAGGAGCGGAACCTCCTGATCGTCGTGGTGACGAACCAACCCGACATCGCCCGGGGCACGGCCTCCTGGGCCGACGTCAACGCCATCAACGATCACCTGACCGAGTTGCTGCCGATCGACGACGTCCTGGTCTGCCCCCACGACGACGACCATCGCTGCGGGTGCCGCAAGCCGGCCCCGGGCCTCATCCTCACCGCCGCTCGCCAGTGGGGGATCGATCTCGACCGGAGCACCATGGTGGGTGACCGCTGGCGCGACGTGGAGGCGGGCCGGGCGGCCAACCTGGCCACGGTCTTCCTCGATCGGGGCTACGACGAGCGCCGTCCGCAGTGTCCCGACATCGTGGGCGCCGAGTTGCTCGACGCCGTCCCTTTCGTCCTCGACCGCGCCCGGGAGGGAGCATCGTGAGCCACCACCCCGAGAGGCTGCGGGTGAAGATCTTCGCCGACGGAGCCGATCTGCCCGGCATCGCCGCCCTGGCCGCCGATCCGCTGATCAAGGGCTTCACCACCAATCCCACGCTGATGCGCCAGGCCGGGGTGCACGACTACGAGCGGTTCGCCCGAGACCTCCTGGCGCTCGTCCCCGACCGGCCCATCTCGTTGGAGGTGTTCTCCGACGACTTCCACGAGATGGAGAAGCAGGCCCGGCGCATCGCCGAATGGGGGCCGAACGTGTTCGTGAAGGTGCCGGTGACGAACACCGCCGGCCAGTCGAGCGCTCCCCTGGTGGCCCGGTTGGCCTCGGCCGGCGTCCAGCTCAACGTCACCGCCGTGTTCACCCTCGACCAGACGGCGACGGTGCTGGCGGCGCTGGCCGGCGGGCCCCCGGCGTTCATCTCCATCTTCGCCGGCCGCATCGCCGACGCCGGGGTGGACCCGGTGCCGGTCATGGCCCGGGCGGTCGCCCTGATCGACACGGTCCCCGGAGTGGAGCTGATTTGGGCCAGCCCCCGCGAGGTGCTCAACATCGTCCAGGCCGACGAGATCGGCTGCCACGTGATCACCGTCACCCACGATCTCCTGGGCAAGCTCGGGGTGCTGGGCCGGGACCTCGACCGCTTCTCCCTCGACACAGTGTGCATGTTCCGCCGCGACGCGCTGGCCGCCGGGTACGAGCTGTGACCGACGCCGCCCGTCAGGATCGGGACCTGGGCCGCGCCGCGCGGTCGTCGTCGTTCGGACAGGATCACGACCTCTCGCTGGCCGACCGGTTGGGCCGCTGGCTGTCCGTGCGGCGGATCCGCCGTTACCTCGGCCCCGTCGCCGGGTGGGACGCGGCCGACATCGGCTGTGGCTACCGGGCTGACCTGGGGCGTCAGCTGCTGGCCGCCGCCGCCTCGGTGGTGTTCATCGACCTCGCCCTCGATCCTGCGCTGCGGATGCGGCCCGACACCCGCCTCATCGAAGGGGAGCTGCCCGCTGCCCTGGGCGAGGTGCCCGACGCCTCCCTCGACCTCATCGTGTGCAACAACGTCCTGGAGCACGTCTGGGAGGCCGAGCTCCTGCTGGCGGAGTTGTTCCGCACGTTGCGCAGCGCCGGCGTGCTCGTGGTCAACGTGCCGTCGTGGCGGGGCAAGGTGGCGTTGGAGACAGCGGCGTTCCGTCTCGGCCTGGCCCCGGCGGCGGAGATGGACGACCACAAGGCGTACTACGACCCCCGGGACCTGTGGCCGCTGCTGGTGCGGGCCGGGTTCCGCCCCCGGTCCGTCCGCTGCCATCGACACAAGCTCGGGCTCAACACGATCGCCCGTTGTGTGAAGGAGTGACATGCTGATCACCCGCACCCCCTTGCGTATCTCCATCGGAGGGGGCGGTACCGACCTGCCCACCTACTACCGCCGGTCAGGGGCCACCGTCGTGTCGGCCGCCATCGACAAGTACGTGTTCATCTCGGTCAACCGCACCTTCGTCCCCGACTACTTCGTGAAGTACGCGGCGCTGGAGCGGGCGGAGTCGATCGACGACCTCCAGCACCCCATCATCCGGGAGTGCCTGCGGGACACCGGGATCGCCCCCGGGGTGGAGATCGTGTCCACCGCCGACATCCCGTCCGGTACCGGGCTGGGATCGTCGGGCACCTTCACCGTGGGCCTCCTGCGAGCGCTGCACGCCTTCAACCAGACCCACGTGTCCACCGCCGACCTGGCGGAGCAGGCCTGTTCGATCGAGATCGACCGCCTGCAGCAGCCGGTTGGGAAACAGGACCAGTACATCGCCGCCTTCGGTGGCCTCACCTGCTTCGAGTTCCGCCCCGACAACACGGTGGCGGTGAGCCGGCTCGACCTGCCCCGGGCCACCATGCACGAGCTCGAAGAGCGGCTGCTGCTGTTCTTCACCGGCTACTCCCGATCGGCCTCCGAGATCCTGGCCGATCAGAAGGCACGCTCCGAGGCCGACGATCCGGCCATGCTCGACTCGCTCGACTTCACCGACAAGCTGGGCCGCCGTATCCGCACGGCCCTGGAAGACGGTGAGCCGGAGGCGTTCGCCGATCTCATGCACGAGCACTGGGAATACAAGCGGGCCCGGTCGGCCGGCATCTCCAACGAGCGCATCGACGCCTGGTACGAGCTGGGCCGGGCCAACGGGGCCCGGGGCGGCAAGCTGGTCGGGGCCGGCGCCGGCGGGTTCCTGCTGTTCTACGCCGACGACCCCAGCCGGCTCCGGCGGGCCATGGCCGGCGCCGGCCTGCCCGAGGTGCGGTTCCGCTTCGACCACGACGGCTCGGTCGTCCTGTTCCGGGACTGAGGCCGTGCAGTGCGCCATCCTCGCCGGCGGGCTGGCCACCCGGATGCTGCCGGCCACGTCGTCGGTGCCCAAGGCCCTGCTCGACGTGGCCGGTCGGCCCTTCGCCCACTGGCAGCTGACCTGGCTGGCGGCCGAAGGGGTCACCGAGGTCGTGTACTGCGTCGCCCATCTGGGCGACCAGATCCGGGACTACGTGGGTGACGGCGCCCGCTGGGGGCTGGCCGTCAACTACGCCGACGAGGGCCAACACCGCCTCGGTACCGCCGGGGCCCTGGCCAACGCGGCCCGGGCCGGCCTCCTCGACGAGTCGTTCCTGACCCTCTACGGAGACTCCTACCTGCAGGTTCCGATCGCCGACGTGTGGCGGGCCTTCCTTCGTTCGACCCAGCCGGCACTGATGACCGTCTACCGCAACGAGCTGTACGAAGCGAGCAACGTGCTCTACTGCGCCGGCCAGGTGCTGACCTACCGCAAGCCGGCTTCGGCCGCCGTCGCCGCCGACGCCCCCACCGCTCTCCAGCACATCGACTACGGACTGCTCGCCTTCAATCGCGACCTGATCGAGCGGGAGGTGCCGGCGGGCGAGCCGGCCGACCTCTCGGTGCTGCAGGCCAGCCTGGCGGCGCAGGGTCTGCTGGCGGGCTACGAGGTCGGCCGCCGTTACTACGAGATCGGATCCCCCGACGGCCGGGTCCAGCTCGAGAGGTTCTTGCAGACGACGTCGCCCCGGCGGCACGCCGGGTCGACGCCCCGGGCGTCGAACCGGAACAGGTCGAGCGGCCCGTAGCTGCCGATCCTGCTCCACTCGTCGGGCGTCTCGGCCATCACACCGGTGATCGACGACCAGTACCGGGAGGGGCGGGCCCCATCGAGGGTGCGGGGCACGGCGATCAACTGCACCCGGCCCCGGGGAGCGGCCAGGATGGGCTCGAAGTCGCGGTCTTCGGGGATGATGAGCTGGCCCGGGTGGCGGGTGAAGAGCACGGCCTGGGGAGCGGAGTCGGTGTCGAGCAGGAGCCGGTCGCCGGTGGCCAGCAATGGGTCGGCGGCGGCGAATAGCTCGTCCCAGGCGGCCATCTGATCGGCCATCATGCCCTGTCCGGTGATGTTCGGAGCCGGGCGTCCGGTGAGCGGAGCGAACAGCACGTCCTCGTGCTCCACATTGGCCACCCTCGGGTTGGCCAGGGCGAAGAGCTGCACCACGGCGGCGAGCGGGGCGGCGACGGCGATCACAGCCCGCCGGGTGCGCCAGGTGCGTCGGGGCCACCCGGCCCCCCCGGCCAGGGCCAGGGCGGCGGCCACCGCCACCACCCAGCAGGGATAGAAGTAGCGGGCGGCCGCCGGGGCGTTGCGCCGGAGCATCTGGCTGCCGAGCA
>CADEDH010000128.1 GCA_902826025.1 uncultured Actinomycetes bacterium
AGGTCGATGATCTCGTAGTCGCCCAGCAGCGCCTCGAAGTCGTCGATCTTGGCCGGGTTGCCGTCGAGGGCCACGGTGAGGGCGTCGGTCGACACGGCCACGATCTTGCCCTCGAAGATGTCGACCAGCTCGGCGATCTGGCCCCGCAGGTTCTTGGGGGCGGCCACCGTGGCCAGCAGGAGCTCCCGCTCCACCGAGTCGCCGGGGTTGAGCACGGCGATCTCCACCACGTTGATCAGCTTGAACAGCTGCTTGACGATCTGCTCCAGCGGTGAGGAAGCCACGTCGACCACGATCGTGATGCGGCTGAATGCCTCGTCGTGGGTGGGGGCCACGGCCAGGGACACGATGTTGTAGCCCCGGCGGGCGAAGAGGTCGGCCACCCGGGCCAGGAGACCGGCCTTGTTCTCCACCAGCACCACGATCGTGCGCTGGGAGGTGGGACCGACCATGGGTTCCAGTGCGATATCGCTCATCGGCTCAGGCCCTCTCTCGCTGGGACGGATCGACCATGATGTCGTCGTTGCTGCCGCCGGCCGGGACCATGGGGAACACCTTCTCCGACGAGATGCAGCGGAACTCCACCACCACCGGCCGGTCGTTGATCTCGTTGGCCTTGGCGATCGTGGTCTCCACCTCCTCGGGCTCCTCCACCCGGAACGCCACACAGCCCATGGCCTCGGCCCATTTCACGTAGTCGGGCATGTCGTGGCTGAGGTGCACCTCGGAGTACCGCTCGTCGTAGAACATCTCCTGCCACTGGCGCACCATCCCCAGGTAGGCGTTGTTGAGCAGGGCCACCTTGATCGGCACCTTCTCCACCGAGGCCGTCACCAGCTCCTGGCCCGTCATCTGGAAGCAGCCGTCGCCGTCGACGGCCCACACCATCCGGTCGGGCATCCCCACCTTGGCCCCGATGGCGGCCGGGATGGAGAACCCCATGGTGCCCAGGCCACCGGAGTTGACCCAGGTGTACGGGTGGTCGAAGCGCCAGTACTGGCTGGTGAACATCTGGTGCTGACCCACGCCGGAGGCCACGATCGTGTCGGCCGGGCAGGCGTCGCGCAGGCTCTCGATCACGAACTGGGGCTTCAGCAGCTCACCGGGGGCCGACTGTTCGTAGACCAGCGGGTAGCGCTCCTGCCAGCCCGACAGCTGCTGGCGCCATGGCGTGTGGTCGGCGAAGGCGGTGCGGCCGCCCCGCCTGGAGATCTCGGCCAGCATCAGCTCCATGGCGACCTTGCAGTCGCCCACCACCGACACGTCGGGCTGGCGGACCTTGCCGTGTTCGGCCGGGTCGATGTCGACGTGGACCACCTTGGCCCCGGGGGCGAACGCCCCCACCTTGCCCGTGACCCGGTCGTCGAACCGGCTGCCCATGGCGATCAGCAGGTCGGCCTGCTGGATGGAGGTCACGGCCGTGTAGTTGCCGTGCATGCCGGGCATGCCCAGGCACAGCTCATGGCTGTCGGGGAAGGCGCCGCGGGCCATCAGGGTGGTGACCACCGGCAGGTTGCCCAGCTCGGCCAGCTGGCGCAGGACCTCGGCCCCCCGGGCCTTCAGCACGCCGCCGCCCACGTAGAGCACGGGCCGCTCGGCTGCCAGGATCAGGTCGACCGCCCGCTGGATCGACTCCGCCGACGGGGTCAGATCGGGCTTGTAGCCCGGCAGATTGACCTCGTCGGGGTAGTACCAGCGGAAGTAGGCGTCGGGGTTCTGGGCGTCGACCACGTTCTTGGGCACGTCGATGAGCACGGGACCCGGGCGGCCGGTGGTGGCGATGTGGAACGCCTCCTTGACCGCCATCGGGATGTCCTCGGCCCGGGTCACCAGCATGTTGTGCTTGGTGACGGACCGGGTGATCCCGGTGGTGTCGACCTCCTGGAAGGCGTCGGTGCCGATGGCGGCCATGCCCACCTGGCCCGTGATGCAGACCATGGGCACCGAGTCGAGGTAGGCGTCGGCCAGGGGGGTGACGATGTTGGTGGCGGCCGGCCCGCTGGTCACCATGCACACCCCGGGACGGCCGGTGGCGTGGGCATAGCCCTCGGCGGCGTGGCCCGCTCCCTGCTCATGACGCACGAGCACGTGGCGGATGCGGGAGTCGATGATCGGGTCGTACACCGGGAGGATGGCACCGCCGGGGTAGCCGAAGATCACCTCCACCCCTTCCATCTCGAGGCTCTTGATGAGGGCCTGGCCCCCGTTCAGCTCGATCGGTTCGAGCGCCATGTGCTTGCTCCTGATGCTGTCGGTCGGTGGAATGGCGGTGGATGCGGTCCCAAAACTGAGAAAGCCTCCCCGGGAGGGAGGCTTCTGCGCACGGGGACGGGGACGTCGACGTGCGCTAGGTGATTACGAGGATGGGCTCGGTGGTGGGTGCGCTGTTCGCCATCGGCGTCCAGTCAATCACCACCGGGCCCATTCCACAACCGATTCTCAGTGGGCGGCGGGCTCGGCCACGGCGGGGGCCTCGGTGCTGATGCCGCCCGAGGCCCGCTTGGTCCAGGTGATGGAGCCCAGCAGGACCACCAGCGACACGCCGGCCACGGCGTACCGGGCGGGGTCGTTGTCCCGTAGGGAGATCACGGCTGGCAGGATCAGCAGCGACACCAGGTTCATCACCTTGATCAGCGGGTTCAGAGCCGGGCCGGCGGTGTCCTTGAACGGGTCACCGATGGTGTCGCCGATCACGGCCGCCTCGTGGCTCTTGGAGCCCTTGCCGCCGTAGTGGCCGTCCTCGATGTACTTCTTGGCGTTGTCCCAGGCGCCACCGGCGTTGGACAGGAAGTTCGCCATGAGCTGGCCGGTGAGGATACAGGCGGCGAGGAAGCCGCCGAGGGCGGCGTAGCCGATACCGAAGCCGATGATCGCCGGGGTCAGCACCGCCAGCAGGGCCGGGGTGGTCAGCTCACGGAGCGAGGCCTTGGTGCAGATGTCGATGACGGGGCCGTAGTCGGGCCGGCGCTCGCCGGACATGATCTTGCCGTCGGCGAACTGGCGGCGGACCTCGTCGACCACCACACCGGCGGTCTTGCCCACGGCCCGGATGGCCAGGGCCGAGAACATGAAGGCGATCGAGCCGCCGATCAGCAGGCCGATGAACGTCTTGGGGTCGGCCACGTTGATGGCCGTCTCCGGGGCGGTGAACAGCTCGTCGCCCTCGAGCTCGAGGCCGAGCTCGGCGGCGATGGTCTCGATGAACGAGGCGAACAAGGCCACCGCCGCGATCACGGCCGAGCCGATGGCGAAGCCCTTGGTGACGGCCTTTGTGGTGTTGCCCACGGCGTCGAGGCTCACCATGACCTTCTGGGCCTCGCCCTCGAATGCACCCGACATCTCGGCGATACCGGCGGCGTTGTCGGCCACCGGACCGAAGGTGTCTTCCGACACCACCACACCGGTGGTGGCCAGCATGCCCATGCCGGTGAGGGCCACGAGGTAGAGCGAGAACTGCAGGTTGCCGCCGCCCAGGCCGATGGCCACGCCGAGGGCGATGGCGATGGCCACGACGGCCCACACCGAGCTCTCCAGGCCGCTCGAGATACCCGACAGCACGGTGGTAGCGGGGCCGGTCCGGGTGGCGTCGGCGATCTCCTGCACCGGAGCGTCTTCGGTAGAGGTGAAGTACTCGGTGAGTCGGCTGACCACCTGGGCCAGCACGAGGCCGCCGACCACGGCGCCGAAGACCTTCCAGCCCTCGTTGCCGTTGTCGTTGCCCACGTAGGTGAGCGACACGATCAGGGTGCCGATGACGGTGAGCACACCGGCGGTGAGGAAGCCCCGGTTGATGGGGGCCAGGGCCGACTTGTCCTTGTCGGTGGCCTTCACGGCGAACACGCCGACGATGGAGGCGAGCACACCGATGGCCCGTACGACGAGGGGGAACACGAGGCCCAGGGCCGGGTTGGCCCCGATCGAGTTGAAGGCGGCCACGCCGAGGATGATCGAGGCCACCAGGGTCACCTCGTAAGACTCGAACAGGTCGGCGGCCATGCCGGCGCAGTCGCCCACGTTGTCGCCCACGTTGTCGGCGATGGTGGCCGGGTTGCGGGGGTCGTCTTCAGGGATGCCCTGCTCGACCTTGCCCACCAGGTCGGCGCCCACGTCGGCCGCCTTGGTGAAGATGCCGCCGCCAACCCGGAGGAAGAGGGCCAGCAGCGAGCCGCCGAACCCGAAGCCGACCAGGATGGCCGAGCTCGTGTTCTGGAACAGCATGATGATGATGGTGGCGCCGAGCAGGCCCAGGCCGACGGTGAACATGCCGGCCACACCGCCGGTGCGGAAGGCCACGGTGAGGGCGGCGGGCAGAGAGCCGCTCTGGGCCGCCGCCGCCGTGCGCACGTTGCCCCGTACGGCCAGGCCCATGCCGATGAAGCCGGTCAGGCCCGACATGCCGCAGCCGGCGACGAAGGCGAGCGTCCGGAACAGGCCCGACTGGACGAAGCTCAAGGCGGTGGTGCCATCGGGTCGTAGCACCTCGGTCGAGGTGACGAACACGACCACCACCAGCGGGATCAAGATGATGCCGATGGTGCGGAACTGGCGCCGCAGGTAGGCCATGGCGCCTTCCTGGATCGCCTTGGCGATCTCCTGCATGGCCTCAGAGCCCTGGTCGGCCTTGAGGACCCCCTGGGCCAGGATGAATCCGACGGCGATGGCGAGCAGAGCGGTGGCCGCGGAGATCACGAGCCATATCCACTCGGTAGTGCCCAGCTCGAACTCCTGGTAGCCGCCTTCGGCCGCTAAGAGGTGTATCAACGACAACGACATCGTGTGCTTCCTGTCCTCGGTGACTAGCTGCCGCAGCATAGAGTCACCTGCGCCCGGACCACACGTTCGCTCAGCAGGTGCGGTCTGAACAGCACCTGACGGCCCTGGTCAGATTCACCCAGAGTGCCCCCGACAGGGCTGGTGAGGTGGGCTCAGCTGTTGTCGGCCAGGACCAGCCGGTCGCCGATTTCCTGGACCGGCCGAGCGTTGTGGTCGTAGCGGAACTCGTCGATCTGGTGCTGGGACACGGCGGCTGGGGTGGCCAGCTCATAGGTCCAGTGCAGCGCTTCGTCCTTGGCCTCCGGCCCGTGCCCGACGACGGACTCGGCACCGTGCTCGCCATCACCCTCACCCTCGCCCTCGGTCCCGCCGCTGGCGGCGGCCAGTGCCTCATCGGCGGTGTTCTTGGCCTGCTCGGCCGACAGGGCGGCCTGATAGGCCAGCTCGCCTTGAGAAACGGCTGCCTACACGAGCTCGTAGAGCGCGGTGCAGAGCTTCTCCGAGGTGGGGTTGCCCACGATCCCGGCCGCCATCTTGTTCATCATGTAGGTGAAGGTGAACCGGCGGGCGGTGTCGTTGACGATGATCGAGCCGCCCCATCCACCCCAGTAGCAGGCCCGGGAGTCGGCCCGGCCGCCGTCGATGTAATAGGCGGTCTCGTTGGGCAGGCCGTAGCCGATACCGAACCGGAACGGCGCGCCGAGCACCAGGTCCACCCCGTTCGCCTGCTCGGTGAATATGAGGTCGATCGTGTCGGACGACAGCAGGCGCACCCCGTCCACCGCTCCCCCGTTCGACACCACCGACTGGATCCGGGCCACCGACCGGGCGTTGCCGTGGCCGTTGGCGGCGCCGATGTCGGCCCGCCGCCACTCGGGCGTCCAGGCCACCGAGGCCTCGGGGGCGGGGCCGGTGAACGTCTTGACCGCCGGGCTGTCCATCCCCAGGGCCTCCAGATCGAAGGGCAGCGGGGGCGGGGGGATCACGTTCGACACCCGGTCGAACTCGGAGTCGGGCAGCCCGATGAAGAAGTCGGCCCCCAGCGGGCCGGCGATCTCGTCGGCCAGGAACCGCCCCAGCTTCTTGCCGCTGACCCGACGCACCACCTCCCCCACCAGGTGGCCCTGGTTGAGCGCGTGGTAGCCCGACGCCGTGCCCGGCTCCCACCACGGCTCCTGGGCCGCCAGCATCGAAGTGGACTTGTCCCAGTCGTAGATGTCGTCCACCGTCACCGGCTGGGCCCAGCCCGACACGCCCGACGTGTGGGACATGAGGTGGCGCACCTCGATGCGCTCCTTGCCGTTGGCGGCGAACTCGGGCCAGTACGTGGCCACCGGGGCGAACGGATCGAGCACGCCCCGTTCGATCAGCACCAGGGCGGACAGGTTGGTCATGGTCTTGGTGGTCGACCACACGTTGGTGATCGTGTTCTCCTCCCAGGGCGTGGTGCGGGCCTCGTCGGCCCATCCGCCCCAGATATCGACCACCGGCTCCCCCTCGATGACCAGCGCCACCGAGGCGCCGAGGTCGTCGCCGGACTCGAGCTGAGCCGACAGGATGTCGCTCAGCGGCTTGAACTTCTCGTCACACGTCCCCTTGATCTCCATGGGCCAACGGTAATCGACCGAATTAAGGTCGGCCCATGGAACCGCTCGTGATCGAAGCCGCCATCAACGGTGAGTCGTCGCCCCGCCGCAACCCCAACATTCCCCGCTCCTCGGCCGAGATCGCAGCCGACGCCCTGGCCTCTCTGGAGGCGGGGGCGGCCGTGATCCACAACCACACCGACGAGGTGCTGTTCGGGGGCACCGGGAACCTCGACCCCCAGCTCTACCTCGACGCCTGGGCCCCGGTGCTGGCCGAACGGCCCGATGCCGTGCTCTATCCCACCATGGCCGGGGGGCGGGAGGGCCCGATCGAGCCCCGCTACGCCCACTTCGCCGCCCTTCACGAGGCCGGCGTGCTGGGCCTGGGGGTGGCCGACTCGGGCACGCTGAACCTGGCCTCCCGCAAAGCCGACGGCACCGTGGTGCCCAACACCGCGGTGTACGAGAACACCCCGGCCGACATCGCCTGGATGTACGCCTGGAACCGGGAGCGGGGCCTGCCG
>CADEDH010000129.1 GCA_902826025.1 uncultured Actinomycetes bacterium
TACGTCGGTCGTGAACGAGGTGCCGTCCGGCATGATCAGCTCGACTGAGGAAGCGCCGGACGGCAGGTACCCGTAGGCCAGGTCGCCGCTGCTGATCGAGCCGACCGGCACACCGAACACCGGGAGCGCGGCGACGGCCGCTCGCCGAGTGCAGATCTGAGACACCACCGACGACTACGCGCTTGCTGGCCGATACGTGCGCATCGATCGGCATCCCGCTCCGGGCTCTCGTCGCTCATCGCGCCCGATTGGTTGTCTGGTATTCAACGTTGTCGAGGTGGGGCTGCTTGCCGGCGAGGGCGGTCCTGGCACTGGGGTCGGCGTTGAGCGTCTCGCGGAGGAACGCGGTGGTGTAGTGCATAACGATGTCGAGCGGTCGGTCTGTGCCCCAGATGGCGTCGGTGCAGAACCCGTCGCGGTAGGAGAAGTTCTCGCTGGTCCATGGGAGGTTGTCGCACGGGTCGACATAGAGCATGTGGCCTGCGCCGGGAAAGGCGATGAGCGTCTTGTACTTGCTGCCTGCGTGGTCGTAGGTGAGTTTCGCGCCCCACTCGTAGGGAGTGCCGTCGTCGATCGTTCCGCCCATTGCCATGATGGGAACCTTGAGCTCGGCGAGGCCGCGCTGATCGAAGGGGTAAGCGTCGCCGGCCATCGAGATCGCGGCCTTGATGCGCAGGTCTCCGAACGATGGCCACAGACCGGAGGGGACCTCGCTCAGTCCGGCTCGGGCGGCCATGTCTGCTTCGTTGGGGATGGGAGCGCAGAAGAAGTTGAGGGGATCATCGGCTGGCAGTGCCGCGCAGCGGGCCTTGTAGGCGGCGAAGTCGAACCGTGCTCCGGCAGCCGCGAGTGCGGTGTACCCGCCGTAGGAGTGGCCCACGACGGCGATGTTGTCCATATCGATCAATCCGGCGAACGCTTCCCCGGGTTTGGTGAGGAGTTCCGCGTAGTCGATGGTTCGACGAATGTCGACGGGCCTGTCGATGAGCTCCTCCCAGAATCCAGTGAGTGATCCGTCGAAGCTCTCGTTGTGTTCAGGGGCGAGAACGATGTAGCCCTGTGATGCGTAGTGCTCGACCAGTGTGCTGAACACGATCGGGCTGATGGCGTAGCCATGGGAGAACACCACGAGCGGGTATGGCTTGCTGGTCCGTTCCGGTTCACCGTTTTCGAACGCTTTGCCGACTGAGGTGATCGCCTTGGCGGGCAGGATCTGTTCGCCGAACTTGGTGGGTGCGGTGTAGTTGATGGTCGCGGTCTTCTTGTCGGCGGGTGGACGTGCCGGGTACCAGGCTCGCAGTGTCAGGGTTTGT
The DNA here is from genome assembly GCA_902826025.1 of uncultured Actinomycetes bacterium. Classification (GTDB taxonomy): domain Bacteria; phylum Actinomycetota; class Acidimicrobiia; order Acidimicrobiales; family SZUA-35; genus CADEDH01. The sequence continues at coordinate 1,314 of CADEDH010000129.1, forward strand.
TCCTGTGCGCCTGTGGTGGTGAATTCGCGATAACCAACTGCGTGCTTGCCGGGCGCAGCGTAGGTGAGCGAAGGCGTCGAGGTCTTCGCCGTCGCTGAGGTGGTGGAGGTTCGCGCCGATGCGCACGCGGCAGTCAGGAGCCCGGCGGCAGTGAGGATTGTGAGGCCGCGGATGGTGGCGACGAGGCGGTCGCGGTGATGGTGGTTCATGGTTGTCCTTTCGGGGATGACTCTCTTGGAATGCGGGTGGGGAAGCCGAGCCATCTAGCCGACGTCGCGACGAATCGCCCGAGCGACACCGGCGGCGATTGGGAGGGCTACCCAGAGGACGATGGAGAACAAGATCTGCGGCACGTGACCGCCCCAGTCGTTGTCGAGCACCCAGTTCCAGGTTGTTTCCGTGTCGATCCAGTCACCGACCAGCGTCGAGACCTCGCCGATCAGCGCGACCGCGGGGTTGATGGTGAAGATGGCGGCGATCGCCCCTGCTGAACTCTGCACCAGCGCTCCGAACGCGACGCCGCCGAGGACATTGAGGACCACATACAGCAGGTAGCCGATGACGTGGCCGACGCTCAGGTTCGCCTCCAGCGGCCGGCCCGAGGCTGCCGCCAGTCCGAGGCCCGCAGCGGCGACCACCCCGCCGAAGACCGCTGCAACGCCACCCATCATCAGCGACACCGCCAACTTCGCGTTCAGGACTCGGGTGCGTCGCGGTTCCTGGGTGAACGTGGTCATGATGCTGCGTTGGCTCCATTCGCCGGTGAACATCAGGATCGCCACCACTGGCAGGAGGATTATCAGTCCGATGGAAGCGACCCTGAGGTAGCTCGCGTAGGTCTGATCGAAGCTCCTCGGGACGATCACCGCCACCAGCATCATCACAACGGTCGACAGCCCGCAGAGAGCGAGAAGCCAACGAGCCGCGCGGGTATCGGTGGCTTTCATCCACTCGACCCGGACAAGCCGTGAGAACGGGATAGGTCCTGGGGTCGACGGCCTAGCGTTGACGCCGAGGTTTCGGGGGGGCAGGGACGTCGTCATGCCGCAGCCCCGTGAGATGGAGCCGTCTTGCCGGCGGTGAGCGAGAAGAACAGCTGCTCGAGTCCGTTTGTCTCGGACTGACGCAACTCGGTGAGCAGCACCTGGCGGTCGCGAGCGACCCTAGCGAGCACCTCGGTCGTGACTCGACCCCCGGAGACGTCCACGGTGAACGCGGCTCCCGGCCCGGCTACGTAGTCGATCCGCGCCGCTTGGAGCGCTGCGGCAAGTGCAGCGGGGTCGGGGCTGCGCACGAGGATCGTGGAGCTGGCGAGCAGGTCGTCCAGCCGGCCGGCGGCTACCACGGCACCGTCGGAGATGACGACGAGATGATCGGCGGTGGCCTGCACCTCGTGGAGCAGGTGACTCGACAGCAGCACCGTGCCGCCATGGTCGGCGAAGTCGCGGAGCAGCGTTCGCATCCAGGCGATGCCCTCGGGATCGAGCCCGTTGGCCGGTTCGTCGAGGATCAGCGCCCGCGGTTCACCGATGAGGGCCTGGGCGATGCCGAGGCGTTGGCGCATGCCGAGGGAGTAGGCCCCGACCCGCTTTTCCGCCGCATCGGTGAGCCCGACGAGGTCCAACAGGTGCTCGACTCGCCTTGGGTGAACGCCTGCCAGGCGCGCCGCGATCTTGAGCGTCGCCCGGCCGCCGCGCCCGGGATGCATCGCCGAAGCGTCGAGCAGCATGCCGACGACGCGCGTCGGGTTGGGCAGCTCGACGAAGGGACGCCCGTCGATGGTCGCCGTTCCGCGATCGGGTCGCACCAGCCCGGCGATCATCTTCAGCGTCGTGGATTTGCCGGCGCCGTTGGCCCCGAGGAAACCGGTGATGGTCCCGGGTTCGCAGCGCAACGACACGTCGCGCACAACCGGAACCTTCTTGTAGCTCTTGGTCAGAGCGGTCGTCGTGATCATGTGACCAGCCTGAGCCGGCCGGAGTACCGCCGCATCGGGAGGGCGGCCACGATCCGAGGTCCGAAGGAAGGCCTTGCCGCTTCCGACCTTTCGTCTTTCGTTGGTTGCAGTGTCGACTTTCGTCGATATCGCACGGGGGCCCTGAGCCGTATGCTCGAACCATGGCCTGGCTTCGCAGATGGTGGTCATTGACCGGCCCCACGGCGCTGCTGACACCGAGCGACTCGGCTGATCCCGGCACGCCCCATCCGGACACAGCGGCGCCCAGGACTGCACGTGACTGGTCCTTTGACGCCGGCGCGTTCGTCATCGCCGCCGCGCTCGGCGGCGTCACGCTGAGCGTTACCGGGGACTTCACCGGCAGTCGCATGACCTCGGGGCAGGTGGCCACCGATGCGGCGCTTGGAGTTCTTTGCTGCGTCTCACTGTGGTGGCGGCGGCGCTGGCCGTTCGGGGTGGCGCTGGTTTGCGTCCTGTTGGGCGCGTTCTCGAACTTTGGCTCGGTGGCCGGCCTGTTCGCACTGTCCTCTCTGGCGGTGCACCGCCATGTCCGACCTGCCTTGGTCGTCGCCGCTCTGTTCGTTCCGTCCGCAGTGGTGTGCTCGATCTGGCTCGGGCGGACCAATTCGTGGTCGGTGATGCTGCCGGCGCTGGCGACTGCTGCCGCCGCAACCGCATGGGGCATGTTCGTCCGCGCCCGGCGTCAGCTCCTCTCCACCCTGCTCGAACGTGCCCGTAGGGCCGAGGCCGATCAGCTCGTCCGCGCCGAACGTGCCCGTCTGGCTGAGCGAACCCACATCGCGCGGGAGATGCACGACGTGCTCGGCCACCGCATCTCCCTGGTAGCGCTGCACGCCGGAGCGCTCGAGGTCGCACTCGACCTGCCTGGCGCGCAGGTGCGGGAGAGCGCAGCGCTGTTGCGTTTGACGGCCCACCAAGCGCTGGAGGAGCTGCGGGACGTGATCGGCGTGCTGCGCGAGGAGCCGGGACAGGAGCAGCCGTCCACAGTGCCACAGCCCACGTTGGCAGACATTCCACGCCTAGTGGAGGAGACTCGCCGCTCCGGCGCAAGGATCGACTTCGAGATGCAGGTCGACGGTGCAGCTGCCGCGCCCGGCCCGCTAGGTCGCGACGCATACCGCATCGTGCAGGAAGCGCTGACCAACATCAGCAAGCACGCGCGCGGCACCCTGGCCCAGGTTCGGGTGGAAGGCGCGCCGAACCGCGGCCTGCACGTGAGCGTTCGGAACCCTCAAGCGGTGGGCGCCCACGACCGTCCGGGACTGCCGGGTTCCGGCACAGGCCTGCTTGGACTGCAGGAGCGGGTGACCCTGGCCAATGGTGTCCTGGTCCATGGACCGGACGCGGCCGGTGACTTCGTCGTCGAGGCCGACCTGCCGTGGTGAAAGTCCGAGTGTTGTTGGTCGACGACGACGCGTTGGTGCGTGCCGGTCTCCGGATGATTCTGTCGTCGTCAGAGGAGATAGAGGTGGTGGGCGAGGCTGCCGACGGGGCCGACGCCGTCGCGGCCGTGCAGGCACATCGACCCGATGTCGTCCTCATGGACATCCGGATGCCCGGGATGGACGGCATTGCCGCCACGTCGGCCTTACGACGTCTGACGAATCCGCCGCACGTGATAGTCCTGACCACGTTCCAGGCCGACAACCATGTCATGAGTGCGCTGCGGGCCGGCGCCGACGGGTTCCTTTTGAAGGACACCGAGCCCACGGAGATCGTTAACGGAGTGCGCCTCGTGGCTGCAGGCGAAGCGATGCTGTCGCCGTCGGTCACCCGCACCCTTCTCGCTCACCTCGGCGGCGACGAGATGACAGATCGCCGTCGCGTCGCTGCCCAGCGCCTGACGTCGCTCACAAACCGGGAGCTGGAAGTCGCGACCGCGGTCGGATCCGGCGCATCCAACGCCGAGGTTGCAGCATCGCTGTTCATGAGCGAGGCCACCGTCAAAGCGCACGTCTCGCGTCTTCTCACCAAACTCGAAGTAACGAACCGGGTGCAGATCGCGATTCTCGTGCACGACGCGCAATCGTGAGCTGGCCGCCCTCTGCCTGACGCGTTCCAAGGCGGGCTCGGCCCGGGCCGACTCCAGCGAGAAATCGGGCTCCGCGAGGTAGCGAAATCCTCCGACGGCAAGACCCAGGCCGAGCCGAGCACTTCGGTCAACCCAGAGCCCTCCCGAGACACGCGATAGCCGGCGGAGTGCAGCGGGGCTCCCCACCGGGACGAGCCCCGCCGGTAGCGCTGCGCGCCGCCCGATAACCACGTCCAGCCGGCGTCCGCCGACCAGGCCACTGCGGCACTTACCTCGCGCTCGCAAATATCCACGCCGTTCTGCCCCCGCCAGTCCACTGCGGCCGCCAGGGTGAGCGGGCCATCTCAGGCGGCTGAAAGCTCAGCGATCTGGTCGCGCAGCTCAACTAACTCTGCGTTCCGACGAGCCGGCACGAGGGCTTCCATCAAGTCGACGGTGGTGCTGACGAGGCTTGGGATGCTCTGACGGGGAATGTCGAGGGCCTGGTGGCCGTGGGCTACGGCTGCGTCGATGTCGCCATGATGCGCCGCCGGCAGGCCAAGGGCGGCGATGGCCTTGGCGGCGGCCATCGGATGGCGCCACTCGCCATCCGGGCGTCGAAGATCTTTCAGCACCAGTTCGGCCATGCTGCCCGCCTGGTCGACCCTGCCGAACAGGGTGAGGAGCCGGATCTCGACTTTGTCGAACTTGGAGGCTTCGAGCTGATAGTGATGCTGGGGCTGGTCGGGGCGGGGCGGGGCGGGGCGGGGCATTGAGTTCCTGGGCCCAAGCCGAGATCACGCCGTGGTCCAGGTCGTTGCCGATGTCGGCGGCGAGGCGCTGCACCCGCTCGGTCGACCGGCGATCGTTGCTGTCGAACTCCAACGACCCGATGAGCAGCGCTGTCCAACCGGCCTGGGTCATCACTGCCTGATGATGCTTCGTGGTGAGGCGACCGTTGAGCACCTGGTCCAGCTGGTGCAGCCACAGCTTCGCCTCGGGGAGCAGCTGCTCGGCGGGCCGGCTTGAGTAGTCGGAGCAGAGACGGTCGACGGTGTCGGTGATGGCGTCGATGTCGGCTGCGGTCAGCTCTGAACGGCGAATTCGCTCCAACACGTCAAGGTCGGTCGGCACGTGCAGCGTCCCCGGCACGACGCTCGGATCCGACCGTTCAGCCGCCACAAGCTCGGCGGCGAGCGACGCTGCGGCCATCCGCCCGTCGTCGCCCTGCTGCTCCCGTCGGACCAGGTCCCGGATCGTCGCCAGAGGCACCTGGAGAGCATCGGCCAGCGCCGCCAGGTTTCGGGCCCTGAGGTCTTGACGACCTCGTTCCCATCGACCGACCGTGCCGACGTCGACCCCGATTAGCTCAGCCAGGCGTTCCTGAGTGAGAGCACGGGCGTCCCGTAGCTCGACGAGCCACAGTCGGCTTTGGCTCGCCATCTCGTCACCCCCCTGGAGGCCCCTCGACTGCAACGCCTGCCAAACGCCGGGTAAACGCCGGTCGGACGCACTAACGGTACCCGACGGTTCGGGCCAGCATGAGATGCATGACAAGCACCACCAC
>CADEDH010000130.1 GCA_902826025.1 uncultured Actinomycetes bacterium
GCTGCGTCGGGGTCCGGCGTCGGCGGCCCAGGATCACGACTGCCGCTGTGAGGGCGGAACCTGTCAAGGGGGGTGAGACAGGTTTCTTCTATTGGGTTGTGATGAGGGCTTCGGGTGTTGGTTCGTTGATCCAGGCGATGGTGGGGAGCTTGGGTGGGGTGGGTGGCCGGTGCCGGAATCGGGTGGGGTTGGCGGTGTAGGCGGCGTTGAGGGTGGCCTGGCGTTGGGCTCGGATCTCGGTGGCGGTGCCGTAGTGGACCGAGGCCGGGGTGTGGAGCCCGATCCCGGCGTGACGATGCACGTGGTTGTAGTGGTCGAAGAACGCGGCGCAGAACGTCCGGGCGTCTTGGATGCTGCCGAACCGGGTGGGGAACGCCGGGCAGTATTTGAGGGTCTTGAACTGGGCTTCGGAGTAGGGGTTGTCGTTGGAGACGTGGGGGCGGCTGTGGCTGCGGGCGACTCCGAGGTCGACGAGGAGCTGGGCTACGGGTTTGGAGGTCATCGACGTGCCCCGGTCGGCGTGGAGGGTCAACTGGTCCCGGGCGATGCCCTGGCTGGTGAGGGCCTGGTTGATGAACTCTTTGGCCAGCTCACCGGTCTCGGCCGGGGAGACGGTCCAGGCGACGACGTAGCGGGAGAAGATGTCGATGATGACGAACAACTCGTAGTAGACACCGCGGGTGGGTCCCTGGAGTTTGGTGATGTCCCATGACCACACCTGGTTCGGGTGGCGGGCGACGAGCTCGGGCCGCTGGCGTGCCGGGTGGGTCCGTTGTCGTCGTCGTTCCCGGTTCTCACCGGCCATAGCGAGCAGCCGGTACATGGTCGAGATCGAGCACAGGTAGACCCCGTCATCCAACAGCCGGGCCCACACCTGGGCCGGGGCCAGATCGCAGTACTCCTCGGAGCGCAACAGCTCGAGGACCTCCTGGCGTTCCGCTTCGGTCAGCTTGTTCGCCGGGGCCGGGGCCGGCATCGGCGGGCCGAGGAGCGGTGACCGGCGTCGCCGGTACAGCGTGGCCCGTGACGCTCCCAGCAGGCGGCAGGCCTGGCTGGTCGAGGTCACCGCTTCCAAAGCGGCGAGGTGGGCGCCGATCACGGCTTCGGTTTCGTGTCGGGCGCCGCGCTCTCGGAGAGCTGCTCCAAGAGCGCGTGTACTTTTCCCGTGATCTCCAACGCCGTCTTGGTCCTGGCCAGCTCGGCCTCCAACTGGGCGGTCCGGCGCCGCAGCTTCTCTAGCTCGATCGCTTCCGGCGACCGGCGGGGCTTGCCCTTGGGAGCCAGGCCCTCGCGGGCCCCGACCTCGCGGGCTTTGCGCCACTCGGCCAGGTGTGACGAGTACAGGCCCTCCCGGCGCAGCAACGCGCCCCGCTCCGTCGAGCCGACCGGCAGGCTGTCGTACTCGGCGAGGATTCGCTCTTTGTACTCCACGGTGAAGGTCCGCCGGCGGGGCCGTTCGGCCGGGTCACGCTCGTCCACCCCATCATCATGGGCGCGCCCGAGCAGCGATGCAGATGTCATGGTCATCAGGTCTACGTGATCCTGTCTCGCCCCAGAGGGATGATCAGCTACTCCGACTGTCTCACCCCACCCTGACAGACAGGGTCTCGCATGGGAGCCTACGGTGAGCCCCCCGGCCTACCGGTCCTGGTACGAGCAGAGCCTCCGAACGTTCTCACAGCTCATCGAGAGCGCAGCCATCCCCGTCGAACGGATCACTGCCGAGCTGGTTCTGATTGCCGGCGAGGACGATCAGGTGTGGCCCAGCAGTGACTGGGCCCGACTCATCAAAGCCCGCCGGGCAGAGCATGGTCTCCCGACGATGGTGATCACCCATCCCGAGGCCGGCCATCGCGTGATCTTCCCAGGGGAGAATCCAGCGCAGCGTGGCCAATCGATGGAGCGGGGAGGCAGCGACCGGACCAACGCCGAACTGGGCGCCCGGGCATGGCCACACCTGCTGCAGGCCCTCCGCCTCAACGAGTAGACGCCGCTGAGCCGTACGACCAGAGGCAACCAGCCGTCGGGCGGTCATCGCGACGGGATCAAATAAGGGGACCAGGACAACACAGCAATCTCCGATCACGCCCCGACGGCATCGTTATCGACACCAGCCGAAACAGGGTGGATCACCGGCATATCCTCACTTCCCGGACGCTCGGATCGCTCCCGGCTCGAGCGCCCCTCGATCCCGTGCGGCCGCCCCCGTCGTTACCGAGCTGTCGGTCGACCCAGGCCTGCCGGATAGGGGCGGCCTGGTGGTCCTACGCCGACCCGACTATCGAGTGCCACGGGTCGGGCCGTTCCGGAGTGGTGTCGCGTCGGCTGACCCCGGGGGTGAACGGGAGATGCTCACGTACGCGATAGCGGCGACGTCAGTCCCTACGTGCGTCGGGTCGGGGCTGCGCGGATGTGCGCCTTTTCTCCTTGTGGGCCGATGAGGCTGAGGAATTCGACAGGACCGGATCGGGTGGCGCCGAACCAGTGGGGGGTCTGGGTGTCGAACTCAACCACTTCGCCGGGTTCGAGGAGGAGGTCGTGTTCGCCGAGCAGCAGGCGGAGTCGGCCGTTCAGGACGAATACCCAGTCGTAGCCGTCGTGGGTTCGAAGGTCGGGTTCGGCGTCCTCGGCGCGTGGACGCAGGACGAACTTGTAGGCCTGGATCCCGCCTGCTCGACGTGTGAGCGGGATGACCGTGGAGCCGTCGTTGTTGACGATGGGCCGCAGGTTCACTCGTGGGTTTCCCGTCGGGGGTGCGTCGACGAGATCATCAAGGGTGAGGCCATGCGCGCGGGCAAGTGGAAGCAGTTGTTCGAGCGTCGGGCGTCGGAGTCCGGCTTCAAGTCGTGACAGCGTGCTGATGGAAATGGCGGTCTCCTCGGCGAGGTCGGAGAGCGTGATGTGGCGGTCGAGACGGAGTTGTTTCAACCGAGGTCCGACTGCGTCGAGGGTGCTGTCCCACTGTGCTTCCATGCACTCAGTTTGCCATATGGCAAATTTGTTTGCTACTGGGCGTTGTCGGGCGCAGGCTGTTGCTCGAGTCGATCGCCGAACCGGTGCGGTCGAGGCAACGCGTTTGGAGGTGTGATGGAACACTCATTCGACAAGGACTACTGGGAGACCCATTGGCAGGAGCGGGCGGCGCACGGCGTGGGCCGTGAGATGTCCGTGAACGATCACCTCGTGCGAGAGGTCGGCAAGCTTGATACGGGCACGGCCCTCGACGCCGGATGCGGTGAAGGGGCCGAGGCGATCTGGCTCGCCGGAGCCGGATGGCAGGTCACCGCCGTCGACATCTCGAACGAAGCGCTGCAACGGGCATCACTCCAGGCGAGCAGCCAGTACACGAACCCGCCTGAGATCAACTGGGTCGAGGCGGATCTGGATGTCTGGACCCCCGATGACCAGTTCGACCTCGTCACCACTCACTACGCACATCCCACGACACCGCAACTCGAGTTCTACGAACGCATCGCCGGTTGGGTCGCACCGGGTGGCACCTTGCTAATCGTCGGCCATCTACACACCGGGCACCATCACCACGGCGACGCCGACGAGAAAGGCGACCATGACGCTCGGCCCCCTGAGAAGGCGACGGTCTCCGCAGCGGCGGTGACCGGCGTCCTCGATCCGACCGAGTGGGACATCGTCACCGCCGATGAACTCACCCGAACCGTGAACGTCAATTCGGGCAGCCCCGTCCAGTTGGACGACGTCGTCGTGCGCGCCACCCGACGGCGCTCAGCCTGAGACACAAAGCCCTCGGAGAGAAGATGACCACCAATTACCCACCACGTCCCACCGCCGTCGACGATCTCGCAGGTGACGGGTCGACCGTGGACTCGCCACGCCAGCGCCGTCAGATCCTGATCGGAGTGTGTATCGCCCTAATGGCCGTCAGCGCATCGGTGACAGGCCTCAACGTCGCCCAACGCGAGATCGCAGTCGCCCTCGACGCCTCACAGAGCGACGTGCTCTGGATGATCAACATCTATGCCATCACGCTCGCAGCCTTGCTGTTGCCACTCGGTGCCGTCGGCGATCGAAGGGGCCGCAAACCAGTGCTGATCACCGGACTCGTCGTGTTCGGCGTCGCCAGCATCATGGCAGGCCTCGCCCCGTCCACGGAGGTGATGCTCGCCGCACGACTCCTCACCGGTATCGGTGCCGCCATGATCATGCCAGTCACGCTCGCTGTCATCACATCCAGTTTCCCGGCAGAGGAACGCTCCAAAGCCATCGGCACCTGGACCGGAGTCGCTGCCGGCGGAGGCATCATCGGGATGTACCTGTCCGCACTACTGGTCGACTTCGCAAGCTGGCGATGGCTGTTCGTCTTGCCGGTCTTACTCATCGCCGCTGCGTTCCCGATCGCTCTGCGGAGCATTCCGAACTCTCGGGAACCATCCGAGCGCAACTTCGACCTCGTCGGCTCGGTCACCTCGTCGCTCGCCATCGTCGGGTTGATCTGGGCGCTCCACGAAGGCCCGGACAGGGGCTGGACCGCATCGATCACGATCGTGAGCCTCATTGTCGGCGTTGCCGCCGCCGCCGGTTTCACCGTGTGGGAGCTGCGACATCCTGCACCGCTGCTCGATGTCCGACTGTTCGGTCATCGCGGGCTGGCGAGCGGCTCGACGACCCTGCTCACGGTGTTCGGTGTGCAAGCCGGGATCTTCGTCGTCCTGTTCCCCTACTTCCAGGCCGTGCTCGGCTGGTCCGGTCTGCGCTCCACCCTCGCGATGATGCCAATGGCACTGCTGATGATGGTGTCGGCCGGGCTCGCACCCAGGATCGCACCCAAGATCAGCGCACGCCTCACGATGGCCACCGGCATCGCGCTTGGCACAGTCGGTGTCGCCCTCATGGCCATCCGGGTGTCGGTCGACGGCGGCTACGCCTCGATCCTGCCCGGCATGCTCGCCATCGGGTTCGGAATGGGACTCGCCATGACACCCTCCACTGAAGCAATCACCAGTTCGCTGCCCCCCGACCGGCAGGGCGTCGCGTCGGCACTCAACGACGTCACCCGCGAGTTCGGCACTGCGCTCGGGGTTGCGCTGCTCGGAGCGGTACTCACCGCCGGCTACCGCAGTGCAATCGAATCCAGACTGGACGGGGTACCCGACGACATCGACGACACGGCACGCCGAGGAATCGGCAACGCCCTCGCTGCTGCCGAAGGCGATCCCGCCTCCAACGACATCATTCGAGCCGCGAAAGAGGCCTTCGTCGACGGCTGGCAACAGGCCATGTGGGCGGGCACCGCCGTCATGGGACTCCTGTTCCTCTACATCCTCGCCCGCGGACCCAAACACGAAGCCCGCACCGCCCGCTCGGAAACCAACGACCGCATCATCAAAGGAGCACACTCATGAACACCGACTGGGACACCGTCGTCGTCGGACAGAGCTTCGCCGGGCTCAGCGCCGCACTCACACTCGGAAGGATGCGCCGCTCAGTCCTCGCGATCGGATCGGGCGGCCCTCGCAACGAGGCTGTCGCACACGCCCACGGACTCCTCACCCAAGACGGCGCCAACCCCAACGACCTCATGTCGGCCGCAACTGCAGACCTCGATAAGTATCCGACCGTCCAGAGAGTCAACGGCCGCGTGACAGCCATCGAAAGTCAGGACGGCTGCTTTCGGGTGAGCTTCGACGGCCGGACCACCACCGCCACCACCATCATCCTGGCGACCGGCGTGAACGACGATCCGCTCCCAATCCCAGGAGTCGCTGAACACTGGGGACGCGGCGTGTTCACCTGTCCCTTCTGCGACGGTTTCGAACATCAAGATTTACCACTCGCTGTTGCTGGAGACCCACAGATCACGCCGCACGTATCCCGCCTTCTCACCGCCGTCTCCGACAGGGTCACCATCTACGCACCCATCGCGGACGACGCACGCGCACAGTTGACGGATGCTGGCGTGTCCGTCGACTCCCGCAAGATCGCACGCGTGATCGGCGACGGCACCAGCATCAACGCACTGGAACTCGACGACGGAACAATCGCGGAGACAGGCGCACTCTTCATCGCCGGCATGCCACACCCCAACAACCAACTCGCCCTCGCACTCGGCTGCAACGTCGACGACCTTGGATTCGTCGAAGTGGGACCGACCGGACGCACCAACATCGACAGCGTCTGGGCCGCAGGCGACCTTTCGACCCGACACCACCAGATCGCCACGGCAATCGCCCAAGGGGCAACCGTCGGCGCAGAATGCGCAGCGATACTCGTACTGGCCCCCTGACGACCCGCACACTCGACGCGGCACCCACCGGCGTGTGCGCAAACGCTCCTCCTCGGTGATCAGATCCCGCGGCTGAAGCGGACATGGGCAACCCCGGGCCGGTCGTAGCTGTCGATCGGTTCGCTCACCTCGAAACCCATCCGGCGATGGAAGGCTATCGAGCCCTCGTTGACGGCGTTGGTGATCGCCCACACCTCCGAGCAGCCGTGGGTACGGGCTGACTCGAAGAACCGGCGGTAGAGCTGGCGGCCGAAGGCCTTCGCCCGGTGAACCGGGTCGACCCCAACGAAGTGGATGTAGGCGACGTGCGGAAGGGAAGGCGACACAAACCCGATGAGAAACCCCACCGGCTCACCGTCGAGTTCCACGACGAGGCTGGTTGAGTGGAAGTGGTCGAGGAAGAGGCGGGGCACACTGGTCGATACAGGTCGACCCCACCACTCGTCGACGACCTCAACGATCCACTCGTGGTCATCGGGCCTTGCCGCCCGGATGGTCATCGACACCTGCTCAGGGTAGGGATGGAGCGATCGGGATCGCCACTATTCTCGCGCTCGGGATCGCTCCCGGCTCGGGCGCCTGCCGATACCGTGCGGCCAG
>CADEDH010000131.1 GCA_902826025.1 uncultured Actinomycetes bacterium
CACCATCGCCGAGGCCGGGGTCCCGATCGCCGCCCGCCGGGCCGATGCCCTGGTCAAACTGGTCCTCGGCCCGGAGATTGCCTCGCCATCGGTCCCGGCACGGCCGCCGCGGCGGCCTGCGACGGGCCCGTCATCACCCCCGGCCCGGACGGCACCTACCGCCAACAGCGGTATCCGACGGCCGCCACCCGCCGCCTTCTGGCTCTACGGGACCCGACCTGCCGATTCCCCGGCTGCCACCACACCGGCCGCCGCGAGGCCCACCACCTCATCCACTGGATCCACGGCGGATCACGCCAACCCGACAACCTCGTCCTCCTCTGCCCCGGCCACCACCGCCTCATCCACCGCCACCACATCACCCTGCAGCTCGACCCCACCGGCACCGTTACCGCCTGGGGTACTGACGGCCGCCCCTACCACGTTCCCCCGCCAGCCTCCCCCCAGCCCTGGCCCCAACCCACCACCGACCCCCTGCCCACCTGGGACGGTCAGCGCCTGGACCACCACTGGATCGCCACCTGCCTCGCTCAGCCGACAGCTGACCAAATTTCCCGCGGGAAATCCACCGCCCTCCGATCAGCAATCGTTGACTGCGAACTCTGTGCCGTAACGCAACCGTAAGAATCGATGCGTCGGGTCGTCGCTCTCGTAGCCATGGACGAACCCACGACCCTCACCCCACCGATACCCCGGCAGGTCTTCCCCTGGCACGGCCTGTTCTGGGTGGCGATGACGCTCAGCATCGTGGCCAAGGCATCCGGCGTCCTCGCCACCAGCTGGGGGCTGGTCCTGCTGTTCCCGTGGGCGGTCATGCTCGCCGGTATGGCCATCCAGCCGGCCGACCACCAGCTGTCCCGACGCCGCCAGCCCTGGCCCCTGGTCGCCTCGTTCGTCCTGGCGCTGGCGGCCGAGGGCGTGGCCGTGTTCAGTGGGCTCTCCGGTTGGTGGTTGACGGCGGTGTCGATGCTGCCGGCCATCCCCGCCGCGCTGTTCGCCTACCTGCACCTGCGGACGCCGCCGGCCCCGACGGCCGAGGCCCGAGTGGCCTGAGCGAATGAAACGGTGGTGGAGCTGAGGGGAGTCGAACCCCTGGCCTCCTCGATGCGACCGAGGCGCTCTAGCCAGCTGAGCTACAGCCCCAGATGGGAGCCCTCACGATAGCGCCTCCGCCTCGCGGCGCGTGCGCCTTTGCCGGCTGATCCCACCTCAGGGATGGTTGACGGCCTTGGGTGGCTCGAAGCCCTCTTCGTCGAGTTGGGAATGGATGTAGATCGGCCGGGCCTTGGGCTTGCGGGGCGTGCTCTGGGCCGGCGGCCGGGTGAAGGGCGCCGGCTTCGGGGCCACCTCCGATTCCGATTCCGTTGCCGGCACGGCCTCGGCCTCGTCCGGCTCGGGCTCCAGTTCGGGGGCGGCAGGCACAGTCTCGGGCTGCACAGTTTCGGGCGGCGCGGGCACGGGCGGTAGTACATCGACCTCGATCGGCGGGTCGGGGAGCACGTCCACCTCGACCGCGGGCTCAGAGGCCGCGGCCGGCGCTGGGGTGGAGGCCCGGGCGGGAGTGGGTGTTGCCGAGGGCGCCTCGTCGGCCGAGGTGCCCCACTCCATCTGGATCAGGGCCTCGACGAAGCTGGAAACGGCGTGCCCACCCGACGAGATCGGGCTCTTGTAGGAGCGGTCGACCCGGTCGTGGTTGGGGCCGATGGCCGACGCCAACACGGTGGAGGTGGTGGGCGCCGGCGGCTGGCGCACCAGGCCGGCCCGGCGGGCCTCCTCCCGGGCCCGCAGCATCCGGCCCCCCAGGTACGAGGCGATGGCGAGATGGACGGCGAGGGTCACCGTCATCAGGCCGAACAGCCAGACGAAACGCCCCCGCAGCGCCACCGCCAGCAGGAACGAGGCGAAGGTGGCGAACATCGTGCCGAGCAGGGCTTGGCGGCGGCGGGCCACCGGGGAGCGCTGACGCCACCCGTGCCACCCGAACCGGCCCACCGGCTCGATCTCCCAGAAGTCGGGATCGCCCCCGCCATCCGGGTCCTCAGCGGCGCCCCCCACCGCCCATTCGGCGTCCGACGGACGGAAGCCTCCGAGCAGCGGGCGCCCCAGCACCCAGATCCAGGCCAGCGCGAGACCGGCCGCCACCGCGACCTGGACCGCGGTGCCCATTACATCGTGTGCCTTTCGGAGCCGCCACCGTCGGACCGCACGGGCTCCGTGCGCCGGTACGACCCCGACTTGCCTCCGGTCTTCTCCCACAGGGCGATCTCACCGATCACCATGCCCTTGTCGGCCGATTTGCACATGTCGTAGACGGTGAGGGCGGCCACCGAGCAGGCCGTGAGCGCCTCCATCTCGACACCGGTGCGGTCGACCGTGTCGACCTGGGACTCGATCTCGATGTGATCGTCCTGGATGTCGAAGTTGACCGACACGGCCCCGATCATGACCGAGTGGCACAGCGGCAGGAGATCGGCGGTGCGCTTGGCCGCCTGGATGGCGGCCACGCGGGCCACTGCCAACACGTCACCCTTGGTGACAGCACCCCGGGCCACGAGGGCCGTCGTCTCGGGCTTCATGTAGACCCGCCCCCGGGCGACCGCTCGACGGAACGTGGGCTCCTTGGGCGACACGTCCACCATGCGTGCCCGTCCCAGAGGATCCAGATGAGTCAGTTCGCGCTCGGCCACCCCTCTACGCTAGTGCGAAGTCAAGGCGAAATGGAGCCACTTCCGGGCTCAACCGCCGATCTGGCTCATCGACTTCGACGGGCGCAGGAAGTGGACCTGGCCGATGGCGTGCCCCGCCCATTTCCGGTCGATCTCACCGGCAACGGCGGCCGCCAGGTCGTCGTCGGAGCCGCCATCGCGGAGGATCGAGCGGAGATCGCTGTGTCCGAGGGCGAACAGGCAGTTGCGCAGCTGGCCCTCGGCCGTGAGGCGCATCCGGTCGCAGCTACCGCAGAACGGCTCGGTCACGCTGGCGATCACCCCGAACTCGCCGGCCCCGTCGGCGTAGACGAAGCGCTCGGCCGGGCTCGAACCCCGCTCGATCGGGTCGAAAGCGAAGTGCTCGGCCGCCCGGGCCACGATCTCGGCGTGGGGCACCACCCGGTCCGATGACCATTCGCCCTGGGCGTCGAGCGGCATGAACTCGATGAACCGGATGACCACGCCCTTGGTCCGACCCAGGTGGAGGAAATCGACCACCTCGTCATCGTTGATGCCCCGCATGAGCACCACGTTGAGCTTCACCGGCTCGAACCCCGCCCGGACGGCGGCGTCGATCCCCTCCAGGACCGGAGTCAACGAGTCTCGCCGGGTGAGCTGCTGGAACCGGTCGGCCCGGAGAGAGTCGATGCTGATGTTCACCCGCTTCAGCCCGGCCGCCCGCAGGTCGTCAGCCTGCTGGGCCAGGGTGGCGCCGTTGGTGGTCATCGACAGCTCCACCCCGAGGGCGGCCAGCTTGGCCACCAGGACGGGCAGCCGGGCCCGCATGGTGGGCTCGCCGCCCGTGAGGCGGACGGTGCGCACGCCGCACTGCTCGGCCAGCACCCGGGTGACCCGTTCGATCTCCTCGAAGGTGAGCACATCGGACCGATCGAGCCACACCATGCCCTCGGCCGGCATGCAGTACTCGCACCGGAAGTTGCACCGGTCGGTGACCGAGATGCGCAGATCGGTGTGGACCCTCCCGAATTTGTCGACGAGCTGCCTGTTACCCACGAGGCCCACGATACCGGGCGGCCCCGACAGGCCAGGAACCAGGGCCGCTATTCGCTTGGCCGCGCTGCCTCATCCGAGGTACATGACCCGCACGCTGCCCCCCGGTTCGACCCCGTCGCCGTCGGGCAGGACGGCCAGGCCGTTGGCCGAGGCCATGGCCAGCAGATGATGCGAGCCCTGACCCCCGGCGGAGCGGACCCGCCACGCCCCGTCGCCACGCTGGGTGACCACGACGCGCAGGAAGTGGGTCTTGCCGTCGGGTTCCCGGCGCAGGCCGTCCTCGGCCAGGGCCCACAGATGGGGGCGCTCGGCGTCGAGGCGGCCCATCATGCGGCGCAGGGCGGGCCGGGCGAACAGCTCGAAGCTGACCATGGACGACACCGGGTTGCCGGGCAGGCCGAACACGGGCGTGCCCGTCATCACCCCGAAGGCCAGCGGCTTGGCCGGCTTGATGGCCACCTGCATCCAGTTGAAGTCGCCCAGATCACTCAGGATCGCCTTGATCAGGTCGTAGTCGCCCATCGAGACCCCGCCCGAGGTGATGACGGCGTCGGTCTGCTCCACCGCCCGGTCGAGGGCGGTGCGGATGGCCCGCTCGTCGTCGCGGATGAGCCCGAGGTCCACCGGATGGCAGCCGGCCTCGGCCACCAGCGACAGCAGGGTGAGCCGGTTGGAGTCGCGGATCTGGCCCGGCTGGAGCGGCTGGGGGCCCTCCACCAGCTCGTCTCCGGTGGACATCACGCCCACCCGGGGCCGCCGGTACACCTTCACCGTCTCCCGCCCGATGCTGGCCAGCACCCCGAGATGGCCGGGGGTGAGGAGCGTGCCCGGGTGGAACACCTCGGTACCGGGGCGGATGTCGTCGCCGGCGGGGCGCACATGGTTGCCCGGCGGCACCTCGGCCAGGATCATCACGTCGAACCCGGCGGGCCGGGTGAGCTCCACCATCACCACGGCGTCGGCCCCCTCCGGCATGGGAGCGCCGGTCATGATCCGCATGGCCTCCCCCGACTCGAGGGCCCGGGGGGCCACGCCCCCGGCGGGCACGGTGGCCGACACGGCCAATACCTTCGGGCTGGTCTTGGTTGCCCCCCGGGTGTCGACCGCCCGCACGGCGTACCCGTCCATGGCGGTGTTGGCGAACGGGGGGATGGCCTCACTGGCCGTCACCGTCTCGGCCAGCACCATCTCCCGGGCGGCCGTGATCGGCACGTCGACGATCGGCAGCACGATCAGGTCACGGTTGATCCTGGTCCGGGCCTCTTCCAGCGAGATCATGGGCTAAAACTAGCCGCCGAAGGCGGTCCGGAGGGTAGGGACCCACCGGGAGATGGGGAGAGGCGCGAAGCGCCGAGGGGGCGCAAGCCCCCTAACAGCACTGCTATCAGGGGACCAGGCCCTCCCGGATGGCGACCTCGGCCAGGATCTCGCGGAAGGCGGGGCCCAGGTCGGGCCGTTCGAGGGCGAGCTCCACCACCGCCCGCAGGTAATCGATCTTCTTGCCCGTGTCGAAACGCCCCTCGCTGAACGTGTAGCCCAGCAGGGGTTCGTCGGCCATCAGGCGAACCATGGCGTCGGTGATCTGGATCTCGCCCCCCACACCGGGGGGCGTGGCGTCGATGTGGTCGAAGATGGCCGGGGTGAACAGGTAGCGGCCCATGATGGCCAGGTTGGAGGGGGCCACCTCGGGCGCCGGCTTCTCCACCAGCTCCCCCACCGACACCACCCGGGGGTCGGCCGTGGGCTCGGCGGCGGCGCACCCGTACGACGAGATCTCGTCTTTGGGTACCTCCATGAGGGCGACCACCGAGCACTGGTGGCGGTCGTAGGTGTCGAGCATGCCCTTCAGCACCCCGGCCCGGGGGTGCATGATGTCGTCGCCCAGAAGAACCACGAAGGGCTCGTCGCCCACGTGGTTGCGGGCGGTGCCGATGGCGTGGCCCAGACCGAGGGCCTCGCCCTGGCGTACATAGTGGATCTGGGCCAGCTCGGCCAGGGCCTTCAGCTCGGCCGCGTCCTCGTGGCGGCCCTTGGCTTCCAGCGCCGATTCCAGGTCGACGAGACGGTCGAAGTGGTCCTCCAGCACCTTCTTGTGGCGGGACGTGATGACCAGGATGTCCTCGATGCCGGCGTCGACGGCCTCCTCGATCACGTACTGGATCACAGGGCGGTCCACCACCGGCAGCATCTCCTTGGGCACAGCCTTGGAGAACGGCAGGAAGCGGGTACCGAGACCAGCGGCGGGGATGACGGCCTTGCGAACACGGGGCACGGAAACCTCCGGAGGGATGCAGCGGTTGGCGGCGGGTGGGCGATCCCTGCGCCGCCAGGCTACCGGGAACACCTGGTTGTGGCGGTAGGATGGCATGTCGGGATCCCGAACCGGTGTCACCGGTCCGGTTTTCCGATCCGAGGCGCACCGCCTCGTCCCCATCGAGCTTTCCCCTTCCACGAGACGCCAATCACGAACGATGCCTGTCTACGAGTACAAATGCACGGAGTGCACCGAGCGGTTCGAGGTCGAGCAGCGGATCTCCGATGACCCTCTGACCACGATGGAAGGCTGCGCAGTGGCCGGTGACGGCCAGCACCACCTGAAGAAGGTGTTCAGCTCGATCGGGATCTCGTTCAAGGGAGGCGGCTTCTACCGCAACGACTCCCGGGGCGGGTCGAAGTCGTCGAGCACGGCTCCGGCGAAGTCCGATTCGTCGTCGGGCTCGTCCGATAGCGGCGGCTCGTCGAACGGCAAGACCGAGTCGAGCACGGCCTCGTCGAGCTCCACGTCGACTCCGTCGACGTCGAGTTCCTCCTCGTCGTCGTCCTCGTCGGACTGAGCCCATCGCCCTAGCTGGTAACTCCTCGACCGGTGTCTCACCGGTCAGGCGCTCCGCCCCGCCATCCGGGGCTGACACTTCCCCCCAACCGGTCACCCGCCCGAGGGA
>CADEDH010000132.1 GCA_902826025.1 uncultured Actinomycetes bacterium
GCCCTGGCGTCGAGCCGGCTCCTGGCGCATCAGGGGCAGCAGCTCCCGCCCATAGTCGGTGGCGTCGTCGAGTGGGTTGTAGCCCCGGATGAGGAAGGTGTCGACGCCAGCGTCAGGGCTCGACCGGCAGGGCGGGGGCGGTGGCGTTCATCCCGTCACCGGAGCGCAGGGGCTGAACCGCGCCATTCCGGCGTCCACGCCGTCGAGGGTGTCGACGTCGCCGACCCGGCGGGCCCGCACCAGCACGGCCACTGCCCGATCGGGTCCGATGTTGACGAGCTGGACCCGCTCGCCGCCGGCGATCGAGCACAGTCCGCCCGGGGTCAGGACCTCCGAGCCGTCGTCGGCGGTCCAGACGAGAAGCTGGCCGTGCACCAGGGCCAGGCTGGCGGGCAGGCCAGGCCGGCTGTCGACCACCCGGCAGCTGTCGACCTCGATCGTCTCGAGGCTGGCTTCATAGGCGGCGGTGGCGAGCAGGGCGGTGGCCCCGCCCCCGCCGGCGGTGTCGGTCGGCACGGTGCGGGCCAGGCCGGCGGCGATCTCGGGCAGCACGTCGGCCGGTGGGGCCAACGGCTCGGCCTCGGCCGCCGGATGGAGCAGGCGGGAAGCGGCGGGGGACGGGGTCGTGTTGTCGTGACGGAACTGGGCCATGGGTTTCACCCCGGGGTCTGGACGGAAGGACGAACGAGTAGGACGAGCGATCGGGCGGGTCAGAGCGAGTGGCGGTGGCGGAGGCTGCTGAGCGTGCGGGCCGCCTCCCGATCGAGATCGGCGCCGGCGGCGATGGCCTGGCCGACCACGTCGAGCACGGCGGCGGCCAGCGGGCGGTGGCGTTCGAGGGTGGGCACGTTCACCCGTACCGGCCCGGCCGGGCCCACGAGCTTGAGGACGGGGATGCCGAGATCGAGCAGTTCGGGCATCTCGATCGACCGGACGTCGGCCGCCTCCACCACACGGGGTCGGTGGACGGGCCCGTTGGCCACCCAGTTGGTGCCGACCGCTACGTGGTCAAGTGGGAGGTGGAAGCAGGCCGACGCGGCGGCGGCCAGCGCCAGGAGGGCCAGGGTGGCGAGGGCCGGGAAGCCCCACCACCACAGCACGGACACTCCGGCCAGACCCGCCGCGCTGCCGGTGGCCAGGGTCACCAACTCCACCGGCGGGTGGGACTCGGCCGTGATCCGGCGGTCGCCCAGCAGCCACGACCCCGGCGGGCGGGTGGCGATCATGCCGCTCTGCCCTCGGCGGGGCCGGCGGGTGACACGCCCTCCGAACGGGTGACCGGCACCGACGTCGGCCGGCGGCTGATGTCGGCACAGGCCTCGCACACCGTCGCCGGCAGCCACCCCAGGCGCACCAGGGCGGCGAACAGCCGGCACCCGATGCAGATGGCGAAGGCCGCCTCCAGGGTGGCGGCCGCCACCACCGCCGCCAGGAGGCCGGCGGTGACCACGTTGGATCCCGCCACCAGCCAGGCCGCAGCGGCCAGGGTGGTGAGGGTGGCCCCGATGGCCTGGGCGAACCGCTTGGGCGGGCCCGGCACCGGCCGCTCGGCCATACCGAGACGGGGCACCAGCACCCGGGTGACGAGCAGGGCCCAGGGGCTGAACCGGGGTCCGTTGAGGGCCCGGGCGACGAACCCATAGGCCAGTGGGACGGCCAGCCAGTGCCAGCCGGTGGCCACGGCCGTGGCCGCCGCCGCGGCCACGCCGCCGGCCACGAGACGGGCCGCCACCTCGTTGACCGGGTCGGGGAAGGACGGCAGACGCAAACGACCGCTCATCGTGTGCTCCTGGGGCTCGGGATCCTCACGCTCCGAATCCTAGAGCCGATAAAGCTGATCAACAAAGTCATATTTAGTTCCGGCCCTGCCGGGTAGGTTCGCAGCGATGTCCGGAGCCGCCCGCCGCCCCCGTTCCGCTGGAGACTCGATCCTGGTGTTCGGTGACCAGCTCAACCGCCGGTTGGGCGCCCTGGCGGCGGTCGAGCCGGGCCAGGCCACGGTGCTGTTGGTGGAGAGCGAGGCCCTGCTGGGGATCGGGCGTCACGTGCAGCGCAACCACCTGGTGATCACGGCCATGCGCCGCTTCGCCCAGGAGCTGGCGGCCGAGGGGTTCGACGTCGACCGGCGCCGGGCGCCCACCGTCCGGGCCGGGATCGAGGCCCACCGGGCCGAGCGCCGCCCCGATCGGCTGGCGGCCACCGAGCCCAACTCCCGCCGGGCCCGGGCCCTGTGCGACGCCCTCGGGATCGAGCAGGTGCGCAGCGACCAGTTCCTGTGCCACCACGACGACTTCGCCCGCTGGGCCGCCCCACGACGGAGCCTGCGGATGGAGGACTTCTACCGCTGGACCCGCAGCCGCCTCGGCTACCTCATGGACGGCGACGCTCCGGCGGGCGGCCGCTGGAACCTCGACGCCGAGAACCGGGAGCCGCCGCCGGCCGATCTGTCGGTGTTCGCCTCGCCCCCGGCCGATCCGCTCGACGACCTCGACGCCGAGGTGCTGGCCTCCCTCCCGCCCGACCTGCCCGGTGCCGCCCCGGTGGGCTGGTGGGCCACCAGCCGGGCCGGGGCCCTGGCCCGGCTGGACCACTTCGTGGAGCACAACCTGGAGCGGTTCGGTCGCTATGAAGATGCCATGGCCGCCGGGTCGTGGCATCTCGCCCACTCGGTGCTCAGCCCCTACCTCAACCTGGGGCTGCTGTTGCCGGGTGAGGTGTGCGACGCGGTGGAGGCCCGCTACCGGGCCGGCGGGGTGCCGCTCAGCTCGGCCGAGGGCTTCATCCGCCAGGTCATCGGCTGGCGGGAGTACGTGTGGGGCTTGTACTGGCTCTGGCCCGACCACGCCCGGTCGAACGCGCTCGATCACCACCGGCCGCTGCCGCCGATGTACACCGGCGAGGCCTCCACCCGCATGGCCTGCCTGGCCGACACCTTTGCCGGGCTTCACGAGCGGGCCTGGGTCCACCACATCCCCCGGCTGATGCTGCTGTCGAGCTTCGCCAACCTCTGCGGGGTCGAGCCCCGGGCCGTGCTGCGATGGATGTCGGACACCTACATCGACGCCGCCGAGTGGGTCATGGTGCCGAACGTGATGGGCATGGCGCTGTGGGCCGACGGCGGCGGTATGGCCACCAAGCCCTACGTGTCGGGCGGGGCCTACGTGAACCGGATGAGCGATCACTGCAAACGCTGCCCCTACGACCCTAAGCGGCGCACCGGCCCCGATGCCTGCCCCTTCACCTCTCTCTACTGGGACTTCCTGGCCCGCCACCGGGAGCGTCTGGGTTCGTCGAACCGGATGGCCCAGCCGCTGGCCAACCTGAATCGGCTGAGCGACCTGCCCGAGGTCCGGGCCGAGGCCGCCCGCATGATTGCGGAGGCCGCCGCCGGCCGCCTCTGACCCGGCGCCGGTATGGCAGGCTGGCGCCATGACGGTCTCCTTCGGCATCACGATCCCCCAGCGGGGCGCCCTCATCGGCGTGGGTCCCCTGCCCCAGCTGCTGCAGCTCGCTCCCCGGGCCGAGTCCAGCGGCCTGTTCGACTCGGTGTGGGTGGGCGACAGCCTCACGGCCAAGCCCCGGCCCGAGGCCATCGGCCTGCTCGGCGCGCTGGCCGGCATGACGAGCCGGCTGCGCCTCGGGGTGGGCTGCATGGCCAGCTTCCCGGTGCGGGACCCGGCCCTGTTCGCCTACCAGTGGGCCACGCTCGACCAGATCTCGCAGGGCCGTATGGAGCTGGCGGTGTGCACCGGCATCGTCGCCGCCGATCGGGCGTCGAACCACGAGGGCCGCAACTTCGGCGGTGTGCGCGACATCGACCGGGCTCGCCGGCTGGAGGAGAACATCGGTATCTGCCGGCGCCTGTGGGCCGGGGAGCGGCTCACGTTCGACGGCCACTTCAACCACTACGAGGACCTGGTGATCGCCCCCCGACCGGTGCAGGACCCCTGCCCCATCTGGATCGCCGCCAACCCGGCACCGGGCCGCTACTGGGAGCGTTCCCTGCGTCGGGTGGCGACGGTGGCCGACGGGTTCCAGACCTGCCACCTGGCGCCGGGGGTGCTGCGGCTGATGGCCGACGACGTGCAGCGCTTCCGGACCGAGGCCGGCCGTAAAGAACCGTTCCCGGTCATGGCCTACCACAACGTGAACATCGGGCCCGACGTCCAGGGCTGCCTGGCCGAGTCGAAGCGGTTCCTCGACGCCTACTACGGGCCCACCTTCACCGAGCCCATGGTGGCGGCGTGGACCGCCGCCGGCCCGCCCGAACGGTGCGCCGACCAGCTGCGGGACCTCGTCGACCAGGGAGCCACCGCCATCACCCTGCGCTGCACCAGCTTCGATCAGGACGGCCAGTTCGAGCGGCTGTGCCGCGAAGTCCTGCCCGCCGTGCTGGGGTGATCCCGATACCCCGACCAGCACGGCGTCCGGGCCGGGGCTGAAGCGGCGCCACCGACCGGCTGTTGCTCCCGGATCCTCAGCGCAAGTACTTTACCGGTACAGATGACACGGGTGACGCTCCAGACGATTGCGGACCACCTCGGGGTCAGCCGGATGACCGTGTCCAACGCGTTCTCCCGACCTGACCAATTGTCGTCCGAGCTGCGTCGGCGGATCCTGGCCGCCGCCGACCAGCTCGGATACCCCGGGCCCCATCCCACCGCCCGGGCTCTGGTCCGGGGCTCGACGGGAGCGGTGGGCGTGTTGTCAACCGATCCGTTCCGCTTCGCGTTCAGCGACGACGTGGCCGCCCGCTTCATCGGCGCAGTGGCCGAGGAGATCGAGCCCACCGGGCTGGCCCTCACCCTGCTCACTGCGGCCGAGGTGAGCGGGGTCGCTCCGGCGCGCGACGTGGCCATAGACGGCGCCATCGTCTACTCGTCCGATGCCGCGTCCCCGGCCGTCGGATGGTTGCGCCGGCGGCGCCTGCCCCTGGTGTTCGTCGACCAGCCGCCCGACTCCGGGATCGCCTGCGTCAACATCGACGACCGGGGCGGGGCCCGCGCCTCGGCCCGACACCTGCTGGAGTTCGGGCACCGCCGCATCGCTCTCATAACACCCGCCGCCCCCCACCCGGGTCCGTCATCGGGCCCGGGTGTCGGGGCTGATGCGACGGTGCCGATTCCGTTCCCTGCCTCCGAGCGGCTCGCCGGTTGGATGGATGAGCTCGCACCGGCTGGGGCCGACGTGGGGTTCGTGTTCCAGCAGCATCCGCCCGATCACGGTTCGCCGGCGATCCGGCGGGTGCTGGCGTCGTCGCTCCGTCCCACGGCCGCATTGTGCTACTCCGACGCCATCGCCCTGCTCGTGGTACGGGAGGCGTCGGCCCTGGGCCTGCGCGTGCCGGAGGACCTCTCCGTGGTCGGCTTCGACAACTCCCCCCTCATGCAGCATCTCGAGATGCCCCTCACCACCGTGCACCAGGACATCGCCGGCAAGGGTCGGGTGGCGGCCGCCACGCTCATCGACGCCATCCGCGCCTACCGCACCGAGGCGCCGGTGCCGGGCCGGCCACCGCAGCTCCGGCTGCCAGCCGAGCTCGTCGTCCGGGCCAGCACGGCGCCGCCCGCCGCGGCCTGAGCCGGCTCGTGCCAGCTGGCTCGGGTGAGGGCGCAGCCCGGCGGCCCGTCAGCCGAAGGTGCTGGCGGCGGGCAACAGCGAGTCGTACCGGCGTCCCGTCCGCTGGATCCAGGCCCGCTGCAGGCGCTTGAGCCTCAGGAGCCGGGGAAAGAGCTGGGCTTCGTCCCGGTAGTGCTCGGCCGCCTCTGTCGATGAGATCTCGATGCCGTGCCGGTGCCGGGCGATGCGCACCACCGGGTCGCACCAGGCGCCGAGCTCCTGGCGGATCAGTCCGACCAGGATGTCGGTCAGCACGTAGGCCGTGTCGAGGTAGCGGGGGGCCAGCGCGGTGAGCTCCCGGTAGACGATCGGACGGAGGGGGAGGGGGTACTCCTGGAGGAACCCCCACGGCTCGAAGCGGATGCTGCCGGCCGGGTCGAGCAGGAGCGGGGTCGAGAAGTCGAGCTGCCACGGCGCACCGTCGTGCCGGTACCAGTTGGCGAACTGGGCGTCGAGGCCCAGCCCCCTGCCACCGGCGCCACTGAGGGCCGCCACCACGGTGTCGACCACGGCCACGGCCAGCGGGTGCTCGGGGTCGGGCTCGTCCCGAGCCAGCACCCGGTCGGCCAGGTGCTCGGTGTCGAGCAGGGGCTGCACGTGGTAGACGACGGTGCGGCCATCGGGTCGGGTGAGGGCCTCCAGGTCGGTGGCCACGCAACGAACACCGCGCGCCTGCAGGGCGGCCATGTACTCCCGGGTCAGGGCGATGTAGCTGTCGGCGGCGGCCTGCGACCGGAACGGCGGCACCCGCTTCACCACCCAGTCGGTGCCGTCGCGCCGCCAGTGCACGGCGATCGAGAACTCGCCGTTGCCGATCAGGGCGAGCTCGTCGGGCCGCCGCCGGTCGACCGCCGAGCGGATGGCCGCCTCCACCGCCGCCAGGTCGGGAGAAGCGAGGATGACGTGGGGATCGATCACGGAACAGAGACCGCCTGTACTCGCCTGCACGCTCCGGGTCACCCGCTCGGGGG
>CADEDH010000133.1 GCA_902826025.1 uncultured Actinomycetes bacterium
TCCACGTGCTGCGGGACCCGACCCGGGGTGGGCTGGGGGCGTCGCTGTGCGAGATCGCGGCCTCGGCCCGAGTGGGCATCGAGTACGAGGAGCTGCGGATCCCGGTGCCCGACGAGGTGGCGGCGGCCTGCTCGTTCCTCGGCCTCGATCCGATGCACATCGCCAACGAGGGCCGGTTGGTGGCCATCGTGGCCGAGCCGGTGGCCGACGACGTGGTGGCCGCCATGCGGGCCCACGAGGCCGGCGGGGGAGCGGTGGTGATCGGCCGGGTGGTGGCCGACCATCCCGGCCTGCTGGTGGCCCGCACCCCCTACGGCGCCACCCGGGTGGTCGATCTCCCGTTGGGAGAGCAGCTCCCCCGCATCTGCTGATCTAGTTTCGCCCCATGAGCTTCATCGACGTCGACGTGGTCGACCATGTGGCCCGGGTAACGGTGAACCGCCCGGCCTACCGCAACGCCCAGAGCCGCATCCTGCTGGAACAGCTCGACGAGTCGCTCCTGGCCCTGGGCCGGGACGACGACGTGCGGGTGATCGTGCTGCTGGGGGCGGGCGAGCACTTCTCGGCCGGCCACGACCTGGGTACCCCCGACGAGCTGGCCGACCAGGCCGAGCGCCCGTGGCGAGGTGGTATCCGGGGCTGGTACGAGAAAACCTGGGACCTGTTCTACGAGAACACCATGCGGTGGCGGAACCTGCCCAAGCCCACGGTGGCGGCGGTGCAGGGCTACTGCATCTTCGGCGGTTGGATGATCGCCTCGGCCATGGACGTGATCTTCGCTTCCGACGACGCCATGTTCCTCGGAAGCCACTTCCAGTACTTCTGCGTGCCGTGGGATCTCCCGATCCGCAAGGCCAAGGAGCTGCTGTACGAGCCGCGGTTCATGGACGCCGCCGAGGCCGAGAGGTGCGGCCTGGTGAACCGGGTGCTGCCCCGGGACCGGCTGGTGGACGAGACCTTGGCCTGGGCCGCCCGGGTGGCCGAGAACGACCCCTTCCAGCTGCGGATGACGAAGGTGGCCACCAATCAGATGCAGGACAGCCAGGGGTTCCCGGCCCACATGACGTCGGCCCACGCCATGTACGTGCTGGGCCGTCTGGGCGAGCGCGACCCCGACTCGATCGTGGTGGAGCCCGGCGGCCGCCGCCGCCCGATGGTGCAACGGGCCCTGGAGAACTTCGAGGCCAACCGCCGCAGCGGGGGTACCGCCGGCTAGACCGGGGCCATGCTGGAGGAGGAACGTCGGCGGGTGCTGTGGTGCGGGGCGGCCGGCCTGGCCGTCGGCCTCGTGCTGGCGGTGCTGACGGCGTGGGAGCTGGCCCTGCTCTTCGGGTGGATCGCCGGCACGGCCGTGCTCCTGGTCTGGACGTGGTGGTCGATCACCCCGTTGGGCGGCGCCCGCACGGCCCAGGTGGCCACGGCTCAGGACAACACCCGCAACGGGGCCCGTCTGCTCCTGGTGGCGGCCAGCGTGGCCAGCCTGGTGGCGGTGGCGGCCGCCCTCCACCACGCCTCCCAGGTCCACGGGGCGGAGAAGGTGACGGTCATCACGGCCGCCATGACCGCCATCGCCACCTCGTGGCTGACGGTGCAGACCGTCTACACCCTGCGCTACGCCCACCTCTACTACACCGCACCGGTGGGCGGGATCGACTTCCCCGAGACAACCGACCCGAGCTATGTCGACTTCGCCTATGTCGCCTTCAGCGTGGGGATGACGTTCCAGGTCTCGGACACGGCGCTGCAGCGCACGGCGATCCGGGGCACCGTGTTGCGCCACGCCCTGCTGTCGTACGTGTTCGGCGTGGCCATCATCGCCGCCACCATCAACGTGGTGGCCAGCTTCGTCAGCTGAGCTGCGGGCGGGCCTATGGGGTGGGGCCCCTATATGGCTTCGGGGCCGGCAGGCGTAGGTTGACCTCATGACGAACCCCGAGGTGCAAGGACGGCTCCGGTCTCTGACCTGCTACGCCGGTTGCCTGGCGCTGATGGTCCTGTTCTGCCTCCACGGCGCCGCCTGAGGACCGGCAGGGGCGACGGGGGACGGCTCGGTGGATCCGTATCAGGTCCTCGGGATCCGGCCTGACGCCGACACGGGTCAGATCCGCACCGCCTATCGCCGCCGGGCCCGCTACGTCCACCCCGATGCCGGGGGCGACGACGACGCCTTCACCCGCCTCCAGGACGCCTACCGCCGGGCCCTTCACCTCCGCTCGGCCCGCCGCCCTGCCGCCGCCCCGCCACCGCCGACGGGCCGGCCCCGGCCCTGGCCCAAATCGTGGTCGTGGTCCCGGCTGTGGGCCCGGCACCAGCTGAGCGTGGTGGCGATGCTGGCCACCCAGGTGGTGGCCTTGAGCGCGGTGGTGCTGGCCGGGCCGATGTCGTCGCCCGGTGCGGCCCTGATGGCGGCGTTGGTGGCCGGGGTCGGTGCCGGCTACGCCGTGTACGTGGTGGCCGAGGTGGACCGGTGGCTCAGCTGGCGGGCGGGGGCGGGGCGGGCCACACCCCGGCCACGCTGGCGGCGAGCCAGCGGGCCAACGCGGCGTTGACCTCGGCCGGGCGCTCCTGGGCCATCCAGTGCCCGGTGTCCAACACGGCCTCGGTGAGGTCGGCGCACAGTTCCCGCATGGGGTCAGCCAGGCGGGAGCTGATCGTCTCGCACGTGTAGTCGTAGCGGGCGTGGAGGAACAGGACCGGCATCGTCAACCGGCCCTGGTCGGTGGCCCGGGCGGCGTAGGCCTCGTTGGCCGGGTGGTTCATGTACCAGGCGTCGGGGCCGGTGAAGCCGTTGCGCTCCAGGGCTTCGGCGTAGGTGCGGAGGTCGTTGTCGGTCACCACGTCGTGGTCGGCCGGGATGTCGGGGGCCACGCCGGCGCCGCCGAACCAGCCACCGTTGCCCCGCACCGAGGCCGTGACCGACGGCTTGCCCAGCCCCTTGGGGTTGCCCTTGCGGAACAGGGCCTTCACCGTGAGGTAGGGGTCGGCGTCGAAGCTGGCGCTGGCCCGCTCGAAGCTCTCGGCGTAGTAGAGCTGGTAGTCCCACTGGCCCACCGGGTACTCGGCCTCGGGGTAGACCGAGCGGTCGACCAGGGCGATCGTGTGGTCCCACCCCCGCTCCAGCGTGGCGTAGGGCACGCACAGGGAGGCCACGGCGTGGCATCGGTCGGGGTGGTGGCTGGCCACGTTCCATACCACGGGTGAGCCCCAGTCGTGGCCGATCCACACTGCCCGGTCCCGGCCCAGGCCGTCGAGCAGCTCGATCATGTCGGCCACGATGTGCTCCTGGGCGTAGCTGGCCAGGTCGGGGTAGGTGGACGAGCGGCCGTAGCCCCGCATGTCGGGGGCGACGCAGCGGAAGCCGAGCCCGGCGAACACCGGCAGCTGATGGCGCCAGCTGATCGACAGTTCGGGCCAGCCGTGCACGAACACCAGCAGCGGCCCGTCCTCGGGCCCGGCGGCCAGATAGTGGGTGCGGTGCCGGTCGGTGCGGTGCCAGTGCTCGGTCACAGAAGTGTCGGCCATCGCCGGATCCTAGCTATCGACCCGGCCTGGGTGCCCCAACGGCGGTGTCCGAGGGCTGCCTCCATCATTCGATCTCGGTGCCGTCGGGGCGGTAGGTGCGCCACCTGCCGGTGTCGGGGTCGCGCCCCGTGCTGTAGCCCTTCTGTTTCCAGCGGTTGTGGCGCCCGCAGAGGGGGATGCCGTTCTCGGGTTGGGTCTTGCCCCCGCTGGCGTGGGGGTGAGCGTGATCGGCTTCGCAGACCGACGTCGGGACCCAGCAGCCGGGCCAGAGGCAGGTGGGGCTCTGGAGTTTCACCGCGAGGCGGTTGCGGCCGGTGAACAGGCGGCGGCGGGACCCGACGTGGGTGGGTTGGCCGCCGGTGACGAGCACCACTCGGACATGATGGTGGAAGCTGTCGAGCATCGCTTCGACTGGCTCCAGGGGGTCGCCGTCGATGGTCTGGCACTTGTAGGTCGACGGGTCGTACCACTTGTTCGAGGCGTGGGCTTCGGCGTCGCAGTGGGGGTCGGTGCAGGTGACCCGGTGGACGGTCGACAGGTACGTATCGCTGTCCCAGACCACCACGTGCTCGGTCCCGGGGCCCTGGGCGTCGGGATCAGCTGAGGCGGCCAGGTCGGCCATGCGGGCCAGGGCGTCGGCCCACCGTTCGGCCTCGGTCCGCTCGAGGTCGGCAGCGCAGGTGCTGTCGCCGTGCTCGGCCCGGGCCGCCACCAAATCTTGCTCCCGTTCCCGGTCGGCCAGCCGTCGCAGGAGGTTGTTGACCTTGGCCCCCTGCAACGGACCGAGCGACCCCTTCACTTTCCAGGCCAGCGTCTCGGGATCCTGACTCAACGAGAAGCTGCGGTTCTTGTGGGCCTTGTCGTCTTTCGGTTCGGGGCCGTCCTGATCGGTGGCCCGTTCCCACTGGCGGAGCACCGACTCGAACACCGGGTACTCACACTCGGTGGCCAACACCAGCACCTCAGGTTGGAACTCGACCAGCGCGTCACGGACCCGGTCGTTCCGGTACACCTTCGCTACCAGGTCGACCTGCTCGCTGCCGATGGTGCCGGCCCGGTAGGCGTCGGCCACCAACGGCAGATGACGCAGGGTGTCCTCCAGGCGTTCGCGCCGCAGGGCCTCCGAGCCCGACAACCGGCAGGCGTGACGAACCAGCACCTTGGCCGACGCATGACCATCGACCTGATGCAACCCCGACCGCTGGGCCTGGCCCAGCACGGTGACCCGGGCGGCGTCGATCCGGCGGGCGCCCACCTCCAGCCCGGCCAGCAGATCACGGGTCTCGTGATCCCACAGATCACTCCCCGACAGCGCCTGAGCCCGGTCCAGCAGCGAGGCGAGATCGGTGAGGAGAGCGGCCGGGGTGTCACCCCCGAACCCACCTCCCAGATCGTCAGATCCCGCCGAATCCATGAGCCAACCCTACGCAGGGGGTGTGACAGTGAACCCCGAATCTGGGCCCCTCCCGAGAAGAAATCCGTAAAACAGGGAAAACGCGAACACGGTTCATCGGCCGGGGCCGGGCTCAGCCCCTCCGAATGCTCCGTGCCCGCCGGACCCGGGCCGGGACATGCCAGCCGAAGCGGAGCGAGGCCAGGCGCAGGGCGACGGTGGCGGCCACGGCCCCGGCCTGCACCGCGGTGGGGGTGAGCCCGGCCCGGTGACCGAGGGCCACCAGGAGGGCGCCGAGGGCGGCCGGCACGGCGTAGAGCTGGCTCCCTTCGGCCAGGATCTCGGGGATCTGGTCGGCCAGCAGGTCCCGCACCAGCCCGCCGCCCACGGCCGACACGGTGCCAACCAGCACGGTGGCCCCGATGCCGAGGCCGGCGTCGACGGCCCGGGCGGCCCCCACGGTGGCGAACAGGCCGAGGCCCAGGGCGTCGAGCACGAGCACCGGTTGGCGGAGGCGGTCGGCCACGTTGGGGGCGATCAGGATCGTGAGTGCGGCCGCGATCGGGACCAGCAGCAGCTCCTCGGTCCGGACCAGTCGGGGTGGGAGATCACCGATCAGCACGTCGCGGGCCACGCCCCCGGCGAACCCGGTGACGAGCCCCAGGCTGAGCACGCCCACGATGTCCATGTTTCGCCGCAGGGCCACCAGGCCGCCCGACAGGGCGAAGACGTAGATGCCCACCACGTCGAGGACGGCGACGGCGTTGACGTGCACCGTGGTGGACCGGTTCAGCCCGTGCCGGAGATGGAGCCGGAGATCAGCCGGCCGAGCCGTCGGGCTCGTCGTCGGAGGAGGAGCCCTCCAGCGCTGGCATCCCGATCGAGCCCAGGGTGCCGACGTCGCGGTAGACGGCCAGCTTGGCTCGGCTGTCCTCGATGTCGAGGTTGCGCATGGTGAGCTGGCCGATCCGGTCGAGCGGGCCGAAGGGGGCGTCTTCCACCCGCTCCATCGACAGCCGCTCGGGCACGTAGGTGAGGTTGGGGCCGGTGGTGTCGAGGATCGAGTAGTCCTCGCCCCGGCGCAGGCGCAGGGTGACCTCACCGGTGACCGCCGAGCCGACCCAGCGCAGCAGCGGTTCCCGCAGCATCAGGGTCTGGGGGTCGAACCAGCGGCCCTCGTACAGGAGGCGGCCGAGGCGGCGGCCCATGGTGGCGTAGTTCTCGATCGTGCCCTCGTTGTGGATGGCGGTGACCAGGCGCTCGTAGGCGATGTGGAGCAGCGCCATGCCGGGGGCCTCGTAGACGCCGCGGCTCTTGGCCTCGATGATGCGGTTCTCGATCTGGTCGCTCATGCCCAGG
>CADEDH010000134.1 GCA_902826025.1 uncultured Actinomycetes bacterium
GCGATCGCATGGTCGGCTTCGGGAAGCACGCCGGCGAACATGTGCCAGACGTGGGGCATGTCGTCGTAGAGCTGTTCGGTCACCTCGACGCCCTGTTGGCGGGCCCGTTCGGCGAATCGGGTCGTGTCGTCGCGGAGGATCTCGGCCCGGCTGGCCTGCAGCAGGATCGGCGGGAGGCCGTGCAGGTCGGCGAACAGTGGAGAGGCGTAGGGGTGCTCGTGTTGCGATCGATCGGCGTACAGGGCGGCGGAATTCCGTACCCCGTCGGCGTCGAGCAGGGCATCCGTCGCAGCGCAGGCCGTCACCGAGGCGCCCGATCCGGTGAGGTCCGTCCACGGTGAGAGCCCGATTCCCGCACACGGGAGGGCGATTGCCCGGTCACGGAGGGCGACGAGCATCGCCAGGGCGAGCCCTCCGCCGGCAGAGTTGCCGGCGACGGCGATTCGCTCCGCAGGGAGGCCCTGGGCGAGCAGCCACCGGTAGGCGGCAACGGCGTCGTCGACCGCGGCCGGGAAGCGGTGCTCGGGGGCCAGGCGGTAGGCGATCGACAGGACCCGCCGGCCTGTGACCTCCGACAGGAGCGAGGAGAACCATCGGTTGGTGTTGAGGGATCCGAGTGAGTAGGCGCCGCCGGGCAGACACAGCAGCGTTGCGTCACTGTTGATCCCTTGAGCGACGACCCACTCCGCGGCCACGCCACCAGCGTCGACGGCCTCGACCGATGTGCCCGCCACCGGTGCCGACGCGCTCTGCTCCATCACGGCACGCTGTTCCGCCACTGACAGTCCGGCGAGAGACAATGAACGGAGGAGCTCGTTCACGAACTCCAGCTCGGCCCCAGCCACAACCGCCCCTCCTCCGTCACCTCGTCACCGAGTGTTGCCGGTTGATACTTCCTGTGTCGTCGCTTTGGCGCCCGAGCCGCAGAGCCCGGCCCAGGCGGGTCACTACACTGCCGCCGATATGAACAGCCAACCGCTTGATTCTCTTACCAAAGCGGGCCTCGTCGCCGCTGTTCTCGCCGTTCCCACCTTCCTGGTTCCTCCGATCGGGGTGGCCTGTGCCCTTGTCGCCAGCGCGTGCTCGGGAGCTGCGGCGTATCGAGCTCATCGTGCCGGAACTCCGAATCGCCTCGCTCTCCTCACCCTGGCCGGGTCAATCGGGCTGGTTGTTCTTGTCCTCGTGGGCAGCGCGATCTACGCCGCCGGAAGCTGACGGTCGGGCCGAGCCGGAACCGCCGCCGGGCCCGTGGCCGTTTACCCACGACCCGCACCCTGGAGCGGCGCCCGGTCCCCGTGGGAGCGGGGGCGGGGTCGGTAAGGTTTGACCCGAAGGCGACCGAGCCCGCAGAACAGGAGCGACCGTGCCCGACAACCCCGACACCGGTGCCGCTATCGACGGCGTACCGCTCGACGAGCTGCTGACGGCGGCCCGCCAGTTGCTGCGGGACAAGGCGGTCAGCGAGTTCGACCCACCGATCCGGCTGGCCTCGGGCCAGCTCTCCCGGTTCTTCATCGACGGCAAGGCCGGCCTGGCCCATGCCGCTGATCTCCGCCTGGCCTGCCGCACCCTGCACCGACTGGTGGCGGCGGCCGGGATCGAGTGGGACGCGGTGGGCGGGCTCACCCTCGGGGCCGATCACCTGGCCGTAGGCGTGGCCCTGGCCGCCGACCGGCAGTGGTTCTTCGTGCGCAAAGAACCCAAGGATCGGGGCACGGGCCGCCAGATCGAAGGGGCTGCGATCGGCGCCGGCACCCGGGTGGTGGCGGTGGAGGACGTGGTGTCCACCGGCACCTCCCTGTTCAAGGCGATCGACGTGATCGAGGCCACCGGGGCCTCGGTGGTGGCCGCCGTCACCCTGATCGACCGGGGCGGCGGTGCCGGCGAGATCCTGGCCGGCCGCAACATCCCCTACCTCCACATCGCCGCCCACTCCGACCTGGGCCTGCCCCCGGTGGCCAGTGCCGCCACCCTGGCCCAGTCGGCGGCCTCGCCCGGCGACCCCGCCTGATGGAACTCGGCACCGAGGCCCGGACCCAGGCGGCAGCGGTAGGCGGGCCACCGTCGCTGGAGATCGCCCGCCCCGACGACTGGCACGTCCACCTGCGTGACGACGAGATGCTGGCCGCGGTGGCCCCCATCACCGCCGCCACCTTCCGCTACGCCCTGGTGATGCCGAACCTGGTGCCCCCGATCGCCACGGCGGCGGCCGCCGCCGACTACCGCCAGCGCATCCTCGACGTGGTCGGCCCGCCGTCCGAGGGTCGGGAACCGTTCGTGCCGATCATGACCGCCTACCTCAGCCCCGAGCTCGACATCGGGGATCTGCGCCGGGGGGCCGAGGCCGGTATCTGGCGGGCCGTGAAGTACTACCCGGCCGGGGCCACCACCAACTCCGAGCACGGGGGATCGTCGCTACCGGCCTGCGGCGCCGTGCTCGACGCCCTGTGCGAGATGGGCCTCCCCCTCCTGGTGCACGCCGAGTCGACCGACCCGACCATCGACATCTTCGACCGGGAACGGGCCTTCCTCGACGCCGAGCTGGCCCCGGTGGCCGACGCCTGGCCCGAGCTGGCCGTCACCGTCGAGCACGTGTCAACCCGGGCCGGCGTGGAGTTCGTGGCCGACCACCCCCAGGTGCGGGGGTCGATCACACCCCACCACCTGCGCTGCGACCGGTCCGATCTGGTGGCCAACGGCCTACGGCCCGACCTGTACTGCAAGCCGATCATCAACTCGGCCGACGACCGGGAGGCCCTGGTGGCGGCGGCCACCTCGGGCTCGCCCGACTGGTTCCTGGGCACCGATTCGGCCCCCCACCCCACCTCCCACAAGTACACCGACCGGGCCAAGCCGGGGATCTTCAACGCCCCCTTCGCCCTCCCGGTGGTGGCCGAGGTGTTCCACCGGGCCGGGGCCCTGGCCCACCTGGAGGCGTTCGTCTCCCTCAACGGCTGCGGCCACTACGGCTACCCGCCGTCGGGGGAGAAGCTGCGGTTGACCCGGGTGGCCGAAGGCTGCGGATCCACCGGCGAGCCGATCCCCGACTCGGTGGTGACCGCCGATGGTCAGCAGGTGATCATCTTCGGCGTCGACGAAGCCCGCTGCTGGCGCATCGAATGGTTGTGAGGATCATGCCGGTTCGAGGACCGTCACGGTGCCGGCGGTGCCGTCGACCTCGATGAGGGCGCCGTCGGGGATGCGGAGGGTGGCGTCGTTGGCCGACACCACGCAGGGGATTCCGAGTTCCCGGCTCACGATCACGGCGTGGCTCATCACCGCTCCCACGTCGACCACTACCGCCTCGGCCGCCACGAACAGTGGCGTCCATGACGGATCGGTGAGGGGGGCCACGAGCACGTCGCCGGGGGCGAGGCCCCGGGGATCGGCCGGATTGGTCACCACCCGGGCCCGGCCCTGGGCCTTGCCCGGGCAGCCGGGCAGGCCGGTGAGTGTCTCGCCCACCGGTAGGGGCGGTAGTTGGCGGCTCCGCAGCTCCCACTGGTCGAGCGGGGGCTGGCGGCTGGCGAAGAAGAACGGCGGGATCCGCTCGGCCAGCTTGGCGTGCTGGGCCCGGCGGTCGGCGATCAGCTGCCGGGAGCCGGCGGGGTCGGCCAGGTAGGCGTCGATCTCGTCGTCGACCAGGAACCAGAGGTCGCCCTTCTGGCCGCCCGACCGCTCGACCAGCCGCCGGTCGAGCTCCATGGCCCGCAGCCGGGACCCGTGGATGGCCCGCACCACGGTGGTCTTCGACCGTTCCCGGGCCCGGGAGTGGAGGCGGGCCGAGCGCAGGGCCATGCGGAACAAGCGGCGGACCGGGGGCTTGAGTCGGGCCACGCACTCGGCTTCGGCCGCCGCCGCCTCGGCCGCCAGCCGCTGGCCCTGAGCGGCGGGATCGTGGCTGTCATCGGCGGCCCGGAGCCGGTCGATCAGCACCAGGGCCAGGTCGGGGTCGGTCTCCCAGGTGTCGAATGCCGTGTCCCACTCGTTGGGTCCGCGGGAGCCGAACCAGGCCAGGAAGCCCTCGAACCCGGTCCACCAGGCGGCGGCCTCGGGGTGCTCGGTGGCGGCGGCCCGGAGCCGGTCGGCCAGGCCGTGGGGGCCGGCGTCGAACACGGCGGCCACCGGCGCCGCCGCCTGGGCCTGACGGCTGAGGACCCACATGGCGGCGGTGGGGGCCGCCGAGTCGACGTCGCCCAGCCCGGCCAGGAGCCGGCTGGCCAGCAGGGGCTGACCCAACTGGCGCTCACAGATGCTGTTGAGCACGGCCACCGCCGTGCCGGCCCCCACGCTGATCACGAGATGGTGCTCGAACAGGTCGGCGAAGAGCGGGATCACAGTGTCGACGGAGCGGCGCAGCTCGACGTCGGTGGCGGTGGCCGTGTCGGGCAGGGAGGCGAGGAAGGCGTCGACCCGGCGCTGATCCTCGGCCAGCCGGGGCAGCTCGGTGGTGCGCAGCAGGCGCCACAGGTAACGGACACCGGCGAGGGTGGCCCGCCGGTTCCGCTCGTGGGGATCGGGGGAGTAGGGCGGGGGCTCCTCGCCCACGCCGAGGTAGTTGACGTCGGCATCGGTGGCCTTGCCCCCGGGGGTGCGGGCCGAGGCCAGGCGCTGAATGCTGAGATTGAGGTAGGCGTAGCCGCCGAACACGCCGGAGCCGACGGCAGTGGTGACCGGGATGGGGCTCAGCTCCTCGGGCCGGATCAGGCCGGTGTTGAGCAGGGCCCGCCGCATCGCCGTCTCGGCCGCGTCGGCCGCCACGGAGAAGCTGAGCGGGGTGAACACTTCGGGGTAGACCTCGCCGGCGTTGCCCCGGGTGTAGACGCTGAAGCGGTCGCTCGGATCATGGCCCACCCACGTGTCGGCGCTCCCCGGGGGGCCTACCGGCTTCCACATCCCGTTGGTCGTCATCGTCGCCGTTCCCCCTGGTCCGGTACCTGCGGATCCCTATGGTTACCAGATCAGGGCCCTACAGTGTCCGGGTGTTGCGCGTTCGGTTGGCCGCTGGCGCCGCATCGGCCCTCCTGGCTGTGGCCGGGTGCACCTCGTCGACGGTGGGGTCGACGGCCCCGGGCTCGACCCCGACCGACAGCTCGACGGCGGTCGGGTCGACGGCCGACAGCGCAGCGGTACCGGCGACCACCGCTGCGGCCCCGGCCACGGCGCCGCCCGCGCCCGGGGAGGTACCGGGCGAGACGGTGGAGTTGGAGCGGCTGATCGACGGCGACTCGATGGAGCTGCGGATCGACGGCGAGACGGTGGAGGTGCGGCTGCGGGGCATCAACGCCCCCGAGCTGCGGCTGGTCGGCGGGGAGGCGAGCTGCAACGGGCGGGAGGCCCGGGCGGCGATGGAGGCGGTGCTGGCCGCCGGCGACCTGCGCTTCGATGGCGGCGAGACCGACCGGTTCGATCGGGTGCTGGGTGATCTCTACGCCGGTGCCCGGGCCGTCGATGGGGCGATGGTGACCCAGGGCTGGGCGCTGGCGTTGTGGTCGGCTGGCGACCCGGCTCTCGTCGCCGCCATGGAGGACGCGGCCGCCGCCGGGGCGGGGCTGTGGGGGCCGACCTGCGGGGAGCCGGCGGCCGCCGTCGAGATCGGCGACGTGCAGCCCGACCCCAAGGGTCGGGACGAAGACCACCTGAACGACGAATGGATCGAGATCACGAACCCGGCCGACGCGGCGGTGGACCTGGCCGGGTGGAGCGTGGCCGACGAAACGACCTCGAACCGGTTCGAGCTGCCGCCGCTGGTGCTGAAGGCCGGGGCCACGCTGCGGATCCACACCGGCTCGGGGTCCGACAGCGCCACCGACGTCTACCTCGACCAGCGCGATCCGGTGTGGAGCAACTCGGGCGAGACCGTCCTGGTGGCCGACCCCGCCGGCGTCATCGCCGCCCACCGTTTCCTGGCCGGCTGAGCCCCCGAACACCGGCGATACGACGACCGCCGCCGCCCGGCTCGAGATCTGACCAACCGGCTATGGAATGGAACGCGACACAGAATCTCGTTCTGTGTCGCGTTTCCTGTTATCTTCGGATTTCTTCGCCAGAGGGGCCTGGATTCGGGGTTCACTGTCACACCCCGTGCGTAGTGTTGGCTCATGGATTCGGCGGGATCTGAGCAGTTGGATGGTGGGTTCGGGGGTGACACCCCGGCTGCTGCGCTGGCTGATCTCGCTGTCGTGTTGGATCGGGTCGCGGCGTTGGCGGGGGGTGATCTGTGGGATCACGAGACCCGGGACCTGCTCACCGGGTTGGAGGTCGGGG
>CADEDH010000135.1 GCA_902826025.1 uncultured Actinomycetes bacterium
TTCGCTCAACCCTCTCCTCCTCCTTTCTCTCTCTCTCTCTCTCTCTCTCTCTCTCTCTCTCTCTCTCTCTCTCTTTAACAAAAAAAAAAAAGGATGTTCTTTCACAAGATGATGGAAAACGAAAAGCGTATGTGCGGCGAGTGGGCGGTGGTGTAACACTTGTTCTCGTTTGCGCCCCCGCTTTTTGATCCTCTGCTCGCCGGTGCGTTCTTTCTGTTTCTCTTCTATTTTTTTTTTTTGTTTCTTCCCCCCCCGCTTCTCCCAAAAATTTACCCCCCCCTCGTTTGTGGGGGGGGGCGTGACAAAATGGAGGAGAAAGAGGTTTTCGGGGGGGGGGTGTGGGGGGGCGTGCCCCGCCGGTCTCGTGTCGCCGTGGCGTGGTGCTAGCACCCCACGCGGCGCCGCCGCGCCGCGGCGCCGCGGCGAGGGGGGCGGGGCGGGGGGGCGGGCGGGGGGCCCGCCCCCGCCTGGGCGGGGGGGGGGGGGGCGGGGCGGGGGGGGGGGGGGGGGCGGTGGGCGGGGTGGGGGCGGCGGTGGTGGGCGGCGGGGTCGTGGTGGTCCTCGGTTGGGTGCTGGTCGTGGTGGAGGCGGTGGTGGGCGGCGGGCCGACGTCGGGAGCCGTGTTCGGCGGGAAGTCGCCCTGAGCCCCCGCCGGCGGACTGAAGCCGACTCCGATGGTCAGGGCCAGCGCCAGGGCCGCGACCGTCCCGGTTACCCGCGGACGCCTCTCCGAGATTGTCAGCAACGGTCCCTCCACCGCAGACGGGTGTTGTACGCTCCGAGCCGGTAGGAACAATAGAGGCAGAACTTGTGGTCGCAAAACCATCAAAGGGTTCGTCC
This sequence comes from uncultured Actinomycetes bacterium, assembly GCA_902826025.1. Classification (GTDB taxonomy): domain Bacteria; phylum Actinomycetota; class Acidimicrobiia; order Acidimicrobiales; family SZUA-35; genus CADEDH01. The sequence continues at coordinate 841 of CADEDH010000135.1, forward strand.
ATGCGGATGCCAAATTGGCTCAAATTGTTGCTCGTTGTCGCTGCGGTATCGGCTTCGGGGTGCGCCAGCCGGCATGACGCTGGGCCGCTCGTCGTCACCGGCCGGCTGGCTGATCGGGATCTGGGCTCGGGCACGGCCGAAAGCCCCATCGAGCTGCGGCCCGAGCAGGTGACCAAGCTCAGCGTCGACCTCACCAACACCACCGCCTACCCGGTGACGGTGGGCCATGTTCGCCTCGAAGGAGAGCTGCTCGACCTGATCTTCCTCACCTACGACACGGGCGTGCATACCACCATTGCTCCTGGTCAGACGAAGACTGTGGCATTCGACATCGACTTCTTCGACCTGCGGGGCCAGGCCCACGGCCTGCTCCGGGGCAAGGTGGGCCTCTACAGCACCGAGCGCGAGCCGCTCGGCGCCATTCCGATCGTGATCGACGGCCGGGGCGGCCCGTGGGCCACCACGGTGACGTTCAACCTGGTGCTGCTGGCGGTGGCGGTGGCCAGCTTCGGCTGGAACCTCTACCGCCTGGGCCAGCGGCTCCTCCCCTCGCATCGCTTCGCCCGTGGCCTCCGCTTTCTCCACAGTGGGGCCGCCGCCGGGCTCACCGTTTCCGCCGCTTCCTCAACTCTGCGAATTTGGCCATTGGGCACGACGGGGTGGGTGTCGATCACGGTGTTGATGGCGTTGTTCGCCTTCGGCCTGGGCTACCTCGGGCCCGGTTCCGATGACGTGGCCGAGGCCCCTGTCGCCCGCCAGGGGCACAATCCGCCCGACGGCGGGGCTGCTTCACCGGTCGACGTGATCGATCTCGTGGCCGCCGATCGGTCGGTACCCGCTCCGCCCGTTGCGCCGGTCCCGGTCCCGGTCCCGGTCGAGGTCGAGGTCGGGCCCACCATCGTGCCGCTGGACGACGGGCCGGCCGGGTTGCTGTCGGGGACGGTGGCGGTGCCCGGCGGCCCGGTGGTCGTCCCGGCCACGGGGCCCGAGCTCACGGTGCGCCTCGAAGGGGAGCCGACCTCGCCTGGGGCGTAAAGTCACAGGATGGACGAACGCCTCTACTTCCGGCAGCTGCTCAGCGGCCGAGACTTCGCCGCCTCCGACATGATCGCCCGCCAGATGGTCAACTTCAGCTACCTGATCGGCGACCGCCAGACCGGTGAAGCGGTGGTGGTTGACCCGGCGTACGACGTGAACGGGCTGTTCGAGGTGCTGGAGGCCGACGGGATGACGCTGGTCGGGGTGCTCGGCACCCACTACCACGCCGACCACATCGGCGGGAACATGATGGGCTACCAGATCCAGGGCGTTTCCGATCTGCTGGAGCGGGCCGACGTGCCCATCCACCTCCAGGAGCCCGAGGTGGAGTTCGTGTCGAAGACCACCGGCCTCACCCGGGACGTGCTGAGCGGCCATCACTCGGGCGACACGGTGACCGTCGGCGGCATCGAGATCGAGCTGATCCACACCCCGGGCCACACCCCGGGCAGCCAGTGCTTCCTCGTGCGGGACTGTCTGGTGTCGGGCGACACCCTGTTCCTCGACGGCTGCGGCCGTACCGACCTCCCCGGGGGCGATCCCGAGGAGCTGTACCGCTCGCTCACCGACCGTCTGGCCAAGGTTCCCGACAGCGCCACGCTGTTCCCCGGTCACCTCTACTCGGCCGAGCCGTCGCAGTCGATGGGCGAGACCCGGGCCCTGAACGTGGTCTACCGGCCCCGCTCGCTGGAGCAGTGGATGATGATGTTCGGTTTCGGCTGATGTGTCCCTTCGGGACCTCGAGTTTCGCTTCGCGGAAACTCTGATTCGCCCATCGGCGCCCCCTCAACGGTCCCGAACAGCGGCCGACAGGGGGCCCATGGAACTCACCCACGACCACGTCGCCGCCCTCGAGCACGAGATCACCGAGCTCCGCCGCCAGCTCGATCGCCTCACTGCCGTGCGGGACGAGCTGGTGAGCATCTACTGCTTCGACGACGCCGACGAGGACGCCCAGGCGTTCGACGACTTCTACGGCGCCTACGATGAGGTGCATGCCAAGATCCGGAGCTTTCTGCTCGACTGAGGGAGCCCTTCGGGCTCCTTGGGTTCGCCTCCGGCTAACGCCTGAGGGAGCCCTTCGGGCTCCTTGGGTTCGCCTCCGGCTAACGCCTGAGGGAGCCCTTCGGGCTCCTTGGGTTCGCCTCCGGCTAACGCCTGGGCGAGCCGGCGGCGGCCGTCGGGTGCTGGCCGGGTTGGGAGTGCTGGGTACGGCGGTGATCGCGGCCCTTGTCGGCCCGTCGGTGGCGCTGGCCGAATCGCCCACGGTGCTGTCCGCGGAGCTGGCCATCGATGGGGCTTACGTGGCCCCCGAGCGAACCGACGTGACCGAGGCCGAACTGGTGGAGCAGACCAACCACGCCCGGGCCCTGGGCCTGCGGCTCGTGGTGGTGGTGCCCAACGATCCCCGCCCCAGCCCGGAGGCCTTCGCCCGCCGGATCCTGGAGGCCACCGACTCCGACGTGGCCCTCGTGTTCCCGGCCGGGGGCGGCCTGGAGGCCAGCGTGGTCGATGATCTTCAGAGTTCGAACCTGCGGGCCTTGTCGGCTGCCCGGTCCAAGGCCGATCCCGCGCTCGCCACCGAGGTCTACATCGACACCGTCCTGGCCGAGCCGTCGCGCTCGGTGCCGGCGGTGGTGAGTCGCACCATCCTCGGTGTCCTCATCCTGGCTGTGGCCCTGGGAGCCGTGGTGCTGGCCGAGCAGGCCATCCGGCGGGGCGCCCGCTCCCCCGGCGATCTGCTGCCCAAGCGCGTACGGGGGTAGGCCAGCCCCCCCTGTCAGGCCGGGGCGATCGACCGGCGGGCAGTAGGATCGCAGCGATGGTTGTCCCGCCGCCGACCAAGAACCAGGTGCCAGTTCGCGCCCGGGCGGATACCCCCGACGCCGCCCCCGAACCGATCGACTCCCCCCACGCCGCCGACTCTGCGGCCGGCACCGGGCTCCGCCCCCACCGGGCGGTGGTGCTCGCCCTGTTGGGGCTGGCCGTCGTGGTCACCGCCGGCCTGGTCTGGGCCACCCTCGGTCCCGGTTCCGGGCCGCCCGAGGGAGCCGCTCCCGATCCCACCAGCACTGAGGCACCGGCCGGCCCGGCGGTCGAGCCGCCGCCGTCGACCGTCGTGCCCGGCTCGGTGGTGACGGTTTCGGCCAGCCAGTCCACCGTGATCGTGGCCGGGGCCGTGCCCAGCCAGGCCATCGCCGAGGAGCTGGTGGGCCGGGCCGCAGGCGTGTACACCCTCGACCAGGTGCAGAATCAGTTGGCCGCCGACCCCGGCACCCGATCACCGATCGTGGTGGTGGTGAACGGGGCCACCACCGACCCCGCTCTGTTCAACCGACTCACCTCCGCCTTCACCGGGATCGTGGGGATCGACACGATTGAGCTGGCCGGGCTCCGCCTCGACGAGCCGAGCGAGTTGGAGGCGGCGTTGATGGCCCTGCCCTCGATCGAGTTCGCCCCGGCCTCGGCCGATCTCCTACCCGAGTCGCTGCCGGTGCTCGACCAGATGACGGCGCTGCTGGCCGCCGCGCCCGGTACCGCCATCGAGATCGGGGTCCACACCGACACCCGGGGCAGCGCCGAGGCCAACCGGGCGCTGAGCCAGGCCCGGGCCGACGCCGTGCTGGCCGCCCTCGGCCAACGTGGGCTGGTGAACGCCGTGGTGGCCCGGGGCTTCGGCGAGAGCCGGCCCGCCGTCGTTCCCGACGACACCCCCCTCACCCAGGAAGTCAACCGCCGGGTCGAACTCCGCGTGCTCTAGCTCTCCCGGCGCAGCCGGGCCGGCGGGTGGGGCGCCCTAACAACCGTGTTCGACGATCCAGGCGTGCATGGCGATGCCGGCGGCCACGCCGGCGTTGATCGAGCGGGTGGAGCCGTACTGGGGGATCGACCGGCAATCGGCCACCACCGCCCGCATTCCGGCCGAGAGGCCCGGCCCCTCCTGGCCGAACACCAGCACGCAGGCCCGGGGCAGCGGCACCTCACCCAGGGGCCGCGAGCCGGGGAGGTTGTCGATCCCCACCAGGGGCAGCCCGGCCCTCTCGGCCCACGCCGCCAGCTCCTCGGGCGCGGCGTGGTGGCGGATGTGCTGGTAGCGGTCGGTCACCATCGCCCCCCGCCGGTTCCACCGCCGCCGCCCCACGATGTGCACCTCGGCGGCCAGGAAGGCGTTGGCCGTGCGCACCACGGTGCCGATGTTCATGTCGTGCTGCCAGTTCTCGATGGCCACGTGGAAGGGGTGCCGGCGGGTGTCGAGGTCGGCTCGGATGGCCTCCACCGTCCAGTAGCGGTAGGCGTCCACCACGTTGCGGCGGTCGCCTGCCGCCAGCAGCTCGGGATCGAAGCGGGGGTCGTCGGGCCAGGGCCGGGGATGGGGACCGACGCCGATCTCCAGCTCGATCTCGCCTGGCTCCTCCACCGTCAACCGCCCTTTCTGCCTGAGGCCCTGGGGGGGGCTCAGGCCCCGCTGGCGGCCACGGTGAACGGGGCGGGCACCGCCCCGGTGATGGCCATCAACCGATCGGGGGCGATGGGGAACACGTGACGGGGGGTGCCGGCCGCGGCCCACACTTCGTCGAAGCCCAGCAGGTGGGGGTCGATCCAGGTCCGGACCGGATGGTCGTGGCCGAAGGGCGGCACCCCGCCGATGGCGTAGCCGGTGACGGCCCGCACCCGGTCGGCGTCGGCCCGGCCGCAGCGGCCGGCTCCGGCCAGGCGGGCCAGGGCCTCGGGGTCGACCTGGTGGGCGCCGCTGGTGAGGGCGAGCACGATCTCGTCGTCGGCGGCGAAGATCATCGATTTCACGATCTGGTCGACGGCGCAGCCCACGGCGGCGGCCGCATCGTCGGCGGTGCGGGTGCCGTCGGGGAACTCGGCCACGGCGAGGGTGAGGCCGTGCCCGGCGGCGGCCTCCACCACCCGGGCGGCGCTGGCAGGCAACGAGGTGGGTGACATCGTCCCCGACGGTAGCGAGCATGATGGGCCGTACGGCTCAAGACGGGCCCGCTTCCGCCGATGGCCGGAGCATGGCTCGACCGTTGGGAGTGTTGCTGTTCGTGGGCTTGGCGTTGGCATCGATCACCTGGTCGGTGACGAACATGCCCGAGCCCACCGTGACCCTGGCCTACAACGGCGACCCGGCCGGTGGAGCCGGCAACGGTACCGG
>CADEDH010000136.1 GCA_902826025.1 uncultured Actinomycetes bacterium
CGCCTACAACCTGCTGGTCACGAACCCCCAGCAGGTGCCGTCGGTGGTGGACCTGGCCGTCCGCACCGCCCTGGCCGGGCGCACCGTGGCCCATCTCACGTTCCCCAACGACATCCAGGTGGCCCCGGTCGACCAGGACCCGTACCGCCACGTGGCCCCGGCCGTGAGCCCCACCACGTCGCCGGTGTGGGTGGCGCCGTCGGCGGCCCCCGACCCGCAGCAACTGGCGGCGGCGGCCTCGGTGCTGGCCCGGGCCGAGCGGCCGGCGATCCTGGTGGGGGCGGGCGCGCTCCACGCCCGCCGCGAGGTGCTGGCCGTGGCCGAGCGCATAGCCGCTCCCATCGTCAAAACCCTGCCGGGCAAGGCCGTGGTGCCCGACGACCACCCGCTCACCACCGGCGGTCTCGGCCTGCTCGGCACCCGGCCCAGCGAGGAGCTGATCGAGCGGTGCGACACCCTGCTCATGGTCGGCACCGCCTTCCCCTACACCAAGCACCTGCCCGAGCCGAGCCGGGTGCAGGTGGTCCAGATCGACACCGACCCGACCGCCGTCGGCCTCCGCCTGCCGGTGGCGGCCGGGGTGGTGGCCGACACCAGGGCGGCGCTGGCCGAGCTGGTGGGCCTCGTGCCCGAGGCGACCGACCGGTCGTTCCTGGAGGAGTGTCAGGAGGCCATGGCGGCCTGGCGGGCCGATATGGGGGCCCTGGAGGATGCCGATCGGTCGCCCATCGCTCCCCAGTACCTGATGCACTGCGTTGACGCCGCGGCCGCCGACGACGCCATCCTCACCTGCGACTCGGGCACGGTCGCCACCTGGGCCGCCCGCCATTGGACGATCCGGGGCAACCGGCAGTTCTACCTCTCGGGCAACCTGGCCACGATGGCCCCCGGCCTGCCCTACGCCATCGCCATGCAGCTCGCCTACCCGGGCCGCCAGGTGATCGCCTTCGTGGGCGATGGCGGCTTCGCCATGCTCATGGCCGAGTTGCTCACCGCCGTGCGCCACGGCGCCCCGGTGAAGGTGGTGGTGAACAACAACAACTCCTACGGCCAGATCCTGTGGGAGCAGCTGGTGCTGGGTTACCCGGAGTACGCCGTGCGCCACGAGCGGCCCGAGGCCGACTTCGCCGCCTGGGCCAACGCCTGCGGCGCCTTCGGGGCCAAGGTGTCCGAGGCGGCCGACCTGCCTCTGGCGGTGGAGGCCCTCCTGGCCCATCCCGGCCCCGGGGTTCTCGACTGCCGGGTCAACCCCAACGAGCCGCCGATGCCGGGCAAGGTCACCGCCGACCAGGCCAAGGCCGTCGCCCAGTCGTTCCTGCGGGGCCAGCCCCACAAGGCGGCCACCCTGGCCACGATCGCCAGGGACAAGATCAACCAGTTCCGCTCCTGAGGGGAGACCCGAGACGATGACGAAGCTCGACAGGTGGCTCGGAGCTTGGCCCGTGGTTCGCCAGCTCCGGGGCGGCGACCCCACGGCTCGGGGCGAAGCGGCCCGGTCGGCTGGCACCGAGGCGTTGGTGGCCCGCACCGCCACCGCAGAGGAGGTGGTGAAGAGCGTCTGCCCGTTCTGCGCCGTCGGGTGCGGGCAGGACGTGTACGTGCGCGACGGCGCCGTGGTCCAGATCGAGGGCGACCCCGACAGCCCGGTGTCGCGGGGCCGGTTGTGCCCCAAGGGCTCGGCGTCGCTCCAGCTCGTCACGAACCCGGGCCGTCTGCGCACCGTCAAGTACCGCCGGCCCCACGGAACCGAATGGGAGGAGCTCGAGCTCGACGTGGCCATGGACATGGTGGCCGAGCGGGTGATCGCCACCCGCAACGAGCGGTGGCAGTGGGACCAGGACGGCGCCCGCACCCGCCGTTGTCTGGGTCTGGCCAGCCTGGGAGGAGCGACCCTCGACAACGAGGAGAACTACCTCATGAAGAAGCTGTACACCGCCCTGGGCATGGTGGAGGTGGAGAACCAGGCCCGCATTTGACACTCGTCCACCGTCCCCGGTCTGGGGACCTCGTTCGGACGGGGAGGGGCCACCACCTTCCAGCAGGATCTGGCCAACGCCGACTGCATTGTGATCGAAGGATCGAACATGGCCGAGTGCCACCCGGTGGGCTTCCAGTGGGTGATGGAGGCCAAGGCCCGGGGGGCCACGATCATCCACGTCGACCCCCGCTTCACCCGGACCAGTGCCGTGGCCGACCTCCACGTGCCGATCCGGGCCGGCAGCGACATCGCCTTCCTCGGGGCGCTGATCAACCATGTGCTGGCCAACGGGCTCGAGTTCCGGGAGTACGTGGCGGCCTACACCAACGCCGGCACCATCCTGCGGGAGGAACTGGTCGACACCGAGGATCTCGACGGCCTGTTCTCCGGTTTCGATCCGGAGGAGCACACGTACGACACCGACACCTGGCAGTACGAGGGGGCCTGGGCGGCACCGGCCGGAGGCCAGCGGGACCAGCCGTCAGGCCCGAGCACGGAGGCGGCGGGCGAGCCCGAGAGCGCGGGCAGCGGCGGCCCGCCGATGCGGGGCAGGCCTGAGGTCGACCCGACGTTGCAGCATCCCCGCTGCGTGTTCCAGGTGCTGAAGCGCCACTTCGCCCGCTACACCCCCGACCTGGTGGCCGACGTGTGCGGCATCCCGCCCGAGCTGTTCGCCGAGGTGGCTCGGGCAATTACCGCCAACTCGGGGCGGGAGCGAACCACCGCCTTCTGTTACGCCGTGGGCTGGACCCACCACACGGTGGGGGTGCAGTACATCCGCACGGCGTCGATACTGCAGGCCCTGCTGGGGAACATCGGCCGGCCCGGTGGCGGGATCATGGCCCTCCGGGGCCACGCCAGCATCCAGGGGTCGACCGACATCCCGACCCTGTTCAACATCCTCCCCGGCTACATCCCCATGCCCCACGCCCACGAGCACCTCGATCTGGCGTCGTTCCTGGAGGCCGATGCCGGCACCAAGGGTTTCTGGGGCAACATGGACGCCTACACGATCAGCCTGCTCAAGGCGTGGTGGGGCGACGCCGCCACCGAGGCCAACGACTACTGCTTCGACTACCTGCCCCGCCTCACCGGTAACCACGCCACCTACAGCACCGTGATGCGTCAGATCGACGAGGGGGGCGGCGGCTACTTCCTGGTGGGGGAGAACCCGGCGGTGGGGTCGGCCAACGGGGGCATGCAACGGCGGGGGCTGGCCAACCTCGACTGGCTGGTGGTGCGGGACCTGGTGATGATCGACAGCGCCACCTTCTGGCTCGACGGGCCCGAGATCGCCACCGGGGAGATGCGCACCGAGGACATCGGCACCGAGGTGTTCGTGTTCCCGGCCGCCGCCCACACCGAGAAGAGCGGCAGCTACACGAACACCCAGCGGATGTTGCAGTGGCACCGCCAGGCCGTCGAGCCGCCGGGCGACGCCCGCAGCGACCTGTGGTTCTACTACCACCTGGGTCGGATCATCCGGGACAAGCTGGCCGGCTCGCCGGCGGACGAGGGCTCGTCGGCGGACGAGGGCTCGTCGGCGGACGAGGGCTCGTCGGCGGACGAGCGGGATCGGCCCGTGCTCGATCTGACGTGGGACTATCCGGTGAGCGGCCCGTACGACGAGCCGTCGGCCGAGGCGGTGCTGGCCGAGATCAACGGATCAGGACCCGACGGCGCGGCCCTGCGGGCCTACACCGAGCTTCGGGCCGACGGGTCGACGCGGTGCGGCTGCTGGATCTACTGCGGGGTGTACGAGGGTGGGGTCAACATGGCCGACCGGCGCAAGCCGGGACGGGAGCAGAGCTGGGTGGCCCCCGAGTGGGGCTGGGCCTGGCCGGCCAACCGGCGGATTCTCTACAACCGGGCGTCGGCCGATCCCGAGGGGCGGCCGTGGAGCGAGCGCAAGGCCTACGTGTGGTGGGACGAGGAGCAGGGGTGCTGGACCGGCCACGACGTGCCCGACTTCCCGCCCACCAGGCGGCCCGACTACCGCCCGCCCGACGACGCCACGGCCGGTGACGCCATCGCCGGGAATGAGCCGTTCATCATGCAATCCGACGGCAAGGCGTGGCTGTACGTGCCGGCCGGCCTGGTGGACGGCCCGCTGCCGGCCCACTACGAGCCGGAGGAGTCGCCCCGGCACAACCGGGTGTACGGCCAGCAGTCGAACCCGGCCCGGGAGACCTACAGCCGGCCCGACAACCGCTACCACCCGGTGGACAGTGAGCCCGGGGCCGACGTGTTCCCCCACGTGCTCACGACCTACCGGCTGACCGAGCATCACACCGCCGGGGGCATGAGCCGGACCCTGCCCTACCTGTCGGAGCTCCAGCCCGAGCCGTTCTGCGAGGTCAGCCCGGAGTTGGCGGCCGCCGTCGGCCTGGAGAACGGGGGGTGGGCCACGATCACCACCGCCCGCACCGCGGTGGAGGCCCGGGTGCTGGTGACGGCGCGGCTGCGGCCCCTGCTGGTGGGCGGCCGCACCCTGCACCAGGTGGGGCTGCCCTACCACTGGGGCGGCAACGGCCTCGTGACCGGCGATCCGGCCAACGACCTGATCGCCGTGTCGCTCGATCCCAACGTCCACATACAGGAGACCAAGGTGGCAACCTGCGCCATCACCGCCGGCCGACGCCCCCGGGGCCCGGAGTTGTTGGAGCATGTGGACCGGTACCGGGCTCGGGCCGGGATCGACGGGCCCGCCCGGGGTGGACGATGACCGCCGCCGTCGGGTTCTTCACCGACACCAGCGTGTGCATCGGATGTAAGGCGTGCGAGGTGGCGTGCAAGGAGTGGAACGAGGTCCCGGATGACGGGATGTCGCTCACCGGGATGTCGTACGACAACAGCGTGGGTCTCGGGGCGTCGACCTGGCGCCACGTGGCGTTCATCGAACAGGCGAAAGCGGCGCCGCCGTCAGTCGGTGCGTCGCCTCCGTCGGCGGTGGGGCCGGCTGGCGGGGCCGACGCCATGTCGTTCCGGTGGTTGATGGAGTCCGACGTGTGCAAGCACTGCGCCGAGGCCGGTTGCCTCGACGTGTGCCCCACCGGCGCGTTGTTCCGCACCGAGTTCGGTTCGGTGGTGGTGCAGAACGACATCTGCAACGGGTGCGGGTACTGCGTGCCGGCCTGCCCGTTCGGGGTGATCGAGCGGCGGGACGAACCGGCGGGCGACGCCGCCGTGGGCCTGGCCCAGAAGTGCACCCTCTGTTACGACCGGTTGCGGGAGGACCTGCTGCCGGCGTGCGCCAAGGCCTGCCCCACGGAGTCGATCCAGTTCGGCGAACTGGCCGGGTTGCGGGCCCGGGCCCGGGAGCGGGTGGCCACGCTGCACGGGTCGGGAGTA
>CADEDH010000137.1 GCA_902826025.1 uncultured Actinomycetes bacterium
GCCTTCGTGGGGGCGTGGCTGCTACCGACCGGGATCCTGTACTGGGCGCTGTCGGGCGACCAGGCTGGCATCCTGCTCCTGCTGGCCGGCGGGGTGGCCATGCTCGGCCTGGCCTCGTACCTGGTAGGGGCGACCCGGGGGCGTGCAGCCGGCCCCGACGACGACGAGACCGCCGAGCCGGGCGCCGGAACCGCCGATGGCCCGGTACCCGTGCTCCGGGCCGTGCCCCCGGCCTCGGCCTGGCCCGCCCTGATCGCCGCTGGCGCCGCCCTCGTCGCCTGGGGGCTGGCCTTCACCCCGTGGATCTGGCTCCCCGGCCTGCTGTTCCTGGCCCTCGCCCTCGCCGGCTACGCCCGCGAGACCTCCCCCTGAGCCCCGAACTCTGACACCCGCTACCGGTTCCCGGGCTCCGGTGTCAGAGTTCCCCGCCTGAGGAGGAGGAGGAGGCGGCGCTCGCCGACTCCGGGTCGGGCACGGTCTCGTAGCCGCCGGTAGCGGTGCGGACGATGGTGTGGGTCGGCATGCCGGCCACCGGGCGCACCGGTCGGCGGCCCAGCTCCCGGCAGATCCGGCGGGTGAGGCCGAAGGCGACGGCGGGGGCCACGAACACCAGCACCCGGTAGAGCGTGGTGAGCCGCTCGGGGGCGATGTTGAGGGCGCCGGCCGTCACGTCGTTGCTGCCGGCGAGGAACAGCACCCCGTACACGGCCACCACGGCGGCCCCGATCCCGGCCCGGGTGGGGGCGTCGCGGGCCCGATCGAGCAGATTGTGGGGCCGCCGGTCGCGGGTGAACCGGGCCTCGAGAAAGGGCCACAGGTAGAGCAGGGTGAAGAACAGACCGGGGAGGACCACGGCCGGGAGGAACGGGTTGGGTACCGAGTAGCCGCCCACGGTCGGCTCCCAGCCCGGCCACAGCCGCAGGGCACCATCGAGCCAGCCCATGTACCAGTCGGGCTGGGAGGCCGAGCTCACGGCCGTCACCGCCAGCCCGGAACGGAACGGGCCGTAGACCCAGATGGGGTTGATCTGGGCCAGCCCGCCGAGGCCGGCCAGCACGGCCAGCACGATGAAGAACAGGCCGGCCGACTTGGCGGCGTAGGCCGGCCACAGCCGGCTGCCCACGATGTTGTCCTCGGTGCGGCCGGGGCCGGGGAACTGGGTGTGCTTCTGGCGCCACACCAGCGCCAGGTGGGCCCCGAGCAGGACGGCGATCACGGCCGGCAGGATCAGCACGTGCAGGGTGTAGAAGCGGGGGATGATGCTCTCGGCCGGGAACTCACCACCGAACAGGCCGAAGGCCAGGTCGGGCCCCAGCAGCGGGATCGACAGCGTGATGGCGTAGGCCACCCGGAGACCGGTGCCCGACAGGAGGTCGTCGAGCAGGGAGTAGCCGAGGAAGCCGTTGGCGATCGACGACACCAGCAGCGTCACCCCGATCAGCCAGTTGAGCTCACGGGGCCGGCGGTAGGCGCCGGTGAAGAACACCCGGCCCAGATGCACGGTCATGGAGGCCAGGAACACCAGGGCCGACCAGTGGTGCATCTGGCGCATGACCAGGCCGGCCCGGTGTTCGAAGCTGATATCGAGGGCCGAGCGATAGGCGGCCGACATCTCCACCCCCTGCAGGGGGGCGTAGCTGCCGTCATAGGTGACCTCCCGGACCGACGGCTCGAAGAAGAACGTGAGGTAGGTGCCGGTGGCCACGAGCGAGATGAAGCAGTACAGCGCCACCTCGCCCAGCATGAACGACCAATGGTCGGGGAAGATCCGGTCGAGCGCCTGGCGCCCGAAGCGGGCGCCGCCCACCCGGTCGTCGAACCAACGGAGGAGTCGGAGGAACACGTCAGGATCCGATCGTCAGGAGTGCGGGGCGGGTGGGGGCCAGCAGGGTCGGCGTCGGGGTCGGCATCGTCAGCGGCCCCGGTTCCAGAAGCTGGGGCCCACCGGTTGGGGGTAGTCGCCCAGGGCGATCAGGAAGCCCTCGTCGTCGACCCCGAGGGGCAGCTGGGGCAGCGGCCGGGGGGCGGGGCCGAACACCACCCGGGCCCCGTCGAGCACGTCGAACGTGCTCTGGTGGCAGGGGCATAGCAGCGAGTGCTCCGGCTCCCGGTAGAGGCCCACCGGACAACCGACGTGGGTGCAGATCTTGGAGTAGGCGATGTTGCCGTCGATCACCCACTCGGCGTTGGTGCCCTCACCCAGCTGGGCGGGGTCGACGTTGATCACCACGGTGGCGGCGTCTTCGTCGGCTTCGACCCCCTCGGGGAAGACGGTGACGATCCCGCCCCGGCCCAGCGAGTCGGGCCGCAGCGGTTCGCCGCCCCCTTCGGTTACGAGCCGGCTCCCTCGACGCCAGGAGGTGCGGCGCAGGGTGCCGCCCGGGGTGGGGCCCAGGCTGCGCAGGGGGAACAGGGCGGCGACAGCCAGGGAGCCGGCGGCGAAGGCCAGCAGGCCGGTGAGGCCCCGGCGACGACTGAACTCCTCCGAGCGCTCCAGGCTGGTGGCGAATGCCACCCGGGGCTCGACGGCCGAGGGCAGCACGGGCCGCTGGTCGGTCTCCTCGCTGTCGCCGTAGAGCTGCTTGGCCCAGCCGATGAGGCCCACGCCGATCCCGCCCAGGGCCACCATGAGCAGGGCGCCCTCCCACTGGGGTTGGCCCCCCAGGATGTAGACGACGGCGAGGCCGAGCCCGGCCAGGCCGCTGAGGGCGAACGCCACCCCGACTCCCCGATAGCTGATCACGGGCTACTCCCTTGCTCGTCGCCGCCGACCGATGGATCGCCGGTGGTTTCCGTCGCCTCGGCCGCCTCGGCCGCCTCGGCCGGCTCGGGTGTGAGCGACACGGCGTCCCGGGTGCCGATCCAGCGGATGGCCACCACGATCAGCCCCAGGCCCACCAGCCAGGCCACGAGCCCCTCGGGCACCGGCCCCACCCGGCCCAGCGGGAGCCCACCCCGGTCCACCGGGTCCTGCAGGTGGGTCACGAAGAGGACCACCGAGTCGAGTTGCTGTTGGTTCAGCTGCTGCTCGTTGAAGCCGGGCATGGAGCCGGGCCCCACCCGCACCGCCTCACCTACCTGGAGCTCGGTGGCCGGGTAGAGGGCGGGGGCGTAGATGGCCTGGCCCAGGGCGCCGCCGGAGCCGGCCGAGTTGTGGCAGGCGGCGCAGTTGGCGGTGTAGAGCTGCTGGCCGAGGGCGAGATCGCCCCGGGCCGGATCGATGTCGGGGATGGGTGGGCCCTGGCCCAGGGTGGAGACGTAGGCCACGAGTGCGGCCCGCTGGTCGGCGTCGTAGACCGGCTCCTTGCGGCCCGGCTGACCGGCGCCGCTGGCCGCCGGCATGCGCCCCGACGACAGGTAGAAGTCGGCGGACGCCGGCCCCGCTTCCTCCAGCGTGGGGCCCCGCTCCTCCACGCCCCGGCCGTCGACCCCGTGGCAGGAGACGCACCCCACCTGGTAGAGCTCCTGGCCCCGGGTCACCAGGTCGTCGCCCCCGGACTGCTGCTGTTGCTGGGTTTGGTGCGGCCGGGGCCCGGCGGCGAGCGCCGGAGCCGCCACCAGCAGCGGCAGGGCGGCCGCCGACAGCGCCAGGCGATGCCCGACGGTAAGGCGGCCCGCGGTCAAGCCACGAGATAGAACGAGGTGAAGACGGCCAGCCATACGACGTCGACGAAGTGCCAGTAGAGCGAGACCATCTCGGCCGCCGGGAGCTGGGCCGGGCCGAAAGCGGGGCGGGTCGACCGGCCAGCCAACAGGGCGAGGGCCACGATCCCGCCCAGCACGTGGAGGCCGTGAAAGCCGGTGGTGAGGTAGAACGACGAGCCGAAGGCGTGGTCGGACAGGGTGAAGCCGAGGCGGCTCCACTCGATCGCCTGGGCCGACTGGAAGATGGCGCCGAGGGCGGCGGTGATGAGCAGGAGGCGACGGAAGCCGGTGCGGTCGCCGGCCCGGAGCCGGTTTAGGGCCAGGTGGACGGTGCCGCTGGACGCCACGAGCAGCAGGGTCACCAGGGCCGTCACCGGGGCGTCGAGCTCGGCTCCGGGTGGGGGGAACGGGCCGGTGGCCCGGGCCCGGAGCGAGAAGAAGGCGCCGAGGAGGGTCCCGAAGAACATCACCTCGGACGCCAGCCAGATCGTGGTGCCCAGCAGCAACAGCGGCACCCGGGGCTCTCCCCCGGCCGGCACGGGCCGGGCCGGCGACGTGGGCGCAGCCAGGTTCATCCCCCCGAAGATCCCCCTCTCCCCACCCGACGAAACGCCCCACCTGCCCGTGTCCCTACCCTCAGGCTTTCCCCGGCCCCGGGCGGGTGACGACGCCCTCCGCACCTGGTGCGTCGCAGGCCGCGGACGATGCCCGGCGCACCAGGTGCAACGACAGTCAGAATCTTGGTGCCGAGGAGGTCACCGGTGGCTCGCTACGCGCCAAGATCCTGAGACCGGCAACGGAGGGCGTCTTCGATGAGGCGGCAGAAGGCCTGCGGTTGCCTGTTGGAGAAGGACCAGGTGATCGGGTAGACCCGCCAACCGAGCGCGGTGAGCCGGTTCCAGCGGATGGGATCGGCGTCGAAGCTTCGACGGTTGAGATGCCAGCGTCTGCTCTGCAACTCGATGGCCACCCGGTGGATCGGATAGGCGAGGTCGACCTGGGCCACGAGAGCGCCGGAAGGGTCGAGAACCCGGTGCTCGAACACCGGCTGCGGGCACCCGCCGTCGGTCAGCAACCGGGCGGCCTGCCGGCTCCAGTCGCTCAGTGGCACCTCACCGTCGCCGTAGCGGGCGGCCAGCAGAGCCCGAACCGCACCGCAACCGCTGCGACCAGGCCCAGCGTGCTGCAGCACCGCTTGATGGAGTCCGGGCCATGTGATCCGGCGAAGACGCAACGCATCGTCGACGGCCGACTCCAACAGGAGTGGCGGCACCACGGTGGCCAGGTCGATCAGCGTCCGAGCGAGCCCAGTGACCGGGATGCCGTCGATCGTCACCGGGCCGGCCATGTCCAGCTGGGTCGACCGGTGAAGCACCACACCGGCCCGGCGATTGACGGTGCCCCGGGAGACGGTCACCTCCACCATGCTGCCGACAATGGACGCCAGGTCCCACAGCACCGCTGCGCTCCGGTGACTGGCCAAGCCGCCGGTTGACAGGCAGGCTGCCAGCACCCGGCCCCGCCATGTATCGGGGTGGGCGCCATTGCGTACCACCCCGGGCTGCC
>CADEDH010000138.1 GCA_902826025.1 uncultured Actinomycetes bacterium
TGAGGCCGGTCATGGCCTGGGCGATGAAGTCGAACGAGCGGCGCTCCCGGTACGGACCCCATTGCCCGAACCCGGAGATCGACGCCATCACGATGCGGGGGTTGACGGCGGCCAGGTCGGCGTAGCCCAGCCCCTTGCGCTCCATCACGCCGGGGGTGGCGTTCTCCACCACCACGTCCACGTGGCGGACGAGCTCCTTGACCAGCGTCACCCCTTCGGGGCGGCGGAGGTCGACGGCCAGGCTCTTCTTGCCCCGGTTCTGCTGCACGAACAGCCCCGCCCGGCCATCGACCTGGGGGACCCGGGTGCGGGTGGGGTCGCCGGCCGGAGCCGCCTCCACCTTGATCACCTCGGCCCCCAGCTCCACCATCAACCGGGTGCAGGCCGGCCCGGCCAGGTACTGGGTGAAGTCGAGCACCCGTACCCCGTCGAGGAACCGGTCGTCTGCGGGCGGGGCCGTGGCGTCGTCGTCGGGCATGGCCATCGAGTGTGGCGACCCAGCGGCGGGCGGTCCAAACGACCGCCGGGCATGACCAGGACGGCGGGGCGGGGTAGGTTCCGAGCCATGGCACCTCCTTCGCTCGACACCGTGCTGGCCGAGAACCGTGACGGCGTGGCCCTCGTCACCATGAACCGGCCCGAGAACCTCAACGCCTGGAACGCCCAGCTGGCCCACGACCTCGACGCCGCTCTGGGCTGGGCCTCCACCGACCCCGCCGTGGGGGCGGTGGTGATCACGGGCGCCGGGCGTGCCTTCTGCGCCGGAGCCGACCTCTCGGCCGGAGGCACCACGTTCTCCCGCAACACCGGCCGCCAGGGTGACTCGTCGGCCGACCGCACCCCCCGCCGGCTCCCGTGGGACGTGCCGAAGCCGGTGATCGCCGCCGTCAACGGGCACGCCGTGGGCGTTGGCGCCACCTACGCCCTGGCCTGCGACATCCGCCTGGTGGCCGACGAGGCCAAGATCGGCTTCGTGTTCACCCGGCGGGGCATGCTGCCCGAGCTGGCCTCCCACGCCATCCTCCCGGCCGTGGTCGGCTTCTCGTCCGCCGCAGACCTGCTGCTGTCGGGCCGCCCGATCGGGGCGGCGGAAGCGGCCGCCCTGGGCCTGGCCTCGGCCGCCGGGCCCGCCGCCGGGATCGTGGACCGGGCTCTGGCCCAGGCCCAGGACATGGCCGTCAACGCCGCCCCCATGTCGATGGCGATCGCCAAGCGCCTCCTGTGGGAGCGGATCGGGGTGAAGGAGATGATGGCCCGGGAGCAGCCGCTGTTCGACTGGGTGGCCGAGCAGCCCGACTCGGTGGAGGGCGTGGAGTCGTTCCTGGAGAAGCGCGACCCGGCGTGGAAGCTGGCGGTCGACGAGACCCAGCTCGACCAGCTGTTCGGCCGCTGAGGGCGGCTCCCGCTTGGGAGGCTGTCACAGGCATCATCTAGCCTGGCTCGGAAGCCACACCGACCCGGGGGGACACCGCCATCATGGCTCCGATCGTCGACGCCGATTCCCATCTCTACGAGCTGCCCGACCTGTGGCGGGAGCACGCCGACCCTGCCGACCGCGACGACGCCCTCCACTTCCAGCGCGACGAGAACGGCTGGGACTGGGTGAGCTGGCGAGACCGGCGGATCCTGGAGACGTGGATCTCCACCGCCGGAGACTTCAGCACCCTCGGCCCGTCGGTGGAGGCCTGCCGGCGGGGCGAGCCCTGCCCGTTCGACTACGCCCAAGACCTGCCCGAGCACTACTGGTCGGGCGGGGCCCGGGCCGCCATGCTCGACGAGATCGGCACCGACGAATCGATCGTGTTCCCCCACTGGGGCCTGAACTGGAACCTGGCCCTGCGGGACCAGCCCCGGGTCCGCCTGGTCAACGAGCAGGCCTGGAACCGGTGGGCTGTGCAGGCCAAGGCCGACGGTGGTGGCCGCCTCCACCCGGTCGGCCACCTGGAGATGTTCGATCTGGAGTGGCTGGAGCGCCAGCTCAAGATGCTGTCGGCCGCCGGGATCAAGCTGGGCTGGATCCCGGCCGGCCTGATCGACGGCAAGCCCCCCTCCCACCCCGACCTGGAGCCGGCCTGGGCCCTGTTCGACACCTACGGCATCAACCCGGTGTTCCACGTGGGGGCCAACCCCAACCGGCCCTTCGCCGACGCCTGGTACGAAGGCCACCACTCCTACCAGACGCCGCTGTTGTCGTTCCCCCTGTTGGGCATGGACGTGTTCATCACCCTGCTCGACCTGATCCTCAACGGCGTGATGGACCGGCACCCCAACCTGCGGTGGGGCGTGATGGAGGTCATGACCGACTGGTTCCCCATGCTGCTGCGCCGGCTCGACACCACCCGGTACTCCGAGCTGATGATCACCGGCCGCAACTCGACCGAGCTGGAGCTGACACCCAGCGAGTACGTGCACCGCTCGGTGCGCATCTCGTCGTTCGCCTCGGAGAAGCCGGGCGAGACGATGGACCGGGTGGGCCCGCTGCTGATGTGGAGCGCCGACTTCCCCCACGCCGAGGGCGAACCCCATGTCGACGTCTACCGCCGCAAGGCCGGCCTCATCACCGACGACGACGCCGACGCCTTCTGGGGCGGCAACGCCGAGTTCCTGCTCGGCCGGTAATCCACCTCACCGCGATCGCAACTACACGAGGAGACATCACTGATGAGTGAAGGCATCGACGCCGTCCGCCGCATCTGCGAAGGCTGGAACGAGATGACGTTGGAGGAATGGCGCTCGATCTGCACGCCCGACGTCGCCTATCAGAACATGCCGTGGGACCGCACCACGATCACCGGACCCGACGCCATCCACCAGACCCTGGAGGGCTTCGCCGGCAACTGGAACGTGCAGATGGAGGTCCGCCAGCTCGACGGCACGGCCAACGTGGCCTTCGCCGAACGGGTGGAGCACTTCAGCCCCAAGTCGGCCGGCTCCGAGGCGGCGGCCAAGGAGCCGTTCGACCTCCCCGTCACCGGCGTGTTCGAGATCACCGACGAGGGCAAGATCTCGGCCTGGCGCGACTACTTCGACCGCCGGGCCATGAAGAGCTGAGTTGAGCCGGTCGGGGGCGCTCACGCCCCCGACCCTGGCTCTGTCGTCTAGCGGCGGTCGGGGCCAGAGCGCAGGAGCGAGCCGGCCAGGGCGCCGGTGTGCTCGCCGTGGTCCATGAACACCTGGCCGTTGACCAGCGTGTAGTCGTAGCCGGTGGCCTTCTGGACCAGCCGGCCGGCGCCGCCGGGGAAGTCGTGGACGTAGTCGGGCATGTGGAGCCGCATGCCATCGAGGTCGATCACGTTCACGTCGGCGAACGCCCCGGGCCGCAGCACACCCCGGTCGGCGATGCCGAACACCTCGGCCGTGTCCGACGTGAGCCGACGGATGGCGTCTTCGACGGTGAACGTGCCCGTGTTGCGCACCCAGTGGGTGAGGAACCACGTCGGCTGGCTGGCGTCCATGATCTGGCCCACGTGGGCCCCGGCGTCGGCCAGGCCCAGCACCACCAGCGGGTCGCTCAGCATCTCCTCCACCGCCTCGAACTCGGGGTTGAGCAGCGGGTGGTTGAAGTAGGCGGTGCCGCCGGAGGCCACCATGATGTCGAGGTAGGCCTCGGCCATGCTCACCCCGCGGGCGGCGGCGATGGCCGGCAGCGACCGGGTGGGGTCGGGCCGGTAATCGGGGTCGGGGCCCTCCAGCAGGTAGTGGGCCTTGAGATCATCGGCAAAGGGACCGTTCTGCTCGGCCTCGGCGATCAGCACCCGGCGCCGCTCGGGATCGGCGTAGGCGGCCAGCTTCTCGGCCAGCGGCATGCCCCGCATCGCCCGCCACGACGGGCTGCGGTCGAACGGGGAGCGGATCTGGACCCCGGCGAGGATGCCGATGCCCCGGGCCGTGCTCTGGGGCCGCACGTTGGCCCCCGCCGCGTTGCCCTCATGGGTCAGACGCATGATCTCCCGGTACTGGTGACGCAGGTGGGGGAACTGGAAGAAGGCGAATGTGAGGGGGCGGCCGCTGGCTCGGGAAACGTCGCTCATCCACTGCACCTCGGAGCGGGCCTGGTGCCACTCGCCGTCGGTGTCGGTCTCGAAGCGGGGCACGACCTCGTAGACACCACGGCCGTACTTGCGCAGCGGGTCGGCCAGGGCCAACAGCTCGTCGGGCAGGGCGAAGGTGCCGGGCACGGGCCGGCCGTCGGGGGTGCGGTGGCCCAGGACCCGGGAGGTGGAGAACCCGAGGGCGCCCGCCGCGATGGCCTCGTCGACCGTGTCGACCATGACCTTCAGCTCATCGGCGGTGGGGTGGGCGTCCTTATCGATGGACTTCTCGCCCATGGCGTAGAACCGCACGGCGCAGTGACCCACCATGCCGCCTACGTTGACGCCCTTGGGCATGGCGCCGAGGGCGTCGTAGTACTCGCCGTAGGTGTGCCAGTTCCAGTCGAGCCCCTGCATGATCGAGGCGGCCGGGATGTCCTCCACCGACTCCATCAGGTTGGCCAGCAGCTGGTGGTCGGTCGGCTTCACCGGGGCGAAGGTGACGCCGCAGTTGCCCACCACCACCGAGGTGACGCCGTGCCAGCACGACGACGAGCACTGGGGGTCCCACGCCACCTGAGCGTCGAGGTGGGAGTGGATGTCGACGAAGCCGGGGGTGACGATGCGGCCCTCGGCATCGATGGTGCGGGTGGCGGTGCCCGACACCTCGCCCACCTCCACGATGCGGTCGCCGTTGATGGCCACGTCGGCCTGGCGGCCCGGTGCCCCGGTGCCGTCGTGCACGGTGCCGCCCCTGATCACGATGTCGTAGCTGCTCATGGTGCTGTTCCCCTGCCTTTGCGTGCTGCCCGACCATTGTCGTTCGCACCGGTGCTCCCCGTCGAACAGGGCCACCCGCTCCCACCCC
>CADEDH010000139.1 GCA_902826025.1 uncultured Actinomycetes bacterium
CGGCCGCAGGCCGGGCCGGTGGGGTGGGGGCCCCAACGGCGATGGGGAGCCGCCGCAGGCGGCGGGGGCGGCGAGCCCCCTAACTGACTACCGGAAGCAGGCCGATCGTGGGGTCTTCGGGGGCGCCCCAGGCCTCGAACCATCGGCCGGGGTCGACGACGTCGGCGTAGTCGGGGGCGTTGAACAGGTAGCCCTGCATCAGCCGGATCCCGGCCGCCCGCAGGAGGTCGAGTTGCTCGGGCCGCTCCACCCCTTCGGCCAGCACGACGAGCCCGAGCGGGCGGGCCATGGCGGCGATCGCCTCCACCACCGACAGGGCCACCTCGTCGTGGGGCAGACCCCGGACGAAGGACCGATCGATCTTCACGATCCCGGCCATGTCGAGGCTGTGGGCGTGGCTGAAGCTGAGCCCCCCGGTTCCGAAGCCATCGATGGCCACCCCCACCCCCAGCTCCCGGAGCTGACGGAGAACGTCGAGTTCCTCAACGTGGCTCGCCATCAACCGCTCCGACACCTCCACCACGATCTGCGACGGGGCCACGTCGGACCATTCCAGCAGCTCGCCCAGTTCGAGGGCGAAGTTGGGGTCGGTGAGCTGCTGTTCGGCCAGATTGACCGACACCCGCAGGTTGCGGGCCGCCGGGTTGAGGTGGTTCCACACCGCGATCTGGGCGCACACCTCCCGCAGCACCGTGGTGCCGAGCTTGGGCATGATCCCCACCCGGTCGGCGGCGGGCAGGAAGTCCCTCGGCTCGATGAGACCCCGCTCGGGATGGCGCCACCGTAGCAGCGCCTCGTAACCCACCAGGTCGTGTTCGACGACGTCGAGAACCGGCTGGTAGAAGACGACGAACTGGTCCTCGTCCAGGGCCCGGGTCAGCTCCGCCTCCACCGCCGCCTGGTCGGCCAGATGAGAGCGATGGGAGTCGTCGAACACCTTGAAGGGGGCCCGCTCCCGCTTGGCGGTGTACATGGCGGCGTCGGCGTCCCGCAGCAGATCCTCGGGGCTGCGCCGGTCGCCGGGGCCGGCGATGGCGATGCCGATGCTCGCCCCCACCTGGTGCAGGGTGCTGCCCAGGGCCACCGGCTCCCGGAACCGGCGCTGGATCTGGCTGGCCACGTTGAGCACCGAGTCTCCCACCAGCAGGTCCCGGCAGACGACCACGAACTCGTCGCCGCCCAGCCGGGCCACCACGTCGGTGCTGCGGATCGTGGCCCGTAGACGGGCCGCCACCACCTTCAGCAGTTCGTCGCCGGCATCGTGGCCCAGGGTGTCGTTGACGATCTTGAACTTGTTGAGGTCGAGGAACAGGACGCCCACCACGGTCTTGTCCTGGCCCGCCCAGATCAGGGACTCCTCCAGCTCCCGGTACAGCTCGGCCCGGTTGACCAGCCCGGTAAGGGCGTCGTGGCGGGCGGCGTGGCGCTCCGACTCGATCTCGGTGGCCGTCCTACGGTGCGTCCACCAGCGCCCGAGGGCCCCCGCCGCCGCCCCGACCACGGCCACCCCGCCTCCGGCTGCCAGCCACCCGGCGTCGGACAGGCCGAAGAACCCGCCGGCCAACCCACTGGCGGCGACGAACCCCACGCCACCGGCCCCGCAGGCGGCGACGGTGAGAGGTGAGCTGGGGAACCGGTGGTGTTCCACCTCGCAGATAACGGCCGAATGCCGCCCCACTTGAGCACCTCCGCCCCAGCCCCTCCGGGAGTCCCCGGCCCCGACCCGACCAGCGGGGTCCCCGATTGGCACACTGGTGGGATGGCAACCCTGCGCCTGGGGCGCGTGCTCGGCATCCCGGTGGAGATCCACTGGAGCATCCTGGCCGTGGTCGCACTGTTCACGGGCAACCTGGCGGTGCGGGCGCTACCCGTCTACGTCCCCGGGGCCGACCTGCGGTGGCGCCTGGTCGCCGCCCTGGTGGGCGTGATCCTGTTCTTCGCCTCTATCCTGGCCCACGAGCTGGGCCATTCGCTGGTGGCTCTGAGCCACGGGGTCGGGGTCTCCGGGATCACCCTGTGGCTCCTGGGCGGTATGGCCGAACTCGACCGCATGGTCCCCACCGCCCGGGCCGAGGCCCGTATCGCCGCCGCCGGCCCGGCCGTGAGCGGCGTGCTGGCTGTGTTCTTCACCGCCACCTCCGTGATCGGCTTCCAGCTCGGCGCCTGGCGCCTGGCGGTGGCGGTGGCCGCTTGGCTCGGCTTCGTCAACCTCACCCTGGCCGTGTTCAACCTGGCTCCGGCGGCCCCGCTCGACGGGGGGCGCATCCTCACCGCCGCCCTGTGGCGGCGGATGGGCGACGCCGAACGGGCCCGGGTGGTGGCCGGCCGGTGCGGGCTCGTGTTGTCGGTCCTGCTGGTGCTGGCGGGGGTGGCCCAGATGATGACCTTCGGACCGCTGGAGGGGGTGGTGACGGCGGTGGTGGGCCTGTTCGTGTTCCAGGCCGCCCGCACCGAGATCCGCTCGGCCGTGGTGCGGGGCCGGCTCCGGGCCACCCCGGCGGCCACGCTGGCCTCGGCCCATCCGCCGAGCATGCCCGACTCCACCTCGGTCCTCCAGCTCGGGCAGTGGGCGGGCACCGGCGCCGGCTGGGACACGGCCTTTCCTGTGGTGCGGTGGGGCCTCGACCCGGTGGGCTACGTGGTCCCGCGCCTGGCGGCGTCGATCCCGCCGGCCCAGCAGAGCTGGACCCGGGTGGGCCAGGTGATGGTGCGCAGCGAGAACGTCGATCGCATCGAGGCGGGGGCCACGGCCGAGGACGTGCTGGCCCATTGGGACGGCGACCGGTCCCGGGTCGCCGTCCTCCACCGGGGCCACGATCCCGCCCCCACCGCCACCCTCACCTTCGGCCAGGTGGCGCCCCTGCTGGCGTGGCCCGATCTTTGGGGCCGCGACCGCAACCGGCCCGAACCAGGGGTCCGCACCGGCTAGGGTCGGAGGCCGTGAGCGACGAGGCGCCTGTGACACCGGCCGATGGGATGATCCCGCCCGTCACCGCGCCGACACCCCCATCGAGCAGGATGCCCCGTTGGGTCCGCCAGGCCATCTTGCTGTGGTGGGGCATCGGGGTGGGGCTGTTCCTGGCCCTGTCCGCCGTGCGCCAGCTGCGGGGCCTGCTGCTGCAGATCATGCTGGCCCTGTTCTTCTCCTTCGCCATGGAGACGGCGGTGGACAAGCTGGGCCGTCGGGGCGTGAAACGGGGGGCGGCCACCGGCCTCACCATGCTGGCGGTACTCGTGTTCTTCGCCGGCTTCCTCACCGCCATGGGCTCGCTGCTGGCCAACCAGATCAGGGTCCTGGCCGACAACCTGCCGAACTATGCCACCGCCGCCAACGTCTGGCTCGACGAGCGGTTCAACATCAATGTCGAGACGTCCGACGTGCTCAACCAGCTGCCCCGGGCCAGCAGCTACCTCGATACCTTGGCCAACAACCTGCTCGGCGTCGGCTCCTCGGTCCTCAACGTCCTGTTCCAGCTGCTGACGATCTCACTCTTCGCCTACTACTTCACAGCCGACGGCCCCCGCTTGCGCAATGCCATCTGCTCGGTGCTCCCCCCGGCCCGCCAGCACGAGGTGCTTCGGGTGTGGGAGCTGGCCATCAACAAGACCGGCGCCTTCATCGCCTCCCGGGTGATCCTGGCCATCATCTCGGCGGTGTTCCACTCGGTCCTGTTCGCGGCACTGAACCTGCCCTCGGCCATCGCCCTCGGCCTGTGGGTGGGCCTGGTGTCGCAGTTCATTCCCGTGATCGGCACCTACATCGCCGGCGTGGTACCGGCCCTGATCGCAGTGGGCGTCGACCCCCGCAAGGCTCTGTTCGTGGTGATCGCCGTCCTCATCTACCAGCAGATCGAGAACTATGTCCTGCAGCCCCGGGTGACGGCCCAGACCCTCGACATGCACCCGGCCGTGGCCTTCGCCGCCGTACTGGCCGGCACCGCCACGTTCGGCGTCACCGGCGCCCTGCTGGCCCTGCCCTTCCTGGCCACCGTGCAATCGTTCATCTCGGCCTACGTGGCGCGCCATACTGTGGTCGACAGCTACCTGCTGTCGACAGAGATCCCCCATGTTGTCCGTTCCCGGCACCACAATGACGAGCAGGACCACGATGAGGCCGGCCGCCTCGAGCGGCAAACGGAAGACCTGAGCCAGGGAGACGGTTAGACCACGCCATGGAGACCATCGATGCGATCGAGTTCTACTGGCGTCCCGGCTGCCCCTTCTGCATGATGCTGGAGCGGTCGCTGGGGGCAGCAAATGTCCCCATGAGCAAGCGCAACATCTGGGACGACCCGGATGCCGCGGCCTATGTGCGCTCGGTGGCGGAAGGCAACGAGACCGTACCCACCATCCGGGTCGGTGGTTGGTCAGCCGTCAACCCGAGCGCCGACGAGGTGCTGC
Organism: uncultured Actinomycetes bacterium; assembly: GCA_902826025.1. GTDB lineage: Bacteria > Actinomycetota > Acidimicrobiia > Acidimicrobiales > SZUA-35 > CADEDH01. Next base: position 4,402 of record CADEDH010000139.1, read on the forward strand.
AGGCCATGAAAGCGGAGGCCCCGCATCTGCTTGCCCAAGGGTAGGCAACCTGCTTGGTGCCTGCGTGGTTGCTCTGGTGATTCTTGCCCAATGAGAGGCACGGGCCTCCCAGAACATCCACGAAGCGCCCACCTGAGCCGTGAGTTTCCTTGGTTGGAGTTGAGAACCTCCTGCAGTGGCATTAGAGTCCACTCGCTGGCCTTCGGACCAGTAATCCCGCCGCAACCAAATAGACAAAGGGGACCTCGTGTCAGACGACAACGGTCGAAAAGCCCTGCACGCGTACGTCAGCGATGATGCCCACGATCATTGGCACGGCTTCGCAGCCGAGCAGGGTGTGAGTGTCAGTGCGATCCTCGAAGCGCTCGCCCCTGAGCTCGACTTCGACGCACCGATGACGCACGAGCAGTTGGGCTCCCGGCTCAACACCGTCGTGAAGTCCGCCAGGAAGATCGATGCCCAGCGCCGGCGCCGCCGTCGCTGATAC
>CADEDH010000140.1 GCA_902826025.1 uncultured Actinomycetes bacterium
GCCCGGATCGTGGTCTGCTGCATGATGTTGGGCCACCACGAGCTGGGCATCATCACGGTGTTGTAGACGTCGATGTGGCCGTCGATCCAGACGTTCTCCTTCGGCACCTCCACGTCGTCGAAGATGCAGTAGGCATCCTGTTCGTCGAAGCGGGTGGAGAACGGGGCGTCGAAGCCGACGGTGTTCGGCCGGGCGCCCGAGTCGCGGCAGATGAAGATGAGCCCGGGGGCGTCCATGGGCACGGTGAACGACACGGCGTACTCCGGCGGCGCCCCCTCGGGCAGCGGGTGGCCGGGATACACGGTCTGCTCGTCGGCGAAGGGCGCGAGCGTGGCCAGCAGCCGGGCGCCGCGCACGATGATCGAGTCGGCCGTCTCCCCCACCTTGTGCAACGGCACCGGGTTGCCGGCGAAGTTGGCGTCGGCCACCTTGTCCACCACCGGGTGGACGATGGTGTGGGTGAGCGACAGGTCGTCGCGCCGGAGCCGCTTCTGGAACTCGATCAGGTTGTGGGTGCCCTGCTCGTTGGCCCCGCTGGGGCCCCGCCAGTCGGTGGGGTTGGCGGCGAAGCCGGCGAAGGTGACGTTCATGTAGTCCGGCAGGCGACCCATCACGCCCATGCTCAGTTCAGCGATCCGGGTGAGGCCTACGGCCCGCCGCTCCAGGTCGTGCTTGGAGCGGGGAATCATGTGGCTGATGTTGATCTTCTCCCCCGTCTCCTCGTCGGAGATGAGCAGTTCCTCGGGGTGCTCGAACTGGAGGTCGTACCACGACGCCATGGCCCGGGCCGCCTGGGCGAACTCGGGATGGTCGACGACGTTCTCGACCTTGTCGTTGCCCAGCCAGATCTCCCGGCTCGTGGTCTTCAGAGAATCCAGGTACTGCTGGCCGGTGCGTGCACCCATGCTCGTGCGCTCCTCGTTCGGTCGGTTGGGGGGATGGGAAAGGGGGTGGCGGGGAGTCGTTACGGGATCAGGTGAACACCGTGAGGAAGCTCTCGTTGACCTCGCGCTGCAGGGCCGACAGGGCCCGAGGGAACGTGTCCATGGTCCAGGTGATCGTGGGGGTGTCGGCGTAGCACCGGTAGCTGCCGGTGAAGACCTCGTTGCGGTTGCCGGCAGGGTCGAAGAAGTAGACGGTGGTGCCCCGGGTGATCCCGTGGCGGGTGGGCCCGTAGTCGACCGGGGTGTCGTCGTAGGCGAACACGTCGCCGGCCCGCAGGATCGACTGCCAGTCCTCCAACCAGAAGGCGAAGTGGTGCAGCTTGCCCTGCTCGCCCTTGATGAGGGCGATGTCATGCGAGGTCTGGCCGGCGAACAGCCAGGTGGCCACGAGGTCGTTCGACTCGATGTCGGTGATCAGGCGCTCCGACACGTGGAAGTCGAGGCACTCGGTGAACATCCGCTCGGTGAGGGCCGGATCCTCGCCGGCGATCAGCATGTGGTCGAGGCGAGGGACGGTGAGACCGCGGGGATCGCGGATCACCGCGTGGGGGTTGAACGTGCCGAGCTCGTTGCCCACGTACTCCATGTCGGTGTACAGCTCGAGCGTCTGGCCCGTGGGCAGGAACACCCGCAGGCCCTCCCCCACCTTGTGCGACTCACCGGCCGCCATGCGCTCGGTGGTGACGCCGAAGCGGGCCAGGTTGGCTTCGAAGCGGGCCAGATCATCGCTCGACGAGACCTTCATCCCCAGCTTCACCAGTCCGACGCCGCCCTCCTCGATGACCACGGAGTGATGGTCGAACTCGTCCCAACCCTTGAAGTAGCGGCACGGGCCCTGTTGGCCCATGGCCTGCAGGCCCAGGGTCTTCTCGTAGTGTCGGGAGGCGTCGTCCAGGTCGGTCACCCGGACGTGCACATATCCCAGACGCATGACGGACATGGTCAGCTTCCTTCCTGCACGGTTGTCGTGGTAATTCGGGCCAGCTCCCGTAGAGCCAGCTCCTTCTGGAGCGGCGACACACAGCGGATGGAGCCGGCGTCGGCCCGTACCACCACGTCACCCTGGGGTACCGCCCGGCAGGCCAACGCACCGCCGACGGCCCGCTGGGCCGGGGGCAGGACGGTGACGGCCACCGGCCGGTCGTCGGTCACCGAGCCGTGGAGCACGGTGATCAGGCACTGGCCGCAGCCGCCTCGGCGGCAACCCTTGCGGCGACGGGCGTAGCCGGCCCGGGTGAAGGCGGCGTCGATGGTCTCCCCCGGGCGCACCGGCAGCCGGATCTCGGGCTCGGCGCCGATCTGGAGCGTCATCACCGGCATGCCCGGGCCCGACCGCAGGGTGGCTCCGCCGTACCGTCTACTGGGCCGAACCGCTGAAGACCGGGTAGTCGGTGGGATCGGTGAGGGCCTCGTCGCCGTCGAGCGGCATGTCCTGCCAGTAGTTCAGGGCGCCGTGCACGTCGTTCACCCACACCTCCTCGGGCAGCTCGTAGAGCACCTCGATGCCGTTGCCGTCGGGGTCCGACACGTACACGCTGTGGGTCATGCCGTGGTTGCCCCGCTGGCGGAACTCAACACCCTGCTCCTTGAGCACCCGGAGTCGGGTCAGGAACTCCTCCCGGGTGGGGTAGCAGATGGCGATGTGGTTGATGCCCACCCGGTTGTCGAGCATGTTCCATTTGGTGTCGGCGGCGGGGAAGGCCGAGGGATCGGGCGTCTGCACCAGGGCGAAGTCGTGGTGGCGGTCGGGGGCTCCCCGGTAGAACCGGAAGTCGACCCCGGGGCGGTCGATGGAGGCGCACTGCTCGAACCCGAGCGCCTCGGTGTAGAAGCGGTGCGAGGCCTCGATGTCGCGCACCATCAGCGCCAGGTGCTGGAACGCCGGACCTGACTCACGAACCTGACCCATGACTTCGACCTCCTGGCTGGATGCCTACCGAGCCTCGGCTACGGCCCGTCTGCCGGCGTTTGTGCCCAGCATGGGCGTGGCCCCTGTCACCCCGATAGGGACCTTGGTCCCGTGCACTGAGCGCGCTCAGATCGACGGCGCTACGGCCCGGCCGTAGGCTCCGGCCAGGAGGTCAGGTCATGATCGGCAAGCTGTTCCACCTCGCCCACCTCGTCGAGAATCTCGACGCCACCGACCGGCTGTACGACGACGTGTTCGCCTGCCAGCGGTACTACCGGGCCTACGAGAAGGCGGCTCGGCGGGAGGCCTCGCTGCTGATCGTGTGCGACCAGTGCATGGAGCCGATCATGCCCTCGGCCGACCCGGCCGATGCCGGTAGTCCACTGGGGCGGTTCAAGGCCCGGTTCGGCAACCGGCTCCACTCGATCGCCTGGTACGTGGACGACATCGGGTCGTTCACCGAGCGCCTTCTGGAGCGCCAGATCCGTCTGGTCGGGCTGACCGGCCGGCCGGTCACCAAGCCGGAAGACGCCGTCGCCATCTGGACCCATCCGGGCGACACCGGCGCCCTGCTCGAGTTCTGCGAGGCCGGCTTCGCCGCCGATCCCCGCCTGGATGCCGGGTGGACCACCGAACCGTGGCGGGAGCATCCGCTGGGCCTGTTGCGCACGGCGTGGGTGAGCGTGCTGTTCGACTCGCTCGACAGCGGCGAGCGGATCTACGGCGACGCCCTGGCCGGCACCCTGCTCCACACCGACACCTCGAACCCGGCGGCTCCCCGGGCCTGGTGGGCCATCGGGGAGGACTCGGTGGTGGAGGTGGTGGCCCCCACCGACGCCTCCACCCCGGAGGGGCGTGACCGGGCGGAGGCTGGCAACGCGGTGCACGCCATCACGTTCGCCACCGCCGACCTCGATCGGGCCGTCGCCTTCCTCGACGAGCACGGGATCGCCACCACCCGCACTGGCGACGCCGACGTGCGGGTGGACCTCGATCCCGGCCACGGCCTGAACCTCCACCTCACGGCCCGCACCATCCCCGGCGACGGGCGGGGCTGACGGCGCACGCGCCGAGGGCGGCCGCCGGAGCGACCGCCCTCGAGCCCTCCCTAAGGGAAGAGGCCTACCTACCCGCAGGTGCTGGTGGACTGGTCCCAGGCGCAGGGCTTGGACTTGCCCGACAGCTCGATGATGCCGAGGTCCTCCTGCTTGATCCAGCTCTGGGCGGCGCCGTCGTACACCGAGAACTCAGAGCCCTCGGTGAAGTAGGGATCGTCGTTGCCCGACATGTTGTACTTGATCCCGTCCAGCAGGTTGGGGTTGGTCATGTCCATGGCCCGGGCTGCGACCATCAGGTTGGGCCGGCTGAGGCCGCCCTCGAGCTGAGCGGCGATCTTCAGCGCCTCCACCAGGGGCCAGGCGAACTGGAACCCGCTGGCCAGCGAGCCCGAGGTCTCGATCGGGGTGCCGTTCTCCTCCAGCAGGCCATTGGCGAAGGCGATCCAGGGATCGTCGGCGTTCGCCTTGTCCAGGAAGTCCTTGGCTCCGCCGCCCACGATCCACCACTTGTCGGCCGCCATGCCGTCGCCACCCACCTTGTCCTTGCCCACGAAGCTCTGGGCCTTGCACACGGAGGGCTGGAACAGCATCTGGGCCGCGTCCCGGAGGCCGTTGTTGGCGGCCTCCTGGATGGCCTGGGTGCACGAGGTGCCGGCCGTCATGGCGATGAACACGTCGGGGTTC
>CADEDH010000141.1 GCA_902826025.1 uncultured Actinomycetes bacterium
AGCGTCAGCGACCGGCGAGCAGGCTGCGCCGCATCAACAGGGTGGCGACGACGACCAGGGCGGCGCCGATGGCGGCCAGCACGGCCAGGTCGCCGGCGATGGTGCCCAGGCCGGCCCCGTCGAAGATCAGCGACTGCCAGGCCCGCATGGCCCAGTAGTGGGGCACCATCCGGGCCACCACCAGCATCGACGGGGGAAAGATCTCGGCTGGCACCATGCACCCGCCGAGGGCTCCCAGCACCATGCCCACGATGGGGGTGATGGCGCCGACCCGGTCCTCGTTGGCCCCGATCGCCCCGACCAGCAGCCCGGCTCCGCAGCCGACGAGGGCGAAGGTGACCACCAGCAGGCTCGCTGCCAGCGGGTTGCCCCAGGGCACGCCGAAGGCCACCGCCCCCACCACCACGATCAGCACCGACTGGAGCAGGCACAGCGTGAACCAGCCGGCGGCCATGCCGGCCAGCTGCACGCCGAGGCCGGTAGGGCTGGCCAGCGCCCGGCGCAGGATGCCGGTGCGGCGGGCCCGCACCAGCACGGTGGCCGAGGTCAACGCCGTGATGAACGTGAACAGCACCAGGTTCTGGGGGGCGGTGAAGGCGAAGCGGCCGACGTCACGGTCGATGCCGTCGCCCACGTCGGTGGTGGTCACGCTCACCCCGGTGCCGGCGGGCCCGGTGGCGAGGTCGTCGGCCTGGGCCAGAGCCTGGTCGAAGGGCACGCCGGCCCGGCCGGCGGCGAAGGCGGCAGCTCCCAGCGGGGCGGCCACGTCGTCGATCACCCCGTGCAGGGTGCGCCGGGCGGCCACCGTGTCCTCGCTGGCTCCCAGCGTGAGCAGGCCGATGCCGGCGGAGCCGGTGGCGGCGAGCTGGGCGTCGGCGTCGGCCGGTACCACCACCCCGGCCTCCACCGCGAAGCGGCGGACACCCCGGCGCAGCTCGTCGGCGGTGCTGTAGCGGACCACCTCCACCCCGTCGGCCTCGGCCAGCCGGTGCTCCAGGCGGGCGGCGATGGTGTTCCCGGCGGTCCCGTCCTCGATCACGAGCCCCACCCGGATCCGGCTCTGGCCGCCGAAGCTGGTGCCGATGATCACGATGATGGCGATGGGCAGGGCCACGGTGAAGAACAGGGCCGTGCGGTCCTGCACCATCTGACGCAGGATCACGAAGGTGAAAGCGGTGGCCGCCCTCAGCCGGTTCACGGCAGCATCACCCGTCGCACCCGCACCACCCCCACGGCACCGAAGGCGAGGCCCATGGCCACCAGCACCGCCAGGGCGGTCAGGATCTCCCGCAGGCCGGCGGCGTCGGTGTTGAGGGCGGTGAACGACCGCAGGGCCCAGCCGTTGGGGGTGAACACCGACAGCCGCCGCAGCAGCGGCGGCAGGTTGGGGCCCACGAAGTTGCCGCCCAGGAGGGCCAGGACGAAGGCGGTGACGGTGGTGGCGGCGTCGGCCTGGCGTTCGCTGCGGGCCAGGCTGGCCACGAAGGTGGCCACACCGGCCACGGCCAGCACGGTCGCCGCCATCAGCGCCACCACCGCCACCGGGTCGCCCCAGGGGGCACCGAACAGGAGGGAGGTGACGAGCCACACGGTGACGAACCCGGCGAAGCCGAGAACGGCGACCGACAGGGTCTTGCCAGCCAGGATCGCGCCCGGGGTGGCCGGGGTGGCCAGCTGGCGGGCCAGCGTGCCGCTCTGGCGTTCGGTCAGCACCGATCGGGCGGCGAAGCCCACGGTGAAGAACAGGAACAGCACCGCCATCGACGCCCCGTAGAAGGCACCGGGCGACAGCTCCCGCCCGCCCACCGGCAGGTCGCCCAGCGTGAGGGCCGGGGGCGCCTCGCCGGCGGCGGCCACCACCGCGTCGTCGGGGGTGACGCCCAGCGTTGCGGCGGTGGCCACCGACAGGCCCACCCGTTCGTAGCCCGAGGCGATGCTCTGGGCCACCGACTGGGCCACCTGACCGCTCACCGGCTGCTCGGGGTCCCGCAGCACCCCCACCTGCCGCAGTCCCTCGGCCAGCACGATGGCGGCCCCCAGATCGCCGTCGGTCACCTGCCGGCGGGCCTCGCTCTCCCCGTCGTCGCCATCGAGGGCCACGAACCGCAGCTGGTCCTGCTCGGCGTTCGCCGCCACCAGCGAGGCTACGACGTCGGTGGCGGCCGGGGAGCCGTCGAGGTCGACCACCCCGATCTCGAACGTGCTGCTGCCGGCCCCGCCCACCAGCACGCTGAACACCACGCCCAACGACAATGGCCCAACGAATGCGACCACCACCGCCGACCGGTTGCGGAGGCGTCGGCGGAGGTCGGCGCCGGCCACCACCAGAGCGAGTCGGAGCTGGCGCATCGGTCCCCCGCTCTCAGTCTCTCAGGGCCCGGCCCGTGAGGTGGAGGAACACCGTCTCCAGGTTGGGCTCGGTCACCGACACCCCGCTTACGGGCAGGCCGGCGGCCGCCGCCTCGCCGATCACGGCGGCCAGCACGGCGTCGGCGTCGTCCACCAGCACCTCCACCCGGTGGCCGGTCACCCGCACCCCGCGCACGGCGGCCAGGGCCCGGCACCGCTCGGCCAGGGTCTCGGGCTGAGCGTCGTCGCCGGCCAGCTCCACGGCGATCACATCGTGCTCGCCGATGCGGGCCACCAGCTCTCGCCGGGTGCCCTCGGCGATCAGGACGCCGTGGTCGAGGATGCCGATGCGGTCACACAGCCGCTCGGCCTCCTCCATGTAGTGGGTGGTGTAGAGGACCGACAGACCCTCCCCGCCCAGGGTCTCGATGGAGCTGAGGATCTGGTTGCGGCTCTGGGGGTCGACGCCCACCGTAGGTTCGTCGAGGATGAGGAGGCGGGGCTGGTGGAGGAGGCCGACGGCGATGTTGGCCCGCCGTTTCATGCCGCCGGAGTAGTCGCCCACCCGGTCCTTGGCCCGGTCGGACAGGCCCACCAGGTCGAGCACCTCCTCGATGCGGGCGGCCAGCGCTCGACCGCCGAGACCCTGGAGGCGACCGAAAAACTTGAGGTTCTCCACCGCCGACAGGTCCTCGTAGAGGGCGATCTCCTGGGGCACGAGGCCGATGGCGGCCTTCGTGTCGGTGGAGCTGGTGGTGAGGGGCCGGCCGGCCACCTGTACCTCGCCGGCATCGGGACGCAGGATGCCGGCGATCATGGAGATGGTGGTGGTCTTGCCCGACCCGTTGGGGCCGAGCAGCCCGTAGGTCTCCCCGGCGTCGATGTGGAGGGAGATGCCCTCCACCGCCACCCGGTCGCCGAACGTGCGCCGCAGACTCGAGCAGGCGAGGAGTGGCTCCATACCCGCTAGAACGTAACCGATACCTTCAGTGCTCCGGCCGGGACCGGGTCGTTGGCCACGGCGAAGGCGGTGTCGATCTGCTCGATGGGGTAGACGTGAGACAGCAGGGGTGACACGTCGAGGTGGCCCCCGGCGATCAGGTCGAGCGCGGTGCGGAACGACACGGCGTCGCCCTCGTCCTGGGCACCGTAGGTGCTGGAGGCGGTGAGCTTCTTGCGGAAGAACTTGGCGAAGCTGATCGGCACGCTGTCGTCGGTGTCGGGCAGGCCGAACCACAGAAGGTCGCCACCGGGGCGGACGAGATCGATCGACTGGTAGAGGGTCTCCCGGCGGCCGACGGCCTCCACCACGTAGTCGGGGCCGGCACCGGTCAGCTCCCGCACCGCCTCCATCACGTCGACCTCGCCGGCGTTGATCGTGATGTCGGCCCCCATCTGCTTGGAGACGGCGAGACGGGCGTCCGAGAGGTCCACTGCGATGAGGCGGCCGGCACCCTGGCGCTTCAGCCAGTAGGCCCAGAACAGGCCGGCCGAGCCCTGACCCAGGACGAGGACGGTCTTGCCCACCACGTCGACCGGGCGTTGACGGGCGGCGAAGATGATCGTGCCGAACTGCTGGGCCATCAGCAGTTGCTCCTCGGGCACGTCGCACTGCGGGAGGGGCAGGACGTACTTGCCGTGCATCCGCTGGTACTCGCTGAAGCCCTCCGAGGCACCGGCGAACGGGAAGCACAACACCCGGGTGCCCTCGGCCACGCCGGCGTGGTTGGAGCGCACGACCTCGCCTATTCCCTCGTGGCCCGGGTAGCCGTGGGGGCACGGGAGGGGGAAGGGGACGCCGGCGCCGTGGCACACCACGTGGAGGTCGGAACCGCAGATCGAGGCCATGGTGGTGCGGACGAGGATCTGGTGGTCGCCGATCTCGGGAATGGGCGTCTCGACGCAGCGCATGTCGTTGATCCCGAGCATCTGCCCGGCTCGCATCATCTCGGCCACTGGTGCTGTCTCCCTGCTTGCGGTCC
>CADEDH010000142.1 GCA_902826025.1 uncultured Actinomycetes bacterium
AACAACCTGGTGGACCCCGCAGGACCCGAGCCCTATCCCCAATCCTCCCTGCCGGTTCTTCGCTCCTCCACTGGTGGTAGTCGGTGCGGTCGGGCAGCCTAATCCTTGGAAACGGGCGAGTGCCTCGCCAAAGCCAGGTACCGAGGAAGCCGGCAACGGCGGTGATTCCGGCGGTCCACGCATGTCCGACGCTCGGTGCGCCCCACGGGTCGACTCTCTCGATCGTGCTCCCGGTGCTCTGGCCGGTCCACACGTAGCGATGACCAGGTGGCCACCAGGACCCTCCATCGACCGCCAATGGGCCGGAGGGAGGATCGACCTCAGGACTGGACCATGCGGGGTGATCGAGGGCAAGTCCGGCAGCGGCGAAACTCGGAAGAGCGATCCACAGCAGCGTTGCGACAACAGCGAGCGGCACGATCAGCAGCCGACGCGAGACGGCGTCTCTCATCTGCTCATCGTAAGCCACTTTGCGAGGCCCCCGGGAGCCGGGCAACGGCCGGCCGGTCGATATCGGGCGGTCGACCAGGGCGTAACGCCGGCTACCGGGTGCTCTGCCCTGTCGCGGCTACCCCTGCTCAACAGTGAACTGGCCGCAGACGTTCTCGCGAGCGTTGGCGGTACAGATTCGCCAGTTCCCGGGGTCGATATCCGACGGCAGGATAAGACCATCGGGCCCTGGACCGTCGATGCCGTAGTCCTCCATGCCCTGATCCAATGGGACGACGCGAGGAGCAGAACCATTGGCATCCGACTCCAGAAGGAAGCGCGGCCCGTCCCATTCTCCGTCCTGCCAGGCATACAGATAGTAGAAGCCACCCCGAATGTCGGAGGCGGGGAATGTGGCTGAGACCTTTTCCCCCGGTCGCAGGTCCTCAGATGCCAAAGTTATGATCGCCCCCAGTTCGGGCGGAGGCGTCGAAGCTTCGCCGTCGTTCGACGAAGCACTGCCACACCCGAGTACGGGCAAGAGGGCCGCCAGGGCAATCGATCGGCTACGCATCGATGGAAAGCTACACCCTCGGACGGCCGAGGGGATGGCGCATTCAAAGCCGGTTGACATGCACGGATTCGTTACCGGCTTGGGCGCCGGTCATCCCCTGCGGGTCATTACCGTGCGCTCCCACCACACATACCTGCCGGTTCTGAGCGGATCCCGCTGCAACAATGATGCAGTTCAGACGAGGACGGCCTGCACCTCGTCTTAGCGACTGGCTCCGCTTCTGTCGACCCGGCCCTTCGAGCGGAAGTACCAGTAGCCGCCCACCAATGCCAAACCTGCACCAGCAACCGCAGCTACTCCCGCGGCGGAGATCGCCAACCTATTCCGACCGGCGCCCGATGCCGAGGAAGCTTCGGTGCTGAGCGCCGACTCCGGTGGGCCAAACACGGCCGCCATCTCGTCGGCCGAGACCACCGAGCCGCAGCCGCTCAAGGTGGGGGGATCGTCGGGCCCGAATGCCACCACGGCGACGTGGTCACCCTGGGCGGACAGTTGACTGTCAAGACCGCAAGTGTCGCCCTTCGTGGCAAGCGTGATACTCGGGGCGGCCGCGCCCTTGTAGACCTCGTCGACGGCGAACGCTACGTCCATGTGGACTTCCGGGTCTTCGGCAGACATATCAGCCACGGAGCCGGTGAAGGCAAGAGTCACACGGTCGGCGTAGTCAGCCAGGGGGACCGAATCGCATGAGCATGCCGACGCAGGCGCCGAGGCGGTTATCGATAGAGCGAGCCAGCCAACACAGCCGGTGAGGCAGCATGACTGCCGTTCTCGAGCGTACTCCACCCCTCATGGCGACTCTCCTCCCAGTCAACTTCGGATGCGATCATGGCACTTCGATCTGCGTCAAGCTGGCCAGGGCTGGACACGGCGAACATTCCCGAGTGGTCCGCCCAGGGCGTAACGCCGGTTCATGCTCGGTCTCCGATGCCAGCGCGCACTGCTCGTTCGACCTGCATGGGGTTTCGCACCGAGACGATGAGGAGCGACCAGCCAGTGCCAGTGGGGTCGATATCAATCACGATGGCTGGTCGATTGAGGTAGACGATCAACAGTGCCCGACCGGCCTCCGTTCGGGCCCGAGGACCGATCGTGGCGACCTTCGCAAGGGGTGCTCCGGCTGCGGCGAACCCCATCGTGACCTGAAGCATGACGATGTCGTCCAGCGGTCGATCGACGACCCTGGTCGACATGATGTCAACGAGTGGAATACTCACGTTGCGCCGGAGGGCCAAGAACTTCTCCGCCGGGTTGAGGCAGACCCGTAGCGATCGATCTTGGACCACGACACGAGCCATCGCCCCCGAGGGTAGACCAGCTGGAATGTGGCGCAGTGCCTGTCGTCGAGTGGTGCCGCCCCTCCTGGAGTGGAGCATGTCCGACCGTCGTCGTTTCCGACCGGGTCGACCGGGCCACTCCCTGCCGGGAGTGGTGCGGCCGAACTATCGCCGCCGACAACCAATTCGGGGTGCTGTCCAGGGTGAGCGACCGCCTTCTAGCATCTGGCGGTGGCGATTGGGACGGCGATTGTCACCGGTTCGCCGCTTGGTGTGCCTACTGGGGTCACGGTGAGGCGGATGCAGGTCGTCGATGGGGCTAGGACGCCGCCGAAAAATCCAGCGCTGTCCCGGTCGCAGTTTGGTACTACAACGGTGTCGGTACCGCCGGTCACGATCCTGCTGTCAACCTCTAGGTTCGAGCCGGTCCATCCCGATTCTCCAGTCCAATAGATGCGTCCTTCGCCCGGTGCTTCGAGGTGGATCTGGACGACTGGGGGACCTGCGGGCGACACGTAGAGGAAGACCTTACGGAAGTGCCATAGCTCATCAGCGACAGGAAGCTCATAGTCAGCGAGCGGCGACTGCCCAGAGGCGCTAACGCCCGTGAACGTGAGGCCATATGCAGAGGCGTCGTGGCTCGGAGGCGGGACACCGGCCGACCCAGCATCGGCGCAGTCAAGCTCGATGGGGGCCGGCGCCTGCAGAGACGGCGCCAGCGACGAGGTCGAGGGCGAGCCGGGCGGCGGTGGGTTCGATGAGGACGAGTCCGGCGACGACGAGCAGGCGACAGCCAGTGCTCCGAGGGCAGGAACGAGGGCCATTCGAAGTCGGCAGCAGAGACGGGCCGCGAACACCACATCAGTATGCACCAGTCAGCGTCGCGATCGCCGTTGGCAACAGCCGAATGGACCTGCGGGGCTTCGAACACCCCGGGACCGTCGAGCTATGACCCTAATCGAGCGTTCGGGTACGGCACGACCGGCGTGCACGCGATCGCTCATCACGGCTCGGGCGGCCGTCGAACCCTTGCGGTCCGTGCCGTCGTTTCCGACCGGCTCGACCAAGCGGTATCGCCGGCACCCGAGTGCGTCGACCGTCACGAGTGAGTGGCGATACCGGGTGGTCATCAAGCCGAGATGCGGCCAGGACGAACCCTCCATTCAACGCCCCACGGGATTCAATACAACGAGGCTATTGGTCGCCAGCTGTCCTGTATGCCGAAAGTGAGAGGTCTGCCCAAGCCTCGGCAATGGGAATACGTACGGGGTCGGTCAGAGTGACCGCCTCCCTGTTATCCAACTCTCGTGGCCAAGCGGCTTGCATGGCCAGGCGAAGTCCGTCAGAAACAACCAGTATCTGCGCTCCAAGCGCGCGGTCGCTAAGTGCCGTTCCTGCCAACCGTAAGATGGCTGCGATATCAACAGCGGTCGACTTCCCGTCGTACAGGCGGTCAAGCCCATCGAGGGCCTCACTAAGGAGCACGAAGTCGTCAGCTTCGTCGTCTTGCGCCACTTGGCCGACGATACACCACACTCCGGCCCGAGGTCGGGGTGCGGTGCCGATCCAGTGCAGAACGATCTCGGGTGGGAGACCAGCCGTCCACCAGTGGCGCTGTGGGCTACCCGGCAACAACCGCTCCGCTGACGGCTTCCGAGCCACGGTACGCCGACATCACGACCGGCGCGCTCGGAACCAGTCACCGCTCGGCCAAGCGTCGATCCCGTGCGGGCGGTGCCGTCGCTACCGTGCGGGTAGGCCAGGCCACTTCGCCGGATCCAGAGCACCTCGCCGTGACGAGGCATCGGGGAGATCTTGGTGCGGTACTCTCGGCGGGCATGAGGGTTCTGGGTGTCGTGTGTGCTCTGGCGATGGTTGCCGGTTGCTCCG
>CADEDH010000143.1 GCA_902826025.1 uncultured Actinomycetes bacterium
GCCGCCGGGGTGGCCGCCGCCAACGACCGCTGAACCTCAGGCGGCGGCCAGGAGGTCGCCGCCCACCGGGAGCACCGAGGTGTCGAGGTTGTAGAGCTCAGCCACGTTGTCGCAGAGAATCGCCCGCACCTGCTCAGGGGTGAGGTGCTGGGTCTGCTGGGTCAGCATCTCCTGGCTCCAGGGCCAGGTGGAGTCCGAGTGGGGGAAGTCGTTGGCCCAGCACAGACGCCGCCAGTTCATCTGGTCGGCGTTGCGGAAGGCGACGAAGTCGTCCTGGAACGTCATGTAGATGTGCTCGGCGAAGTACTCCGAGGGAGGCCTCGAGACGTTGGCCGTCAGCCACTTGCGGTGCCGGTTGTAGGCGTGGTCCATGCGGTACATGAAGTGGGGGGCCCAGCCGGCGTCGGCCTCGACGCACACCAGCTTGAGGCGGGGGTGGCGTTCGAACACGCCACCCAGCACGAACATCCCCATCAGGTCCTGGTTGCCCCGGATGATCGACAGGAAGCCGTTCATCTTGGGCCCCCGGGTGCGGTTGAGAGCATCGGTCTGGGAGGTGAGGATATGGAACGACGGCACCAGGCCGAGATCGATGCAGGCGTCGAAGAACTCGCCGTAGATCGGGGAGTCCCAGTCTTCCTGGGCCGGCTCGCCGGGCAGCATCACGCCTCGCATGCCCATGGCTTTCATCTTCTCCAGGTCGGCAATGCCTTCCTGGGGTGATCGCATGGGGGTCTGCCCCAGGGGGATCAACCGCTGGGGGTCGACTGAGCAGTACTCGGCGATCCAGCGGTTGTAGGCGTCCATGGCCGCCTTCTTGTAATCGAAGTCGGGATGGTTGCACAGCACCATGCCCACCGAGGGATAGATGACCTCGGCCGAGACGCCGTCGCGATTCTGATCGGCGATCCGGTAATTGGCGTCGTAGCCGCTGCGAGGCAGGTCGGCGTACTTGGCCTTGGTGTTGAGCTTGTCGGGGTCCTGGCCGGCGGCGGCCACCAGGCCCATCGGGATCGTCCGCTTCATGCCGTCGATGACGTACAGGTCGCCCCGGTCGTCGGTCTCGACCACCCGGGGTGCGACGTCGGCGTATTTGGGGTCGATGTAGTCGGTGTAGGTGTTGGGTGCCTCGGTGATATGGGAATCAGCCGAGATGATCGGGAAGTCGACGCGCACAGAGCCCCCTCTTTCTCGCAGGTCGGTTATGGCGTGCCGTGCGGCACGCTGCGGTCCACGATGGCATCGCAGCGTGCCGCCGGCAAACCGCTCACATAGTGGGCAAACCCTTGCCGGCGTAGGCAGCAAGCTTCTGCTCCGGGGTCATCTGGCCGTAGTCGAGCAGCGGTGTCTCGCCGTACAGGATCTTCTTGACCGCATCGTCGAGCAGCAACTCGTCGTTGTTGTTCTCGTTGCGCACCATCTCGTTGCCGATCCGCTTGGCCTGTCGGACCGAGGTGCCCTCCGGTGTCTGCACCCGGAACGAGCCGAGGATGTGGCCGGTGTGCGACCCGTTGTCGTTGTTCGACACGAGCGTGATCTTGAACACACCGCCGCCCTGGTCCTCGGCGATCGTCCACTTCTTGTCCAGGGTGTGGGTGTAGCCGAGGTCGATGACGACGTCCGGCGTGAGCACCTCGGTGATAGCGCCGAACGGGACGGGCGAGTGCTGGAGGTGGTTGATGGCCTTCTCCCGCACGTCGCCGTCCAGCGAGGCGATGTCGATCCCGGAGAGGATCATCATCTTCTCCTGGGTCTTCGGCCGCAGGTCCTCCCAATCGTTGAGGTTCGTGAGCTGCTGGGCGATCTCTTTCTCCAGTTCGACCCCGCTGAGGTCAGGGTGGGCCCGCTTCATCTGGGCGATGGCCTGCTCAGCCACCGGGCGCACCCCGGTGATCGGCGAGCGGGCGGTGATCACGTTGCCGTTGCGCTCGTAGCCGCCGTACTGCTGCTGGCCGGGGGCCAGCATCTGCTCGCCCAGGACGCCGATCACATGGCCGGTGAACTCGTGGACGCTGTAGCCGTGGGTCTCGAGAGCGGCCCCGCCCCCGGCCGGGTCTCCCTTGGCTCCGGCTCCCATGGCTCCCGCTCCCATGTCATGGTCTCCCATGGGCGGGTTGGTGGCCGGTTGGGTGGCGGTGGTCGTGCCGCTGCCGCCGGTGGCTGGGTTGCCGGTTCCCTCGGCGGTGTGGGTGCCGCCGTGCCCGGGGTCGGTGGCGGCCACGGCCGGCGGCGCGGTGGTGACGGGGGCGGCCGTGGTGGCGACCGGCTTGTCGTCCTTCGGGGCCCCACTGGTGGTACCGACGCCGCCGTGTCCATGACCGGAGCCGGGCGCCGCCCCGGCCGGCGGAGCGGGAGCAGGGGCGGGGACCGGGGTGCTGGGCGGGGCAGCGGTGGTGGCCGCCGGGGCCTGATAGGGGGCGACGGCGACGCTCTCGTCAGCCACCGGGAGCCCGATCTGTTGGACCGGGGCCCCGGTGGGGCTGGCGGCAGCGGCCGTCGTGGCGGTGGTCGCGTCGGCGGTGGTGAGTTGGGCCTCGTCCGGCGGGTCTCCGTCGGATCGGAGAGCGACAAAGGCAAAGCCGAGGGGAACGAGCGCGGCGAGTGCCACGCCCACTTTGGGGGCGGCGGAGGAACTCCGTAGCACGGTGACCATCCTGGTGGTCCGAGGGAGACGTCCGGTCCCCCACCGGCTGCCCCTCGGAAGCACCTTAACCCGGCTGGGTCGCCTTGCCTAGGGGTTCATGACGAAACCGTGACTGTTCCCTCGATCGAGGCGAGGTGCCACCCTCGGTCGGGCGGGGCGCCGCGACTGTCAGTTCAGGCGGGGCGCCACCTCGTGGGCGAACAGCGCGAGTGAGCGCTCCACCACGGCGGGGTCCATGCCGGGGAGCGTGCCGAAGCCGACGTGTGTGGTGGCCGGCAGGCGGCCCACCGACTGGTTGAGCCCGCTGGCCACCGTGTCGGGTGAGCCGAAGGTCGGCTTGAACAGGAGCTTCTGGTCGGGTTGGCGGAGTTGGTCGACCGGTGGGACGGGGGCCAGCGACAGTGACTCGTTACGCCCGGCATCGTTCAGCCACCCGGAGTAGACGCTGAGCAGGTGGTGGAAATGGGGGCCGGCCTCGTCCCAGGCGGCGTCGTCGGTGACGGCGGTGTGGGCCCAGTGGAGCTGGAGCACCTTGGCCGCGGCCGGGTCGTGGCCGGCGGCCCGGAGGGCATCGTCGTACTCCCGCTGGAGGGCAGCGCTGGCCACCCCCAGGAGGTTGGCGCCGAGGCGGCCAGCCCGACGCACCCCGGCCCGGCTGGTGGCGCCGAGCCACAGGGGCATGGGCTGCTGCACCGGCTTGGGCACCACCCGGGCCCCGTCGATCGTGTAGTGGCGGCCCTGATGGGAGAACGTGTCCTGCTCCCACAGGCCCCGCAGCACGGTGAGTCCCTCGGTGAACCGGGTGAGGCGGTCGGCGGTGTCGATGCCGTAGCCGGCGAACTCGTGGGGGGCGTAGCCCTGGCCGAAGCCGGGGTCTATGCGGCCATTGGAGAGCACGTCGAGGGTGGCGATGTCCTCGGCCACCCGGATGGCGTTGTGGAGAGGTAGGAGCAGGAGGTTGAACCCGATCCGGACCCGTTCGGTGACGGCGGCGATAGCAGCGGCGATGGGGATGATCGACGGGGAGTAGCCGTCGTCGGCGAAGTGGTGTTCGGTGAGCCAGATGGTGTCGTAGCCCAACTCCTCCGCTCGGCGGATCAGGCGGAGCTCGTTCGCGTACACCTCGGCGAACGGCCGGCGCCACTGGGCCGGATTGCGGAACGAGAACATGACACCGATGTCGAGCCGGTCGTGGAGCATTGGGCGCTCCCCCTCCCCTGTCCGCCCCCGTTCGGGGCGGGGTCACCCCCTGCAACCCGTGGGGATTCTGGCACAGCGCCGCAGGCGCCCGATAGCACAGCGCCGCAGGCGCCCG
>CADEDH010000144.1 GCA_902826025.1 uncultured Actinomycetes bacterium
CCGATCGTGGTCAACCACCTGGGCGGGTTCCTCGGCGTCGGCCCCTACAAGGACCGTCGGGAGGAGAACCTGGCGGTGTGGAAGGCGGGGATGGCCGAGGTGGCGGCCAGCCCCAACACCTTCCTCAAGCTGGGTGGGATCGGCATGCCGATGCTCGGCTTCCGCTGGGACCGCCAGCCGGCGCCGCCCACGTCGGAGGAGCTGGCCGCTCCCTGGATCGAACCCGTGCGGTGGGTGATCGACCAGTTCGGCCCCGATCGCTGCCTGTTCGAGTCGAACTTCCCGGTCGACATGCGGGGCGCCGGCTACGTCGTGCTGTGGAACGCCTTCAAGCGGATCGCCGAGCCCTACTCGGCCGACGAGAAACGGGACCTGTTCCACAACACCGCCGCCCGGGCCTACCGCATAGCCACAGTGTGACCCTGGGCGCTCCCCGGTGTTCGCCGAAGGCGAACCCGAGGCGCCCGAAGGGCGCACCTAGTCATAGCTGTTGATGGTGCGCACCGTCAGCCAGGTCATGAGCGCGCCCGCCGCCACGATGACGGCCAGCGCCCGCAGCAGGGCCGGGCCGTCGAACCCGTCGAGTATGAGCGACCGGGCCCCTTCCATCACGTAGGTGACGGGGTTCACGGTGGCCGCGATCTCCATGGGACGGGTCAGCAGGTGGCGGGGAACGAAGTTCGGGGTGACGAACAGTAGGGGGAAGAACACCAGGCTGGCCGACTGGGTGGCCGCCGCGCTCCGACTCTTGAGCGCCACCACCTGCATGATCCCGCTAAAGACCACCGACCACAGGGCGATCACGGTGATGAGCACCACGAAGCCCAGGATCCCGCCCTCGATGCGCACGCCGAACGGGAGGGCGATGAGGACCATCACCGCCCCCAGCACCAGCATCTTCACCAGCTCGGCGTAGAGCCGGCCGAAGGCGATCGCCATCCGGGGGATGGGGGTGGCCCGGAGCTTGTCGAAATAGCCGCCCTCCACCTCCTCCACCAGGTAGAGGGCGGCGCTGCCGAACGAGGCGGCGACGAGCAGCGACGACGGGAGCTGGAAGGCGGCGTAGTTCTGGCCCTTCAGGAACTCCGTGCCGGCGCTGGGGAAGATGCGGGCCGCCTGCCCCACGTTCACCACCAGGAAGAACAGCGGGATGAGCAGCGTCGGCAACAGGGAGTCGGGAGTGCGGAGCGACTCCCGCAGCGCCCGCTGGCCCAGGATCAGTGAGGTCTTCATGCGTGGATCTCCTGTACGTCACCGGCGACGCGCTGGCGGGAACGCCCCGTGGCGTCGAGGAACACGTCGTCGAGGGTCGGTTCGTGGTCGAGCTGGAGCCGCTGGCGCAACTCGCTCTTCAGTTCCGACGGGGTGCCCCGCCGGACGATGGCGCCGCCGTCGATGATGGCGATCCGGTCGCACAGCTGGTCGGCCTCCTCCAGGTACTGGGTGGTGAGGAACACCGTGGTACCGAGGTTGTTGATGCGACGGACTTCGTCCCACACGGTGAGGCGACTGGCCGGGTCGAGCCCCGTGGTCGGCTCGTCCAGGAACAGGACCTCCGGCTCGTTCACCAGAGCCGACGCCAGGTCGAGCCGACGCTTCATGCCGCCCGAGTAACCCTTGACCGACCGGTCGGCGGCCTCGGTGAGATCGACCCATTCGAGCAGGGCCTGGGCCCGATCCGTGGCGTCGGTACGGCTCATCCCGAACAGGCGGGCCTGGAGCACGAGCAATTCGCGGCCGGTCTGGCGGGCGTCGAGCCCGGCCTCCTGGAGGGCGACGCCGATTCGGCGCCTGGTCTCGTGGGGCTGGCTGGCCACGTCGAAGCCGGCCACCCGGGCCGTGCCCGAGGTGATCGTCATGAGGGTGGTGAGCATCCGGACGGTGGTCGACTTGCCGGCGCCGTTGGGACCGAGGAACCCGAAGACCTCACCCTTCGCCACCTCGAGGTCGACACCGCGCACGGCCTCGACGTCACCGCTGCGTCCCCGGTAGGTCTTCATCAGTTGCTCGGCGAGGATGGCGGCCGTCATGGTGCCGCCTTCGTGGTTGTTGTCATGGGGCGCACCGTAGTCACCGATTGCGGTCGGGATCTGTCCTCAATGTGAGATCATGCTGGAATCATGGCCAACCCCAGCGCCCGTATGCTCCGGCTTCTGGCCCTCCTCCAGAACCACCGCTTCTGGCCCGGGGGCCACCTGGCCGAGCGGCTCAGCGTGTCTCCCCGGACGTTGCGGCGCGACATCGATCAGCTCCGCCACCTCGGCTACACCATCGACTCGACCCCTGGTGTCACTGGCGGTTACCAGCTGGTGGCGGGCGGGCAGATGCCGCTGCTGGCGCTCGACCCCGATGAGGTGATCGCCCTCGTGGTCGGTCTCAACGCCGCCGTCAACAGCGGCATCACCGACCTGGCCGACCCGTCGGTGACGGCGCTCACCAAGGTGTTGCAGGTGCTGCCGGCCGAGCTCCGGCAGCGGAGCGAGGCGCTACGGGATGTCACCATCGCCTCCCGCCCGCCGGACAGCGGCGACGGCGTGCCGGCCGAGACGCTGGGGCTGGTGGCTCAGGCCTGCCGGGACACCGTGCGGCTCCGCTTCGGCTACACGGCCCGCACCGGAGCGGCCACGGCCCGGTCGGTCGAGCCCTACCGGCTCGTCAACATCGGGCGCCGGTGGTACCTGGTGGCCTACGACATGGACCGGGCCGACTGGCGGACGTTCCGGGTGGACCGGATGGCCGATCCGGCCCCGGCCCGCAACACCTTCACCCCCCGGCCGTTGCCTACCGACGACCTGGTGGGAATGATCCGCTCCGGCATCGAGAGCGTCACCGTGCTCCACGAGGTGGTGGTGGAGATGGATGCCGAAGCCGAGGTGGTGACGGCGGCCACCGGGCGGTGGGCCAGCGTCGAGCCACTCGGACCCGGGCGGTGCCGGATGGCGATGTCGACCGAGTCGCTCGACTGGCCGTTACAGGTGCTGGTGGCGATCGACGCCGAGTTCCGGGTGGTGGCCCCGCCCGAGTTGGCCCGCCTCGTGCGCGCCACCGCCCGGCGGCTGGCCCGATCGGGCCGCCGGCCGTCATAGGGTCAACCGGGTGGCGCTACCCGGCGGTCTCAGCGGTCGCCGGTGAGGAGGACGCCGGCGGAGGTGGCGGCGCCGACGTCGTCGGCCGACCAGCCCAGAAGGCCAGTGAGCACCTCGGCGTTGTGCTGGCCCAACGCCGGGGCGACGAGGTCAGGCTCGATGGGGCGACCGTCGAACTTGATGGGAAACCCTGGGGCGTGGAAGGTGCCGATGAACGGGTCGTGGATCTCACGCACCGTGCCTCGGGCCACGAAGTGGGGATCGTCCACGGCATCGGCCGGGCTCATCACCTTGCCGGCCGGAACACCGGCGGCGGCCAACGCCTCCACCGCGGCGTCGGCCGAGGGGAACGTGGACAGCCACGCTTCCATGACTCCGGTCAGCTCGTGGCGGTGGGCCAACCGGTCGGGGTTGGTGGCGAATCGGGGGTCGGTGGCCAGCTCGGGGCGGGCCATGGCCGTCCACAGAGCGTCGACCTGCTGGTCGGTGCACAGGATCACCACCCAGTCGTCGCCCACCCGGAACGTGCCGGCCGGCGCCGCCGGCTGATAGTGGAGTCCGGCCCGCATCGGGAGGCTGCGGTCGCCCGTGATCGACGACGCCTGCACGGCGAACTCGTGCATGTGGAACATCGTGTCGGTCATGGCCACGTCCACGTGGGCCCCCCGGCCGGTACGGTCCCGGCGGAACAGGGCGGTCATGATGCCGGCGAAGGCGTGGACACCGCTCGACACGTCGGCGATGCCAACGCCCACGAAGTAGGGCGGCCCGTCGGGCTCGCCCGTCATGTGCATGAGGCCGGTCATGGCCTGGGCGATGAAGTCGAACGAGCGGCGCTCCCGGTA
>CADEDH010000145.1 GCA_902826025.1 uncultured Actinomycetes bacterium
GGGCTCCGGGGCCGGCGGCGCGTTATTGGCCTACGCCGACGAGGCGGCCCGGGCCGCCGGCCGATCCGAGATCCGGCTCTACACCAACGAGGCAATGACCGAGAACCTCGAGTACTACCCCCGGCGGGGCTTCGCCGAGACCCATCGGGCCGGGTCCGGTGTGTCGATCCGGTCGGGTCAGGGCATGGCGTAGCGGCGGAGCACCCGGCGGCCGAGGCTCGTCTTGTGGACCTCGTCGGCACCGTCGTAGATGCGGGCCGCCCGCTCGTGTCGGTACCAGTAGGCCAGCACTGTGTCATCGGTGACGCCGAGGGCCCCGTGAACCTGGATGGCCGTGTCGACCGCCTTGAGCATGGTGTTGGCCACCACGAACTTGATGGCCGAGATCTCGTCCCGGGCCGCCTTGGCCCCTTCGGTGTCGATCAGGTCGGCGCAGTGCAGCACCTGGAGGCGGGCCCCCCGGATCTCGGCGTCGAGCTCGGCCGCCCAGTGCTGGATCACCTGGCGGTCGGCGAGGCGGCTGCCGTCGCCGTCGATCACCCGCTCGTTGGCCCGCCGGCACATCATCTCGAACGCCCGGCCGGCGATCCCCAGCCAGCGCATGCAGTGGTGGATCCGGCCCGGGCCGAGGCGGTCCTGGGCGATCACGAATCCGCCGCCCTCGTCGCCCAGCAGGTTCGAACGGGGCACCCGGCACCCGTGGTAGATCACCTCGCCGTGGCTGGCGTGGCCACTGCCCGAGTGGCCCATCACGCTCACGTTGCGCACCAGGTCGAACCCGGGGGTGTCGGTGGGGACGATGATCATGCTGGCCCGCCGGTGGGGCGGGGCACCGGGGTCGGTCACGGCCATGGTGATGGCGAAGGCGGCACCGTCGGCCGACGAGGTGAACCACTTCTGGCCGTTGAGCACGTAGTGGTCGCCGTCCGCCGTGGCCGTGGTGGCCAACAGCGTGGGGTTGGACCCTGCCGTCTCGGGCTCGGTCATGGAGAAGCAGCTGCGGATCTCGCCGGCCACCAGGGGCCGGAGCCACTGGTCCTTCTGCTCCGGCGTGCCGTACTTGTGGAGGATCTCGATGTTGCCGGCATCGGGGGCCTGGGTGCCGAACACGGTCATGCCCAGCGGGCTGCGGCCCACCGCCTCGGCGAACAGGCCGTGGTCGACCATCGACAGGCCGAGGCCACCGAACTCCACCGGGTGGTTGGGGGCCCACAGCCCCATCTGCTTCACCTTGGCCTGGGCGGCGGCGACCCCGGCGGCCAGCGTCTCGGGCGTGCCGTGGAGCAGCTCGCCCTCCAGCGGGATCACCTCCCGGGTCATGAACTCGCTGATCATGTCCAGCCGGACCCGCATCTCCTCCGACACCTGGAAATCCATGGCGCACACCACCTCCGGGGCGGACGCTACGGGTCGCGGCGGTGAGCGACCAGGGTCCTTGGACCGCGGCGCCTCAGGCCTGCCCCCGGTGGGCGGCGAACCAGGGGGTGGCGAAGTCGACGGCGGTCACCATCGAGCACCAGCGTGACGGGGCGACGCCCACCCGCCCCTCGTGCGGCGGGTGAGCCGCCATGAACGCATCGCCCAGCTCCTCGAAATCGTCGGCGTAGGCCACCTCGCCGTCGAACGCCACCCACTGCGGCCGGCCGTCCACCAGCAACGAAGCGCCGTCCTCGATCGGCCCCGGCTTGCCCGGCCACTCGGCCCGGGTCTCGGCCAGGTGCAACGAGGTGTTGGTGCCGTGGTTGACGCCGAGCTGGAGGATCACGGCGTCGGCGTCGTAGAGCCGGCCCAGGGGCGACGCGTCGCCGAACTGGGGGACGAGGTCGTGGGGTGACACGAATCGGGCGGCGTCGGGCCCGATGGCGGCAAACGACACGGTGGGATGGGGGCCCCGAACGGCCCGCCGGTCGGTGCGGAACGCCTCCACGATCAGCCCCATGCCCTGGGTCTCCACCCGGAGCGGGTCGAACGCCGGTGTGCTGTCCCGGATGGTCGGCCACCAGTGGGGAGGAACCGGCGGGTTCTGCCAGTAGCGGGGGTCGCTGCGGCTGCCGCTCTGGGTCGGGACCACGACCGTGGCGGGGGCCAGTGCGTCGACCAGGGCGTCGACCACCACCGAGGGGCCGCCCGCCACCCAGCCGATGGCCGACAATGACGAGTGGACGATCACGGGCCGGTCGGCCGGGATCTCCAGCGCCTGCAGGTCGGCCACCAGCCGGCTGTACGTGACCGGGCCGCCCAACTCCGCTTCGGTGCGGGCGATGACGTCGGCCTCACTCATGTCCCGCTCGGGGCCGCGTCGGCCAACGCCGTCAGGCCTCGCCCCGGAGCTGGGCCAGGAAGCCACCACCGTCGGACACGATCCAGCCCTCGGCCACCTTCCCGTCTCGCACCTGGAAGAAGGCGGCCGACGGGCGGGTGACGGCCCGACCGGTGGGAGCCACACCGAGGAACTCGGCGGTGTGGGTGCCGTGGAAGGTGTACCGCACGGCCAGGGTCTGACGCTCGGCGTCGGCCACGATCTCGTGGATCTCGAAGCGGGCGCCGTCGAATGCGTCGTGCCGGGCCTGCAGGTCGGCGACGTGCTCGTCGAGCGAGCCAACGCTGGGGCCGCCGAACCCGTGTCGCCGGTAGTCGGGATGGAACGATGCGTACACCACGGCCATGTCGGCCCGGTTGAACCCGTCCTCCATGATGTGGCGGATCAGTTCCCGCAGCTCCACCGCCCCCAACAGCTCAGCCATGGCCGCAGCCTAGCTCGCCGCCTGGTTCGGACGAATCGATACGGAGATCGGTTGTCGATCGGCCCGACGCCGATGCGAATCGATATGCCAGAGTGCGGGATGGCGACCGACAACGACGAGCTGCGTTCGATCTTCGAGCAGGACCAGGCCGACCGGGAAGGGATCGCCGATGCCGGCGAGGCCGCCTGGTCGGCCATGGCGGCCCGGGACATAGAGCGACGGGCTCGGGTGAACGACCTGCTGGCCGCGGGCGCAGTGGAGACGGGCGCCGATCACTTCCACGCCGCCATGGTTCTCCAGCACGGCGACACGCTCGCGTCCTACCGGCAGGCCTGCGAGCTGGCGGCCACGGCTCGCCGGCTGGGTGACCACCGGGGGGCGTGGCTGGCCGCCGCCGCCCTCGACCGGTGGCTCGTCAGTAGTGGCCGCCCCCAACGATACGGCACCCAGTACCAGGTGAAAGACGGTCGGTGGACCCTGGCGCCGGTCGACGATGCCGTCACCGATGCCGAGCGGGCCCGGTGGAACGTTCCGCCCCTGGCCGCCGCAGAGGCGAAGGCGGCGGCCATGAACGGCGACAAACCGGTGGCCGATGGCGGCCCGACACCGCCCATGGTGACGATGGTGGTCCAGCCCGGGGAGCTGAGCGGCCAGGACTTACTGGCGGTACCGGTGCCATGGGCCGACGATCCCGTCGTCGTGCCCCTGCCGGGCGGGCTCGCCGACGACCAGGAGATCCCGATCATGGTGTGGCCGGGCGAGGGCGAGAACGGCCAGGACCTGTGGGTGCAGATCGTTGTCGACGACGGTCCGCCCCCGGAGCTCGTCTGGTGAGCGGCGGCTGGCCGGG
>CADEDH010000146.1 GCA_902826025.1 uncultured Actinomycetes bacterium
GTAGAACGCCAGTCGGTGACGGTGATCCGCAACGTGCGGCCGAGGCAGAGCGGCACGAGGACCACGAGCAGGAGGGAGAACAGGAAGACGAAGCCCACCACGAACCCCAGCACATTGAGGGTGTGGGAGCCCGATGTGGAGAAGATCGCTGCGCCCGTGCCCGACGTCCTGGCCAGGGAGTTCAGCTCCTTGAACCAGTAGAAGGGGTCGTCGACGATCAGGTACGACGCCCCAAGCCAGAGGATGAAGACGTAGGCGGCGGGCAGGCCGATCATCACCACGGTGCGGCCCCACTGGCGTCAGGGCTGGGTCACCGCCACCACGACGGCCAGGGCGATGGCGAGCGGGATCGTCTCGTAGCGGCACAGCATCTCGCCCGCCAGGGCCACGGCCAGGAGCACGAGGTCGGACGGTCGCTGCTCGATCCGCCACACGCTGTAGGCGTAGACGATCAGAGTGAGGAAGAAGAACGAGCTGGCTTCGCTCATCCCGTTGGAGCCGGCCCAGACCACAACCGGGCTGAGGGCGTAGACGGTGCACAGGAGCATGGTCAGCCGGGGCGGCGTGCCGTTGCGCCGCCCGATGGCGGCGAGCACCGGAACGCTGAGTGCAGCCCACAGGGCCGAGGTAATGGGGCCGGCGAAGCGGACGTGGCCGAAGGGCTCGAGGAGGAGGACGAACGGGATCTGCGACAGGGTCGGCAGCGGCATCCAGTAGAACCCGACGCCGGCCAGGTGGGGGTCGCGGCTCAGTACCACGTGGTGGGCGGCCGACGTGCGGGCGATGGCGTCGCCGATCTCGAACCCGATGCCATAGACCACGTGACGGGCCACGGCCACGTTGAGAGCGAAGGAGGCGACGGCCAGGAGCCAGGGCCACCACGGCCGCCGGGGCGGGGCCGGCGCCGCCCCGACCAGTTGGGCGGTTCCGACCACCACCCGCGGCAACAGAGCAGTCCGGTTGTCGATGGCGACCATGGTGCAGGCCACGGTAGAAGGTGGCGCCGATCCCGGGCATGGCGCCCTGGTGAACGCCCGACGAACCTTTGGCCTGCCAGGTGAATTGACCGGATTGGCCTCTATGCCCCGCCGACAAGCGTGGTTACGGTGGCCCCATGATGGACACGACGGTTGACGAGATCACCCACGTCACCGACGTCGGGCGGGGCGAGTTGGGGCGCACGCCGACGGTCACGGCGCTCCTGGTGCCCGAGGTCGACGAGCCGTCTCCTCTGGTGTCGATCGTGGTACCGGCACTGGATGAAGCAGTGACGATCGAGACTTTCGTCCTGTGGTGTCACCAGGGATTGGCCGAGGCGGGAGTGCGCGGTGAGATCCTCATCGTCGACTCGTCGGCCGACGACACCCCGAGCCTGGCCCTGGGTGCCGGGGCCCGCGTGCTGCGCACCCCCAAGCGGGGCCTGGGCCGGGCCTACATCGACGCCGTGCCGTTCATTCGCGGCCAGTACGTGATCATGGGCGACGCTGATTGCACCTATGACTTCAGGTATCTCCGGGATTTCGTGGAGAAATTCTCCGAGGGATATGAGTACGTCATGGGATCCCGGTGGGCCGGTTCCATCGAGGCGGGATCGATGCCCCCCCACCACCGCTACTTCGGTACGCCGCTCACCACGTGGATCCTCAACCGCCTCTACCGGAGCCGGTTCACCGACATCCACTGCGGGATGCGGGGTGTCACGCTCGACGCCCTGCGGCGGATGGACCTCCAGTCGCAGTCGTGGGAGTACGCCTCGGAGATGGTGCTCAAGAGCGTCCACATGGAGTTGGCCACGGCCGAGGTGCCCGTCCACTTCCTGAAGGACCGGGCCGGGCGGGTGAGCCATCACCGGCGCATGGGTTGGTTCTCGCCGTTCGCCGCGGCCTGGATCAACCTGCGGGCCATGTTCGTCTCTGGAGCCGACTACTTCGTCTACCGTCCGGGCATCGCCCTGGCCGTGCTCGGCACGCTGCTCATGATCCCCTTCGCCGCGGGGCCGGTGACGGTGGGGCCGGTGACCTTCGCTCTCTACTGGCAGTTCGCCGGCGGCGCCCTGGCCATCCTCGGGCTGAACGCCTACCTCATGGGCTCCGTCGCCCAGATCTTCTTCGACTACACGGGCCGGCGAACCGAGGTGATACTCGACCGGTTCCGCTACACGCGGACCTGCGGCCTGGCCGGCGGGGTGACGCTGGGCGGGATGGCGCTGATGGTGCCGCTGCTCGTGCGCTACCTACGCCAGGGCCTGGTGCTCCACGGCGGGCCGGAGAGCGAGAACTACCTCTTTCTGACCGGCGTGTACTTCGTGATGGCCGGCGTCTCGCTGTTCACCTTCACCCTGCTGATCCACGCCGCCGCCACCGCCTCGCAGTCGATGACGTGGCGCCAGCGGCGCAACGAAGACTGACCAGGCCGGCAGCGGGCGGGCGGCGGGGAACGGACGGCAGACATGGTCGGAGGTGCGGACCGGTACCAGCGAAGCCAACTGGCGGCGGTGTGGGCGTTGATGGTCGTCATCGCTGTGCTCGGAGCGCTGTTGGCGGCGGCGCCGGCCGCGCCGGGCGCCGAGATCGAGGCGGGGCGGGGCGGACCGCCTCGCCCCGTCGCCAACGGGAAGTGGTCGAGGGCCACCGCCGTCACGACCACCACAGCCGCCCGGCTCGGACCGACCACGGGCATCAAGCCTTCGGCCTCCCGGTCGATGGCGGCCACGACGACCGGGAACACGGCGACGACCGTGCAGCCCGGCACCGCCCCGACGACGGTGGCGACCACGGTCACGACCGCTCGGCCCACCACCACGACGACGCCCACGCCCACAACGGCCAGCCCGGTCGCCTCGGCAACCACGGCGCCGGTGGCCACCGATCCGGCGGTGACGACCACGACCGCCGGTGCCACCACGACAAGCTCGGCTGTCGCCCCGACGACCACGACCACCTCGGCTGCCGCCCCGACGACCACGACGGTTCGGCCTACCACCACGACGGCCCCGACGCCGCAGCCTACGACCGCCACCACGGCGCGCCCCACCACCACGACGGCGCGGCCCACGACGACGACCGCCACGACGGAGCGGCCAGCCACGACGCCCACGACGGCGCGACCCACCACGGTGCCGCCTGCCCCCACCGTCCCGAAACCGGAGGCGCCGCCACCGGGCCCGCTCGATGGCGCGTGCCGCAATCCGGTATCGGTTCGGCCTCCGGCGGCCGACCTCGCCGCCGTAGTGGCGGCCGCTCCGCCCGGTGCCTGCTTCCGGTTGGCGGCAGGGGAGTACCGGGTCCAGAACGTGACCCCACAGGCCGGGACGACGTTCCCCGGGCCGAG
>CADEDH010000147.1 GCA_902826025.1 uncultured Actinomycetes bacterium
CCGGCCGCTACCAGCCGGACCTCGAGGCGACATTGTGGTTCGTCGCCTGCGAGGCGGTGACCAATGCCGTGAAGCACTCGTCCAGCAGCCGCATCGCGGTCGAGTTGCAGGAAGAGGGCGAGCATCTCCGCCTCGTGGTGAGCGACGACGGTCGGGGCGGAGTCGATCCCAGCGGCCACGGCCTGCGGGGTCTTTCCGACCGGCTCGAGGCGGTCGGGGGCACCCTGCGGGTCGCCGCCGGCGGGCCGGGCACGATGGTGGAGGCGATGGTGCCGTGCAGGTCGTGATCGCCGACGATTCGAGCCTGTGGCGCGAGGGCCTGGCCCGGCTCCTCGACGAGGTCGGTGTCGTCTGCCGGGCCCTGGTCGGCGACGCAGCCGAACTGGCCCGCGCCGTCGAGGAATACCGGCCCGACGTGGCCCTGATCGACGTTCGGATGCCGCCCGACTACAGCCACGAAGGGGCCGAGGCCGCCCTGGCGCTACGGGCCCGCCACCCTGATCTCGGGATCATGCTCCTGTCCCAGACGATCGAGGTGCGCTTCGCCTCGACCCTGCTGGAGCAACACCCCCAGCGTTTCGGCTACCTCCTCAAGGATCGGGTGCTCGACGTGTCCACCCTGGTCGGGGCGCTACGAACGGTGGCCTCCGGCGGTACCGTCCTCGACCCCGACGTGGTGCGACGTCTGCTCGACCAACGGGGGACCGGTCAACGGCTGTCGCACCTGTCGCCCCGGGAGATCGACGTGCTGGCGTTGGTGGCCGAGGGCCGATCCAACGCCGCCATCGCCCGGCACCTCAGCCTCACCGACAAGACGATCGAACGCCACATCTCGAACCTGTTCACCAAGCTCGATCTGCTGCCCGAAGCCAATGATCACCGGCGCGTCCTCGCCGTCCTCACCTGGCTCCGCCGCCAGCCCCACTGATCGCCCCGACCGCGACGTCGCCCCGGCCGTGGCCTAGCTGTTGTGGTCGCTGCGATCACAGTCGATGTATGCTCGTGATGTATGCCAGCGACGAGGACGCAGATCTACTTCACCGAGGAGCAGCGCGACCGAATCGATCGTGCTGCCGCCGCCAGGGGCATCACCATGGCTGAACTCGTACGGCAGGCCGTGGACGAATACCTGAGCGACGAGATCGATCCGGCCGAGGCGTTGGCCGCCACCTTTGGAGCTGCACCTGAAGCGGCGGTGCCGTCACGTGACGACTGGCACCGTGGCTGACCTGCTCGTCGACACCGACGCTTTCATCGACCACCTGCGAGGAGCAGCGGAACTGCGCCCCGGACGACACCGGGTGCACTATTCGGTGGTAACCCGGGCCGAGCTGTTTGGCGGGAACTCGGCCACCGATCTGGTGACGCGATTGCTGGCACCGTTTCGAGAACTCTCCGTCGATCGAGCAATCGCGGAGCGAGCTGGGCGGATTGCACGCGAGAGTGGCGTGAGGTTGCCCGACGCGCTCATTGCCGCCACGGCGATCGAGCATGGCCTGTCCGTGGTCACGCGAAACCGCAAGCACTTCGAACCGATCCAAGGCGTCCGGTTCCGAGCGCTTCGCTAAAGCGGGAGGCGAGAAGCTTCGCGGGCCACTAGTGCCGGACCAGGACGCTCGTACGGATCGATCCTTGAGCCATCCCGATGCGCGGAGACACAATTGCACGTGCCTTCGGTGGCGGTCGATCGAACAGTGTTTGTGGAGCCCGACTACCGCCAGTTCTACTTGCGACGCGGTGGGCATCAAGACTGGCACAGCGGCGAGGTCCCGTTCCTCGCCTACGAGCGGCACCTCTGGTCGAGCGGAACCTTCGTGGTCGTCATGACTGACCGTAAGTCCGGTACGACGGCAGTGCAGGTCCAGGTTCTCGGCGACGGTCCGACGGCCGCTCCTGCTCGCCGGTGGCAACACGTCGTCGAGGACTCGCTCGTCGCCGGCAGGGACCTTGAAATCTTCAGCTGGGGCGGCCCCGAACCGGTTGCCACCGTGCCTCTTCCGCCTGGCCCCGTCCGTCTCAGGGTTGGGTGGTCAGGACTGGTGGCGGATCGATTCGAAGGCCTCGACGCAGACGGCAACAGCGACGAGCACTTGTTGATCCAGGCATGGCCTCAGGAACCGACCGACCCTATCGGGCTGCGCTGGTGGCACCAGTGGGACCTCCCGGCTCCCTCGCGGATGTCGTTTGACGGCCGCCGCCAGATCGAAGGCCTGGAACCAGTCATCGAAGCTCTGCGCCCTTTGGAGCTCGTTTCAGCTGCCAGGACCCGTACCCTCGCCTCCCCGGGAGCACCAAGGCGCAGAGCCACACAGTGGCGATTTACCGTGACCATCGAGAGGGTTCGTGGTGGGCCGATGGCTATGACGTCCGTCGCACACTCCGTGAGATAACCGATCAAGAGGCGGCGGAACTACGCCAATGAAGTAGATCAGCACGGAACTCAGCCATCCGATCTGCCTCCGAGTGCCGGGTCTTCGGGGCTCAAGCGGCCCGGCCATGGCGGATCGAGGCGAGCTGGGTGTCGGTCAGAGTGACGAACTGTGGTGGGCGACCACGGTCTGCGGCAGAATTTCCCGCGGGAAATTTCCGGCCGGGTGGGACGGGTGGGATGCGTCCGGGCGGTCGGGATCGCTTCGATCAGGAACGGTCTTGTCGTGGGCCGCTGCCCGTGGTGGCTCGTTGACGACCGAAATCGCATCCCCGCCCTGGAGGCCGACAACCACTGGCCCGACCACGAGCACACCAATGGCCAACCGCCGGCGTCCCGCCCTTTCCCGACCACGTCGAACCAGGGCCCAAACCCGGCCCTCAGCGGGCAACGGCGGTCAATCCGCCCCAGTCCTGCCATCAGGACGTTTGCCCTGCTCAGGCGGTGGATCTCGTAGTACCCCCGATAGGAATCGAACCTACGCACACGGTTCCGGAAACCGGACCGGCGGGTTTCCGAGTGGGTGGCTTGACCAGCGTTTCCGCAGGTCAGGAGCCATTCGCTGGCGTTCGGACGTTGACCGCTCGTGACCGCCGGAGGCTGCTTCTGGCCGGTGCCAGTGTTCACTGAGTGTTCAGCGGGCGACCTTCAGTCAGGGAAGTGGCCGCAGATCGGGGAGCACCAGGACAGCCTCACTGTCTGATCTCACGAAGGCGGCGATGAGCTCGGCGTGGGAGCGGAGGAGATCGCCGATCGGTTTCGTCGCCTGGTTGCCGACTCGCAGCCAGACGACCTTCGGGGGAGCGCCATACAGAAAGGCGAGCTGCCCGAAGTCCGAGTCCTTG
>CADEDH010000148.1 GCA_902826025.1 uncultured Actinomycetes bacterium
TGACGCCAGCCTGGCTCTGGCCGATGGCCCCGCCATCGGGGACTTCCCCGTCGCCGGGCCGGGACCCCTCTCCACGAACGGGGAAATCCACCCTCACGGTGGGAACGTTCGCGTCGACCGCAGGCGCCGGTGTCTCCGATGGTGAAGTCGGACAGACCGTGGACTTCGACTACGACCGCACCCTCCGCAGCTACTGTGAATCACTCTATGAAGACATCGACGAGGCGTTTGCGATCTACAACGACGCCACGCCGCGGGACAAGAAAAACCTCTACGCGGGTCTGCGCCGGCTCATCACGGAGTGGAACACGTACTGCACCCCCATCTTCTCACTCACCATCGTTCCACCAGCTCGCTGACCGTCGAGGCCCCCGCCTTCGGCTGCGGCTTGGTCTCCTGGCTCGCTGATCGATCATGATGGACGGCATGAGCACGACCCGGTGCCCCGGCGCCGTGGTCCCCAGCCTCCAGGAGTATCCGGCAATGACCCAGATCATCCCCGAACCCGATGTCGCCAATGTGTGGCGGCTCGAGACCCCCGGCAACGAGGGGTGGGAGCGCTCCGCCCGGCCCGACGCCGCCGACAAGTTCTTCATGGTGTCGGCCGACGGCCACGTGCAGGAACCGCGTGACTTCTTCCGGCCCCGGATCCCGGCCGAGTACCACGAGCGCCTGCCCGGCATCGTGATCGACGCCAAGGGCGACCAGTTCCAGAAGACCGAAGGGTTCCGGGCGGCCAAGCTGGAGTGGGTCCAGCCCTTCGAGGGCCACGAGCACCTGCGCAACCACTCCGGCCTCACCCCCGAGGAGCGGATCACCGACCTGGCCATCGACGGCACCGACGCCGAGATCCTGTTCCCCAACAAGGGTCTGGTGGTGTGGGCCACCAAGGACGCCCACTTCTCCCACCTGATGTGCAAGGCGTGGAACGAGTGGGCGTGGGAGACCTTCGCCCCGTTCAACGACCGCCTGGCCCCGATGGCCTGCATCGCCCCGGCCTCGCTCGACGAGGCCCTGGCCGAGATCCAGCGGGTGGCCGCCCTCGGGTTCAAGGGCCTGTGCCTGCCGTGCAAGCCGGTGTTCGGCCCGCCCGACGTCGACGACCTGAACTACAACCTCAAAGAGTTCGAGCCGCTGTGGAGCTGCATCACCGACGTCGATCTGCCGGTCACGTTCCACGTCTCCACCGGCCGTGACCCCCGCACCTCCCGCTCCAACGGCGGGGCCGTGATCAACTACACGATCCACTCGCTGGCCCCCACCATGGAGCCGCTGGTGAACATCTGCGCCTCGGGCGTGGCCGAGCGTCACCCGACACTGCGGTTCGGGGCCATCGAGGCCGGCATCGGCTGGGTGCCGTGGATGCTGGAGGCCATGGACGAGGCCTACCTCAAGCACCACATGTGGGTCCGGCCCAAGCTCGACGGTCTCCCCAGCGACTACTTCCGCCGCCAGGGCTTCTCGTCGTTCCAGGAAGACCGGTCCGGGCTGGCCCTGGCCCGGGAGTTCAACCTGATGGACAACTTCCTGTGGGCCAACGACTTCCCCCACCACGAGGGTTCGTGGCCCTACTCGGCCCAGGCCATCGAACGCACCATGGGCGACCTGACCGACGGTGAGCGGGCCAAGATCCTCGGCCTCAACTCGGCCCGGATCTTCAAGCTCCCGGTGCCCGAGCGGTACCGCAACCACGACGATGCCGCCACCGTGGCCCGCGAGATCGAGGGCTAAATCCTGGGGGGTGGCGGCCGACGGGAGCCAGCATGCTGGCCCGCCGTCGTCGCCGCCCCGATAGCGCCGACGCGGCAACCCGTGCGGTCGCCGTCGCCGACCCGCTGGCCGGTGCGGCTCGCGGCGTGATCGAGCCGGTGGCGGCCGATCTGGCTGCCGCCTACGCGCTCGACGAGCGGCTCCTGGGGCGGCTGGCTGCTTTCGCCCAGGCCAACCCCGACCTTCCCGATCGCTTTGTCGAGCGCTTCGAGGCCCATGTGCGGGCGCTGCCGGCCGGCAATCCGTCGCGCTTTGGCGACGCCGCAAGCCGTCAGGCGGTGATCCGGGCGCTGGGGGTCCGCCTGCTCAACGGCCGTTTCGATCAGGATCTCATGGAGCGGACCCGGGCCCGCATCGCCCCCTTCGCCGCCTCCGGGATCCGGTCACTGTTCCTGGTGAGCTGGGTGGTGGTCGTACCCGATGTGATCGTGGAGCGGGCGGAGCAGCTCGGCTACCCCCAGCCGGCGCGCGACGAGCTGCGTCGCACGATGCGCCGGGTGGCCAACGCCGTCTCGCTTCTCTTCTCCGAGGCGTTCACCCAGATCGAGGCCGAGCGCGTGGTGAGCTTGGAGTCGATCCGGACCACGAGCGTGGAGCTGGCCGGCGTGGCCCGCTCGATCGAGGCCATGGCCATCGCCGACGGCGACCGGGCCCTGGCGGCCCAGGTGGAGTCGGCCACCGCGGCGCTCGAGGAGGTGGCGACGAACGCGTCGAGGATCGGCCAGATCGTGGAGCTGATCCACTCGATCGCGGCCCAGACCAACCTCCTGGCCCTCAACGCCAACATCGAGGCCGCCCGGGCCGGCCCGGAGGGCAAGGGGTTCGCCGTGGTGGCGGGCGAGGTGAAGAGCCTGGCCAACTCCACCCGCTCGTCCCTGGGCGACATCGGGCAGCTGGTGGAGCGGATGCAGGACAGCGTGGCCGTGGCCTCTGGCTCGGTCGGCGCCGAATACGCCACCACCGAATCGCTCACGTCCACGGCCGAGACGCTGGCTCGGATCGCCGAGAGCCTCCAGCTCGACGCCGCCTCCCGGTAGAGGCAGGCCGACACGGCCGTCCGGCGCCGCCCGTTCTGCGCGACGGAACCGCGCCCGACCGGC
>CADEDH010000149.1 GCA_902826025.1 uncultured Actinomycetes bacterium
ACCGACCGGGCGACAGGCCGCTCCTGGAGCGGGTTCTGGCCGGTCGAGCAGTAGAGCACCCCGTACGGGATTTGAACCCGTGCTACTGGCATGAGAAGCCAGCGTCCTAGGCCGCTAGACGAACGGGGCTCGTACAGCCAGGAGATCTTATCGCCCGGACTGACGTTTGCTCGGGGGGGAGGACTTGAACCCCCAATGACTGGACCAGAACCAGCTGTGTTACCAATTACACCACCCCCGAAGGTGGGACTGGAAAAGAATACCGCCTCCGCCCCGAGGCGGCACCGGTTTAGAGCAGTTGTTGAAGATGACGGAAGCCGATGATCCGGCCCACGGCCACCGCCCCCGCCTCCTGCACCAGCCGGCCGAACGGGGCCGACCGGTCGGTGAGCGCCACGTCGGGGTCGAGCCCGACCTCCCGGGCGATCAGGATCGACCGCTTGGCGTGGAACCGATCGGTCACCAGCACAACCCGGCGCACGTCTTCCTTGCGCAGGAACCGGGAGGTGGCGGCGAGCGACTCGTAGGTGGAGCCGCCGTGGACCTCCAGACGCAGATGCTCGTCGGGGATCCCGCTGCGCTCCCGCAGGTAGTCGTAGCCGGTCTTGGCCTCGGTGGTGACGTCGGCCGGCTGGCGGCCGCCGGTGACCACCACCACCGTCACCTGGTCGGTCTCATACAACTCGCCCGCCTCGTCGAGCCGGGCCATCAGCACCGGTGACGGCTCCCCGTTGTACTGCGCAGCACCCAGCACCACGGCGGCCCGCCCCTGGCCGTCGGCCAGTGTCACCGTCTCGTAGGTGGATCGGGACGCCAACCACACGTCGAAGAAGTTGAACACCAGCCACACCACGACGAGGGCAACAACCCCCAGGACGATCGTGCGCAGCGTCGGGCGTCGGGGGCGGGAGGCGGGACGCCCGACCACGGCGGTCCGGCCTACAGCTTGGCCCGGGCCGATCGGAGCCGTTCCAACACGACGTCCCGGTCGAGCTCGGCCATCGGTTCGAACAGCGGCAGCCCGGCCCGGGCCCCGGTCACGGCCAGCCGCACCGGAAGCTGGCTCTTGCGGCCCAGCTCCTCCCCCACCCCGAGCACGACCTGCTCCAGCGAGGCCGAATCCCACGGGGCATCGGCCAGCTTTTCGATAACACCATCGAGCACGTCGGCCACGCCGTCGGCTCCCATCACCTTGCGCCAATCTTCCGGCGTGGGCTCGGGGGCGTCGGCCACCACCCAGTCGAGCAGGCCGGCCACCTCGTCGAGCCGCTTCACCCGCTGCTGGACGAACGGGGCCAGCCGCTCGTAGAGGTCGGGCGGCACGGGGGCGGCCCCACTGTCCCGCCACGGGGTGGAGCGGGCCACGAACTCCTCGGTGGGCAGGGCCCGGATGTACTCGCCGTTGAAGTGGTCGAGCTTCTTCACATCGAAGAAGGCGGGGGCCTTGTTGATGTCGACGATGTCGAACAGCTCGATGATCTCGGCCAGGGGGCGGATCTCGATACCGTCCTTCGGCCCCCAGCCCAGCGTGATCAGGTAGTTGCGCATGGCCTCGGGCAGGTAGCCCCGGTCCCGGTAGTCGCCAACCGACACGTCATCGCGCCGCTTCGACAGCTTCTGGCGCTTCTCGTTCACGATCAGGGGCAGGTGGGCGTAGACCGGATGGTCGTCGGCCCCCATGGCCTCCCGGAGCAGCAGCACCCGGGGGGTGGTGTTGACCAGGTCCTCGCCCCGGATGACGTGCGTTATCTTCATGTCGAGGTCGTCGTACGCGTTGGCCAGGTGGAACATGGGGGCACCGTTGCCCCGCACGATCACGAAGTCCTCCAGCACGGCGTTCTCGAAGCTGACGTGGCCCCGGATGACGTCGTCCCAGGCGGTGGTGCCCTCGTCGGGGGTGCGGAACCGGATCACCACGCCGGGGCCGGCGGCCACAGTGCGATCCCGGCAGAACCCGTCGTACCCGCCGGCCGAGCCGGCGGCGGCCAGCCGCTCCTTGACCGCCTCCTGGGTGCAGTCGCAGCGGTAGGCCAGGCCCCGGGTCACGAAATCTTCGGCCACCTCGAGGTAGGCGTCGAAACGGACCGACTGGCGGTGGATCTCGTCGCCCTCCATGCCCAGCCAGGCCAGGTTCTCGACGATGGCGTCGATCAGGTCGTCCCGGCTGCGGTCGGGGTCGGTGTCTTCGATGCGCAGCACGAACGTGCCGCCCACGTGGCGGGCGTAGAGCCAGTTGAACAGAGCCGAGCGGGCACTGCCGAGGTGGAGGTAGCCGGTAGGGGCCGGTGAGAACCGGACGCGGACGCCGCTCACACGCCCGGGGCCAGGTTGGATCGCCAGTCGGCCTGGTAGGCGGTGGCGATGGCGTCGTGAGGACGGGCCAACGCCTCGTCGGGCACGAGGTCCACCAGGTGGCGCAGCTCGGGATAGTGATGGGCGCTACGGACTTCGGCGAACAGCTTCTCCCGAGCCGACACGAGCTCGGCCGGCGGATTGGCGTCGAGGAAGCCGAACACGGTGAAGCCGGCCGTCAGGTCGTGGATCACGGGGGCCCGGCCGAACAGGGCCGACCGCTTGGTGGCCACGGCAACGCAGCCGGCCACGGCGTCGTCGTGGCTGACCTTGCCCAAATGGAGACGACCGTCGAACTGGCGAGCCAGGCGGAAGGCGTACCCCTGGTCGGGCCCGATGCTGCCGAGGCGGGCGCCCTTGGGTTGGCGGGTGGTCAGGTCGCCGGGACGATCCGCGATCCAGGCGTCGGGCCGGCGGGGAGGCGAGGTGTAGGACCGCAGCCGGCGGGCCGGATCGAGGGGCACGAAGTCAGGGGCAGCCAC
>CADEDH010000150.1 GCA_902826025.1 uncultured Actinomycetes bacterium
TCGCCGCCTCCAAGAAGCTGATGATCGGCGAATCGGCCAGCCAGGTCCTCCTCGTAGTCGCCATCATCCTCATGATCTGGAAGCCCGGCAGCTGACCTGGCCCGGCGTTAATCTACGTCAACATACGTAGAAAGCATGTCGTTGCCAGACATCTTCTGCTAGATTGACGTCCTGCCGGGGCGGCAGCAAGAGGTGGGGGGTGATACGGCATGCGGGATGGCGGCGGGTCCGGGGCCGGCGGCGACGTGTCCGTCGACGAGACGGCCCTCGCGTCGTTCGTCGATCTGACCGACCAGCTAGCCGGCGAGTTGGGCCTGCGGTTGGCCGAGGCGGCCGACCTCGACCGACGGGTCCGCAATGCCAGTCCCGACGCCGGAGTACCAGCGGGCGCGCTCGACAGCGTGGCGGCCCTCGTCGTCCGCTGGCAGGGCTCAGCCCTGTCGGTCGACGGCATCCGCCGGGGCGTGACGGGAGCCGATGCATCCTGCGCGGTCGCCGGGCCCACGGCCGCCGGCGGTTCTCCCGGCGTGTGGGCCTGGGGCGGGTCGGGCCCAGGGGCTCGGGGCCTCGGCGATCCGATGTCGATCGAAGACGAAGACGATGCCGGCCGCCTGGTGGAGATCTTCCCCGTGGCCCCCGATCTGGGTCTGGGCATCGAGATCCTGCCCCCCTCGCCTGATCTGGGTCTGGGCATCGAGATCCTGCCCCCGTCACCCGATCTCGGCCTGGGGACCGAGACACTGCCCCCCTCGCCCGACCTCGGCACGGGCATCGAGATCTTCCCGCTCGACGACGACCAACGGGTGCTGCGGGAGTACGCCAACCGCAAGCGCCGGGCCGGGGCCAAGTCGGCGATGGAGCCTCCGGCACCGATCGGCCCGGTGTTCCACCCGGACGATCCGTACACACCGGTCCCGGTGAACGGCAGGCTCTACCCCGCCCACCAGGTCACGTTCTGGCCCACCGGCCGCACCGCCCCCGGTCCCGACGGCAAACCCCAACCCCTGTACGACACCAAGCTCCTGGGCCAGGGTGCGTCTCATATCGACAACAACACGCTGATCAACACCAACAACAAGCGCGTCTGGCACCTCGAC
Source organism: uncultured Actinomycetes bacterium (assembly GCA_902826025.1). GTDB lineage: Bacteria > Actinomycetota > Acidimicrobiia > Acidimicrobiales > SZUA-35 > CADEDH01. The sequence continues at coordinate 1,098 of CADEDH010000150.1, forward strand.
GTCGAAAACCCCGATCCGGGCGGCCGACCAGGGCAGTTCCATCTTCAGTACCAGATCAAAGGCCAGACGTTTCGACACATGTACGACTTCAACACCGACCAGTTCCTGCCCACCAGGGACGGCATCGCCGTACCAGGCTGGCTCAATAAGGAGGTGGGGCGAGACGGCGACTTTCGGGCGGCGCTGAACAAGGCTCGCGACGCCTTGAACGTGCCCGATGAGAGCCGAGGCCGCTGATGGCGGCCTGGGGGGTCAGAGCGCCACTGTCCGAGTATGCGATCCTGTACGCCAACGGCCGGGTGTTCAGTTGCATGTCTCTCGGTGTCGAGAAGGGTCGGCCGCTGTTCGAGTTCGGCGGCATCAGCATCGACGACCGCAGCGTGATGCTTCCGACGGGCACCGCCACCAAGGCCGGGGAGCGAATGATCCAGTCGGGGTGGCCCCGACTGGTCGACAACCCCGATGCCATGGAGGTGCTCGACGCCGTCGCCGCCGGAGACCTCAGCGTGTTGGACTGGGAGCAAGACCCCGACTTCGACCCCTTCGACCCGAAACACGAGGCCCGCGTCTACCCCGAGCCGGGCATACCGCCGCCGGAGTACGACAGGCCCTGGACGCTTGCCACCGACCCCACCGAGCTCGCCGTGATCTACGACGACGGCGGCATCGTCACGATCTGGGCCCACCGGGTGGAGACCACCGCCACCCACTACCGGTTCCACGTCACCCTCGACGACGACGCCGACGTCATCATGGGCACCGCCACCCGCCCCGGCGCCCTCTGCCTGCTCACCGGCACCCCGGCCCTCGCCGACAACAGCGACGCCACTGCCATCCTCACCGCCGCCCACCGAGGCGACCTCGCCCCCGCCCGTGCCGCCGGCCCGCCCTCCGGTGCCACAGGCCATGCCGCGGGATGACTGGCTTCAGGTTCGGGCCCCGGCATCGCTAACGTCTCCGTGATGGATCACCGGGGGGACATGGGAACACTGCGCTTCCCGAACGACGACGAGGTGGACGGCTTCTGGGGCCAGGATCGGATCCACGCCCCCCGCCCACTGTCGCCGCTGGCGTTCGACCTGATCACCGACACACTGGCCCTCGGTTTCACCCGGGCCCACGCCGAGTACGGGGCCCCGATCGACATGTTCACCCGCTCGGTGAACAACTACCTCTATTCCTCGATGCGCCCGGTGGCCGATCCGGCCGAGGCAGCCCGACGGGCGGAGCTGTACGCCGACCTCCCTCGCCTCCTCGACGAGGTGGGCGAGCGCTGGGAGAACGAGTGGAAGCCGGAGCTCATCCGGTCGGTCCGGGCCAACCGGGTGCGCGACTACCGGGGTCTCACCAACGCCGAGCTGGCGGCCGAGCTGGAGCGCCAACGGGCCGACATGATCGACCAGTGGACGATCCACGGTCGTATCAACTTCGGCGTGGTGGCCGGCGCCCGTTTCGTCGACTTCTACCAGGCCACGTTCGAACCCGACGACCCCTCCGAGGGCTACCAGCTGCTGCAGGGCTTCGTCACCCAGACCGTGCGGGCCACCCAGGAGATGTGGCGCCTCAGCCGCCGGATCCGGGCCGCCGCTCCCCTTCGGGCCCTGTTCGAGCGCCCCACGTCGGAGATCACGGCCGCTCTGGCCGCGCCGGACATCGGGCCCGAGATCGCCGCCTTCGCCGACGACTTCCGGGCCTTCCTCGACGAATACGGCT
>CADEDH010000151.1 GCA_902826025.1 uncultured Actinomycetes bacterium
TCCTCTACGCCGACCTGGCGGCCCGGACGAAGAACATCAGCTTCGCCCCGCTGGCCCTCGTGCTCCCGGCCCACAACCCGCTCCGGGTGGCCGAGGAGATGGCGATGCTCGACCACCTGACCAAGGGACGGGTGTACGCCGGTTTCGCCCGCGGGTACCAGCAACGGTGGGTGAACGTCCTGGGCCAGAACGTGCCGGTGGAGGCCACCCCCATGGACGGCGGCGACATCGACAAGCGGAACCGCCAGGTCCACGAGGAGTACATCGACATCATCTACAAGGCCTGGGACCAGGATCTACTCACCTACGACGGGGAGTTCGTGAAAGTCCCGTTCCCGTACCGGGAAGGGATCTCGGGCTGGCCGGCGGGCGAATGGACCCGAAAGTACGGAGCCCCGGGCGAGATCGACGACGACGGCATCATCCGCGGCATCTCGGTGATCCCCCGCCCCTACCAGCAACCCCATCCCAAGGCCTTCCAGCCGTTCTCGGTGAGCGAGTCGACCATCGTCCACACCGCCAGCCACGACATCACCCCGATGATCCTCGTAGCCAACCCGCCCGACTTCCGCCGCCTGTGCGAGCTGTACCGCGACACCGCAGCCAGCGTCGGGCGCAACCTGCGGCTGGGCCAGGGCGTGGGGGCTTTCCGGGCCATCGCCTTCGGTGACACCGAAGCCGAAGCGGTGGCCCAGTTCGAGCGGACCCAGTACTTCGGGTTCAACGCCTACTTCGCCGGGTTCGGCTTCTGGGAGGCTTTCCGGTTCGCCGAGGACGCCGAGAAGTACCCGCTCGACCCCTACACCCCGCTTCCCCCATCGGAATGGACCATGGAGCGGATGCGGGGCGTGAAGTACGGGCTGGCCGGCACCGTCGATCAGGTCAAGCGCGACATCGAGTCGCTGGCCACGATCCACGGCGGCGACGGCGAGCTCGAATGGTTCAGCTGGTTCTTCGACCAGGGGCTGCTGACCCTCGACGACGCCAAGCGGCAGCTGGAGATCTTCGCCACCCACATCATGCCCGAGTTCCGCTGATCGTGGTGGCCCGGGCCGGCCCCCGGACCGTCAGTCGGGGCCCAGCAGCTCCGTGGCGTGCACCGGGGGCCGGCGATCGACCCAGGGCAGGGCCTGCTCCAGCCACGCCGCCACCCGCACCAGGCGGTCGTCGTGGCCGAGGGGAGCGATCACCTGGATACCGAGCGGCAGCCGATTGGCCGAGCGGGCGAGGGGCAGGCTGACCGCCGGGTCGCCGGTGACGTTCCACAGCGAGGTGAACACCTCGAATGACGCCACCCGCTGGAGCCACTGCTCGAACGTGGCCTCCTCGTCGGCCGGATCGAGGAACGACAGGGGCACCGACGGCGTGGGCGAGGTGGGGGTGATCAGCAGGTCGAAGCGCTCCCAGAACCGACCGGCGGCCAGGCACACCTGGTCGTACACGCCCAGGGCAGTGCTCAGCTCCACCGCCGTCCACCGGCGGCCCACCTCGGCGTAGCGGCGGTTGGCCGGCTCCACCGTGTCGGGGCCCACGGCCCGCCCGCTCGCCGCCGCCAGGGCGTCGGCCTGCTCGGCCGCCCCCACCGACCACACCACCCCGGTGGCGTGATCGTAGGCTTCGATGTCGATGACGGGCGACCCTTCGGTGACCTGGTGGCCGGCCCCTTCCAGCACCTCGCCCACGGCCTGCACCGCTTCCCGGCTCTGCTCGTCGGCGGGGAGGCCGAGCCACCCCTCGCCGGTCACCGCGATCCGCAGCGGCTCCACCGGGGCGCCGACCTCGACGGCGTAGGGCCGGGCCGGGCGGCGGACGTCATAGCGTTCGCCGGCGCCGGGCCCCTCGAAGGCATCGAGCAGAGCGGCCAGGTCGCGCACGGTGCGGCACACGGCGAAGTGGACGCCGAGCCCGAACACGCCCTCGGCCACGCGGGGCCGCAGGGTGATCCGCCCCCGCGACGGCTTGAGCCCGATCAGCCCGCACCGGCCGGCCGGCATGCGGATCGAGCCGCCGGCGTCGGAGGCGTGGGCCGCCGGCACCGCCCCCGCCGCCACCAGGGCCGCCGCCCCGCCGCTGGAGCCGCCGGCCCCGGTCGTGAGGTCCCACGGATTGCGGGTGTCGCCGCACAGGATGCTCTGGGTGGTCCCGAACAGGCCCATCTCGGGGGTGGTGGTGCGGCCCAGAATGGCAAGGCCGGCCCGCTTCATGCGGGTGGTGAGATCGGAGTCGTAGATGGCAACGGCGGCCGGCGAGCCGGCTATCAGCCGGCTCCCGAACTCGAGCGGGTGGCCGGCCACCCGCAGGTTGAGGTCCTTGACCAGGAACGGCACGCCGGCCAGCGCCCCGGTGAGGTCGGCCGCCGGGGGTTGGTCGAACAGCGGACCGGCCAGGGCGTTCAGCACCGGGTCGGCCGCCTCGATCACGGCTCGGGCGGCGGCCGCCGCCTCGTCCGCCGTCACCTCGCCGGCGGCGATCAGCGCGGCCAGGCCCACAGCATCCAGGGTCGAGTACTCCGCCGGCTCCATGGCCGGCGAGGATAGCTG
>CADEDH010000152.1 GCA_902826025.1 uncultured Actinomycetes bacterium
TCGGTGGACTTTTGGTCTCATAGCGACCAGAAGTCCACCGAGTTTGGCCGGCCGGTCCGACGGGCCGGCCGGGTGACTGTGCTACTTGCCGCCCGGCTGCACCACCCCGTTCACGGTGAGGGTGTAGGGGGCGTACTGGGTGGAGGTCTCCGACGGGTCGGCGTAGGTGACCACGGCGGCCACGAAGTCGGCGTTCCCGTCGATGTACTTGTCCACCTCGGTCTTCCGCTTGAGCTGGAAGTCGGCCGTGAGCGGGAGGCGCTTGATCGTGATCTTCGCTCCCCGGCGGTTGCCCCGGTTGCGCTCCGACACGTCGCCGGTGTCGGTTCTCGTGCGCACGCTGATCAGGGTGACCACATAGCCCGACACCGGCACCGGCTTGATCTCGGTGAACGACTTCCACCCGGTGGTGGTCGTGCCGTCGCTCAGCACGGTGGCGCCCACCGTCACGTTGTCGACCCAGAATCCGGGCGCGACAGCCGGATCGGTGCCGAGGCTGGCCGGATCGGTGAAGGCCCGGAAGCTCAGCAGCACCGTCTGGCCGGCATAGGCGGCTAGGCTGCAGGTTTGCGGCCTCCAACCGGCCGAGTCGCCGGTGAAGCCGGGCACGTTGTCCTTGGCCGTCGGTAGGGCGTCGGGATCGGTCTGGGTGGTGGTGTCGGTGCAGGCGACGCTGGTGTAGGTGGTGCCGCCGTCGGTCGAGACCTGGACGAAGCCGAAGTCCCATCCCAGCTCGGTGTTCCACCGGGCATCGAAGCTGAGCGCGGCTGCGGCCCCGGTGGGCACCGCCACCTGCTGCACCGCCATCTCGTCGAGGTTGCTGGTGGCGCCGGCGTAGAGGGCGGGGTCACCGGTGTGCCCCGGCGGGTTGGCCTCGGACACCCAGGCCAGGGGCTTGGGCGGCAACGAGCTTGCGCCCTTGAAGCTCAGCGAGTCGATCCGCTTGCCCTTCAGGTAGGAGCCCCTGGCGTCCCTCAGGCGTACGTAGTCGCTGCCGTTGGAGGGCGCTCCCGGCGAGGAGTACGCCTCGGGCGTGTCCCAGTTGATCGTGGCGTGCAGGCCGGGGGTCGACAGATTGGCCGCCTTGGGGCCGCCCCGGTTGATCGTGGCCCCGTCGTCGAGCAGGCCGTCGACGGCCACCATGATCGTCCAGTCGTGGAAGACGTCGATCGCCTTCTGCTTGCGCACCCCGAACTGGTCGAGCACGGCCTGGAGGCCGGCGAAGCCGTTGGCGTCATTGGTGTGCAGGGCAGTCACGAACGGCGTGCCGTACCGCCCCGCCAGCATCAGCATGAAGCTGTAGGCGGCGCCGTAGTCGCACAGGATCTCGCTGGGGCCCTGGTCCTCCCAGCGGGTGAGCGAGTTCTCGGGCCCGCTGGCGGCCCGGGGGTTGGGGTTGGCCGGCGTCTGCTGCGACAGGTAGCCGAGGAAGCACTGGATATGGCTGTCGAAGCCCAGGTCGGTGATCGGCTTGGTGGTATCGACGTACCCGGTGAGGGTCTGGGCCCAATCCGACAGGCCCTCGTTGACCCAGGTGGCCTCGTCGGGGTCCTCGTAGCTCGCCAGCAGGTGCTGGTACTCGTGGGCGAACACTCCCTCGTAGAGGAAGGGCCGGGCCGGGGCACTGGTGCAGTTGTTGTTGGCCACCGGCTCGTTGGGCGGGGTGGCCCCGGTGCGGTGCAGCCAGTCGAAGCCGTCGATCGTCATCACGTTGCGGTCGAAGAAGCTGTTGAGCTGCGACGAGAAGAACCCGGCGATGTACGACAGCCCCTGGCTGTTGTTCACGTCGTAGAAGTTGTCGTCACGTACGTTGTCGACCAGCACCACCGTGCGCTGGCCCGGGCCGGAGGGGTTGAAGGGCGGCACCGGTACCAGGGCGCCGGTGCCGTCGCGGTCAGGGGCGACGCTGAACGCGGCCGACTCCTTGGGCAGGATGTTGTTCTGGAACTGGTCGGCCAGGTAACCGGCCTGGGTGTCGGTGATCGTGGTGCGGGCTCCGTTTCGGCAGTCGTTGTCGAGGAACCCGAGGCCCGACGACTGCCCCACCGGCGGCACGGCATTGGTGGCCGGCGCGATCCGGTTTGCCTCCGCCGCCACCCAGATCTCCACGTTGTCGCGTATGGCCCGCAGCGTGAACGTCTTGCGGTAGTAGAAGCCGTAGACGTCGTCGAGGCCGAGCCAGTTGCGCTGATCGCCCACGGCGGGGTCGGCGGCGGACGCCGCTGCGGCGTCTGGTGCTGCCGCTCGGCTGGCCGCGGCCGGGTCGTCGACGATGGGCAGCGTCCCCGTCATTACCTCCATCGACGGCTCGATCGTGTCGTCGGCCGGTGGCGCTCCTCCGCTCTGGGCCTCGGCCGGCCCCACGGCCAGTAGCGAGGCGACCAGGCTCAGCGTCGCGACGAGAGTGATCAGCAACCTTTTGCTCATCTCCACCCCTTTGATCAAGGTGGCGCCAGTATCGATGAACAAGCCTGTCCGGGCAATTGAAACGGCCCG
>CADEDH010000153.1 GCA_902826025.1 uncultured Actinomycetes bacterium
ACCACGGCGGGCCTGATCCCGCGGCGGCCAACGAGACGGGGGACGGGGCCGGCCAGGTCGGGAAAGGTGAGGCCGTCTAGCTCGTAGCGGAGCTGGAGCGCTATCTCGGAGAACCGGCGGCGCTCTTCGGTGGTGAGTCGCACACCGGGGCGATCATGGTGGTTTCGGTGCATCCTCGTGGCCCTATCCACTCATCCGCGGGCCGAAACGGTCGGCACCTGTCACGGCCCGCTGGGCTTGCCCAGCGGCACCTGTCACGGCCAGCTGGGCTTGCCCAGCGGCACCTGTCACGGCCAGCTGGGCTCGGTGGGCACGGTGATCACCAGCTCCCGTACCTCGGCGCCAGGGTGGCGGGTGAGGGCGTAGAGCACGGCGTCGGCCACCTGGGTCGGGTCGGCCAGGGGATCTCCGGCGCCGGGCCGGTACTGCTCGGCCCGGTCGTCGAAGAATGACGTAGCCATACCCCCGGGGGTCACCAACGTCACACCCACCTCGCCGGCCAGTTCGGCGGTGAGGGCCCGGGTGAAGCCGACCACGCCGAACTTGGAGGCGCAGTAGGCGGTGGCGTCGCCCACCGCCCGGTGGCCCAGCGTGGACGCCACGGTGACGATCCGGCCCTGCCGGCGGCGGAGTTCGGGCAGGGCGGCCCGCACCACGGCCGCCGTACCCAACAGGTTCACGGCCACCACTCGTTCCCAGTCGGGCCAGGCCACCTGGTCGATGGGGCCGGGATGGTCGAGGCCGGCGCAGGTGATCACGGCGTCGAGCCGTCCGGTGTGCGAGACCACCGAGGCCACGGCCTCCTCCACCGCCTGGGCGTCGGCCACGTCCACCGCCACCCCCTGGAAGGGGGCAGGGGGTGGGGTGATGTCGAGCACGTAGGGGACGGCGCCGCCGTCGGCCAGACGGTGGACCACGGCCTGGCCCAGTCCCGACGACCCACCGGTCACGAGCACGGTCCATCCGGTGATGTCAACGGCCACGGCGAGCCAACTCCACGATTCCGCTGGTGGAGCGGCCGGTCAGGTAGGGGACGGTGACGGCGGTGCCGCCCCAGCCGGCGCACAGGGCCGCCTCGGGGATCTCGACGCCGGCGTAGTCGCCGCCCTTCACGAACACGTGGGGCCGGAGCCGGCTCAGCACCCCGAGCGGGGTGTCGTCGTCGAACACGGCCACGGCGTCCACCGCGTCGAGGGCGAGCAACACGGCCCGGCGGTCGTGTTCCGGTTGAAGTGGTCGGCCGTCGCCTTTGAGCCGGCGGACCGAGCGGTCGGCGTTGAGGCACACGATCAGCACGTCACCCAGCCGGCGGGCCTGGCGCAGAAGGTCGACGTGACCGGCATGGAGGAGGTCGAAGCAACCCCCGGTGGCCACCACCGTGCCCCCCGCCGCCCGCACCGCCCGGGCCAACTCGAACGGGTTGTCGACGGCACCACCACCGGTGGTGCGCTCCCCCGCCGACCCACCGCCGTTCCCGGTGCGCCACGCATCACCGGCGGCGCCCTGCGCACCGAGATCCTGGTCGGCAGCGCACCCGGTGCGCCAGGCTCCACCGGTGGTGCGCTCCGCACCAGGTGCACGGGGCGTCACGGCCCCACGTGCCACCATCGCGCCCGCTGCGCCAGCGGCCACGAAGGCTCCGGCGGCCTCCACCGCGTCCTCCACCGCTTCGGGCAGGGTTCGGCCGGAGGCCAGGGCCAGGGCGGCGTGGACGGCGAAGGCGTCGCCGGCCCCGCAGGTGTCGGCGGCCTCCACCGCCCGGCCCGGCACCACCAGCGGCGGGCCCGCCCCCACGGCCAGCACGGCTCCGCTGGGCCCCCGGGTCACGACCACTCCCCCGGCCTGCCAGCGCTCCTGCAACGCCCGGGCCCGGGCGGCGTCCCCGGCCAGGCCACCCGCGTCCACCCCGGTCACGGCAACACCCACGCCCCGGCCTCCGCCCTGGCCGCCCTGTCCTCCGGCGCCGCCCTGTCCTTCGGCGGCGGGGGCGAAGGCCGCCGCCTCGGCCGCGCTCGGCGACACCAGGGCCACGCCCGGCACCGGGGCGACGCCCCGGGGATGGGGATCCCACACCAATGACGGCCGGCGGCGCCCGGCCCGGGCGGCCAACGCCCGCAGCAACGGCCCGTAGGCGGTGAGCCCCCGGCCGTAGTCCGACACCACCACGGCGTGGCCGGCGGCGATGGCATCGGCCGCCTCCCACATCGACCGGCCCCGAACCGGGCTCGGACCGCCGCCCCGATCGAGGCGGAGCAGGCGCTGCCCGGCGGCCACCAGCCGTACCTTCTCCGGCGTCGGCCCGGCCAGACCGAGGTCGCACACACTCACCTCCTCGGCCTCCAGCAGCCGGGCCAGCCGGCGGCCGGCGGCGTCGCGGCCGAGCGCCGTCACCAGCGTCACCCGGGCCCCGGCCCGGGCGGCCAGGACCGCCGCCAGGGCGGCCCCGCCGGGCCGGGCCAGCTCGTC
>CADEDH010000154.1 GCA_902826025.1 uncultured Actinomycetes bacterium
ACGCCATCGAGTGAGGGTGGCGGTTGCGGGTCCGCCCCAGACGAGGTTCTGGCAGGATGAGCCCACTGCCATCAGGGATGCAACGTTCTTGCCGTTTCCGTGCGTCTGTATGGGTGATGAGCAGCGAAGGGTCGGTGTCGTTCGAGGTGTTGGGGTCGGGGCACCTTGTGTCCTTCGAGGATCTTGCCGACCTCTACCGGGCGGAGCACTTGGCCCTGGTGCGCCTGGCGCGTCTGATCACTGGATCTCAGGAGCTTGCCGAGGAGTCTGTTCATGACGCCTTCATCACAGTGTTTCAGCATCGGGCCGCGGTCCGGGTCCCGGTTGCGTACCTCCGGCGGGCGGTGATCAACAACTGCCAATCCGTGTTGCGTCGAGCCGCGGTGGAGCGTCGGAAACTGGAGATTGTCGGCAGCCGTGACGGGCCGGCCTCGGCACTGGTGCTCGCCCCCGAAGCAGACGATCTATGGCGAGCCCTCGACGTGTTGACCGTCGATCAGCGCACAGCTTTGATCTTGCGATACCACGAGGATCTCACGGTTGCTCAAATCGCTGAAGCGATGGGAAAGCGGCCCGGAACGATCAAATCGATGTTGTCCCGAGGTTTGGGACGGCTACGACTGGAGGTGGAGCTATGAGTAAGCCGCTAGACGATATTGAACAGCGGTTGACGGATGCTCTACGGGACGTGTCGGCCCAAACCTGGGTAACGCCAGGTGGCGTCGAACGCCTGAAAGCTGCGCTCACCGACGACGCCCGACCCGACACCCGCTCCCGTACAGGGGCCCGGCGGCTCGCTGTCACTGCTGCGGTGCTTGTGCTGGGAATGGGGGGAGGCATCTGGGCCGTCAGCGCAGTCAACGGGCCGAACCAGGCCACCAGCGCCGATGCCATCCCGGCCGACGTGCTGCGTGTGCCAGACCTTGTTCCCGCCACTGGCCCGCTGTACCTCCTGCCCCCCGAAGGAACCGATCTGTCGCAAGGCGTCAATTACACCGACGACCCACCGGTCGACGTTGGCTCCGGGCTTGTACTCGGCCACCTCACCGACACCGGGTTCGATGACGTAGCCCTTATCGCTCATCTCATTTCGGGCCCGACGTTCGGAAAGGATGCAGGATCAACGGTCGAGATCGCGGGGCGGGAGCTCTACCAACCCAGTTACGGAGATGGTGCCGACGGAACGTGGACCGCCGCCGAAGAGCTGCCCGACGGAACCTGGATCGAGTACACGACAGTAGCGGGCGGAGACATTCTCGCGGAGGCTGTGGCCGGCACAACGGTCGTTGACGGCCAACTCGAGTGGGCAACAGAACCAGGGGGCCTAGAGGAGCTGGGTCGCACGGCGGATCTGCAGGGCTCCGATCCCACCTGGCTCAGCACTCCTACAGGGAATCAGCCCGCCTCGTCTGGGTTCCTCCTTCAAACTTCGATCTACAACCCTGATCTTGGCCTCGCCTTCGCCGGGGTCTACGGTCCGGCCGAACGGACAACCGTCGACGGCCGCCCAGCGTTTCTGGTCCGACCCCGCTCGGACCTGGGTCTCCCCAGCCTGGTGCTGACGTGGGCCACCTCCAGCGGCCACATCGTCCTACTGGTCGGCCAGGGAACCGAGGACGAGCTGCGGACGTTCGCCACCAATCTTCAAAGCGTCGATCGTCAAACCTGGGAAGCGACGCTCTCGCCCTTCGACGCTGATACCGGCGACTGAACTGATCGGGTGCTTCCTACCAGAGGTCGGCCGCCTATCTCAGGCGTCGACGTCGTCGAAGTAGCGGACGACGGGGGCGGCGGCGACCAGTCCGGCCATCTCCTTGATGGCGCCCTCGCCTGCCCGCCAGGCCCGGTAGGCGTCGTCGTCCTCCCGGGTGGCCCAACGCTCGATCAGCAGCACCTGGTTGGGGTTGGCCTGATCCTGATGCACGGTGACGAACTCGCAGCCCTTGCGGGCGCGTGTGTCGGGAAGACTCTTCTTCAGCACTGCGATCATCTCGTCCACCCGTCCGTCGACGGCGGTCAGCTCCAAAGTCACGTGAAGGCTCATGCCCGGACCCTAGCCGGCGGGGGATACCAGCGTGGAGGCCGCTCAATCCCGAGCTCGTCGATACCGAGCGGACAGGCCGGACCTCCGCCAGCGCTACGCCAGCCCACGAAGTCGGGAGGATCAGTTCGCCTCCCGGAAACCTCGGGCCAGGTCGGCTTGCTCATCGGTCTCGATGGCCAGGTGGCAGTATCGGGCGCGGAGCCAACGGACGGGGTCCTCCTCCAAACCGGCCAGGACCGCTATGCAGGCCAACGCCGTCCCCGTCCGACCATGGCCACCGAGACATCCAACCTCGACTGACTGGCCCCGCATGGCTCGTTGGTGAAGATCCTCGATGGCCGAGCGGA
>CADEDH010000155.1 GCA_902826025.1 uncultured Actinomycetes bacterium
ACGGCGGCCACCGTGGCCCCGCCCGACGTGGTCCCCCCGGCGGTGGCCGCCCCGCCCTTCTTGGCCGACGATCCCGTCGATCCCCGCCGTCCCGACCCCGCCTCGACCGGGCCGGTGGTGGCACCCGCCGGCGGCACCGCCACCTGGAGCGAGTGGTTGACCGCCCATCCCGACCGGGCCGGCTGGGCCGCCGAGCGCTGGCTGGCCGGCCCCCGCCGCCTCCCACCGTTGCCCGACGCCGAGGTGCTGACCGCCACCCGGATCGCCCTCCACCGGCTCGCGGCCTACGTGATCGCCCCCGCCCGCCACGCCGCCACCGGCCGTTTCGGCCTGCGCTGGACGCTGGGGGGCTTCGGCACCCCGTTCTTCGCCCACCCCGACGGGGCCGACCGCCAGATCCGGGTGGCTGGCACCACCCTGGTCGACCAGCGGGGCGAAGCCGACGGCCACGCCCGCACCGCTCCTCTCTCCACACTGTCCGACGCCGTCGCCTTCCTCGGCGCCCCCATTACTCCCGGCGTGGCGGCCGAGCACGACACACCGCCCGTAGGCGACCCCGACGAACCGCTGGCCGTGGACCCGGCGGGCGCCGCCTTCCTCGGCGCCTGGTTCGGCCTGGGCGTCGCCGCCCTGGAGGCCCTGCGGGCCGATGCCGCCACCGTCGACCCCACCCGCCCCCAGCTGTGGCCCGGCCACTTCGATCCGGCCGTCGAGGCCGGCGACGGCGACCATCGGGCCAGCTACGGCGCCTCCCCCGGCGACCCGGTGACGGGCGGCCCCTACCTGTACGTGTCGGTCTGGTATCCCGACCGGTTGGCCCTCAACCGCTCGGCGCCGGCCGACGGTAGCGGCCCGTGGAACGCCCCATCGTTCACCGGGCGCGTCCTCCCGCTCGACCGCTTCCCCGCCGACGCCGATCCGGTGGCCGTCGCCGTCGACTTCTTCACCGCCACTCGGGACCTGCTCGACGCCGCCCCGCTGGCCTGACGGCCCGATCCTCAGGCGAACTGTGGCGCCCGGAGCGGTATTTTGCGCGCTAGCGCCACAGTTCGCGGTTCCAGTGGCAGGGTCGGGTCGGGTCGGGCCGGGCCGAATGGTCAGGCCGGCGGGCGGCGGCCCACGATGAGGGCGTGGGGATAGGGGTAGCGCCGGTGGACCCGGCGGACGGAGACCTTCAGGCCGGCCTGCTCCAGCACAGCGGCCCAGTCGTCGGCCGAACGCCAGTGGAGGTGGGAGCCGGCCGTGATCCGCAACACCCGGGTGGCCAGCACCTCCTCGGCCCGGGCGAACGCCACCTTGGGGGCCGGGTGGTCGTCGAGCTCCTTGAGCACCAGCACGCCGCCGGGGGCCAGCTCCGCCGCCGCCGCGGACAGGAGCGTCTCCTGGTCGGCCGGGGCCAGGAGGTAGAGCACGTCGGCGATCACCACCGCGTCCCACGGCCCAGCCGGCACCGGCGAGCCGCCGTCTCCCCCCACGCTCACCGCCAGATTGCCGCCGGCGGCGGTGACGGCCGCCGCCACCTGCTCGGCCGAGCGGATCTTGTCGGCGTCGATGTCGTACCCCACGACGTGGCGGCCGGGCGACTGGAGGGCCAGGCTCGCCGCCACCAGGGCGTGTCCGCACCCGATCTCCAGCACGCGGCCCGCCGCCGGCACCTCGGCACACAGGGCATCCAAGGGGAACGACCGGGCCCGCCCGGCCATGTGCCAGCGCACGCCCCTGGGCAGGCCGGCCATGGCCTGCACCAGCTCGGGATGGAGGCCCACGCTCATACCGGAGCCCGGGGCACGACCGCCTCCGGCGGGACCAGGGCCGGCGGGACCATGGCCGGTGCCGTCCGCTCCCCCGTCCTCAGATCAATCACCATCCGGTCGTCGTCCCCGACCAGCTCGGCGGGCACTGCGTCGACGGCGGTCAGGTCGGCGAAGGTGCCCAGGCGCCAACCGGCGGCCTCCAGCTCAGCCCGCAGGCCCCACCGGCAGAGGCCGGCGGCCTCGTCGGTGCCCTGGTGGCGCCACCGGTAGCGGGCCCGCTCAGGGTCCCCGTCGACGCTGGGGTGCACGCCGAACTCGAGGCTCGCCACGTTGGCCGGTACCCGGCTCATGGTCCGGTCGAAGCGGTGGGCCACCGCCTTGCCCGACTCGTCGAGCCCGGCGAAGCGCTCGGTGGTGGCCAGCCCGGAGGC
>CADEDH010000156.1 GCA_902826025.1 uncultured Actinomycetes bacterium
CGCCGGTTCACGGGCACCTGGTGAATCTCCGATGATTGCAGAACCACGCACGCTCAAGATCATGACATGATGCTGTGATGGGCAATGAGGCTCCTCGACTGGTCACAGTAGTTCTCGTGGTTTCGAACCTCGATAGGGCTGTTGAGCTGTACTCAGCGGGCTTCGGACTCGACCTTCACATCGACGACCACGCCGGTCCAGATCCATGGACGACCGGCCGACACGCTGCAATCTCGTGGACCAATGGCGCCTTCATGCACTTCGCCCTCTACGAGACGAAGGATGGGAGTCGAACCAGCGGCGCACAAGTCGCGTTCCGCGTCGCAGACCTCGATGCTGCGCATCAGCGAGCCACGGCGGCAGGCGCCGAGGTGCTGCACGCCCCGCTGCCTCAACCCTGGGGACGATCCGCCCGCTACAGGGACCTCGATGGAAACGTCATCGAGCTGACGCAGTCGACGTGACCCAGTTGTCCCCGTTGGCGCTGCCCTGGAGCGCACCACCTCCGTGCCTCCCCGGTGGCGACCGCTCAGTTCATCCGCTCGTGATCGGCACTGGAGCGCCAGCCCCCTCTGCCACCGACGCTCACTGCCAGGCGGTCGTCAACTTGTCCACGCTCCGCTGTCGGTCCGTACGGGTCCCACATGTTGTACCTTGGTGACATGGCCGATCCCGTGACCGAGGACAGCTACAGGCTCCCGCCAGCCGGAGGTCGCCCACCGCGCCCTTACCGGGTGATCGGCGACGTGGCGGCCGAGAGTGACGCCATGCGACGGGCGATCACTACCGCCACTCGGTCCGCTTTGGACCAAGTGGCCAACGACTAATCTCGTTACGTGACGTTCGGTGGTCGAAGGGTCATCTTTTCGGGGCCATTCCGGGCTCGCCTAGCGCTCATACTGACGGATGCGGCCGACCGAGACAGTTGGGACGACGAGCATCGGGAAGCGGTCGCAGCCGACTTACTCCTCGGCTGGGAGGATCTCGACGAGCAACCGAACGGGCTGCGGGCGCTGGTGGTGACGGCAACTGCCCCCTTCCCAGCCCCCGGGGTGGTGGTGTACCTCGGGAAACCACTGGACGATGGCGAGACCATTGAAGTTCGGGCTGTAGCACACCACAAGCTTTGACGACCTGCCCGGGCACTGCAGGGCCTGGAGGCCATCCAACGAGACCACGCAGGATCGGCACGACCGTCGCGCGCAGGATCGCTCACGGCTTGGGCACCTGCCGACCCGTGCGGCCGGCGGCGTCGAGACCGGGCGGTCCAGCCACGCGTGAACGCCGGTTACGAGGGGATCTATGACGTCAGCTTGCCTGGCTGACGGTAGAGCCCTGAGCGAACCAGCGCATACAGACCCAGCGCGAGGGTCCAAATGAAGAAGACTTCCAAGATCGGCCATCCCTCGGCCAACCATTCGCCGTCGAGCCCGAGACGGGCTGACTCGATCGTCGACCACATCGCCAGGGAAGCCAGCGGGACGGACAACAGCACGATCGCCAAGCGAATCGCAGTCGACCGCCTCGGCATCAGTACCTCGACGCTCCCCATGCCGATCAGCGTCACCAGCATGACGAGATTGACCCAGCCGAAGAATGGAGCCGTAAAGAACGTTCGGGCAACGTCAGCTAGACCGATGGCGAGGACTTGGTTGAGCAGACGACCAATGCTGACCTCATCGGAGAACCCGTAGTCGAACCTCTCGTAAACTAGAACAGCAGCATTCCCGAGCCACAGCAGCAGAACGAACGTCGCACCCAACAGCAGGAGGGGCGTCTTCGCCCTGATCGTCCACAGCCCGGTTTCCGCCATGCGCTCAGAGTAGCTCACCGACAGCCGCCCGGGAACGGAACAACCCTCGCGCCCGGGATCACGCACGGCTCAGACGCCTGCCGATACCGTGCGAGCGGTGCTGAGCGGGCGGGCCGGGCCAGTTCGCCGGCACCCGTGCGGGTGTGCCTGGCTTAGGGCTGTCCTACTGCCGGGTGTAC
>CADEDH010000157.1 GCA_902826025.1 uncultured Actinomycetes bacterium
GCCGCGGCTCTTGGCCTCGATGATGCGGTTCTCGATCTGGTCGCTCATGCCCAGGCCGTGGCGGCCGCCGATGGTGTTGGCCTCCAGCACCAGGTCGAGCTGGGAGCCGTACTCCTTGCCGTTGATGGCCACCGGCCACCCCTCGGCGAAGCGGATGGTCACGTCTTCGGGGGAGATCTCCACCGCCGGGTCCCAGTGGGCCACGCCCATGATGGGCTGGACGATCTCCATGCTGGTGTCGAGGTTCTCCAGCTGCTTGGCCTCGTGGGTGGCACCCCACAGGTTGGCGTCGGTGGAGTACGCCTTCTCCACCGAGTCCCGGTAGGGGAGGTTGCGCTCCTGGAGGAAGATGCTCATCTCGGCCCGGCCGCCGAGCTCGTCGACGAAGGTCTGGTCGAGCCACGGCTTGTACACCCGCAGGTTCGGGTTGACCAGCAGGCCGTAGCGGTAGAAGCGCTCGATGTCGTTGCCCTTGTAGGTGCTGCCGTCGCCCCAGATGTCGACGCCGTCTTCCTTCATGGCCCGCACCAGCAGGGTGCCGGTCACGGCCCGGCCCAAAGGGGTGGTGTTGAAGTAGGTGCGGCCGCCGGTGCGGATGTGGAAGGCGCCGCATTGCAGCGCCATCAGGCCCTCGCGCACCAGGTCGGCCCGGCAGTCGACCAGGCGGGCGTGCTCGGCACCGTAGGCCAGGGCACGGTCGGGCACGGTCGACAGATCGGGCTCGTCGTACTGGCCCAGGTCGGCCGTGTAGGTGTAGGGGATCGCCCCCTTCTCCCGGATCCAGGCGACGGCGGCGGAGGTGTCGAGACCACCAGAGAAGGCGATCCCGACCCGTTCACCCACGGGCAGCGACATCAGTACCTTCGACACGCTCCGAACCTACCGATCCCGGGGCCCGAACCCGCCCGCCCCTCCGCCCCAGGGGCAGCTACTTCTTCTTCTTGGCTGTCGACTCGTTGACGCCCACGGCGGTCTGGATCAGGGTCACGAACGCCGCCTCGTCGAGATCGCCGCCCTCGAAGAAGTCGATGGCCCGCCGGGCGTTGCCGTCGAGGCTCGAGTTGAACAGCTTGGCCGGGTCGTCGACCTTGGCCCCCTTGGCGAAGGTGAGCTTCACCTTGTCCTTGTAGGTCTCGCCGGTGCAGATGATCCCGTCGTGCTCCCACACCGGCACGGCGAGGTTGTTGTTCGACGCCTTGCGCCACTTCACCGTCTCCACCACGTCGGGGTCGGCGGTGTGGATCAGAGCCCGCAGCTGGGCCATCAGCTCGCCCCGCCAGTCGCCGGCCAGGGCGGCGATCTGGGCGTCGATCAGCTCGGTGGGGTCGTCGGTCTCGGCCATGCGGGCCTCGCTCTCAGCTCGTCGGGTGGTCTCCGGGCCCCCCGGTATACCCGCTGGCGGCGGCTGTCGCCGCCGGGCCGCCCGGCCTACGACCGCCCGATCACCCGTTTGTGGTGGTTCGGTCGACCGGCCGGCGCACCGCAGGGGCGGCTCCCCGAGGCCCAGTGCAGCGGCGACGACGGCGCAGGTCGGCGGTGAACTGCACGAGCGCCATGATCGGCGTGCGCGGCGTCACCCGGTCCTGATTCGGGCGCGGCCGTGCAGTAGCGGGCCTGCTGCAGCGTGAGTTCAATGGCGGCTCCATCCCAGTCCTCGGCGATAGTGCCTGCGGCGGCGCCTATTGGCGTCCGGGCCCTGACCCACCTCGTGAGTCTCGGGGTGTGCGCCCTGTTCAGCGTCCTGGTCGCGGCAGGCTCGGTGCTCTCGCTGGCCTGGCTCCGCATCCAGTACCGGGACTGGTCCCGCTTCAACAGCGGATTCGACGATGTAGGGGGCAATCCGTGGGACAACGCCCCGCTGTTTTTCACGCTGCTGGCCATGTCGGTGGCGGTGGCGGTGGTGTCGGTAATGGGGTGCTCTTACGTGCTGTGGTCCCGGGAGCACCCGAGCAGCGACTGATCCCACCCACCGTGGCATCATCGGAC
>CADEDH010000158.1 GCA_902826025.1 uncultured Actinomycetes bacterium
GGGTACGCAGCCTGCTGGCGGGCCGGACACGTTCTGGTCCAGTTCTGGCAGTGTGCTCACCGTCGTGGGGCTACCGCTCACCATGGTGCCTCTAACGTCGGCTACAAGTCCACATCCCGACGGAGCGCATCATGTGGTGTCCAACGATTTTCGACGACATGGGCCTCACTATCATCGTGATCATCTCGGGCCTGGCCGCGGCGATCGCCGCCTTCTGCTGGTCATCGTGGCGCGACGTCGGCCCGGGCCCCATCGATCCAGCGTCACCTGAGGACGCCGCCCACCGGATGCTCGGCCGGTACCCCGGTCTTTGCCGTTTTCTGCAGATCCGGCTCGACCGTCGCTCGGCTGGCGGATTCCTGCTCACAGTCAGCTTCGCAGTCCTTTTTGTGGTCGCCGTGATCCTGGGTTTCCTGCTCGATTCCATCCGACACCACTGGTGGGCGGCCGCCGCCGACGCTTCGGTGGCGAGTTGGGGATCGGAGCACGGGGGCACCAACGCGGTTGCCGTGCTCCGGTGGATCACCCAGCTCGGCTCGGCGTACGTCGTGATCGGTGTCCTCGCCGTGACTGCGATGGCCGACTTTATCCGTCGCCGCAGTGGCGAGGTCTTCGGTTTCGTGGTGGCCGTGGGCGCCGGTCAACTGATCCTCAGCAATGTGTTGAAGGTGGTCGTGGGCCGGGCTCGGCCCGATGTGCTCCACCTCGTACCGGCCCATGGCTACTCGTTCCCCTCGGGTCACGCCACTGCGGCGGCCGCCGCCTGGTCGGCCGCCGCGTTGGTGCTGGGACGCGATCAGCGCAGGACCACCCGGGCCGTTCTGGCCGGGGCTGCGGCCCTGGTCGCGGCGTCGGTTGCTGCCAGCCGGGCCCTGCTCGGCGTGCATTGGGTGACCGACGTTCTCGCTGGGCTGGCCCTCGGGTGGGGTTGGTTCACGATCGTGGCGGTGATCTACGGTGGCCGCGCTCAGCGGCTCGGTGAGCTTGCGAACCCACAGCGACCGACAAAGGCGACCAGACAAACGCAGTCGACCTAGCTGGACCTGGCTAGCGGGACCGCCGCGAGCGGGGCGCCTGATCACCGTGGCGGGCGAGGTGATGGTCGCTCGGCGGCGGCCAGGACGATTCGGAACTCGGCATGGTCTGGGGCGGAGAGGAGGAGGCGACCACCGTCGGCCTCGAGAAGGGTGCGGGCGAGGGCGAGCCCGATGCCGGTACCGGCTCCGTTGTGCCGATCGAAGACTGTGTCCGTCGAATCCGTCTCGATGCCGGGGCCGTCATCGTCGACCTGGACGACCAGCCCGCCGGAGGCGGGGCGGGCGGTGATCCTGGTGGTGCCGGCTCCGTGGCGGAGGGAGTTGTCGAGGAGGACATCAAGCACCTGTTCGATCGAGGTGGCTCGTACCGGTACGCCGGGAAGATCAGGGTTGACGGTGACAACGAGCGTCCGCCGGGCAGCGCGGTAGGCGGCCGCCCATCGCTGGGCGGCGCCGGCCACGATGGGGCCAACCGGTATCACCCCCAGCTCCGGGAGCGAGTCGCGGGCCAGGGCGAGCAGGTGAGCGACCGTGGTTGATAGCCGTTCAGCTTCGGCCGAGGCGGCGTCCACGTCGCCTCGCTCCAGGCTGACCCTGAGGGCCGCCAACGGGGTTCGGAGCTGGTGGGAGGCATTGGCGCTGAACTCCCGTTCCCGGGCCACCAGTTCCGTGAGGCGCCGGGACGACATGGTGAGCGCGTCGGCCAGGGTGTCGAGCTCCGCTAGCCCGGTGCGAGCGCTCTCGAGGTCGAGTTCACCAGATCCCAGCCGTTGGGCTCGGGTGGCCAACGCCGAGAGGGGCGCGGCCAACCGGGCCGCCTCGCGGCGAGCGACCAGGGCAGCCAGCGCAAGTCCAGCGGCGGCAGCCAAT
>CADEDH010000159.1 GCA_902826025.1 uncultured Actinomycetes bacterium
GCCACCTTCCCATCCAGCAGTCCCATGCCGACCCCTCCTTGGGTTGCGAAACAAGCCCAACCCTACGGCGGAGGCTCACCGGCCACCAGCCAGCGGCGAACGCCGGACCAGTCTGCCGGTTCCTGCGCCTCGCTCGCCAACGCGGGCTCAGCCGACAGAAGTACTGTGGGCGTCGTGGGCGATGATCAGCCGAAATCCTTCGTCGAGGAGTGGGCGCCATCGATCCTCTTCGCCGTGGTCCTGGTGATCGTGATACTGATGCTGATGCTCGCTGGCTTCGTATGGGTCGCCACAGCCAGCTGAACGACGTCTGCGGCGCGTTTCCCCTTCTTTCTGGATTTCTTCCTCTAGGGGATCTTGATTCCGGGTTCACTGTCACACCCCCTGCGTAGGGTTGGCTCATGGATTCGGCGGCGGAACCGGGATTCGAAGACGGTGAGGTCGCCGCCTCGTTCGCCGCTCTCCGCATGGCGGTCCAAGCGGCGGTGGCGGCATCGGGGCGGTCGTTGACGGCCCGGGACCTGCTGGCCCTCGAGCAGGAGTGGGAGCAGCTGCACCGCGTGATCGGGGCGGCCCAGCTCGACAACCTGAGCGCTATCGACACGACGCGGGCCCATCGGATCGATGGTCATCGTTCCGTCAAGGCCCACACCGCCCATGTCCTCAAGCTTTCCCCCGAGGAAGCGGGCCGACGGGCCAAGATGGCCCGCGCTCTGCGCGCCCTGCCGGAGGTGGCCGACGCCCTACGGTCCGGGCGGATCGGGCTGTGCCACGCCCGGCTCCTGGCCGCCGTGCACGCCAATTCCCGGGTCAGGGACGAGATGGTGGGACGCCAGGAGAAGTTCCTGCGGTTGGCCGACGAGGAGACCTACGACGAGTTCAAGGTCAAGGTCCTCGACTGGGAGCGGTCCACCGACATGAACGGCGGGTTCAAGGACAACGAACGCAACCACGCCAATCGCAACGTCCGCCTCGTCAACAACAGCATCGAGCGGATCTGGGACCTGTCGGGCCACTTCGCCGCCGACCAGGGCGCCCGCCTGCGGGAGATCCTCGACCACTACATCGACGTCGAGTACAAGGCCGACTGGGCCGACGCCCGGGCTCGCCTCGGCGACGCAGTCACTGTGTCCGACCTGAAGCGCACCGACGCCCAACGCCGGGCCGATGCGCTGGAACGCATCTTCAACGACGCCGCCGGCGCACCCCAAGACAGGTCGAGGCCGCCCATCGTCCACAACATCGTGTGGAGCTCCGAGACCTACCTCGCCTTGGCCGACCTGCTGGGGGCCGATGCCGCCGCTCTCGACACCCACTGGTCGGCAACCCTCACCGATCCGAAGGCCCAGCGGGCCCAGTGGTGCGACCCCGACACCTACCGCTGTTCCACCCTCGACGGCGTACCCCTCGAACCCGTGGAACAGTTCTTCTCCAGCCTGGCGAACCAGGTGCGGCGGGTCGTGATCAACACCAAAGGCGTCGTGATCGACCTGGGCCGCAAGGCCCGCCTGTTCACCGGCTCCGCCCGCCAGGCCGCCCAACTGCAGAGTCCACGATGCATCTGGCCGGGTTGTGATATCCCGACCACCCGATGCGAGATCGACCACCTGCACGACTACGGCAAGGGCGGATCCACCAACCCCGACAGCGGGGCACCCCTGTGCGGGTTCCACAACAGATGGAAGCAGAAGGGATTCGCCACAACCCGAGACCCGGTCACGGGCCGGTGGCGCACCTACCGCCCCGACGGCAGTGAGATCCGATGAAGCGTCATCGAATAGGGCCCACGCCGCGCCTCAGCTCAATCGATGTCGTCTTCGGCGAGCCCCGCCACATCCTGGGCATGG
>CADEDH010000160.1 GCA_902826025.1 uncultured Actinomycetes bacterium
CGTAACGGCCGATCTTCGTCTCCACCTGGTCCACGTCGCCCTCGTTGGGCCACGCCCGCTGAATGGCAACGTACACCGTCTCGGCACCGGGCGGGCCGGTCACGGCGATGCCCTCGATCCCGTTGTTGCGCCGCCGGTCGACCAGCCCGGCCGGCAGGGCGATCTCCTGCAGCACGGTGCCGGTGGCCGGATCGGCCTTGAGCACGAGGTTGGGCCGGGCGGCGGCGTCGCCCTCGCTGCCCAGCCACCATGCGCCGTCGGGGCCCACGGCGATGCCCTCGAGGTCGAGGCGAGCCGACGCACCCTGGATCTTCGTGCGGCCGGTGATGCGGGCCGGCGACTGCTTGACGTCGACGGTGTAGACGAACCCGTCGGCCAGGAAGGCGTCGCTGACGGCGTAGACGGTGTTGGACCGGGCCGGGTCGCCGGCCAGGCCCGACAGCGCGACCCAGGGAATGGGCGCCCCGGTGGCATCGTCGACCGAGCTGATCGTGGGATAGCTCGGCGCACCCTTGGCGTAGCTGTAGATCGTGATCATCGTCGGGATGCCGATGTCGGCCACGTCGGTCTCGGTGGAGACGACGAGCAGACTGCGGCGGGGCACCGCCTTCACCCCCTCCGGTCCGATGCCGGTGGGCAGGAGCTGTGCCGGCTCCAGGCCCCGCTTGCCCACCTCGTACACGCCCACCAGGTTGGAGCGCTCGGAGCCCACGAACAGGTACGTGGTGCCCTGGAACGTGCCGACCTCGGCCGACTCGGGCTCGACCCCCTTGTTCTCCGAGCGGCCCTCGTTATAGTGCCCGGCCGAGGCCACCCAGTGCTCGAAGCTCTCGCCCGACTCCAGCTCCACGGTGCCGTCGACGTTGAACACGGTGAAGCCCCGGCTGCCGCCCGCGACGCCCGAGGCGTCCTCGTAGTCGCCCTCGTTGGCGGTGGCGAAGGAATCGTCGTCGAGCCAGGCGACAGCGTCGGGCTCACGGCGCTTGGTGAGGACACCGTCGAAGGAGATGAGGTCGTCCTCGACGACGTCGATCTGGCCCAGATCGACCGAGCCGGCGGAGAACTGCGCCGTCGTTCGCCCGCGCCGCAAGTCGACGACGGCCAGGTGGTTGTTCTCCTGGAACGACACCACGGCCAGGTTCCGCCGGTTGATGTCGACGAACTCAGGCTCCAGGTCTGCACCGTCGGCGGCGGCCGCGCTCACCGGTCCGAGGTCGACGGGGCGGAGCGCCCAGGTGTCCGGCCCGCCGACGAAGTCGATGGCCAGGAGCGCTCCCGACGGCGCCTGGGGCAGCAGGCCGTCGTTCAGGTCCTCGTTGCGCTGGTTCTCGATCACCACCGCCCCGTAGCGCCCGTCGGGCGACAGCGCCACCGAGTCGGGCTGGCCGGTGAGGGGGAAGGTGCGCACGACGGCGCGGCTGGTGCGGTCGATCACCAGGAGACGACCCGACGGACTGATGAAGTTGCCGGCCGAGTCGTCGACCGCCACCACCACATGGCGGCCCCGGACGGCCAGGCTGGTGGGCGAGCCGCCCACCGCCACGACGCCACCCGGTCGAGGACGGGCCGGGTCGGCGATGTCGACGAACCCGATCTCCCCCTTCTCCGCGTCGGTGTACACCAGCTGACGGCCGTCGTCGGACGCATCGACGATCTCCGCCACCGCCGAGCCGTTGCCGGCCATCACGTCGAACGAGGCCACGGCCTCGAACGCCCGGTCCCGCCCACCGTCATCCCGTCCCCCGTCGGCCGCTGCCGGAAC
>CADEDH010000161.1 GCA_902826025.1 uncultured Actinomycetes bacterium
GCGTCAGCGTCCGCCTCGCTCTCATTAGGCGCCTCGATGGTGGTGGGCTGGAGGTTGCCTTCCCTCGAGGTGCCAACGGCGTGGCCATCGCAGGTGATCCTGGCCCGTTACGCCCGACAAGGACGGGCACAGGGCCGGCTGGTGGACTGGGTCCCCGCCCCGGGCGGAGGGCCACCAAGGAGTACATCATGTCCATCGCCACCGAACTGTCCACCTTCGACGACCCCACTGGCCGGCGCGAGTTGCTGACCATCGCCGGATTCCTTGCCGGCTACGGCACCGCCACACGCAGCAGCTACGCCACCGACCTGCGGATCTACGCCCAGTGGTGCGCTGAGTTCGGGCTTCGCCTGTTTGAGGTGCAGCGCTCGCACCTTGAGTTGTTCGCAAGGTCGATGGAAGCCCGAGGGCTGATGGCCTCAACCGTCGCTCGCCGGCTGTCGACCCTCGCCAGCTTCTACCGGTACTGCGAGCAGGAAGGTCACGTCGAGCGCAGCCCTGCTGCTCACCTGCGCCGCCCGAAGGTCGACGGCGAGTCTCGGACCCTGGGGCTGGACCGCAACGAGCTCAGTGCGTTCATGGTGCAGGCCGGGATCGGAACGCAGCGTGACCACGCCCTAGCTTCACTGCTCGGCCTGAACGGGCTGCGAGTGTCCGAGGCCCTCAACGCTGACATCGACGACCTTGGCTTCGAACGAGGTCACCACGTCCTGCAGATCACCCGCAAGGGCGGCAAACGTGCAACTGTCCCGCTGGCGCCCCGAACCGCCAGAGCCGTCCAGCTCTACATCGACGGCCGAACCGGCGGGCCGATCTTCCTCGGCGAGCACGGCCACCGGATGGACCGCCACGCCGCCGACCGGACCGTCAAACGACTCGCCCGGCGGGCCGGGATCAACAAGCGGATCAGCCCCCACAGCCTCCGGCACAGCTTCATCACCGCCGCCCTCGACGCCGGAGTGGCCCTACGCGATGTCCAAGACGCTGCCAGTCACTCTGACCCGAGAACCACCATGCGCTACGACCGAGCCCGTCACTCCCTCGACCGCCACGCCACCTACGTCGTCGCCGCTTTCATCGCCGGCACCACCCGCTAACTAACTAACCGCCAAGCCGCCAAAGACGCCGGCCGGGCCGCTATCCGCCACCTGATACCGAGCACCTGGGCCACGAAGCCGTACCGGGAGGTCGGCCGAACCGATTGTAGGCGCGGCGGCGTGGCCTGAGGAGCCCCGTCGCCGCTGGGGTCAACTAATCGAGCATCGAGGCGTGAGTCGAAGGTCATCCGTGGCCGCAATGTCAGTGTCCACTCAACCCGTGCCGGACCAGGCCACCTTGGGGACGTGCTTGCAGCAGGCCAGCCGCATCGAGCAACGTGGCCTCCCACGGTGAACCCCGAAGCGCGGCAGCCACCGCAAGCATCAGACGAACCAACCACAACTCGGCTCGGGTATCACGGGGACCGCCAACCGGAGCGCCGAACCTTTGGTCGTAGAGATCATCCAGTGCGTCAAGGACCATTGGAGCTAGCCGCTGTTCTGGCCCGCGATCCGGCACTTGCTTGGGATTGCTAGCCGCCCGCAGATCCGCCAACATCGTGCCCAAGCACGATCGCCGAGATCGAACGGCATGGGCAAGTGCCGTGAGCGCTCCGGTCCGGTCACGACCACCGCGGTCG
>CADEDH010000162.1 GCA_902826025.1 uncultured Actinomycetes bacterium
ACGGCAATGTCACGGGTAACGTCGCAGCACTGGCCGATCGGATCGGCCTGCTTCCCCGGCATCACCTCGTCTGCTGGCTGCCGCTGTACCACGACCTGGCACTGGTTGGCTCGGCGCTGGCCTCGCTCGTGACCGGGAGCCACCTGCGTCTGCTTGCTCCGTTCGACTTCCTCGCCGACCCGGTTCACTGGCTGCTCGCGATAGCGTCGGTGCGCGCTGTGGTGTCGGCCGCCCCCAGCTTCGCTCTCGATCTCACCACCCGCCGGGTGGATCCGGCGGCCGTGGCCGACCTGGACCTGAGCCGCTGGAGCGTCTGCCTGACCGGAGCCGAGCCGGTGGATCCCCGTACGGTGCACCGGTTCAATCGTCGCTTCGAGGCGCTCGGCCTGGGGTCCGAGGTGATCCGGCCGGGCTACGGGCTGGCCGAGGCGACGCTGGTGGTGTCGCTCGCCCATCCCGGGCCGCCTCGAGCCGTGGCTGTGACCGGGGGGCCGGTTCCCGCCCTCGGCCCCATCGGGCTCGGTGCCGTCCGCTCGCTGACCGGTGCCGAGCCGTTGCCCGCCGACCGGCCCTGGGTGGCCCGCCTCGGTCCACCGATGGAGGGAATCGAGCTGGAGGTCGTCGACGGGGCCACCGGTGCGCCGGTTGGCGAGGGCGTGTGTGGTGAGGTGATGGTGGCCGGCCCGTCGGTCTCGCCCGGGTACCGCAACCCCGATGGCACGTTGGAGCCCTTTCCCGGCGGCTGGTGCCGTACCGGTGATCTCGGCTTCGTTCACCAGGGCGAGTTGCATCTCGTGGAGCGCCGCTCCGTGACCATCATCGTCCGGGGGCGGAACTGGTCGGCCACCTCCCTCGAAGCCCAACTGGCCCACGAGGCCGGGCTGGCCATCGATCGGTGCGCAGTGCTGCAGACCTCGGTGGAACCCGGCGGCGCCGGCTCGGGGGCCGGGGGCGAGGTCGCCGTCGTGGTGGAACGGGTACGCGGGACCGGGGACGACGAGCTCCTTCGTCGAGTCGCCGACGCCTGCCGACACCTGGAAGTCCCGATCGACGTGGTGCTGCTCACTGGCCGCAACGCGCTACCCCGCACGACGAGCGGCAAGAAGCAGCACCACGAGTTGCGGGCCGGCCTCCGCCGGGGCGAGATCCCGATCGTGGCCCGCATCGTTCCGGGGGGCCGTGGCTCTGGCCAGGACGCCGGGGCCGGCGGATCAGGCCCGGTGATCGATCTCGCCACGGAAGAGGAGGGGCTGCTGGCGCTCGTGGGCAGCCACGCCCGGCGTCGAGGCTGGCGGGGCGCCGTTGTCTCGCCCGGCATGCACCTCCAGGACGACCTCGGCTTCGATTCGCTCACCCTGATCGAGCTGGTGACCGACGCCGAACAGGTGCTCGGCCTGGCCATCGCCGAAGAGGTGCTCGGTGAGCTGGTGGACGTGTCCGATCTCCAGCGGCTGGCCCGACCCGGCACCCACGGCCGGTCCCCGGGGGGCACCGGCGAGCAGCTCGCCCTGCTCCGCACCGGGATCCCCCAGCGGAACCGGCTGGTGCATGCCCAACGTGGTCGGCAGCTCCTGGTGGACGGCCGCTGGGTGACCGATCTGGCCAGCGTCAAC